>NZ_CP088156.1:4212727-4814545 GCF_021088345.1 Bradyrhizobium ontarionense | reverse complement strand
GCTGTTCCGTGTCATCGCGGACGGCGCCTGGGACGACGCCTATCGCCAGACCATCTGCGCCTCCCGCATCAGCATCTCCTTCATCACCAAGGACAATTGGGAGGAGCTGTCGCATCGGGCCTTCGAGATCACGGCCTGTGGCGGGCTGTTGCTGGCCGAGCGCGCCTCGCGCCTCGAACAGAGCTTCCGCGACGAGCACGAGGCGGTGTTCTTCCATGGCGTCGACGACCTCGCCAGCAAGGCTGCGCTGCTGCTGGACGACGAGCCGCGCCGGGTGCGGATCGCGAAGTCCGGATGGATGCGCGCCCAGTCGTCCGGCTACGACAACGCGTCGCGGCTCGCCGAGGCGATCATGCGTAGCCCCGTGCTGCGGTCTCTGTTTCCCGGATTGAGCACATCGGCCGGGATCGGGCCGCTGGCGCAGGTCGAAGGATGAAGCCCATGAATTCGCCGGCTCCGCCCCCTGCTCCGGACCAGGATCCCAACCAGTTCATGTATCAGCGCTACGTCTCGTCGGGCGGCTTCGGTCCGGCGCCGACGGAGCAGGCCGATCTGGCGCCGCGCATGCCGATCATGCGCGATCTGGTGCGGCGGTTCTTTCCCGCAGACCGGGACGCCGAGATCCTCGATCTCGGCTGCGGCAACGGTGTCCTGCTGCTGGCTGCGCAACGCGAGGGCTATCGCCGCCTGCAGGGCGTCGACGGCTCTGCAGAACAGGTCGCCATCGCGCATCGCCTCGGTATCCCCGGCGTTCGCCAGGGGGACCTGTTCGGAGAGCTGGCGCGAACGGGCGATGGCACTGTCGACGCCCTGGTGACCTACGACGTGATCGAGCATCTGACGAAGCAGGACCTGCTGCGTCTGACGCGCGAGGTGCTGCGCGTGCTCAAGCCCGGCGGGCGCTGGATCATCCATGCGCCCAACGGCGAGTCGCCGTTCTTCGGCCGCATCAGGTACGGCGATTTCACGCACGAGCTCGCGTTCACGCGTCAGTCGCTCGGTGCCGTCCTGCGCGCGGCCGGATTCGCCGACGTCGGCTGCGTCGAGGACGCGCCGATCCCGCACGGGCTGAAGAGCGTGATCCGCCTCCTGCTCTGGAAGGGAATCCGGTCTCTGCTGCGGCTGATCATCGCGGTCGAGACCGGCGAGACGGCCGATGGCATCTACAGCCAGAACCTGATCGCGGTCGCCGTGAAGGCCGCCTGAGAAGAGGGGATCGGCGATCGCTGGATGGCTCCGCCCTCAGAAGCTCTGGCGGTAGTTCTTCACCGAGAGGAACAGCATCGCCGTCAATACGATGATCTTCAGGTCGAACAGGAACGACCAGTGATCGATGTAGAACAGATCATAGTCGATCCGCCGCTGCATCTTCTCCAGCGTGTCGGTTTCGCCGCGCAGCAGGTTGACCTGGGCCCAGCCGGTGATGCCGGGCTTCATGTTGTGCCGCCGGGACAGCGGCGGGATGCGTTCCTCGAACATCCTGTTGTGAGCCAGCGCGTGGGGGCGCGGGCCCACGATCGACATCTCGCCGCGCAGGACGTTGACGAGCTGGGGCAGCTCGTCGATGCTCGCGGCCCTGAGCCAGCCGCCGATCCACGTGATGCGCGGGTCGTGGCGTGTGGCCTGACGAAAATCCTCCGCGGCGGGACTGCAGCGCATGGTGCGGAATTTGAGCACCGTGATCGCCTGATTGTTGAAGCCATGCCGGACCTGCCGGAACAGCACCGGCCCCCGGTCGGTCAATTTGATGAGCGCTGCGACGGCCAGCATCAACGGCGACAGCGCCACCAGCAATAGCACCGACGCGATGATGTCGAAGCCGCGCTTCAGGGCCTCGTCCACCGCCGACAGCGGGCGGCCCTGGACCTGCACCGCGGCGACATCGCCGAATTCCACGACCTCGGACGCCGACAACAGCCCGTCCAGCCCGGGCACCATGACATGGACCGCGACCGGCAGCTGCGACAGATGATCGATGAAGCTCGGCATGCGCCCGATCTGCTCGGCCGTCGGCAGGACGAAGATGTCGTCGGCCCCGGCCGTGCGGCAGGCATCGACCAGCGCGCGCGCGCCATCGGGGCGCTCGAATTGCGTCAGCGTGAACTGGGCCACGGTGATGATGCCGTTGTCGCGAAGCCGTTGCGACAGTCCGTGGGATTGTCGCAGGTCCCCGATGATGAATGCGCGGCGAAGCGCAAGCTCGCCCCGATGCAGCGCCCGCTGCTGCCGCGAGATCAGCACGCCGCGCAGGGCCAGGGCCGCGAGGCACACGGTCATGAACTGCACGACCAGCGCACCGCGCGAATACTCGTCGGAGATCTTCAGCAGAAACATCCCGGACACGAGAAAGGCGAACGCCAGAATGGTGGCCCGGATCGCGTTCCACAGCAGCCGCTGATGCCGGAAGTTCTGCAGGTGGGTGAAGTCGCGCAGACCGAGCGCGGCGCCGCAATACAGCGCGGCCAGCAACACGGAGGCGCTGGTATATTCGGTCGCGATGGGCAGCTCGGGCACGACGAGACGGTGATAGAGCAAGCTCGTCAGATAGGCGACGGTGGAGACCGTTCCGAATTCGAGCGCAATGAACTTTCCCGCCGACGTGGCGCTGCGCGACAGACGGCTGCGACGTGGCGCATCGGCGCCCGAATGAGACCGGTCAGGTCGCGGTCGCGGCGCGGGCGATGGCCGCAATTCCGTCACATGATCAAAATCGGCCCGATCGAAATTCGTCTGCTCGAAGGCCGTCGCGGCTCGCTCGGGCGCCGACCCGCGTGCTTTGACCGGGGCATGTCGTGGCGAGTGCAGCATTCCGCTTAAACCCGTCCCTAACAAATGAGCGAGATATTAACATTTGCTATATTAACCAGTTGTTGACCATAAACAACCCGAACGACCCTCCCTGCCGAACAATTACGGCGCAGGGAGCTCACGCGACCGGCGGCGAGGCGACCCGATGAGCTTGTTTCTACGGATCACGATGATTGGCGCCGTGCTGGGAGGGGCGGGGGCCGTGGCGACGTCCTGGCCCGTCGCGGCGCAGACCTCCCCGAACTCGACCGCTGCTGGCTTCGCCGGGCGTCCTCAGGTCGGCGGAACCTATCAGCCGCGCATGACGCCGGAGATCCCCGTGACGGGTACGGCGACCGAATCGCAGCGGCACAAGGACTTCTCAGGGAAGCCGTGTATGGCGGTGAGCGGATCTGCGCGGCCCTTCGTCACCAATCCGAAGCTGTTCGATCATGTCGTGAACGCCGAGAACGGATGCCCGAACGCGATCAGGCTCCAGGTCTGCTATCTGCTGGCGACGGGGTGCGTGGCGATGGAGGTGCCTGGCTACGGGCGCAAGGAGGCCATCCTGGGCACGATGCCGTCGCAGAAGGACTTCAGATTCCAGTTCGTGGAGAAGTTCTGACGGCGCTGCGGGCCATCACTTGCGCTTCGGCAAGACCTTTTCGATGACGTCGGCCAGGGCGCGGATGTCGTGGTCCGCGGCCTGGCCCGGGGCATAGCTCGCGACCGACTGGCCGACCGAAAAGGCGCGTACGAAGGCTGACCGGCTGGCCACCGACGGCGCGAGCGGCTCCTTGAACTGCCGGAGCTCGTCGACCAGTTGCCGGCCTTCCAGCGTACGGCGGTCAATTCGATTCGGCACCAGCAGGACCTTGACCGGCTTCGAGCGGCGGCGACGGACGGCATTGATGATCGTCATCGTGTGCGCGGTGGCTTCGATGTCCAGGCCGGAGGCGGTGCACGGCACGAGAATCAGGTCAGCCAGCGCGATGGTCGCGCCCATTTCCCGCTCGGTCGGAGCCGTATCCAGCACGAGGAGATTGGCCTTGATCTGTCGAACTTCCCGCGCCCAGGCCGCGACAGGCGTTTCCTCGAGGCCCAATTCGTAGACTGGAATCTCGAGATTTCCGGGTTCTGCCCAATGACAGGCGGAGCGTTGCGGATCGACGTCGACCAGCGCGACATCGTAGCCGCGGCGCCCGAACTCCGCGGCCACGCAGATTGCCATCGTCGTCTTGCCGACCCCGCCTTTGCGCTGGGCTACCGTGATTATCGTTGCCATCGATCTCAAGATTACACGTTATCAGATAAGTTTGATCAGTTTCACGGCAGGTAGTTGCAAGTACATTGCGGTGCAGCAACTTAAGAAATGTTCAGCTATACACAGACAGACGTTTCGTTGCCCAAAGTATTAACGGTGAAGACTTGGAAACTTCCCGTGATTTCGTTGGGAGACTGAGGAGTCATGGGACAAGTTCCACCAATCAGTACTGCTGTTCGGCAAGGCAAGGATCAAAATCCACTTAACCGAAGTATGATGCACCCCACTATTTTCGCTGTTTTAGTTGCCATTTCATGAAACATCAGACTTGACTCCTCGGTGTGCTCGTTTAACGTTTACTTAACAAACCAAGTAGGATCGCGCCGATTTATTGGGCGCGTCCCGAGGGGCGACCGTTGTCGATGCGATTTCATCTGATGAATCTGCGCAGCCAATCTGTCGTGTGTTTGAGCTTTTGTGTGGATTTTAACATTGGGGTCCTGGCATGACCGTTTCATATTTGACGAAGACGGAGCTGAACTCCGATCTCACGGCGTCCGGCCATTTTGATCCGAGCGTTCAGGCCGCGCTGATCTCATCGCTCGAATCGTCGGGCGTCTACACCTCCGGCTCCGAGGACGGCAAGAAGGCGTGGGTCGAGAGCGGTGCATACTCCGGCGGTGGCGTTCCGCCCATCGTTCAGGTCCTCGAAGTTACGAACTCGACAACGGTCCAGACCGACTCGACCTTGAAGGCGATCGTCATGGATGACGCTGGTGGCAACCAGCTCTTCGTGACCGACTCGCAGAACGCGCATAACGGCATCTTCATTGCCATGGGATCCGGCAATGACAGCGTCAATCTGTTCGATAGCGGCAACGACACCGTCTATGGTGGGTCGGGCGCTGACGTGATCGGCGGCGGTGCCGGCAACGGCTATCTCTACGGCGGTGACGGCAACGACAGCATCTATGGCGGCAGCGGCTCGGACACGCTGGTCGGCGGCGCGGGTGACAACTTCCTGCAGGCCGGCACCGGCGCGCATCAGTTGCTCGAGTCCGGCGGCTCGGGCAACAACACGCTGCGCGACGTGTCGTCCGGCACCAGCACCCTGGTGGCAGGCACCGGCAACGATACGCTGTGGGGCTACGGCTCCGACACGCTGATCGGTGGTTCGGGCCATGACGAACTTCACGGCGGCGCCAACTCGCTGCTCATTTCCGGCAGCGGCAGCGGTGGCTGGAACGTGCTCGGGTCGGGCAGCACGCATTCCAGCGAGGTCAACATCCTCCAGGGCGGAGCGGGTGCCGACAGCCTCTATGGCGGTGGCGGCAACGACACGCTGTACGGCGGCTCCGGCAGCAACTATCTGTTCGCCGGCACCGGCTCGCATCAGCTGCTCCAGGCCGGCACCGGCAACAGCTATCTGTACGATTCGGGCTCGGGCGGCGCGCCGGGCACCGACACGCTCACGGGCGGTTCGGGCAACGACACCATCATCGGCCAGCAGGGCGACTACTTCTCGGATACCGGCGCCGCGGGCTCGCACAACGAGTTCTGGGTCTATGGCGGCACCGGAGCCAACTCGACGCTGCAGGGCGGCGCGGGCGACGATACCTTCCATGTCGAAACCAAGATCGGCAACGACACGATCGTCGGCGGCGGCGGTACCGATATCGCCGGCTTCAAGGACCGTGCGTTCTCGGATGTCCAGTCGCTTACCTACGACTCCGGCTCCGGCAGCTACAATCTGGTGTTCAACAACGGTCAGCAGATCCATCTCTCCGGCGTGTCGGAACTCTACTTCACCGACCAGGTGGTCAAGCTCACCTGATTTTATTACGGATCGCGATGAAGAACCCCGCCTCGGCGGGGTTTTTCTTTTGCCGGCCATGCAACTGGCGGATTTACGCTGTCCGGTGATATCGGGATCCGAATCTGGCCGGGGCATTCCCGAACTGATAGCGTGGCTGCCTGCCGGCGGGCGTTTCCTGCGGCGCCGCTTCATCAACCGAATGAGTTGGGATCATTCCTTGCCGTCTTCGCTCAAGCGCATGCTGAACGCCGGGTCCGGACCTGGACCGGCTCGCCGCATCGCCCGCCTCATCGCCGAGAGGCACTGGGAGGAGGTGCGGCTGGACATCGATCCCGAGGTCAAGCCCGACGTCGTCGGCTCGATCACGGAGCTCGATGCATCATTCGCTGCTCAGTCGTTCGACGCCGTGTGGTCGTCCCACGTTCTGGAGCATCTCTATGCGCATGAAGTCTTTCCGACGCTGCGCCAGATGCACCGGGTCCTCAGGGCCGACGGGTTTGCGCTGGTCATGAGCCCCGATATCGAGGCTGTCGCCCAGCATATCCTCGATCACGGCATTTCGGCTGTTGCCTACAACTCGCCGGCCGGCCCGATCCGCCCGCTGGACATGCTCTATGGCCACACGCGGGCCATCGAAGATGGCCATTATTACATGGCCCATCGCACCGGATTTACGGCCGAGCGCCTGGGCAACCTGCTGATGACGGCGGGATTTCCGACCATCAACGTCCGGCGCGAGAATTTCGAGATCTGCGCGCTGGCGTTCATGCCCGATGCGGATGTTGCCGAGATAGAGGATTCGCTGGCGCGAATCGGCTTTGACATGCGCGAGGCGGCCTGAGCCGAACGTCCGCCCGTGGCGGCCGCTCACATTAATCACATGTTCGAACCAGCCGCGCGCCGCGCGCGATGAGCGCCGGCCGGGCGTTGGCTTTCTCCGTTGTTATGCGGTATGGTATGGAATGTTATAGCTTGTTTGGCGCAGTGGATCGGTGATCGCTGCGAACGACATATTGCTCAGGAGCATCCCAGCGATGTCCTCGTCTTCCGCCATTGTCTCGCAGCCGGCATCCTTCTCCCCTTCGAGCTTCGATGCGGCCCAGGACGGCGCCGCGCCGACCGGGCTCGCCGCACTCGTGATCGTAGCGCGCCAGCACGGCCTGCATCTGACCGTGTCGCAGCTGATCCACGACAACGTGTTGTCGGGTGCCGAGGTCACGACGGCGGAGATCGTCAAATCCGCTAACAATTCCGGGATGACCGCCAAGCTCGTGCATCTCGATTGGGACGGCCTCAGCCATCTCAAGAAGGCCCTGCCGGCGATCGTCAGGCTGAAGGACGCCAGCAGCATGGTGCTGTTGCGCCTCGAGGGCGACGAGAACAACCCGCGCGTCGTGCTGCGCGATCCCAACGTCGAAGACGACACGCTGCTGGTGATCGATCGGCTCCGTCTCGAAGACGTGTGGACCGGCGACGTCGTCCTGGTGAAGCGCGACTACGAGATTTCCGACGAGACTCAGCCGTTCAGCCTGGGGCTGATCACGGCGCTGATCTTCCGTGAACGGCGGATCGTGCGTGACGTCACCATTGCTGCGCTCATCCTCGGCATGATGGGTCTCGCGCCGATCATGTTCTATCGCCTGTTGTCGGAAAAGGTGCTCTATTACAAGGCCTTCAGCACCTTTAGCGTCCTTTGCGTCGCGATGCTCGTGCTGATCGCCTTCGAGTGTGCCTTCGCATTCCTGCGTCAGTTTCTCGTGCACCAGCTGACGGCGCGGCTCGACGTCAAGCTGTCGACTTACATGTTCGACAAGGTGCTCAACCTTCCCATCGACTTCTTCGAGCGCAACCAGGTGGGCATGGTCGCGCGTGACATGCGTGAGATCTTCCGCATCCGGACCTTCCTGATGGGGCAGCTGTTCGGCACCATCCTCGACTCCACGACCCTGATCTTTTTCCTCCCGGTCATGTTTTTCTTCAGCCCGATCATGACGTTTGCCGTTCTGGCGTTCGTTGGGCTGATCGCGGTCTGGCTTGTGGCGATGCTGCCTGTGTATCGCAAGCGGTCGCATGCGGTGCTGGCAGCTGAAGGCGTTCTCGGCGCTTTCATGGTCCAGACCCTCAACGGCATCCGGACGATCAAGTCGCTGGCTCTCGATGCCCGCCAGAAGCACATGTGGGATGTCTACGTCGCGCGCGTCGCCAAGGCACGTGTCGCTGAAGGCATGGCCGGCACCATCATTCAGGCCGTGGTGCGGCCGCTGGAGCGGCTGGCGGTCACCGCGCCCTATGCGTTGGGCGTTTATCTCGCGATCACGACCGACGATCCGCTCTTCGTCGGCGCATTGTTCGCGTTCCTGCTGCTGGCGCAGCGGGTTGCCGCGCCGCTGATGCAGATGGCACAATTGATCAACCAGTATGACGAAGCCCGCTCCGCGGTCGGCATCGTCGGCAATCTGGTCAATCAGCCCGCTGAAGAGGGCCGTTCCGGCCACGGCGTCCGCGCGCCGCTGGAAGGCCGCGTCGAATTTTCCGGCGTCACCTTCAAGTACAAGGGCGCCGTATCGCCGGCGCTGGACAATCTCTCCTTCGAGATCCCGGTCGGCGGCACGCTCGGCGTCATGGGCAAGAGCGGCTCCGGCAAGACCACGATCACCCGCCTGCTACAGCGGTTGCATTCGGACTACGGCGGGCTGATCAAGATCGACGGCATCGACGTGCGCGAGTACGACGTCGATCATCTCCGGCGCAATGTCGGCGTGGTGCTGCAGGAGAACTTCCTGTTCTCGGGCACCATCCGCGAGAACATCTCGGCCGCCAAGCCTGACGCGACCTTCGACGAGATCGTGCGCGCGGCCCGCCTGGCCGGCGCGGAGGAGTTCATCGACAAGCTGCCGCGCGGTTACGAGACCTACATCTTCGAAGGCTCGCCCAACCTGTCCGGCGGTCAGCGCCAGCGGCTCGCGATCGCGCGCGCGCTGCTCGTCAACCCGCCGATCCTCATTCTGGATGAGGCCACGTCGGCGCTCGATGCCGACAGTGAGGCGATCGTCAATGCCAACATCGCCCGCATCGGCCATGGCCGCACCATGATCATCATTTCGCACCGGCTGTCGTCGCTGGTCGATTGCGACGCGATTCTCGTGCTGAACCGGGGCGTGATCGACGACATCGGTCGCCATGACGAGCTGCTGGAGCGCAACGAGATCTATTCCGGTTTGTGGCACCAGCAGAACGCCCATGCGATCGCGGGGCCGAAACGCGGCCGTCCTGGCTATGGAGGGCCGACCCTTGTCTCGTAGTTCCGCGGTCGCGACCGTTCGTCAGTTCCAGTCGGAAACCGACGCGATCCGCGAGGCGCCCGAGCCGTTGGCCGCGCGCGCCACGCTGTATGTGCTCGTCGCCTTCATCCTGGCCATGATCGCCGTGATGTGCCTGATGCGCCTCGACCGGGTCGTCTCCAGCGTCGGCGGCAAGATCGTGCCGCTGGATGCGATCAACGTGCTGCAGGCGCTCGATGCCTCGATCATCAAGAGCATCGACGTGCGCGAAGGCGAGCAGGTCGCGAGCGGCCAGCTGCTGGCGACCCTGGACCCGACCTTCACCCAGGCTGACGTGGCGCAATACAAGGCCCAGGTCGCGAGCCTCAGCGCGCAGGTGCTGCGGGACAAGTCCGAGCTGGCCAACACGGCACTGGTTTTCCCGCAGGAGAACGACGCCGAATTCGCCAGCTACGCCGCCTTGCAGAAGGCGCTGTATCAGCAGCGCAGGGCGCAGTATCTGGCGCAGATCGCCAGCTTCGATTCCAAGATCGGCCAGACCGAGGCGACGATCGCGAAGCTGCAGAAGGACGACGAGCGCTATGCGCAGCGCGACGACGTGCTGCAGAAGATCGAGGCCATGCGCTCGACCCTGGCCGACAGCGGCAGCGGCTCGAAACTCAACCTCTACCTCTCGCAGGATTCGCGGCTCGAGATCCTGCGCCAGATGGACAACACCCACAACAGCCTGGTCGAGGCCAAGCATCAGCTCCAGTCGCTGAGGGCCGACCGCCAGGCGTTCATCGAGCAGTGGAACGCGCAGCTGAGCCAAGACCTGGTGACGACGCAGAACTCGCTCGACACCGCCAAGGCCGCCTATGACAAGGCGATGAGGCACCAGGACCTGGTGCGTCTGACGGCGACCGAGCCGTCGGTGGTGCTGACGCTGGCCAGGCTGTCGGTCGGCTCGGTGCTCAAGCCTGGCGATCCCTTCATCACGCTGATGCCGGTCCGGGCCCGGCTTGAGGCCGAGATCAAGATCGCCTCGCGCGATGTCGGTTTCGTCCGCCCGGGCGATCCGTGCTCGTTGAAAGTCGATGCCTTCAATTACTCGGAGCATGGTACTGCGCAGGGCAAGATCCGCTGGGTCAGCGAAGGTGCGTTCACGCTAGATGACGACGGTAAGCCGGTCGATGCCTTCTACAAGGCGCGCTGCTCGGTCGATGCCGCCAACTTCCGCGACGTGCCGGCGAACTTCCGGCTGATTCCGGGCATGACGCTGACCGGCGACGTCCATGTCGGCACACGCTCGGTCGCAGTGTATGTGCTTGGTGGCATGCTGCATGGTCTCGGCCAGGCGATGCGTGAGCCATAGAGTTCGTCTCATGAGTCGCATCAGGCAGGCGCTGGCGGGCCTTAGACCCCAACCCTCTTCACTCGAAGCGGGAAATGTTCGCCACGCGGCCGGGGCGTATCTGGACGCTGTTCGCATCTGGAAGCGAGCGGCGGACGCTGGCTCGGCCGAGGCGGCATTCCGGATCGCCCAGGCCTACCGTAATGGCGAAGGGGTCGCACGGTCCTACCCGGACGCGGCTGTCTGGTACCGACATGGCGCCGAGGGCGGGTTTCTCGATGCTCAGTACGAGTTGGCCCTCATGCTGCAAGACGGCGTTGCGGCCCCGGTTTGGGCGAACGCTCCAGAGACGTGGAGACGCGCCGCATCCGCCAAATTAGGAGATCAGTTTAGTACAGAGCAGTTGCTCTTCCCGGTAGGAACGGCTGTCGCGAAAGACAGCGAGGAGGCACTGCTATGGGCGTCCAAAGCGGCAGAAGCCGGACATGCCGCGGCACAAGTGCGCATGGGCGACATTCGACGCTATGGCTGGGGTGACGGCAAGATCGATCTTGCCGCCGCCCAAGATTGGTACGCGAAGGCCGCCGCGCAAGACTTTGCCGCGGGTGCCTTTGCCCTGGGCGACATCTACTTCCAAGGCCTCGGCCTCAAGGCCGATCCTGAAACCGCCGTCGGCTGGTACCGCAAGGCGGCCGAGGCCGGCCACGTCCGCGCCAAGGTCGCGCTCGCCTTCAGCCATCTCAAGGGCATTGGTGCCGCGCAGGACCACATCGAAGCCGCGCGCCTGTTCGCCGAAGCGGCCAAGCATGACGACGTGCTGGCGCTCTACAACATCGGCCTGATGTATCTGAACGGCGACGGCATCGAGAAATCGGTCGACCGCGCCGAGACGGCGCTGCGCAAGGCGGCGCGCAAGGATTATCTTCCGGCGATCCAGACGCTCGCCGAATTCTACGCCAAGGGCCTGGGCTCCGAGCCCGACATGCGCGAGGCGGTCCGCTGGTACGAAACGGCCGCAGAACGCGGCGACGTCCAGGCGCAATTCCTGGTCGGGCGCTTCTACGCGTCGGGCACCGGCGTGCCGCCCAGCCCGCGTTCGGCCGCGAAGTGGTTCCTCAAGGCCGCCGAGGGCGGTCACGGCACCGCCGCCTTCAACATCGGCATCTTCTATCTCAACGGCACCGGCGTCGGGCGCGATGTCGCCGCCGCGATCCGCTGGTTCGAGAAGGCGTCGGAAGCGGGGCTGCGGGCGGCGGAGGTTCAGCTCGGCCGCGTCTACGCGTCCGGTGCGGGCGTCGAGCGCGACCAGGCGCGCGCCGAGCGCTGGCTCGGCAAGGCCGCCGACAGCGGCGATCCCGAGGGCAAGGTCGCGCTCGCGCTGTTCCTGCTGCAGTCGGACAAGTCCACGCTGACCGTGGCGCGTGCGACCAAGCTGCTCGAGGAAGCCGCCAATGCCGGCCACGCGCCGGCGGCGCTACAGCTCGGCTATCTGCGCGAGGGCCGGTTCGGCGGCGTGCCATGGGTGGCTGATGCGGTCATCTGGTACACGCGCGCGGCGGAGGCGGGACTCGCGGAAGCGATGTTCGTGCTGGCGCGCCTCTATCTCGATTCCAAGATCTCGATCCCCAATCCCGTCGTCGGCGTCGGCTGGCTGGAGAAGGCGGCGCAGGCCGGGCATGCCGGCGCGCAGTTCGATCTCGCCGTGCTGTATTGCACCGGCAACGGCATCGCGCAGAATCTGGAGAAGGGCGTGGCCTGGTACGAGGCCGCGGCCCATGGCGGCCACACCTTCGCGCAGTACAATCTGGCGGTGATGACGTCGAAAGGGCAGGGCTGCGCGCGCGACTCCGACAAGGCGCTCGACTGGTTCCGGACTGCCGCCGAGTCCGGCATGGCTGCCGCGCAGGTCGCGCTCGGTGATGCGCTCGCGACTGGCAACGGACTTGCACGGGATGTCGATGCGGCCGTGCTCTGGCTCGAGAAGGCCGCCGCGCAGGGGCATGACGGCGCCAAGCAGCGGCTCGCGCAGCTCAGGCCGGCTGTATCCGGCCAGACCTGACGCGTGGACTGACGAGCGCTGCGAGGGGAGCCGATCACGATGATCGCTCTGCAATCATTCGATGCGTCCTCGTTCGGCGAGGCGCTGCAATACGAGGCACCTATGCGACGCATCCCATCGAAATTAACGCTCAGCATTCATATCGACGACAGCAACATTGCCTAAAGCGGTAGACCACCGGATAACATCGACATTGAAATAATGATTGCGTGACATGGCAGATTTCCTTTCGAAGCTGGCGCGCGACGCCGGACAGCGGGAGCCCCGAGCGAGGCGTGCGTTCATGGTGACGCAATCCGACAATGATGCGGACACCGCGAGCCCGGACGGGGTCGTGGTGGAGACGATCGCGGAGCCGGCGGATCCCGCCGCGGAGCTCGGTGCGGCGCGCCTGCTGCTCACGGGCAACGGGCTGTTCGACGAAGAGTTCTACGCCGCGATGTATCCCGACGTCGTCGCGGTCGGCGCCGATCCGTTCGAACATTTCTTCCTGCATGGCTACAAGGAAGGCCGCAAGCCGAACGCCATCTTCGATCCGCTGTGGTATCTCGCGCAAAACCCGGATGTCGCCGCCTCGGACCAGCAGCCGCTGCTGCATTACGCTGAGATCGGCGAGCCCGACGGGGTGCGCCCGAGTCCCTATTTCCAGCCCGGCTTCTATCGCGAGAAATACGCGATCCCGCCGAGCGAGAGCCCGCTCGGGCATTATCTGAAGAACCGCAGCGGCCCGTTCAGCCCGATCCCGGAGTTCGACGCGCAGTACTACCTGCAGACCTATCAGGACGTCGCCGCCGCCGGCGTCGATCCGTTCGAGCACTTCGTCTTCCACGGCTACAAGGAGGGACGGAATCCGTCCGCCGATTTCGACACCAAGTTCTACATCCAGCGCTATTTCAAGGGTAAGACCGACCAGAACCCGCTGCTGCACTATCTCGAGCACCGCCACGAGGACGGCATCTATGCGATGCCGCCGGAGCACGAGGCGACCATTCCGGCCGAGATCAAGCGCTTCACCAAGCCGAGCCCGCTGTTCGAGGAGCTGCGGCCGCTGCCGCCGAGCGCGAAGCCGCGCGCCAAGATCCTGGCCTACTATTTGACCCAGTTCCACGCCTTCCCCGAGAACGACAAATGGTGGGGCACCGGCTTCACCGAGTGGACCAACATCGCCCGCGGCGTGCCGCGCTTCAAGGACCACTACCAGCCGCGCGTCCCGCGTGACCTCGGCTTCTATTCGCTGACCGACATCGAGACCATTCGCCGGCAGGTCGCGCTGGCGCAGGCCGGCGGCGTCCACGGCTTCGTGTATTACTACTACTGGTTCAACGGCAAGCGGCTGATGGAGAAGCCGCTGGAGCAGTTCCTGAAGGCCCGCGACATCAAGATGCCGTTCTGCCTGATGTGGGCCAACGAGAACTGGACCCGGCGCTGGGACGGCATGGAAGGCGAGGTGCTGATCTCGCAGGACTATCTGTCCGACGACGATGCCCGCCTGCTCGGCGACTTCAACCGCCATTTCAAGGACCCGCGCTACATCCGCATCCAGGGCCGCCCGCTCCTGATGATCTACCGTCCGCGGCTGATCCCGGACACCGCCAACGTGATCGCGCGCTGGCGCGCCGTGTTCGCCAAGAAGTTCGGCGAAGACCCGATCATCATCATGAGCCAGAGCTTCGATGATTTCGACCCCGCGCCGAACGGGCTCGACGGCGCCATCGAGTTTCCGCCGCACAAGATCACCAAGTTCACCCAGCTGCGCACCTCCGAGCACAAGATCCTCGACGACACCTTCTCCGGCCAGATCTACAGTTTCGAGGACGTCGCCAAATATTCGCTCGACGAGCCGGCGCCGGCGTTCCCGCTGATCAAGACCGCCGTGCCGAGCTGGGACAACGACGCCCGCCGCCAGGGCACCGGCCTCGTCATCCAGGGCTCGACGCCGCAGAAATACGAGACGTGGCTCGCCGCCCTGGTCGAGCGCGCCCAGAAGAACACGTTTTTCGGCGAGCCGATCGTCTGCATCAACGCCTGGAACGAATGGTGCGAGGGCGCCTATCTCGAGCCCGACCTGCATTACGGCTCGGCCTATCTCAACGCCACCGCGCGCGCCGTCACCGGGCTGACGCGTGATTTGTCCTCGCCCAAGATCCTGCTGGTCGGCCACGACGCCTTCCCGAGCGGCGCGCAGCACCTGCTGCTGTCGATCGGCAAGACCCTGCGCTCCAGCTTCAATTTCGAGGTCGAATATCTGCTGCTCGCCGGCGGCGCGATGGAGCAGGACTATCGCCAGGTCGCGCCGCTCACGGTGCTGAAGCAGCCGAGCGAGCTGCCGGCCGCGCTGACCCACTTCAAGGAGAAGGGCTTCACCTCGGCGGTCGTCAACACCTCGGCCGCGGGCCTGGCCGTGCGCATCCTGTCGCAGATCGGCCTGCGGGTGATCTCGCTGGTTCACGAGCTGCCGCGCATCCTGAAGGAGAAGAACCTCGAGGACACCGCCCGCAACGCCCTGATGCGCGCCGACCGCGTCGTGTTCGCCTCGGAGTTCGTCCGCGACAAGCTCGCCGAGGCGCTCGAGATCGACCGCAACGACCAGCGTTTCCTGATCCGCGCCCAGGGCAGCTACAAGCAGATGACCCGGGACGTCGATGCCGGCGACGTCGTGCGCCGCGAACTCGGCCTGTCCGACCAGGATGCGCTCGTGCTCGGCGTCGGCTATGCCGATCTGCGCAAGGGCTTCGACCTGTTCCTTCAGCTGCGCAACCAGATCCGCCACGCCGAGGGCCGGGTGCATTTCGCCTGGGTCGGCGGCCTCGATCCGTCGTTGCGCGAATGGCTGGACCAGGAGATCCGCCGCGCCGAGACCTCCGGCACCTTCCACATGCTGGGCTACCGCTCCGACATGCAGGCGCTGTTCTCGGCCTCGGACGTGTTCGCGCTGACCTCGCGCGAGGACCCATTCCCGACCGTGGCGCTGGAGGCCTTGAGCGTCGGCGTGCCCGTGGTCACCTTTGCCGAATCCGGCGGCATTCCCGGCTTCATGGTGCAGGAGCGCGTCGGCACCGTGGTGCCGTATTGCGACGTCGCCGCGATGGCCCGCGCCATCGAGCGCTACCTCGGCCAGCCGCTGCCGTCGGCCGAGCGCAGCCGCATGGTCGAGCTGGTGGCGACCAAGTTCGATTTCCTCGACTATGTCCGCGATCTCGTCCGCCTCGCGGTTCCGAAGATGCCGACCGTCTCGGTCGCGGTCCCCAACTACAACTACGCCCACTGCCTGCCGGAGCGGCTCGGCACCATCTTCGACCAGAACCATCCGGTCGAGGAGGTCATCGTGCTCGACGACTGCTCGTCGGACGACAGCGTCAACGTCATCATGAAGGTCGCCGAGGAGCGCCAGCGCGATCTCACTCTGGTGCTGAACGAGCAGAATTCAGGCTCGGTGTTCGCGCAATGGACCAGGGCGGCCGAGATGGCGCGCGGCGAGTTCCTGTGGATCGCCGAGGCCGACGATCTCTCCGAGCCCACCTTCCTGTCCAGCCTGCTCGCGCTGATGAAGAGCGATCCCTCGATCGGCTTCGGCTTCACCGATTCGAAGGCGATCGACGGCGACGGCGCTCATCTCTATGCCAGCTACAAGCCCTATTTCGCCTCGATCGAGCCCGGCGCGCTAGCGCGCACCGAGGTGTTCGAGGGGCTGGATTTCGCCCGTCGCTATCTCAGCGTCAAGAACACCATCCTGAACGTCTCCTCGGTGCTGTGGCGCCGCGAGGCGCTGTTGCGCGCGCTCGACAATTGCCGCGGCGATCTCGCATCCTTGCGGATGGCCGGCGACTGGCGGATCTATCTGGAGTGCCTGGCCGCGCCGGGCGCCAGGATAGCCTATGTCGCCGATCCCCTCAACGTCCACCGCCGCCACGCTGCCTCGGTCACCCATTCGCTGAAGGCGCAGAAGCATGTCGACGAGATCGCGGCCATGCACGACGTCGCCCGCGGCCGCTTCGGCCTCGACGACCGCGGCCGGTCGTCCCAGGCGGTCTATCTGGCGGAGGTGACGGCCCAGCTCCTGGGCGCGCCGCTGGAGGCCGCCAAGGCCAAGAAGCCGAAGGCGGCCCAGGGCTGATCGCCACTGGACGGGGCCGGCGGCCGGAATTTTCGTTACCACTTTGGATGATGTCCATAATCGCGGGGTTTCCACATGTACGTTCCATCAGCCGATTCCTTGATGGCCGCCTTGAACGCGTCCAAGGCCGACCTCAACGGCAACGGGCGAATCGAGGTGCCCGCCAGGCTGTTGAAGCTGCTGTTGCAGATTGCGCTTGCCACCAGCGAGTTCGATGAGCAACGCTACCTCGCCGAGAACCCGGACGTCGCCAAGGCGATCGAGCGCGGCGAGATCGAGAGCGCGCATATGCACTATCTCGGCTACGGTTATTTCGAGGGCCGGAAGGGTAGTGGACCGGTCGTGGATACAGATTGGTATCTGGCGAAATACCCGGATGTCGCCAATGCGGTCCGCGACGGACGGCTCAGATCGGCGGAAGCCCATTTCCATACCATGGGAGGTGGGGAGGGCCGCAGCCCCGCAGCGGATTACGAGGCCGAAGCCGCGCAATGGAAGGCCGCCATCAAGGGACAATAGCGATTGAAGGTTGCGGCCGGCTTGGCAAAGTTTGATTTTCCGGCGAGAAATGTTCGCAACAGAACCGGCGCATTCCGGTTTGGAACCTGATAACGTCTCCGGAGGAGCGCCGTGAAAATTTTCCTGCTCGGGGCCACGCCCAGCATATCAGCCGAGCCCGGCGAGGACCCGATGTCCAAGCTGGCGAAGACCGGGGGCAACACCGGCAACCAGGTCATTGCCTATGGTCTGCTCAGCCAGATCGCCTACAGCGACATCTCGTGGGATTACCGGATCGATCCCAAGGAGGTTCACGAGCGCTTCGACATGATCGTGATCGCCGCCGCGAACTTCCTGTTCCCGAAATTCGATTTCGGCGGGATGGCTGATTATATCGAGCGTGCCGATCTACCGGTCGCGATCGTCGGGCTTGGTGCGCAGTCCAACAGCTATGATCCCAACATCGAGCTGATGCCCGGCACCGAGCGCTTCGTGAAGGTGATTGCGGAGCGGGTGCCGAGCATCGGCGTGCGTGGCCCTTATACGCAGCAGGTGCTTGCACGGCGCGGCGTTCACAACGTCACCGTTACTGGCTGTCCGTCGTTCTACATGCGCGGGCCGGGTGGCCTCAACCTGCAGGCCAAGCCATTCGATCAGGTCAAGCGTATCTCGATCAATGCCTCGCGCGACGTCATCGGACACTCCTTCGACAAGGAGAAGATGAAGAACCATGTGCTGGACATCTACCGCGCCGGCGTCGAATGGAAGGGCGACTTCATTGCCCAGAGCGAGCAGGCCGAGATCAGGCTCGCGGACCGTCAACTTGGCGCTTCGACTGATGCCCAACTGAACGAGATCGTCACCTTCCTGAGTGGTGCGGTCCCCGCCGACGCCGCACGGGCCTGGGCTAATGAGCATGTGAAGGTCTTCTTCGACGTCGATCAGTGGCTCGATGCAATGTCGAACTACGATTTCGTCTTCGGCACGCGCTTTCATGGTTGCATGGCGGCAATTCAGCGAGGCGTGCCGGCACTGGTCATCTGCCACGATACGCGGACAGAGGATATGTGCAGCTTTCTTGGCATGCCGAATGTCAGCATTGTAAAGCTGAATGAGGTCAACGTTCGACAATTATATGAGTTGAGTGAGCCCAGCAAACTTAACCGACGCTACAGTGATCTCTATCCAAAGTACGTCGAGTTCTTGCGAGCTAACAATCTTTCTACAAGGTGATTGCGGGGCCGCCTATGCCCACAATTATGTCTGCATCCAGTGGTGTTTGAATGTCAACGTCAATCAATCAGCCAAGAGTTGCGGCTGTTACGATGGTTTGGAACGAGATGCTGTTCCTGCCGCTATGGCTCGACTATTATGGTCGCCAGCTTGGGCGTGAAAATCTCTTTATAATTGATAACGATTCAGACGACGGGACTACGGCTGATCTCTATCCTTCTTCTCGCGTACGCTATAGGCGATCTGAATTCGACGACGTTGCGCGGACCGCCTTCGTATCGTCATTCGCAAATTTAGTTCGCAGGGACTATGACGCGGTTGTTGTCACGGATTGTGACGAGTTTCTGGTTGCCGATCCGACCCAATATTCTTCGCTGAAGGATTACATAACCCAGACTCCTGGCGACGCATTAGCCGCGATTGGTCTGAACGTGCATCATGTTCTTGGTCTTGAAGCGGCCCTAGACCCGACTAAGTCGATTTTTGAGCAAAGGCGCCATGTACAATTCGTTTCACCCATGTGCAAGCCAGCAATCACCCGCAAGGACGTCGTATATGCTCCGGGCTTCCACAGCTGCTCGTTGTCTCCGACATTCGGCCGGCTGTATAATTTTCACTTAAGATGGGCAGACTACGATTACGCTCTCAAGCGCCTTTCGATGACGAGAGAGATGGCTTGGAAGGACTCTTCAAATTGGCACTATCAGCGGCAATCCGACCAGGAAACAGCGGCTCAGTTTCGATATTTCAGCGGTTTTGAGCGCCGCGTTGATGATGAGTTCAAGTTCTCAGATCGCATAGCCGAAGTGTCTGCCTCAATCTCCGAACAAGCTTCTAGTCCAATTTACAAGCTTCCAGATGTGCGGGATAAGTTCTTGACAAGCCTGCCGGCTAGATTCAATCGCTCGGTGCTGTAGTGAGCTGTTAGCTGCTACTTTGTGCAAGAAGATAGCGTGTCTCTCGCAGCGCGCAGCATTGATGAGTTCGGATCCCCAATGGTTGGAGCTAGAGCTCCACCTTCGCTATATTCGTTCCAAGAGTAAATCAATACAAGCCCGTACGGGCATATACTTGGGTGGTCTACTACGAATCTCTCTGCCTTCTGGCAAGCAGTAGCGAATTCTCCGGGCGTTGCTATTTCGACGTGCGCTTGGCGATCGATGCGGCTATAATCTCGCTTGTCGTAGGCTGGCGGAGTTTCCTTGCGCGGCCTTGAATCCCATCCAACGACTACGGTCGGCACTACCCCAGCCTTGGTCACCTGCGCTTCTGTGCGCCAATAGCTCTCAATATAATTCTCAAGCTTGGAATAGGCTGCGTTTCCGTTTGGGCCTAAGCTAATCCCATATGTGGATATTGCATCGGCGCCGATCTGCGAACGGACCGCCTCGGCTTCCGGCGGAGGTCCGTGCAACAGGACGATAAACGGATCGCCATGGCCGGCCTTCCTCGATCTAGCTCGTAACGCCTTTAATGCGCTCTCAAGTTCGAAGGTGGAGTTCGCCCAATAACCGGGGAGAAGAGCAGCGAGGTAGTACAAAAACAATACGGGGCGCCCATCTGGCGTGCGTTGATAATTTCGATCACTAAACAAGTCGCAGATCCGGCCTATGGCGTCATCGAACGCCTTGGCCCTTCCCAAAGTATCTAAAGTCGATATCAAACAGTAATTCACTCGCGAAGAGATGGTGCTCTTTCTGTGAAAGTTAAGTCCGCTCATCATCGAATGAGTAAAGTCGAGTTTGCCGTCTTTGCCGTAGGCGAGGTACGCCCAATAACCAAGTCCAGCTTGGTGAGCGACCTGGATCTCGTGGTCGAATGTTTGCTGGGTTGCGTCAAACGTCAGCTCTCCTGTGCCTATGTCGCGGCTGTGTACCGGAGCCCGAAAATGCCACTTCGCCGGGCTTAGAGCTCTACCTTCTTCGAAGCATGGCTCCCCCTTCGTATTGCAGTATTGCGCGTCCCACCTTATGGCGCCGAAAGTTGCGCATCTTGCTCCTGCAGACGCACTGCGTGGTACCAGCAGGTATCCGGCAAGCGCCGTACAAAGTTGCCGGCGTGTTACTGAGTTCAGGATCATGTGCGGCAAATTTCCACGTTCAGCGTTTCAAGTAGGATCGCGCGTCCCTTAAGAAGGACGAAAGGAGCGGCTTCTGAGTTTCTTTGGTGAATTCAAGCTTTCCGTCTTGAAGAAACTCGATTGCGTCAGGCGGCAGACTTGTTGGAACAACCTCGTTCTCCGTCGCCAAAAGATTCTTGATCTCCTGAATCCAGTTCCGCACATTTCCTTTGGGAAACCGCTGGGCATCTTCGTGAAGAAGGTCTTCTGGACGGGTTCCCGGCGAAATTGCTCCAAAAGTGACTAATTTTCGCAGGTTTGCTTCGATCCGCTGCCTCGGGAAGAGCAGATTCAGATGTAGCAAAAACAAATCCGCAACTAGGGGCGTGGTGTCATCCATGAGGCTCACAAGTTGATGATTGTGATTCACAAACTCAGGCAGGACTGCATCTCTCCGGATTATCGGCTTACCCCAGAGCATGCCTTGTACCAGCCGGTCCTCGGTCAGCCAGAACCGTCTATCGCTTTTGGCAAGATTCTGAAGCCATACGCCAAAGTACGCGGCTTTTCCCGAGTGCAAAATTTGGCTTCGTGTGGCGTCCGCAGACAACAATTTGTCTTCGTTCATTCCAACTAGGAATTCATCGGTATCAAGAAATGCGAAGTATTCCGATGATTGTCTTAGGGCGTCGTATAGCCGCTTGAAGTTGGTAGTAATATGAATTGTGTCAACGGACCCTTTGTATGTGTAAATCAATATACGATCTGAATATGCTTCGTATGTTTCAATCACCGACTCGTTGGTTGAGCCGTTATCAAATATAACTATTCCGTCGGATCCGAAGAGATCGATGTAGTGCTGGATCCATCGCTTCAAAAGGAACCGCTCGTCTTTCGTTTTCAAAACGACCTTGATTGGCGATTCGCGCCCAGCGATCTCTCGGCAAATTTGATCGGCGTTTTCCTCCCAATTGAGAAGTCTCGTCTCAAGCATATTTTGTACCTCAGCAGTGAAACGACACCTTCCTGTGCAGTCATCCAGAAGGCTGGGATCGAAGTGCATCTTGGAGTTTTTTGTTGGCGTGCATCTTAATGTCAATGTCGTCTTTAGGTATGCTCCGCATAAACCGCTCGGCGATCTCGGTAAGAAGAATGTCAGGCTTGAATTCGTCGACTATCTCCCAGTCAATTGAAGACGACCAGACAAACATCACAGTGCGAACGGTCTCTGCGAACATCCCTGTGAGCATATGGGGGCGATACTCAAAAAAGGAGTCCCCGAAAACCAGGAGCCGAATGTCAGATTTCGCCTCCCGCTCGTTTTGGTACTCTACCATTGAGCCGACATGAAGCATGAGACCATTTGGAAGCTGGCCCGCTTCGCGAATCGTTACCAACTCATTCGCATTCGTACGTGAGGCGCCGATTCCAAATCGTCCAAACCGGATCGTCTCGGTCCTGTGCGGAATCAGTTTGGAACCCAAGTCCCAGCTGCCCTGGATTGATGGTGCAGGGCGTATAATGAGTTCCGCATTTTGCGGTACGTCCATATATGAGCAGAGCATCTGGTAGGCGCTATAGGCACCTTCGATCGTCCAGTGTGTATCTGTTTTGTGGAATATGTTGTATGTTCTCGCCTGCTTCCTGAGGTATGCCGTCAACGGCACTATAGTGCGCGTCAGGAGAGGGTCGTCGATCCTCTCGAGTTCTTCTGCGGGAAAACGCATATTCGATGTGATCGAACTGGCTTTGTCGCGCAAGATCGACAGCTTGTCTGGAACAAAGCAGTGGAGGTAGCGCGTGCCCTTGCGGGCCGCAGTCTCCGCGCGTTCAGCTAAAAGATTGCTCCAGCCAGAGCAGATGGATCGAAGGGCATCGTCGGATTCGGTGAACAGCTGCTGCACATTGTTGGTGCCGCCAACTAGGAAGAGGTGATTGTCGTCACCTTCGAATACATCGTTTGTCACGTGCGCCATGTGGGGCTCTCATCGACGTGGGGCGATATGTGAAAATTGCCCGTCGCGTTAACATGTCGCACCCTACAACGCTTGCGCCGTCGGGCAAATCAGAAGCACCTTTCTCGACGTCCCGGGCTCCTCGGAGGGGCGTGCGCGTCGTCACGGACGTTGGGCCTGGGATGCGGTGGACGTGCCGTGGCCGACTGACGAGCGGCCCTGGTGCGGATGGTCAAGTCGTGTGGTCCTGGCATCCCGATGCTGGTGTCAAGCGCAGCGCGATGACGCGTTGGCGCGACGGGGGCAAACAAGCCGGTCCCCGGGGAGAGCACGAAGTAAGCCGTAAACCACTGTGCAGGGAAGGCCGGCGTGATTCCGGCGCGACCTGTGGTTCCTGCCCCGTGCATTCTTTTCGCACGGGGGCCATGGGTGCGTTGGGCACCCGGTCTTCCCTGCGCCCTCGTCGATGAGGGCTGTGTCTTCAGGACAACTCGGGCGCCGATCGCGCCGCGAGAACGCGGTGCCATGGCCGGAGGTTGCAGGCCGCCGCGGGGCATCGGAGGTCTACTGCGCTGCCTTGCGGCCGAGCCGCTCGGTCTGATAGCCGCGCTGCAGGATCGTCTGCCACCACGGCTGCTGCTCGACATACCAGCGCACGGTCTTGGCGATGCCGGTCTCGAAATTCTCCTGCGCATTCCAGCCGAGCTCGCGCTCCAGCTTGGAGGCGTCGATCGCGTAGCGGCGGTCATGACCGGGGCGGTCGGTGACGAAGCTGATGAGCTGGCGGCGCGCGCCTTGCGGCGCAGGCGCGACCTCGTCGAGCAGGTCGCAGATGGTCTCGACCACGTGCAGGTTGGTGCGCTCGTTGCGGCCGCCGACATTGTAGGTCTCGCCGATCTGACCGCGCTCCAGCACCAGGGTCAGCGCCTTGGCGTGGTCCTCGACGAACAGCCAGTCGCGGATGTTCTGGCCGTCGCCATAGACCGGCAGCTTCTCGAAGCCGAGGCCCTTGATGATCATGTGCGGGATCAGCTTCTCGGGGAAGTGATACGGCCCGTAATTGTTGGAGCAGTTGGTGACCATGGTCGGCAGCTCATAGGTCTCGCGCCAGGCGCGCACCAGATGATCGGACGAGGCCTTGCTCGCCGAATAGGGCGAGTTCGGCGCGTAAGCCGTGGTCTCCGTGAACAGGCCCTCGTCGCCGAGCGTGCCGAACACCTCGTCGGTCGAGATGTGCAGGAAGCGGAAGCCGGCGCGTTTCTCCGGCGAGAGCGTGCGGAAGTGGCGCAGCGCCTCCTGCAGAATCGTGAAGGTGCCGACGATGTTGGTCTGGATGAACTCGCCGGGGCCGTCGATCGAGCGGTCGACATGGCTCTCGGCGGCAAGGTTCATCACCGCGTCCGGCTGGTACTTCTCGAACAGCTTGCGCAACGCAATGGCGTCACAGATGTCGGCCTGCTCGAAGGCATAGTGCAGATTGCCGGCCGCGCCGGGCAGCGAGTCGAGATTGGCCGCATAGGTCAGCTTGTCGATGTTGACCACGCGGGCATGGGTGTCGCGCAGCAGGTGCCGCACCACGGCCGAGCCGATGAAGCCGGCGCCGCCGGTGACGAAGATGGTGGAGCCCTTGAAACGCATCGATGCCTCCAGGCGTCAGCGGTGGAAGGAACGGGAGACGGACTGCAGATATTCGCCGTAGCTGCTCTTGGCGGTGCGCTCGGCGACCTTGTCGAACTGCTCCAGCGAGATGTAGCCCTGGCGCAGCGCGATCTCCTCGGGGCAGGCGATGCGCAGGCCCTGGCGCTGCTCGAGGATCTGGACGAAATGGCTGGCCTCGACCAGCGAGGCGTGGGTGCCGGTGTCGAGCCAGGCGAAGCCGCGGCCGAGCACCTCGACATAGAGGTCGCCGCGCTTGAGATAGGCGTTGTTGATGTCGGTGATCTCGATCTCGCCGCGCGCCGACGGCTTGATGTCGGCGGCGATGCTGACGACGTCGTTGTCGTAGAAATACAGCCCGGTCACCGCGACGTTCGACTTCGGCTGCTTCGGCTTCTCCTCGATCGAGAGCGCCCGTCCGGTGCCGTCGAGCTCGACCACGCCATAGGCCTGCGGCTCGTTGACGACATAGCCGAACACGGTCGCGCCCTTCTTGCGGAACGAGGCGCTCGACAGCATGCTCGGCAGGCCGTGGCCGTAGAAGATGTTGTCGCCGAGGATCAGGGCGACGGAATCATTGCCGATGAACTCGCGGCCGACGATGAAGGCGTCGGCGAGGCCGCGTGGCGTGTCCTGGGTGGCATATTGGAACCGCAGGCCGATCTCGGCGCCGTCGCCGAGCAGGCGCTGGAACAGCGGCTTGTCCTGCGGGGTCGAGATGATCAGGATGTCCCGGATGCCCGCGAGCATCAGCGTGGACAGCGGATAATAGATCATCGGCTTGTCGAACACCGGCAGCAATTGCTTGGAAACAACTGTCGTCACCGGGTACAGGCGCGAGCCCGTGCCGCCGGCGAGAATGATGCCCTTCATGGGACCCCTCAATGCGCAATAAATGTTAAGTTAACAGATGGCGTGCATTGCACAAGTTAGATATCCGGATAGAGTAAATTGGTATGGCTCTTATTTTTCAGCGTTGCCGATGAACCTTATCAAAACCGACCTGCCGGAAGTTATCATTCTCGAACCGAAACTGTTCGGTGATACCAGGGGCTTCTTCCTGGAGACGTTCCAGGCGGCCCGCTATCGCGACCTCGGCATCGCCGGGCCGTTCGTGCAGGACAACATGTCCCGCTCGGCCTATGGCGTGCTGCGCGGGCTGCACCTGCAGAACCCGAACACGCAGGGCAAGCTGGTCAGCGCGATGCGCGGCCGGGTGCTGGATGTCGCGGTCGACGTGCGCGTCGGCAGCCCGAATTTCGGCCGCCATGTCGCGGTGGAACTGTCCGAGGACAACCGCCGCCAGCTCTGGGTTCCCCGCGGCTTCGCCCACGGCTTCGTCGTGCTGTCGGACAGCGCCGACTTCTTCTACAAATGTGACGATTATTACAGCCCGAAGGACGAGATGTCGGTGCGCTGGAACGATCCGGCGATCGGCATCGATTGGGGCGTCGCCGATCCAAAACTGTCGCCCAAGGATGCCGAGGCGCCGCTGCTGGCGAATGCCAGGAATCTCCCGGTTTACGGACAGGTCTGATGCGGATCCTGATCACCGGAACCAGCGGGCAGGTCGGCGGCGCGTTGCGCCAGCTGTTGTCGGCGCGGGGCGCCGATGAGCTGATCTGCCCGCCGCGCGCGGACTTCGACCTGACGCAGCCGGACAGTCTGGCGGCGGCGCTCGATGGCATCAAGCCGGACCTCATTCTCAATCCGGCCGCCTATACCGCGGTCGACCGCGCCGAGGACGAGGTCGAGCTCGCGATGACGGTCAACGGCGCCTCGCCGGGGGTGATCGCGCGCTGGGCTGCCGCGCGTGGCGTGCCGCTGCTCCATGTCTCGACCGATTACGTGTTCGACGGCTCGGGCGAACGGCCCTGGCGCGAGGACGACCCGGTCGCGCCATTGTCGGCCTATGGACGCAGCAAGCTCGCAGGCGAGGACGAGATCCGCGCCGCCGGCGGAGCGCATCTCGTCATGCGCACCGCCTGGGTGTTCGGGGCCGAGGGCGCCAATTTCATGCGCACCATGATCCGGCTGGCGCGCGAGCGCGATAGCTTGCGCGTGGTCGCCGATCAGCTGGGCACGCCGACCTCGGCGCGCACCATCGCCGAGGTGATCGCCGCGATCCTGGCGCAGGGCAAAGGCGATCTGCCGGCGACCTTCGCCAAGGCCGGCGGGCTGGTGCATCTCACCAATGGTGGATCGACCAGCTGGCACGGCTTCGCCAGCGCCATCGTCGATGGCCTGCGCCAGCGCGATGTGGCCGTGAAGGCCGGGGACGTCGAGGCGATCACGACCGCGGACTTCCCAACCAAGGCGCGGCGTCCGGCCAATTCGCGGCTCGATCTGTCCCGGCTCGCGGTCGTGTACGGCATCGTGCCGCCGACCTGGCAGTCCGCGCTGGACGACGAGCTGGCCGAGGTTGCGCCGGGCTTGCGCTGATCGGCTCAGGCGCTGCGGCGCTTGCGGCCGAACGCCTGGCGGCTCCAGTGCCGGTCGGTCGATTTGTAGCGGACGGGGCAATGGATGCCGACCACCCGCTGCAGCGCGCCGAGGTCGAGCACCTGGGTCCGTCGCAGCAGGCCGCCCGGGCGCGGTGTCGCCCATTCCTGCGCGAAGGCGCGGGTGAACAGGCCGGGGCCGGTCGAGAGCCAGACGAGATCGGAATCGCCGCGGTTCATCGCGGCGACCGCCATGTCGAGCGCGCGCATGATGACCGGATGCTCGGGCGTCGCGGCGATGAAATTGTTGCCGATCGAGCCGTAGTTCTCCTGATGGACCACGAGCGTCGCGTCGGACCGGATGAAGTCGTCGACCGGCGCCAGGCAGCGATCGTCGGCATCGGCATAGATGCCGCCCCGCGCGGCAAGGTAGGCGAGGCGGAACAGGTCGGCCTTCTGCGCCGGCATCCGCGTGCGGCGGTAGGCGGACGCGACGTCGTCGCCGAACGCCGCGTCCAGGAAGTCCTGCGCCCGTCGGTCGTCGAAGCAGGTCCAGCGGTGCTTCGGATTGTGCTTGAGCCAGGACGACATGATCTCGCCGACGTCGTCCGGCGGATCGGCGTCCCAGAACTGCACGATATGGCGGGGTATCGGGCTGACGGCGCCATCCTCGCCCGCCGGGGGAGGCGGATCCAGCTGCCCGTCCTGGCGCAGCGCGATCGCGGCGATGATCGCGGCCGGGGTATAGTCGGGATGGGATTTGACGAGCTGACGCAACGGCTCGAATTGCTCGTCGAGCGGCAGCAGGCGAACGAGCCGCAACTGCGCCAGCGCGTCGGCATCGAGAGCAAACTCGTCCAGCAGTTGGCCGACATGATTTTGCGACAGGCCCAGCGACTGCTTCTTGAGCAGCAGCGACGACCGGTTGATGCGGACAAAATCCGACAGGGCCTTGCGTGAGCTCTCGAGGTCCAGGTTCATCAGCGCCGCCCTGGCGAGCTCGAAATGTGCCCACGCGTCGCTCGGGTTGAGACCGATGGACGTGCGATACGCCGCGATCGCCTCGTCATAGCGGAATTGCGCTTCCGCATTTTGCCCTTTGAACAAAGCAACGCGCGCCCGGTCCATCACGCTCGTTGCCGGCGCATCGTCGAGCGTCTTTTTCGCCTGGTCATAGGCCCCGGTCAGGGTCATGATCTGCACGCGGTGCGACCATAGCCAAAAGTTCGGGCGGGCGGCGTGGGCCAAGGCTTTGTCGAGCTGGTCCCGCGCACGGGTCCAGTCGCGCAGGTGACGCAACAGCTCGACCTCCATGCCGACCATCTCGGGATGTGCTCCGATCTGCTCGCGTGCCACCTCGATGATCTGAAATGCTTCCTCGCGCCGACCGAGTTCGAAAGCCGTCCGCGCGGCACCAAGGCGCGCCCAGACATTGGTGGGATGCGCGGCGGCCGCGCGCATGTATAGCGCCAGCGCTTCCTCCGGTTCGTCGCGCTGCACGGCCAGTTCGGCGAGCGCACATAGCGCGCCAGCGTGACCGATTTCTGTTTGAAGAGCGCGCTTGAGCCATTCGCTCGCGGACTCCGGCCGGCCGAGCGCGCGCTCCTCGGTTGCGGCTTCGATCATCGCCTGTACGTTGTCCGGATGATGCTCGATGAGGTCGGTAAACGCCTGGAGCGCGTCGGCGCGGCGATCCTGTCGGCGCATTAGCAGCCCGCGTTGCATCAACGCGCGTGCTTCCACCGGCAAGCTCGCGAGAACGTCGTCGAGAATGGCCGAACTTTGCTCAACGTCGCCCTGATCGCGCAACTCGACCGCGATGTCGATTAGTCTCGCTTTATTGGTCGGGTCAGCTCCTGCAGCTCGTCGGAACATCTCGAGCGCCGTGTTCCGGTCGCCGCGCCGGCGCATGATGTTGCCTAGCGCCGCCAGGCTATCGGCGTGACTTGGTTGAGACGCAATGACGGCAGAGAACAAGGTGGCAGCTTCATCGAGCCGATATTGCGCCTCGAGGAGATAGCCAAGTGCAATTCTTGCCCCGTTGTTGTCGGGCTGCGCAGCGAGAGCCTCACGCAATGCAGCTTCCGCCTCGTCCATTCGGCCAATCCGGCGCAGCGCGTAGCTCAGGCCGACAAGTGCGGCCAAGTTGCCAGGAGACACATTGAGCGCGGCTCGAAACTTTCGCTCGGCCTCGTCCGGCCGTGAAAGACGAAGCAAGATATGCCCCGCCTCGATATTGGCATGAGGATAGGATGGGGCACATCTGTCAGCGTTCTCAAAAGCTTCCAGTGACTGCTCAAGACGGCCCAGGCTTCGGAGCGCATAGCCGATTCCGAGATGCGCCGAGCGCGTATCGGCGCAACTGCTCGCGAAGCGCGTGAATCTTTCGATCGCTTCATCAAACCGCGCGAGCTTGTGCAAGCAGTTGCCGATTTCGATCTGCAGATCCGGCGCGTCCGGGGAATGCTCCGCGGCTCGTTCAAAGAATCTCAAAGAAGCTTCGTGGTCACCGCGTTCACGGGCGATCATCCCGAGTGCGCGCAGTGTTCCAATGTTGGTAGGCTGAAGCTCAACAATCTTCTGGAAACAGGCCATCGCTTGATCGAGGCGTTTGGCCTTGCGATGAACCCAGCCCAGCGCATTCAAGGCGCTGATGTTCTCTGGCGCCTCCTGCAAGACTTCCCCAAGGACCTGCTGGGCATCGTCCAGCGCGTCAATTTCCCGGAGACGGTGCCCAAGCTCGATCCGATGGCCAAGATCCGAAGGATCGAGCGCAATCGCCTGACGAAGAACTGAAGCCGCCTCTGAGGGATTGCCGATCTGCGTCAAGAGTTGACTCAGAGTGCGCAGGTGGGACGCCTTAGATGGTTCGTGCGCCACAAGGGCGCGCAATGCCGCGACGGCCTCTTCGATCCGGCCGAGTTCACGTAGCAGATTGGCCGCCTCGACCAGTGCGGAATTGTTCGACGTCGCGGTTGCTGCGCTCTGAAACGCCTGCAGTGCCTCCTCCGAGCGGTTCATGGACTTCAGCGTGTAGCCAAGCCCCATGCTGGCGCCGCCATGCTTGGGCTCCAGCGCGAGTACGCGACGGAAAGCGCGCTCCGCGTCGGCCAACTGCTTGAGGTGTCGGAAGGTGTGGCCGAGTCCGATCAGCGCAGCCTTGTTGTCTGAGTCGAGATCGAGACCTCGTTCGAACGCCGCGCGCGCTTGTGGTATCTGCGTCATGTGCAGATAGTCATAGCCGCTCTCAATGACTGCTGTCGCATTCGTGGGGTCGAGCGCACAAGCCGCCGTGAACGCGTCAAGCGAAGCCGTTCGATCTCCGCTCGTTCGCGATTTGCGCCCTCTTTCGATCAGTTCTCTGACCTGCTCGGTTTGAGACATCACCTATCCGCTGAATCGGCCATTATTAGTGGTTCTAACGCAAGCATGTCCTCGCCGAACGATATTGCCGAAGCGGCGGTCGAGAAAAACGATCTTCGTTCAGAGTTAACCGGTCGATCGTCAGCAAGAACAGCTTATCGTAACTCCATCAACCCCCGCGCCAGCAGACCCATCGGATCCGCGCTCCGGGCTTCCGCCGGGCCCTGCCGCGCGCCTCGACGCGATTGGCGCGGGCTCTCGCCGAAGGCCTGGCGGTAGGCGCGGTTGAAGGAGGCGATGCTCTTGAAGCCGTTGCCGTAGGCCACCGGTGCGATTCTCCTGTTCAAGAGGCCCGGCTCCTTGATTGTCTCGCGAACACGCTCGAGTCGGCGCGAGCGGACGTAGCTTGCGACGCCCCCGACCGGCTCGAACAGCCGGTACAATGAGGCGCGCGACAGGCCGAATGTTCGTGCAAGCGTTGCGGCGCTCAGATCATGCGCGTTCAGATGAGCGTCAATGTAGTTTCGAATGGTCACAAAGGACGCCAGTTCGGATGTCGCAGCGTCCATCGGTTTGCCGTCCGCGGTCAGGAGATTGAGAGAAAGCGCGGCGACTCCCTCGATGACGTCGTCGAGCACTTGCTGGCCCGTTCGCCGGACTTCCTCAGCGACTGTTTGCAATGCGGCGCCAAACACCGCGACGGCTGCGCTGGAGGCGAGGACGCGCCCGTGCACCCGATCATCGGGGATGCCATTTAACCTCCCCTGCGAGAGCCATAACGTGACGTGGGATCTCGCCGCTTCGCTGTTTTGCCATGCAAGACGAAAGGGATAGCGAAGACTGAACACCAGGATACTGCCGGCCGTACACAGTCGCCGATGGCCCTGTGTTTCGAGACTCAGCGTGCCCGAGCGGATCAGACAGAGCGCGATCTGATCAAAGGAGCGGCCGCTGATCACCCGGGGGATGCGGAGCAACTCCGGCGGCCCGCCCTGACCCATGCTGAGCGCGCCGCGTTGCGTGGCCCACACGCTGAACTCGTCGCTCGGTACGGCGGCGTCATCCTCGGCGACGTCAAATATTGGAAACAGAACGTCACGCCAGCGACGTCCGCCAAGCGTGCCGGAGATGGGTAGTTCGGAGCTTTCAAGGCAATAGGTCAGATCCATACAAGGTAATCGGTGGCCGCTGTTTTTGCAGTTCGTCTCAAATTGTTACTAAATCGTTTATGGGGTGCGTATGTTAATTGCTGGCCTTTTATCACATTGATAACAAATCGCGGCAATCGATTTCAGTAGGGAGCGTTTCATGGCATCGACGACCGAGACTTATAATTACGCATACTCCGTGATTTATAGCGGCGGCAGCTACAAGTTGGTTGACGCCAATCCCGGCTCGCCTGGCGTGAATCCCGTCGCTGACGGCATCAAGGTTCGCGATCCCGACGGTGGTTCCCTCTCGTCCGGTGAAAGCGTTCGTATCCCTAACATTGCCAGCGGTTCACTTGGTACGAGCGCGAAGTACGACTTCGTTGGTACGGCGACGCTTCAGGGCGCGGACGGCATCATCGTCGAAGACAAGTCCGGCAATCTCTTCTTCCTGACGGACAGCGCTTACACGGGCAATCTCAACGGTAATCACGGTACACTGAAGAGCGTCGATACCTCGACGACGATCTCACTCTGCTTCATGGCCGGCACCCTGATCCGGACGCCGGATGGCGAAGTTGCCGTCGAGACGCTGAAGCACGGCAATCAGGTTCTCACCCACGATGGCCGCGTCGCGACGGTCGACTGGCTGGGCGTGCAGACCATCTCGCTGCGGTTTGCCGACAAGCTGCGCGTGCTGCCGATCCGCATCAAGACGGGTGCGCTCGGCGACAACGTGCCGGCTCGCGATCTGCTCGTCTCGCCCGATCACGCCATCCTGGTCGAGGGCGCGCTCATTCACGCCGGCGCGCTCGTCAACGGGACGTCGATCGTGCGCGAAACCGACGTGCCGGCGACCTTCACCTACTACCACGTCGAGGTCGAGGATCACTCGTTGATCCTGGCGGAGAACACCCCGGCGGAGACCTTCGTCGACAACATCGACCGGCTGCATTTCGACAATTGGGCCGAGCATGAAGCGCTCTATCCCAACGGCAAGCCGATCAACGAGCTGCCTTATCCGCGCGCCAAGTCGCACCGTCAGGTCCCGGTCGCAACCCGGGTGATGCTGGCCGCTCGTGCTCAGGCGCTGTCGGGATCGACTGACGATAGCGCAGCCGCGTAGGCGCCGACGAATTCCGCTCTACTGATGGAACAGGCGGCGCCGCCAGCGCCGCCTGTTTTACTTTGAGGGCGGAACGCCCTCAAATGCCGTTCGGAAGATCGCGCGCGATCGGCGGCTCGTTCAGGCGCGGTTCGCGGTCGCCGGGCGGCCAGGCGAGCGCGCCATAGGGCACGCCGTTGCGGGACATCTGCGGACTGTAGAGGGGATCCGCGATCAGATGTTCCCCCCAGCGCGCACGCAGCATGTCCAGCTCGCGCTCGTAGCGATCGCGCCGGTCGGCGCGGCGGTCCTTGCCCCGGCTGGCGGATTCCGCATGGATCAGGCGGGCGTGTGGCGTGAGCACGATCCGCTTGCCGGCCTCACGGAGACGCAGACAATAGTCCACGTCATTGTACGCGACGGGGAACCGGATCTCGTCCATCCCGCCCATGGCGAGATAGTCGCTGCGCCGGGTGAGGAGACAGGCGGCTGTCACCGCACTGCACTCATGGCTCACACGCAGAAGATCAAGGTAGCCGGCATCGTCGGCCATGCGATCCGTGAAGGCGTGAGCGGCACTGAAATTGGTGCCCAGCACGATGCCGCCGTGCTGGATCACCCCGCCGGGCCACGTCAGGATCGCGCCGACCGCGCCGACGTCGGGTTCGGCCAGGCGCGTCAACATCTCCTCGAGCCAGCCGTCGTCGCGGGCCTCGATATCGTTGTTGAGAAGGCACAGGATTTCGCTGTCGACGGCTGCGGCCGCGCGATTGTTGAGCCGTGCGAAGTTGAAAGGCCCAGGGACCTTCAATGTCTTGATTCCCCGGCCTGGCAAAGCGGCCAGGAACGACAGCGTTTCCGGATCGGAGCTGTCGTTGTCGATCACCAGGATCTCTGCCTTCGAGCGCGCCACTGCTGGGGCAATGCTGTCGAGGCAGGTCCGCAGCAGCGGCAAATGGTCGCGCGTCGGGATCACGATGGTCGTGCGGTGGTGCTCGATCTCTCGCCGGACACGCACCGCCGGAAACAATCCGCCGTCACTGACCGTGACTTTCGCGGGCAGGCCGCGTGTTTCCAGGTGCAGCCGGGTGGCCGAGGCCAGACACTGGCCGGCCGCAGCGACATCGAAGCGTTCGACGGTTCCGAGCGAGCCCGGCAGATGCAGCACAGGAGCTGATGACGGCCCGGGCACATCGAACGACGCATTGAAAAGCCGATAGAGGTTTTCCGGCCGGACCACCAGGGCGACCCGGGCGGCATTCGCGCGTAGCGCAAAGAGGTGCGCGCAGTATCCCTGCTCCAGCATGCGTTCGTAGTCGAAGGCTGGAAAGGCCATCGGCCACAGTTCACCATCGGCCGCAACCAGATCAACGTCGCCATACAGCGCGACGGATTGCGGATGCTGGTCGAAGGCTGCAGCGATGCGGGCGAGGGCGTCCGGTGCCAACAGGGCGCCCGCCGCGAGCGCAACGATCGCGTCCGAATCAGCCGCGACTTCGTCGAGAAATTCCTCGAAGGCGTCGGCGTCCAATGCCGGGGCCGGGGCGTCCAGGATGCCGGCGGTCCAGTTCGCGTAGCTCTGCGCCTCGAGCGAGTCGATCGTCCGTTCAGCTCCGGCCTGGCCGACAATGATGACGGACAGCTGGAGCTGGCTCGCATCGGGTTTCGGCAGTGGAAAGCGGTCGCGCCAGGACACGTAGTTCGCGATCGGCAGCGAGGACGGAATGATCTGATCGTACAACTCGCCGCGCAGCCGCTCCGAGGAGAGGTCGCTGATGCGATCCATCATCCCGGCAAGCCCGTCGGGAAAAGCAACGAACATCGTGCTTGCGGGAAGCGGCTCGCGCGCTTCCTTGCGCATGGTCAGCTGATGAACACGGCCGTCGGCGAAGCGCTCGGGCAGATGGAGGTCGAAGGCGCGGACGTTGCGTCCCCCGCCGGGCGCGGCCGCATCGTCGATCCGCGACCAGATGGCCGCACGGACCTGAGCGACCGCCTCGCCGTCGACCAGGACTTCCAGCAGGCCCTCGGTCTGGCTGTCGATCCAGCCCGAAACGCGCAAGCCGCCGTGCCAGCGCAGAACAGCGTTCGGGCGCGGATCCTCGACCCCATCCTCGACGGCGGACAGGTCGATCGGGCGGCCGACCGCAGTCCCCAGATTCGCGATTCTCGCTTCAACGCGGCTGACCGCCGCGAGCTTCGCCTTGAGGATGCTGACGGCAAAGCCGAACGCGCCATCATTGAGTCCAAGCGCCGCAAGCTCGGGAACGAAATTGTCGGCATGGGCGGCGGCCACCACGATCCCGTCCAGGAGGATTTCGACCGTGAGGCGCCGATCCAGATCTGTGGGATCGAGGACGAAGCCCGCGAGCGTTCCGTCCTCCAGTAGGGCGATCCGGCTGGTTTCTGTCAGACCCTCGATCTCTGGGGCGGCCGGCAGCCGCGCGGGGGTGTTGTGCCTGCGCAAGGTGGTCATGATGTCGCGATCCAGCGGGTTACCGCTGCAGCTAGAGCTTCGTCGTCCGCAGTGCCTGGAAGGCCAAGGTCTCCTGGACGCGGTTCGAGCGTTTCGCCTGCCCAGTTGCGATAGGCCACCGGGCGCGGCGCCAGCCTGGCTGCCTCCAGAAGGGGATGGCCGAACACCGGCACTTCGAAATCCGTCAGGATCCAGCCAGGATTATGCGGAGCGAGGACGTCCGGCAACTCTTCAATCGCCACAGGGCCTGTGACAAAGATGTTCGGGAAAGACATCAGCCGGCGGTCATCGAGCGTTTCGCCCACGACGACGATCGAGACGGGGGATTTCGAGCTCCGTAACTGATGCGCCACGGCGCGGATGGCCTGCCAGGCCTGACTTGATGGTGCCATGGGGATGACGACCAGAGCGCGCGGTCGTTCAGGCACGGCTTCCGCGAGGGCCAGCGGCTGCACCGGCCATGCGTTCAGCTGAGCGGGACGACCCTGGCGCCCCTGTCGTACGGATGTCGACGGGCCTTGCGCGGTGCGGTTCTCGGCATAACGAAGCGCGGCCTCGGTCGGGGCCAGGACGCGCTCGTCGGCGCGTCCCTCCATCACCGGTATGTCGGCCGTCGTGATCCAGCGGTCGAGAGCGAGCCCAAGACGGTGGGCGACGTCCGCCAGGGCAGGCGGAAGCGCCGGGTCAGCTACTTCGATCCGCGATGGCCGCAATCTGGCGATCTCGCCTTCCGCCTCCGCGATCGCACTCGGCGTGTCGAAGCGCAGCAGCAGAGATTGCGGGACGTCGCCGTCGGCGGCTTTGAGCCGAAAGGTAAGCTTGGTCTGCTGCGGAATGAGCAGAACCGCTCGCTCGCCATCGTCCGCCAGGTGACGCGCCCGGGTCTCGGCGACCGGCAGCATAGCGCCACGTCCCGCGACGATCAGCACCCGGTTGCCCTCCGTGGCGGGAAGCGCGGATTCCAGCGCAGCACGGGACGAGCGTAACGGATCTGCGGCTTCGATCGCCCGGCATTCACTACGGTAGTTGGGGAATCGCCGATCGAGAATGTCGAAGTTGTAGAGCACGAGGGCCCGCTTGCTCTTCTGGAAGGAGAGCGAACCATGATGCCCGACATAGACGGACGGCGCGCAGACGTTGCGGAAACCTGCGGCGCGGGCGCGAAGGCAGAAATCGACGTCCTCGAGATAGCCGCGCCGAAAGCTCTCCGAGAGCGCTCCGATCCGATCGAGCACGGCTCGCTTGATGTAAAGGCAGAAACCGATGCCGCTCGGCATGTCGACCGTCGTGCCTGCATTCGCCTGTGCGGCGGCCTTGTCCCTGGCGACGATCTCGCCATCGCCGAGCATCGGGTTCGAGATGTCCGACGTCGGAAACGAAAAGAACTCGCCGTTGTTGGAGAGCGGCGTCACGGTTCCGATGTCAGGCGCCGAATAGGCCGCGGCTGCAAGCCTTTCGACAAAGCCCGGCGGCACGATGGTATCCGCATTCAGCAGGATGACATCGCCGTCTCCAACCTTCGTCAAGGCGCGGTTGACGGCGCCGATGAAGCCCTGGTTGGTGGGATTGACCAGAAGCGCGATGTCCTGAAGGGCCGCCAGCGCCTGAAGCTGGGCCTTCAGTGCCGGCTCCGGGCTCCCATCGTCGACCACCAGGATCTGGAACGGCGATCCGGCGCCACGCTTCGTTCCGAGCGCGCGTGCACGGCAGAGACTGTCGAGGCAGGCCATGGTCGCATCGGCATCGCCATAGACCGGCACGATGACCGTCTTGGTCTTTCCGTCCTTCCGTTCGACGGGGGACGGCGCGGGGCGGGGCAGCACCGGTCGGCTCGCAACCGGCGACAGCCGATAGGTCCGAAAGGTGCGCCCACCCAATCGCAGCGTCAGCGTTTGTGCCGTCTCAGACGAGGGACGACGTAGTTTCAACGCCGATGCCCGGATTCTGCTGCTGGCGAGCGGATGGAATGGATCCGGCTCCACAAGACTCGTGAGCGATCCGCCGTCCGTGTCGAGGCAAGCCTCGACATCGGCATCCCCGCTCCAGGCCACCCAGCCGACGATTTCGGAATCGTAGATCGACAACGCGGCCCAGCAGGTCTCGCCGGCGTCCCGCAGCACGGCCATTGCCGTCCGCAAGCTGGCGCCGACTGTGTCGGTCGCCAGCAGCTCGGTGGCTGCTTGGCGTCGACCTTCCTCGTCGGACCAGGCGAGCAGCCGCCGATTGGCGCCGACGTCGTGAGGGGCGATCTCGAGGGCTCTGGCCAGGTCCGCCAGAGCAGCCTCGCGGTGACCGAGGCGCCACGCGGCCTCGGCGCGCAGCACGAAACAATGCGCCCGGGCCGGCGGATCGAGACGGCAGCGCCGGTCGACATACTTGAAGGCAGAAACGAAATCCTCGGCCGCGAGAGCCTGCGCCGCCAGGCGCTCCAGCCGCAGATGGTGGCGAGCCGGCCTCGCCAGCTCTGATATGGCTCCGTTCATGACGAAAACCTTTGGCCGTCAGACCGAAGCCCGAACCATCATGGATGTGTCGAGCGGGCCGATCCCGTCGCAGCGGGGACGTCCTGACGCGGCCGGCTGCGGAAGACGCGAACGCGGCCCGACGAGGCTTCCTTCCGACTCGCCTTCGAAGCTTCTGGCTGAACCGGTACGGCGTCTTCGATCGGTTGGACGCTCTCGACGTTGATCCGAAGCCCGACGAGCGGCTCTCGCCCTGTGGGGCCGGAGAGGACGACTCTGCGACCGGTCGCCCGCAAGGTGGGAGCGCTCAGGAATACGGCCTCGGCGACGAATTGCAGATCACTCGGTCCGCTCATCTCGAGCACAATGCCGGTGATCGGCAGGGCGCGGCCTCGCGTTCCGGCAAAGGTCCCGAGCGGCACGAGCTTGCTGTTGCCAGCCTGGGGATTGGCGAACTGAACTGCGTAGCGGATGTCGAGACCGGCGGGGATATCCGGCCAGTCGAGCATGATCCCTTCGACGCGGGAGGGGGCCGTCGGGCCGGCGATCCAGCTGTTCTGGCCGACCATGACATCGCCGAGGCCGGCGACATGGGCCAGCAGGCGCAAGCCGGGGCCGACATCCTGCGTCAGAGCGGAGGCGGGAGCGGCCGCTGTCGGCGCAAAAGCCATGGTCGTTCGCGACAGCGTCGGGGGACTGCCAGGGGTGATCGGCTCGATGCGGACGGCGGCAGCACGAGAGCCGCCGTGACGCATGGGCAGAACTTGAACCAAAAGCGTGGCCGGAGCCTCGACCCGCACCACCAGTGCCGAATTGGGCTGCCACAGCACGGCCTCGTCAGCGTCCGGATGCAACACCAGCTCGATCCGCCGTTCGTGGCCCGGCGCAGGCGAGACCATCACGCGGGGCGGCGCCGCCAAGTCCTCGGCACTCTTGTAGCTGACGAAGAAAAGGCCCCGGTCGAGCTGGACGACCTTCTGCTGGTCAAGCTCTGTGCCGCGATTCATTCTTTACTCCCGCCCGCTATGCAATCCCGACCGAGGCAACGCCCCGAACACCATGACAAATCCACCATGCTGCTTTACCGTGTTGCATAATATCACATACTTCACACTTCGCGCCCGGAAATGTTCGTTATAGTGAAGGTGTCGGCGAAATACTCAGGCATCAAGTTTTGCAGGTGATTACAGGGCGCAAGCGACGTTTTTGCTTTCGGAGCGGGCAATCCAGCGTGGAGACCGCCTAGTGAAGGTTCTATTCGTTCATAACAATTTCCCAGCGCAGTATCGCAATCTCGCCGTGTCGCTGGCAAAGGAACCGGGCAACGAGCTCGTCGCGATCGGGGCTTCGAACGCGCAGCCGATGCCATCGGTCCGGCTTCTCAAATATGCCCTTGCGGGGGCCGATGTTTCCGCAACGCATCCTTTTGCAAGGCGGTTCGATCTCGAGTGCCGGCGTGCCGAACAGGTGCTCTACAGCCTGTCGAGTCTCTCTTCTTCGGGCTTCGTCCCCGATGTGATTCTCGCACATCCGGGCTGGGGCGAAACCCTGCCTCTCCGGACGATGTTTCCAACCGCGCGCCTGATTCTTTATTGCGAGTTCTTCTACGGCGCGCAGGGACGTGATCTCGGCTTCGATCCGGAGTTTCCGACGACCGGCCTGGATGGCCACATCGGCCTCCACCTGAAGAATGCGACGACTCTGCTGGCGCTGGAGGATTGCGATATCGGCGTCTCGCCGACATCCTGGCAGCATTCGACCTTCCCGACCCAGTATCAAAACAAGATCGAGATCGTGCATGAGGGCATTGATACCTCGCTGGTGAAGCCCAACCCGCTCGCGCGTTTGCGCCTGTCCGACGGACGGGAGCTGAGCCGAAACGATGAGGTCGTGACCTTCGTCGCCCGGAATCTGGAGCCGCTCCGCGGCTATCATATCTTCATGCGGGCATTGCCGAAGATTCTGGCCCGGCGCCCGAAGGCGCAAGTCGTCATCATCGGCGGCGATGGGATCTCCTACGGACTTGCGCCGCCGCCGGGCACCAGTTGGAAGGCCACCTTCCTCAACGAGGTCAGGCAGCAGATCGACCTCTCGCGAGTCCACTTTCTTGGACGTGTCTCCTACGAGACGTTTCTGGCGACCCTGCAGGTGTCCTCTGCTCACATCTACCTGACCTATCCGTTCGTGCTGTCGTGGTCGATGCTGGAGGCGATGAGTGCCGGTTGTCTCGTGATAGGCTCGGACACTGCGCCGGTCCGCGAGGTCGTGCAGCCCGACCAGAACGGAATGCTGGTTCCCTTCCACGCCGTCGACGATCTCGCCGACCGGGTCTCGGCCGTTCTCAAGGATCGTGATCGACTGCAGCCGATGCGGGACGCGGCGCGTCGCTACGTGGTCGAGAATTTCGATGCGGCGCGTGTGTGCGTGCCGAAGATGCGGAGCCTGCTCATCGGCGAACCGCCGCGTCCGCCGTCACGCCGCTTCTGGCCCGGACGGGTGCTGCCGTCCTGGGAACGCCGCGGCAAGGCCGGCGCGAGCACGATAGGTGCGGCGGCTGAGAAGGCCGCGCATGCTCCTGTGAAGAACGGCCAGCGGGCGAGTGGGGCGGAGATCGCAGCCAAGCGCGTGAAGTCTGGCCGGCGGCGATCCGTCCAAGGTGCATCCAGCGATACAGGCGCGCCGCGCCGGGGGCCGCGAGGTTAGATTTCCGTCGTTCGTCATGCTATCAATTCGACGCCTGCAGACCCGCTGCTCATGAGGAGGAACAGATGCCATCACGCGCTGCCATTCGCCAGACGCTCGCCTGCGGCGCGGCCGGCTTTCTCATCTGCTCTCTGCTCGGCATCACCGCAGCCGGTGCCGCGGACGCCGCGATCCCTCGGCGCGAGGCGCGGCATGTGAAGGCCACCACGGAATATGACGTCTATCCACGGCGCATCCGTCACCGGCATTGGGGATGCTCGGACCGGTATTCCTGCATGGCGCTCTACGGCGCCTATGGTCCCTATGGTGGCCCGGGCTATTGGGGTGCATATACGGGATGGTACCGCTGACCGCCGGCCGCGGCGCGTCCACGTGAACGACGCGGCGGTGATCTCGCATGTTTAGTCGGTTGTTGTCGCGGATCGACCAGCGCGCGCGGATTCCTGACGGTATCGTTCTCTACGCCATCGGCGATATTCACGGCTGCGCCGATCTCCTGGCCGACGCGTTCGACCTCATCGACCAGGATATCGCGCGGACGCGTTCTGGGCGCGCGATCCATGTTTTTCTCGGCGATTACATCGATCGCGGCCCCGATTCGCGCCGCACGCTCGATCTCCTGATCACGCGCGCGCGAGCTCATGAGAGCGTATTCGTCAGAGGAAATCACGAGTCGATCCTGAGCGACGTGCTCCGGCGCGACGATCTGCTGCCGGATTGGCTGCGGCTCGGCGGGGCGGCGACACTGATGTCCTATGATGTTCTCCTGCCCCGTGCGAATCCCGAGGCGGCACTGCTTCGCAGGTCGCTATCAAAGGCTCTGCCGCGCGCGCACAGCGAATTTCTCACCAGCCTCAGACCATCCTTCACCTGTGGAGATTTCTTCTTCGTCCATGCCGGTGTCCGTCCAGGCGTGCCGCTCTCGCATCAGAGCGAGGAGGACCTGATGTGGATCCGCGAACCGTTTCTCAGCAGCAGCGAAGACTTCGGCAAGGTCGTCGTCCACGGCCACACGCCGGTCCGTGAGCCGGACATTCGGGACCATCGCATCAATATCGATGTCGGTGCCTATGCCACAGGCAGGCTTGCCGTGCTCGTGATCCGCGGCCACGACATCGACATCCGCTGCGTCGGCCGGCCGAGGTAGTCCGTCATGCCTGTAGTGGCGGATCATGCCAGGCGCTTCATGTGGCGAGCGGTACGCGGGCGTACGCTGCGTGTCGTCCCCGCGCTGATCATGCTGGTCGTGCTCTGTGTTGCGGCCGGAAAGATCTGGCTCGGCCTTGCGGCCCGCGATGCCGTCGCGCTCCCTAAGCGAGGCTCGCTGTTCTACGAGGCATTGGCGGTGCTGGATCCCGCGCCCGCCGCCGCCGTGTCGGTCGACGCCGCCGAAGCCGCGTTTCGTGCTGCCACGAATGACGATCGCGCCGGCCTGATCTTCCGCAGCGAGCACGCCCAGCAACTGATCGTTCGCGCGCTGAGCGAGCGGCCCTTACAGCCGCGGCTCTGGCTGTGGCGGGTGTCTCTCCTGGAACGGCTGGATCCCGACGACCCGCGGATCGCACCGAGCATGAAGATGGTCTACTTCACCTCGCCGGCGTCGGGGACGCTCACCGCGGAGCGGCTGCGAGCAGCGGTGCAGCTGAGGAAGCTGGACGATCGGGAACTCGCGGACTTGATTCGCGCCGATATCACGATGCTGTTGTTGCAAGGTGGAATGTTACAAGGTCGAAATGCCCAACCAGCGATCATCCCGTCTGAGATCGGGGACGCCTATCGAGAAGGCTCAACGGCCGGCCGCGCTCTGCTGGTCGGGGTGGTCGCGGACACCAGGCCCGACCTGCTCTCTTTGCTTCGCTGACCCGCCCCTCGATTCTCTGGACTGATCAAGCAGGTTCCGTGGCGGCAATCAGTTCGATCCGAGACTCGATCTTCGCATGCGCTGGGTCTGGCTGGTGAGGTCTGCGGCGATGCGCCTCAGCTTCTCGTTCTCGTCGAGCAGGAGCGCAATCCGCTCCTGAAGGTAGAAATCGGCACCGGGAAATCCGCGGTGATCTTCGTAGTTCTCATCGTAATGGTGTAGTTCACTACGCTTCATGTCGCTATCCTACGTCTTAAAGCCAAATAATAATTGACGTGACTCACAATGAATAACCGACGATCTCATACGCACATGTGACGCGTTGACGGATGCGTACACGAGATGCGCGAGGTCTTCGACCAATGCACGGGAATATGTCACGGCTCGGCCGGATTGGGTAGCCGGTTTATTCGGCGGCGGCTGCAAAGCCATTATGCGGCGTGTGCCTGAAAATGTTAACGAATGAGAATCGTGCGGCTCTATGATATGTCGGCCGTAGCTGCTCCAAAGCTTGTTTTTTCAGGTTCTTCGCGCCATCGGTCCGGTCCGGATGTCGCGTTTTCTTAACAGACGAGTGTGAAGTTCCATGGATCGACGGTCAAGCTCATGACATCGGACCGTTTGCCTCCTCAGGTCAAGAACGCCGTCGCTGCGCATCCAGAGGTTGAATTTGCGCTCGTGTTGGCGCGCACGATCGATGCAGTGAACGGAGATCCCGAGCAGCTGCGTAGTGCGGTCTACGAACTCGCTCGCCACAAGTTGCAGCAGCTGTCGGAAGACGATCCGACGGAAAAGGCGCGGCTGATGCAGGCGCTCGAGGTCGCCATTGCCGGAGTCGAGTCGCACATGACGACGGCGGGTCAACAAAGTCTCCCGCGGCAGCCAACTCCGCTTGTGCATCGCGTTCAAGGAGAGCCTCGCTTGTCGGTGTCGCTCATCGAAGGTCCGGAACGCGGCTCTGAAACGCTTCATGCTCCGCCGGCGAGCGACGACAACGCGACCAGGTCCGTCGCAGTTTTCGACGTCGTCCGTCGCCTTCTGTCTTTCATGCCTGCGCGTCTTGCCGTCGTGCTGCTGTTGATCGTCATGGTCGTTGGTGGCATCGCGTCGGCTCGGCGACACGACCTTGCGGCTCTCCAAAGCCTGTTGGGCTTTCGGACGTCGGCCCCTGCGGCTGCGCCGGTCGCGGCGCCGCCTTCACCGTTGCCGGAAGTCCCGATAGCCGCAGCAACGCCGGCTGCACCGGCGCGAGACCCTCGACTGCCTACAGCCTATGGTGTCTACGCGGCGACTGCGGACCGCCTTTTCGACCTGCAGCAATTACCAGGACGCGTCCCGGATCCACGTGTTGCCATCTCGGCTGCGATCACGAAGCCGAGCGAGACGACGCTCCCTGACGGTCGCGCGAGGTTCGTCGTCTTCCAGCGGGACTCGGCCGCTGACGTATTTGAGAAGGTTGAAGTTCGTGTCATCGCGCGGGTCAGGCAGGCGACCAGCTTCGATCCATCCGGCAAGCCGATCGTCTCGAACGAGGACGAGACATGGGTCGTTCGCAACATCTCGATTCCGTGCCGAGCGGCTCCGATGAAGGATGATCCTCAGATGTATGAAGTCACGCCACGCGATCCAGATCTCCAATTTCCCGCTGGCCGCTATGCCCTCATCGTGAAAGGGCGGGCGTTCGATTTCTCAATCGCTGGCCCGGTGACGGACAAGCGCCAGTGCCTTGAAAGATTGGTCGCCGCGAACGGGACGTTTTATTCGGAGTGCCAGAAGCCTTGAAGGGGCGGTCGTGGCGTCGACCGGCTCCCTTGGCAGCAGGATATCCCGCTCGCGTACGAGGTTCCTCGGGAGTCGTCGAGCTTGCCCGGGGGTGTGACGCGCGCCACAGTCACGCCTGCTGATCTGCGCCATCCTCCACGGCAATGATGGAGGTGACAATGGTCTATGTGCTCGATTCCGTACTGGCTGCCGCGCTGCTGTTCTTCCTGTTTCTGCCGATCACGGATCGCCGAACGGTGACGATGAAGCTTGGAATGATGGTCGCTCTCGCCGCCATCCTCTCGCTCTCGCTGACCATCCCTGGCGGCTCCGCCCCGGGCGTCCAGCCTGCCGGGATGGTGTTGAGCAGCAATTGAGCATGGCGGATCGGGCATTCGCTCCGGTGTCCGCGTGCACTCCAAGCGAATGCTGGAGCCGGAACACCAGTAGCGTCGTCCTCTCCGTCGGTTCGATCGAGGTGCCTCGCCCCAACATTGGCAGCGCGTCCTTCATCGTGTAGCACCGGGCAACCTTCATACGACACCCGAGGACACAGATGCCCGCTCTTGCCCATGCGCTGCTTGCGGCACTCAAGGATCATGGCGCCCGCGAGATCTTCGGCATTCCCGGTGATTTCGTCCTGCCGCTGTTCAAGGTGATCGAGGAAAGCGATATCCTGCCGAACGTCACGCTGAGCCATGAGCCGGCGGTCGGCTTCGCCGCGGATGCAGCGGCGCGATACCATGGCGGGCTTGGCGTTGCCGTCGTGACCTACGGCGCCGGTGCCTTCAACCTCGTGAATGCGATCGCCGGCGCCTATGCGGAGCGCTCGCCGGTCGTGGTGATCGCCGGCGCTCCCGGCGCGCGCGAACGCGTCTCCGGCTTTCTGCTGCATCATCAGGCCCGCACCGTCGACACGCAACTCGCGGTCTTCAAGGAAATCACCTGCGATCAGGCGGTTCTCAGCGATCCGGTCACCGCACCGGCGCAAATCGCGCGCGTGCTGCGCAGTGCGAGGGAAATGTCGCTGCCGGTCTATCTCGAATTTCCACGCGACATGGTGGACGCCGAGGTCGAGGCGGTGGTGCCGCTGCCGTCGCGGCAGGCCAACCAGGAAGCGCTCGGCGAATGCGTCGAGGAGATTCTCGGCCGCATCGAACGGGCCGTACGTCCCGTGATCGTGGTCGACGTGGAAATCCGTCGTTATGGCGTCGAGGACCGGATCGCAGCGCTCGCGCGCAAGCTGGCCTTGCCGCTGGTCACGACCTTCATGGGGCGCGGCCTGCTCGACAAGGCGGACGATGTCGTTGCCGGCACCTATCTCGGCGCCGCGGGTGATCCGGCGATCACGCAACTCGTCGAAGATGCCGATCTCGTGCTGATGTTGGGTGTCATCCTGTCGGACACCAATTTTGCCCTGTCGAACCGCGCACCGGACCCGCGGCGCATGATCCTCGCCGCCAGTCGTGAGGTGCAGATCGGCCATCATGTCTATCGCGACATGCCGCTCGGCGACCTCATCGACGCGTTGGACGATCGCGCAACGAAGCGGACGGCTCCGACCACCTTGCCGCGGCAGCGTACGGCCTATCCGCGCGGCCTCGTTGCCGACGGCCAGCCGATCGCACCGTCGGACATCGCGACCGCCATCAACGACATGTTCGACCGTCACGGTCGGATGCCGATGACCTCGGACATCGGCGATTGCCTGTTCACCGCGATGGAGATCGACAACACGGCGCTGGCGGCGCCGGGCTATTACGCCGGCATGGGTTTCGGCGTACCGGCCGGCATCGGCGTGGCCGCGACCGGGCTTCGGCCGCTGGTCCTGGTCGGCGACGGCGCGTTCCAGATGACAGGCTGGGAGCTCGGCAACTGCCGCCGCTATGGCCTCGATCCGATCGTCGTGGTGTTCAACAACTGCAGCTGGGAGATGCTGCGCGTGTTTCAGCCGGAGTCCCGGTTCAACAATCTCGACGACTGGCACTATGCCGACATCGCCAACTCCATCGGCGGCACGGGCGAACGCGTCGCAACCCGCGCCGAGCTCGTCGCCGCGCTGGAGCGCGCCGCGCAGCGGCGCGGACAGTTCTCGCTGATCGAAGTCATGCTGCCGCGCGGCAAGACCTCGGACACGCTTGCGCGTTTCGTCGCGGGCTTCAAATCGGCCCGCGAGCGCATGACGAAAGCCTGAGGGAAGTGGCCGGCTGTCGAGCTCTCGCTGCCACGAAAAACCGTGCCCAATAGCTCCCGTTTCGCTGTGCAGGACCGATCCGATCGGTTGCCACCGACCTATTGCACCGCCTTCTCATGAGCGGCCAGGCCCACCGCCATGTAGTCGTAGGTGGGATAGAACTCGGTGCGATACGCGCCCCACGCCGTGTTCTCCAAGATGCGATTGACCTCGCGCAGACGCGATGCCGGCAGGCGCAAGGTGACGACTTGGCCGATCCCCATCATCACGTACCAGCTCACCACCTCGACGCCTGCGGGCGGAAACGCCTTGTAGTAGCCCTGGCGCTCGAGCTGGGCATTGAGCTCGTTCAGCGGCCGCGACTGATCGTGCTTGAGGAAGATGGTCAGCAGCACCGCATTGTCCGCCGTCGGCGTCGTCGCTGCCGGATCTCCCGCGCTCTGCGCGCCACCGTCGGAATTGAACAGCGCGGCGCATGCCAGCACCAGGGCGGTCATCAAAGCCTTGCTCGCTCTCACGTCAGCCTCCTTGCTTGCGGGGTCTCGCGTGCCGAGAGCCGCGATCGGCGGCTTAGCAGGTCCGGCAAATCTGGAAACGTCCGGGCGCGCCGGCTCAGGCGATTGTGAACCAGTTCACAGTCGAACACGGTGCAATGCGGTAAGAACGGCGGGTCCCTTTTCTGTGGGGAAGCCCAGATATGTCGACCCGACGTCTAGCGTTCTGGTGGCTGCAATTCGTGTTCTCGGGACGGTTCATCGAGACCTTCCTCGGCCTGCGTGCGAACCGTTCGAAATGACGGTCCCTGCTCAGCCCGTTGCCGAGCGCAACGCCGTCTTGAGCGCGTCACGGCCTTTCCAGGCGAGGTAGGTCAGGCGGCCGCCGAGCGAGCGGTGGCTGCGCAGCCGTTCCGAGCCGAGCACGTGCCCGACTTCGTCGGGGAAGCGCTTGACCTCGGCCTCCACCATCCTGGCCGTACTGGTCATGATATTGTTCAACCGGTTGCCCCAGTCGGATTCCTCGATCCGGTCGATGCGCACCTGGATCGCATATTCGATGTCGTAGATGCTGGTCAGGATCTCCTTGGCCGTCACGACGCGGTTGTTCTTCAGGGCGATCCTGAGAGCCAGGCGCTTGTCTTCGAGCTGATCGAGCACCATCGGCACGGTCATCGCATAGGGCGTCGCGAGGACGTCGGCGACGCTCTTGCTGCGCGCCGCCTTCGTCGCCAGCCGCATCACTTGCCAAGGCTCCTTCAGACGCTTGGCGACGAGCGTCAATGCAAAGGGCAGGGCGTCCGGCTCCTTCTTGCGCAGACCGTCGATGAGGAGCGTCATCTTCTTGACCTGCGGATCGTCGAATTCGACGATCCGGTCCGGCAGCGAATCGGCGAATTTTGCGATGTCCTCGCGGGCGCGCAGCGCCTTCGTCAGCTTCACGACGTCGTCGAAGACCGACGGCGACGCCGTATAGGCCTTGAGCTTGCTGCGGACCTGCTCGATCCCCTCGGGCCTCGCCAGCGTGCCTTCCAGCGACTTCGCCACCTTGGTCTGGAACACGCTTGCGGTCTGGCCGATCTCGCGCTGCTTGTCCGACGCGATGAGATCCTTCATCCGCGCATTGTAGTCGCGGGCCATCGTCGGGAGCAGATCACGCGAAATCCATTCCCAGATCGGCGTCAGTGAGCCGCGGGCGATCCGCCCTTCATTGGCATGCTCGGGCGAGCCGTCGACGAGGAGTTGCTCGATGGGCATGAAGAAGAAGCGCGAAGGATTGGCGGTCCGATGGCCACCGTTGCTATCCTTGCGGATCTCGGCGCGCAGCCGGGCCTGGATGTCGGCGAATCCGGGCATATCGACGCCGCTCAGCTCCAGTCGTTCGAGCTCGCTGAGCAGACAGCTCCGTGTCAACGGCGACAACCGCTGCAGAAATTCCCAGATGCGGTCAACCGGTCCCATTGGCGTCTGGCTGTCAGTTGAAGTCCGAAACGGCTCGTCTCCATGGACGAGAACAGAGAGCATCGGACCACGAAACAGTTGGTGCTCGATTAATTTCGGTAAACAATCGCGCGAAAGCGTGCTCTCAACGGCCCAGCGGGTCCGGTCGAGGCCGGTCGCCCGGAGCCTGCGTCAACCGTTAGCGCGTTAATCTTTCGAAATTGCAACTTCAGGAAGAAAATATCGACGTTTACGCGAGCTATCGTGGGAAACCCGTATTGTTACGGCTTCAGATGTTAACCATGTTAGAGCCCGCCCTGCGCCACTATGAGGCATGGCACAGCTGAGCAACAGCCTCTCCGATGATCGTCCCGCGGCCGTTCCAGGCGGCCAAAAGGTTAACGACTGCGCCCCCGCGCCCTCTGACGTGGTGGTGCCGCTGGCGAGGGGATGCGGGGACGACCAGGATACTTCCGCCCTGGCACGGCAGCTGAACGGGTCGCTCACGGCTCTGATGCTCTACATGGTCGAGATCAAGCAGCGCAGCGATGAGATCGCCAGGACACCCAGCGAGCGTCGACATGTGCAGATGGTCATCGACAACGCGGTGATGCAGACGGAGCGCGTCTGCGCACTGGTGAGCCGGATGTCGGACCGGCAGAGCCATGTTGTCCCCACGTCGAATACGGGACCGGTTCACGACGCCGGCGGTGTTGCCGGCACGACGTCTGCGAGGCTTCCCGGCCGTGCCGCGAGATCGCTGACCCCGCGCGAAGGCGAAGTCCTCAAGCTCATCAGTGAAGGGCATTCGAACAAGGAAGGCGCATTGCGGATGGGCATCAGCCCTCGCACGTTTGAGAGCCATCGCGCCGAAGCGATGCGCAAGCTTGGGGCGCGCAATACGGCCGAGCTGGTCCGAGCGGCACTTCTCGATCGAATCGGATGATTGCACGCGAGCGCGAAACCGTGGCGCCCGCATTTCCGATTTTGATGTGCTCGGCAATGAACGGCCGTGGCGGGTTCGCGATGGTCCAGAAACCATCACGGCCGCGGCTCGATCTCATCATGGGCTGAGGGGCCGCAACGTCCGCTGGTCCGATCATGCTCGGGTGACGACTGATCAGAATCCGGTATACATGCGCCGTCAGAAATAATCCTCTGCAAAGGGACGCGCGCGCGAGGCCGGACGCAGCGGCGCCTGGGCCTTGGGCGGCGTCGGCACGATCGTGATGGTCCAGCGCGGCGGAATGCTCGCTTCCTTTTCCATCACCGAACGGACGTGGCCGGTAATCGTTGCTCCGCCGGACTTTACGGTTGCGGTCCGGCCGTTGAACTGCGCAATTCGGAAACGCCTGACTTCCTTCTGGTCGGCGGTTTCAAAAGTAAACATGGGACACATCTCCTATGTACCCCCAATCTCGCAGCTCATGATTAGTTGATTGTGAAAATCTTGAGCCGTAGAAGTACGGCGTCAACCTATTGTAAGGGAATATGAAGATCGCGTTCAGCGAATCCCGGCGGTGAGGGTTCGCTCGGCCATCGCAATCCGCCGATCAGAGGCGCGCAGCGCGCCGCACGGTCCCAATGCGGACAGGCTCGCGCAGAAGACTGGCGCTTGCTTTGCCATCCGCCGAGCCCGCAAGTTCGATGTGGCCATTGGCCCGTCGGTAACCGCGACGGCTGCCGCCGAGCGGCGGAGAGACGCCGTACGTCACGGGATGGGCGTCGCAGAACCCCGGCCTGCGGAGACTTCAGTATTGCAGCTCTAGTATTGCAGCTCTTGAGTGCGGGCGGCCGCATAGGCTGATTCGATGCTGTCGAGCAGTTCGGAATAGTCCTTCGGTGACAGGCGCGGCGCGCTCTTCTCCAGCGCGAGGGCATAGGTTGCAAGCCGCCGGTAGCCGAAAGTTCCGGCCGCGCTCTTCAGCGAATGGGCCTCGCGGCCGATCTTGATACGCTCACCATCGAGCGACAGTTTGCGGAACAGCTTCAGCCGGGCATCCGTTTCGCTGAAGAAGACGTCGCGGATTTCCTGGGCCGCCTCGTCTCCGATCTCGCCGACCAGCTCCGAATAGGCCTCGCGGTCGAGTGCCGGTTCGGGAGCAACCTCGGTCTCGGCCGCGAGTTCGGCCTGGTTGGCGTCTCGTTCGGCCGGCACGAGCGGGGCAATGTCGGGGGGCACCGTTTCCAGCACGGCTGCGGGCGCCGGCAGCACGCGCAGGATCGCTTCGACGAGCGCCTTCTTGCGGGCGGGCTTGACGACGAAGTCGTTCATCCCCGCCTCGCGGCATGCCCGGATGTCCTCCATGAAGGCGTTCGCGGTGAAGGCAATGATTGGGACGTTGGAGCGGCGCTCGCCGCGGGCGCGAATGGTCCGCGTCGCCTGGAAGCCGTCCATCTCCGGCATCCGGACATCCATCAGGATCAGATCGTAGTTGAAGCGGCTCGCAGCGGTGACCGCCTCGGCGCCGTCGCAGGCTGTATCCGTCTGGATGTCGAAATCCTTCAGCATCTTGGTCGCCACGAGCCGATTGGTCGGATTGTCGTCGACTACCAGCACGCGCAGCGGTCGTCCGACGGCTGCAAGCCGGTTCTGCAGCGAAGCGTAGATGCTGTCGTCGTTCTGCTCGGGCACCGCGATGGCTTCAGCGATCGGCAGGGTCAGGCGGAACGAGAACGTGGAGCCTTGGCCCAGCGTCGAGGTGGCGTTGATTTCGCCCCCCATCTGCTCGGTCAGGCGTTTGCAGATCGCAAGCCCCAGCCCCGAGCCGCCGAACCGCCGGCTGATCGAATTGTCGGCCTGCACGAAGTTCGCAAACAGCGAACCGATCTTGTCCGCCGCGATGCCGATGCCGGTGTCGGTCACCGTCCATTCGACGCTCGCCGTTTGCTCGTCCTTGGCGATGCAGCGCGTCGTGATGACCACCTCGCCTGATGCCGTGAACTTGACCGCGTTGGAGACCAGGTTGAGCAGGATCTGCCGGATGCGGCCGGCATCGCCGACCAGCGCGGGCGGCACGGCCGGATCGCTGACGTTCCTCAGCTTGAGATCCTTGGCGGAGGCTCGTGGCCCGATGATGCTCAGCGTGTTCTGAACCAGTGCCTCGGCGGAGAACGCAATGTCCTCGAGCGAGAGCTGACCGGATTCAAGCTTGGAGAAGTCGAGAATGTCGTTGAGGATCTCGAGCAGATTGTCGCCGGCATTGTGGATCGCGACCACGGAACGGCGCTGCTCGGGATCGAGATCGGTCTCGAGCAGCGTGGTGGCAAGGCCGAGCACGGCATTCATCGGCGTGCGGATCTCGTGACTCATCATTGCGACGAAGGTCGACTTCGCGGCATTCGCGGCTTCGGCTGCTTCGATCAGATGTTCGTGGCGTTCCCACCAGCGCGAGATCAGGACCGCGGCCGCCAACACCGCCATCGCGCTCACCAGCGACATGATGACCAGCAGCGTCGCCATCGCGCGCCAGGCCTTCAGGACGTGCTGTTCCGGCACCGACACCACGATCATCGCGGGATAGTTGGGCAGCATCTTCGCGGCCCGCAGGCGCATCTCGCCGGTCCTGCCGGAGAGCTCGCGCAGCACGCCGCCGGCCGCCAGCGCGCGTTGGCCGAAGCCCGAGGTCGATTTGCCGATTTCGCTGGTCGGCGGGAAGTGGGCGAGCAGCGTGCCGTCCTCGCGGATCAGCGACACCGCGGCTTCGAGACCGAGCGAGGTCGAGCCGAAGAAGTTCTCCAGATAGGGGACGGACATCGCGCCGAGCATCAGGCCCATGAAGTCGCCCTTGGCGTCATCGAGCCGCCGCGCAAAATAGATGTTCCAGGTGCCGTCGCCCCGATTCTGCACGGGCGTGCTGACGTAGCTCTGAATCGCGGGGTCGGCCTTCACGGCCTTGAAATAGTCGCGGTCCGCGATGCCGACGTCGGGGATAGGCCAGTAGCGGGAGAAATTCAGGAGCTTGCCCTGTGCGTCGATCAGCGTCACCGCGTCGATCTGCGGCAACCCGGCGATCTTCTCCTTGAGCAGCAGATGCGTCTCGTAGTCGGACGCAATCTTGCGGTAAGCGGGCGCATCGATGGCGCCGCCGCGTACCAAATAGTCACGGACGCTCGACAGCACGAGGTCGACCGATTTCACCGAACGGTCGGCATTCTCTGCCAGCGTGAGGCTGTGGCGGCTGAGGTCTTCTTCGGCGTGGACGAGCGCGTTCTCGCGCAGGTTGGTGAGGAAGAACAGGTTGCTGCCGGCAATGATGCAGATGAGGATGAGTGCGATCGCGGCAGGCGCGCCCAGGAAACGTTTCTTGTTGTTGCTCATCGTCCGTTACCAACCCGCCGCTCGGACCAGCTTCTGACGATCGGTCTCGCCCGCGATCTGCTTCAGGGTCTGCCGGAGCAGCGGCAGATTGATCGGCTTGGGAAACGGGGGATACACGTTCAGCTCGAGGAAATTGCCGATGCGGACCGACGCGTGGAGTGTATCGTCCTCGGAGGCGCTGATGATGAGGACCGGACCGCGGTATTTCAGCTCCGCAAGCAGTTGGAGGACCTCGGTGCCGGATCGTTCGCCGAGCGAGAGGTCCAGCGTGACGCAATCGAAATGCCTGTTCTGCAGGACGGTGGAGGCGGCGTCGACCGAGCTCACGCCTGTCGTGCTGAAGCCGGCCTGGGCCGCGATCTTCCGCAAGATTGAAAGATGCACGTCGGCATCTTCGATCACGAGGAGTTCGTTGCGCATGAATTCCCTGTCCCCGTTGCCACCCTGTCGCGGTTGTCGGCAGGCAGAGACTTGTCTAGCGATCGGCTCTGACCCCCTCGTAAATTTTGGCTCCCGTACAACTACGGGAGCGGGGGATCCGCCATGCTGGGCGGCGGGCGCCAGGTGTCTCGCGGAGGCGCGCCCGATCGATGCAGGAGATGACCGGCAAAAAGAGAGCGGCCGGATGCCGCTCCGGCCGCCACGGACACAATGATCGAGACCGCGATCGAGACCGGGATTATTCGGACGGGCCGAATACGGCTTCCATCTTGGTCTTGAGTGTGGCGGCATTGAACGGCTTGACGATGTAGTTGCTGACGCCCGCCTTCTTGGCGGCGATGACGTTCTCGGTCTTGGACTCGGCGGTGATCATGATGAAGGGCGTCTTGGACAGCTCCGGGCTGGCGCGCACCTCGCGCAGCAGGTCGTAGCCGGTCATCGGTTCCATGTTCCAGTCCGAGATCACCAGACCATACTTTTTCGCCTGCATCTTCGAGAGCGCGGCCGATCCATCGCTGGCGTCGTCGACGTTCTCGAATCCGAGCTGCTTCAGCAGATTGCGGATGATCCGAATCATAGTGGCATAGTCATCGACCACCAGGATCGGCATCGACAGATCAAAGGCCATGTCATTACTCCGCGCGTTTCGTCAAAGGCCAAACACGGGCGAGATATATCAGCACGAAGATTATTCGACGCTTCTTGGAACTCGCGCTCGTCAGCACATCGACAATTATCAGCGCCCGTTGAACAGCGCGTTAATTCGGGACGGGCCGATGATGTCGAGAACGGCGTGGGCCGTAGTTGTACGGAAGCCGTGTGCTGGAAACCGGATGCGGATGGTCACGGCCTGCGGAGAGGAGCCGCTCAGGGCTGGCCGCGCGGACGAACCAGCCGCTCATAGTGGCCCTTGACCGCGCCATAGCATTCGCAGGCGGTTTTCTTCAGCCCTTCCAGGTCGATGATCTCGATATGGCCGCGGCTGTAGTGGATGAAGTCGGCCTGCTGCAGCGTGCTGGCCACGAGCGACACGCTGTTGCGGCGGGCGCCGATCATCTGGGCCAGGGATTCCTGTGTGATGTAGAGCTTGTTGCCGCCCGAGAGGTCATATGTCTGCAGGAGGCAGCGGGCCAGGCGGGATTCAACCGTATGGGCAGCGTTGCAACCTGCCGTTTGTTGGCTCTGCACGTAGATGGCGAGGGCATGTCTCAGTATCAGGGAGCGGAATGCGGCGCTCTGCTCGGTCGCGGCCCGCACGCGGTCGATGTCGACCACCGATGCGATACCGGGCACGATGACCGCAGCGCTGTTGATCACCACCGGATCTCCGCCGGTGAGCAGAGACATGCTTCCGAAGAGACTGTCTCGTCCGATCATGGCGACCTGTACGCGTTCTCCACGCGCCAGGTTCACGACCAGCGAGATGACGCCGCGATGGGGGAAGTAGATGCGCGGCAGCTTTTCGCCGGCCTCGGCCAGGACGGAGTCCTGCACCAGATCGACGGTCCGCAAATACGGACGGATCAGCTCGAAATCATCGTCAGCCAGCGACGACAGGAAGCCGTTCGGAGAACGCAAGCTGGGGTCCAAAGCCATCTCCTGCATTGCAGTAACGGAGCCTCGCAGATCTCAATGCACTCATGGTTCCATAGAACTGCGTCCCATCTGCTGACAAGAAAAATAGCAAGGACATCATTCCTGGCAACGCGTATTCGCTCCTGTTGTGCTTGTTGTCGTGCAGACGCGGCGGAATGTGCATTCGTGCCGCCACAACCGTGCACGCGATAAGCTGAGCGCAGGCTGTATACAGTCGAGATTCCCAGTTTGCCGCGTCGGGCGAGTCGAGGCGGCGCCGGTCCTCGGAGCGCGCATGAAGGCCGCGCCCGTCGATCCCGGCGGCTGCGAACTGCCGAGCCACGTTCGGCGCGACAATACGGGCAGCCGCGATTGACAGCGGTCATCTTGAGGCCAAAATCGATAGCAAGCGCGCTGATTCGTTGACGGATCGTTTTCCGCCGGATGCGACCCTTGGTCTTGAATGGTGGCACCAGCTGGCCTCCTGCGATTGACGGCGACGACGCGGCCGTCGTCGCGAGAGCCGTCTTCCAGGCTGATGAAGACTCACGCTGGAGCGCGATCGATGGTCAGCAATGAGGCCGCATGGCACGACGAAGCTGAACACCGCAGCCGCGTCCGATCGTCTGGATTTTCCTCGCAAGCCCGCGATCTTCCAAAACGCGATCTTCCAAAACAGGCAGCTTAGCATTCATGGCGCTTCCTACTCGTCGACGTTCCGAAAAATCACCACCGAGCAAAGGCGCGAGCGATGCGGCGCCCGCGATGCCCGAGGCCAATCCGGGCCTTGCCATCGTGGGTCAGGTCGCCGGCGGCATCCTGCACGACTTCAACAACATTCTCACGGTGATCACCGGGACGATCGATATTCTTGCAGAGGCGGTCGAAGGCCGGCCCGAGCTGGCGGCGGTTGCCCGCCTGATCGATGAGGCGGCGACGCGCGGGGCGCGATTGACGGCGCAGCTTCTGTCGTTCGCGCGGGGCCGGCCACCGCGTCCATGTGCCGTCGACTTGAACGAACTGCTGATCGACGTCGGCCGCCTGCTTCGACCGACACTCGGGACGGAGATCGAGGTCACGACGTCGGTGGACGCAGACGTGCCGGCCGTTTTCGCCGATCCGGGCCAGCTGATGGCTGCGCTGCTGTGCCTCGCGATCACGGCGCGCAACGGCATGGAGACTGGCGGCAAGGTCGACATCAGGGCGATGAGTAGCGGCTCGGGCGCACCGGACAGCGTCTCCGGCTGCGACGTCGTGATCGTGCTGAGAGCGGCGGCGCATGCGGGAGGCGCAGCGCGGTCGCATCGCCTGTTTCAGGACATCCGGATGGTCGAGGATTTCGTCAGTCGTTCGAATGGACGTCTCGAGCTCAAGGAGCCGTGCGGAGCGGCTGCAGACATCGAGATCGTGTTGCCGCGGGCCGCTCCGGACCTGCCGCAATCCGCCGGACGCCTCAGCTCATAGTTAGCGCTCTCCTAACGACGAAACCCGCGCCGGCGCGCCGCGGCCGCGGTGGCGATTTTGTGCGCCGTCGATCGTCGGATTTCGACGGATTCCGGCCGTTACATGCGTGTTTTAATGAGACGGTTAGCGGCTGATTAGGATTAACGACGGCCGTGGTCGGCGCGACGGGCCGTTCCGACCTCCCTTTAACGAACGGGTAGGATTCCGCGGATCAGTCTGCGCCCATCGCCGACAGAACGGTGCGGCGATGTTTACTCGTGTTCATCCAGAAGGGAATGACAATGTCAGGTATCGTACTCTCTGCGTCGGTGCGCCAGAATCTGCTCTCGCTCCAGTCGACGGCTCAGCTCCTCGCCACCACCCAGAACAACCTCTCCACGGGCAAGAAGGTCAACTCGGCTCTCGACAATCCGACCAACTTCTTCACCGCCCAGGGGCTCGACAACCGCGCCTCCGACATCTCCAATCTGCTCGATGGTATCGGCAACGGCGTGCAGGTCCTGCAGTCCGCCAACACCGGCATCACCTCGCTGCAGAAGCTCGTCGACAGCGCCAAGTCGATCGCCAACCAGGTGCTGCAGAGCGCCGTCGGCTACTCCACCAAGTCGAACGTCACGTCTGCTGCGCTGACCGGTGCGACCGCCACCAGCCTGATCGGTGCGAGCTCGACGGCCGTGACCGGCTCTGCCGTGCTCAACGACAACACCTCGACTGCAGTGGCGATCACCGGTTCGACGCTGCTGTCCGGCACGGCGGGCACTGCTTCGAACGACCTCGCCACCGCGATCACCACCGCGGACACGCTGGTCGTCAACGGCACCACCTTCACCTTTGTCGCCGGCTCGACTTCGTCCGGCACCAACATTGGCGTCAGTGACACCGTTACGCATCTGCTGTCGACCATCCAGAGTGCGACCGGCGTCACCTCGTCGATCACCGCTGGTGCGATCACGCTGACGCCTCCGGCAGCCGGTCTCACGCTGTCCGGTACGTCGCTGGCCAAGCTCGGTCTCAGCACCGTCGGTGACGGACTGTCCGGCCAGACGCTGACGATCGGCGCCACAGGAGGTGGCACGGCGACCAGCATCACGTTCGGTCTCGGGACAGGGCAGGTCAACTCGTTGAACGACCTCAATGCGAAGCTCGCAGCGAACAACCTGCAGGCCACCGTTGACTCGGCGACCGGGAAGATCAACGTCACGACGACCAACGACGCCGCCTCTGCGACGATCGGCACGATCGGCGGTACGGCAGCAGCGGCCAGCCAGTCCTTCAACGGTCTGACGGCAGCGGCTCCGGTGGCTGATACGACCGCGCAGTCGCAGCGCGCCAACCTGGTCTCGCAGTACAACAACGTGCTGGCGCAGATCAACACGACGGCGGCCGACGCCTCGTTCAACGGCATCAACCTGTTGAACGGCGACACGCTGAAGCTGACCTTCAACGAAACCGGCAAGTCGACGCTGTCGATCACCGGCGTCACGTTCAACTCGGCGGGCCTCGGCCTGGCGAGCCTCACCTCGGGCACCGACTTCCTCGACAACAGCTCGGCGAACAAGGTGATCGGCGTGCTGAACTCGGCGAGCTCCACGCTGCGTAACGAGGCGTCGACGCTGGGTTCGAACCTGTCGGTCGTGCAGGTCCGTCAGGACTTCAACAAGAACCTGATCAACGTGCTGCAGACCGGTTCGTCGAACCTGACGCTGGCCGACACCAACGAGGAAGCGGCCAACAGCCAGGCGCTGTCGACCCGCCAGTCGATCGCGGTGTCCGCGCTGTCGCTGGCCAACCAGTCGCAGGCGAGCGTGCTGCAGCTCCTGCGCTAAGGCGCGGCGAGACGATCAATATCGGAGGCGGCGGGGCATGCCCCGCCGCTTTCGGCTAGAGCATCCGGATTCTCGCCGATCGCGTTCGAAGGCGCCGGCTCAGGATTCCGCGAACCAATACGGCGAATTCGAAGTTCCGATCGGTTTGGCCGCGCCGGCGGCATCGGAACTTCAAATTCAAGGCCGCACTGGATCAAGCGCTTGCGAGTGCGCTGTGTTTTCCGAATTCGGAAGCGGCGCACGCGCTGCGGGGCGATCACGAGAGCGTCGTCACGTCGACGCGAAAGCAGCCTGCCGGCAATGCCGCTCCCGAGAGGACACTCCGAGAGGAGACCTGGGCCATGCCCCTGCGCGTCGAGCTGAAGCCTTTCGAACGTATCGTGATCGGCGACAGCGTGATCGTCAATTCGAACACGCGCGCGCGCTTCATCGTCGAAGGCGATGCCCCGATCCTTCGTGAGCGTGACACCGTCACTGCCGAGACGGCTGATACGCCGGCGAAGCGGCTCTATCTCTGCGTCCAGACGATGTACCTGAAGAACGACGCGATCCGCTATCGCGCGTCATATCTCGCCTGCATGGGCGACTTGGACAGCGCCATGCCAGGTGTGGCCCGCCTGGTCGAGGCGGTCGATCGTCACGTCACGGCGGGCGCTCTTTACAAGGCACTGAAGGAGATCCGGGCGCTGATCGAGCGCGAGGACAGTGCAGCTGTGCAGGCCGAAGCGGTGCCGTGACAGCGCTGCTGCGCAAGGGCATCAGCTGGCCACACCCCGGGGCGTTGGTGGCTGGTCCGTATTAGCACGGACGTTAAAATTAACGGGACGGAGAAAGGCCGGGCCTAACGATGGCAAGAAGGAAGGTCCGTTCAGCCGAGCCAAGCGACGGCCGGGGTCTGATCCACGGCGCCTGGTGAAGGCTCTGGACCGACCGTCGCTCTGACAGGATCAGCGGTCGCAGTGCGATTGCAGCGCCAATTCTTGGAAGGCCAGTTTCATGGATGATCTGTTGCGTGAGTTCCTGACGGAGACCAGCGAGAGCCTGGACACCGTCGACAATCAGTTGGTGCGGTTCGAGCAGGAGCCGAACAACGCGAAGATCCTGGATAACATTTTCCGGCTGGTGCACACGATCAAGGGGACTTGCGGTTTCCTCGGCCTGCCGCGGCTCGAAGCGCTGGCGCACGCCGCCGAGACCCTGATGGGCAAATTCCGCGACGGCATGCCGGTGACCGGCGAGGCCGTGACGCTGATCCTGACCACGATCGACCGCATCAAGGATATCCTGTCGCAGCTCGAGGCCAACGAGGCCGAGCCGGAAGGCGAGGACCGCGACCTCATCAGCGAGCTCGAGGCGATGGTCGAACGCGGCATGGCGGCGATGTCAGGCTCGGCGCAGCCGATGCCGCCCGCCGGTGAAGCCGCGCCACCTGTTGCGCCCGCGGCTCCAGCTGCGGCAGCTGCACCGGCGTCCGCGCCGGCGCTGACGCAGGGCTCGCTGATCGACCAGACGCTGGAGCGTCCGCTGCGCCCGGGCGAGGTTTCGCTCGACGAGCTCGAGCGCGCCTTCCGCGAGACCGCGATCGAGATGCCGCCCGCGCATGAGACGGCGCCCGAAGCCAAATCTGCCGAGCCGAAGCCTGCCGCGCCCGCGGCAAAGGCCAAAGCCGAAGCGAAAGTCGAAGCCAAGGCAGAGAGCAAGGCAGACGCCAAGGCAGAGGCGCCGAAGAAGGCTGTGCGCAGCAGCAAGGCCAATGCCGACGGCGAGGTGCACGAGAACGACAAGGTCGCCAACCAGTCGATCCGCGTCAACGTCGACACGCTCGAACATCTGATGACGATGGTCTCGGAGCTGGTGCTGACCCGCAACCAGCTCTTGGAGATCGCCCGCCGCAACGAGGACACTGAGTTCAAGGTGCCGCTGCAGCGGCTGTCCAACGTTACCGCCGAGCTGCAGGAGGGCGTCATGAAGACGCGCATGCAGCCGATCGGCAATGCCTGGCAGAAGCTGCCGCGCATCGTCCGCGACCTCGCGACCGAACTCGGCAAGCAGATCGAGCTCGAGATGCACGGCGCCGACACCGAGCTCGACCGCCAGGTGCTCGACCTGATCAAGGATCCGCTCACCCACATGGTGCGCAACTCCGCCGACCACGGGCTCGAGACCCCGGCCGAGCGCGCCGCGGCCGGCAAGGCTGAGCAGGGCACCATCCGCCTCTCCGCCTATCATGAAGGCGGCCACATCCTGATCTGCATCGCCGACAACGGCCGCGGCCTCAACACCGAGCGGATCAAGGCCAAGGCGGTCAGCAGCGGCCTCGTCACCGAGGCCGAGCTCGAGAAGATGACGGAAGCGCAGATCCACAAATTCATCTTCGCCCCCGGCTTCTCGACCGCAGCGGCTGTCACCTCGGTATCAGGCCGCGGCGTCGGCATGGATGTGGTGCGCACCAACATCGACCAGATCGGCGGCACCATCGACATCAAGTCGGTGGCCGGCGAGGGCTCGTCCGTCACTATCAAGATCCCGCTGACGCTCGCGATCGTCTCGGCGCTGATCGTCGAGGCCGCCGGCGACCGCTTCGCGATCCCGCAACTGGCCGTGGTCGAACTGGTGCGGGCGCGCGCCAATTCCGAGCACCGCATCGAGCGCATCAAGGACACCGCGGTCTTGCGGTTGCGCAACAAGCTGCTGCCACTGATGCATCTGAAGAAGCTCTTGAAGATCGACGACGGCTCGTCATCGGATCCGGAGAACGGCTTCATCGTGGTGACGCAGGTCGGCAACCAGACCTTCGGCATCGTGGTCGACTGCGTGTTCCACACCGAGGAAATCGTGGTCAAGCCGATGTCGACCAAGCTGCGTCACATCGACATGTTCTCCGGCAACACCATCCTGGGCGACGGCGCCGTCATCATGATCATCGACCCGAACGGCATCGCCAAGGCGCTGGGCGCCGCAGGCACCGCCTCGCAGGCGGTGTCCGACGAGCATGCCGCGCATCACGCCATCGGCGGCGAGCAGCTCACCTCGTTGCTGGTGTTCCGCGCCGGCACGGCGCAGCCCAAGGCGGTGCCGCTGGCGCTGGTCACGCGGCTGGAGGAGATCGCGGCCGACAAGATCGAGATCTCCAACGGCCGCTACATGGTGCAGTACCGTGACCAGCTGATGCCGCTGGTGCAGATGGAGGGCGTGTCGGTGCAGACCACCGCCTCGCAGCCGATCCTGGTGTTCGCTGACGAGACCCGCGCGATGGGCCTCGTGGTCGACGAGATCATCGACATCGTCGAGGAACGTCTCAACATCCAGGTCTCCGGCGCCAAGGACGGCATCCTCGGCTCGGCCGTGATCAAGGGCCAGGCGACCGAGGTGATCGACGTCGGCCACTTCCTGCCGATGGCGTTCGCCGACTGGTTCATCCGCAAGGAGATGACCACCGAGGCGCAGACGCAGTCGGTGCTGCTGGTCGACGACTCGCCGTTCTTCCGCAACATGCTGGCGCCGGTGCTGAAGTCGGCCGGCTACAAGGTCCGCACCGCGGCCTCGGCGATCGAGGGGTTGGCGACGCTGCGCTCGGGGCACACCTTCGACATCGTGGTCACCGACATCGAGATGCCGGAGATGAACGGCTTCGAATTCGCCGAAGCGATCCGTGCCGACCAGAACCTGAACCAGATGCCGGTTATCGCGGTGTCGTCACTGGTGTCGCCGGCGGCAATCGAGCGCGGCCGCCAGGCTGGCCTCTACGACTACATCGCCAAGTTCGACCGGCCCGGTCTGATCGCGGCGCTGAAGGAACAGATCGAGGAACGAGACCGCGCCGAAGCCAGCCGGCGCGCCGCGTAACACCAGGGGGCAGGAGTAGCGTGCGATGAGCAGCAAGATCGAAACCACCGAGGGCGCGGCCTCCGAATTCGTCACCGCCGTGATCGGCGGCCAGTTGTTCGGCCTGCCGATCTCGCGGGTGCAGGACGTGTTCATGCCGGAGCGGGTGACGCGGGTGCCGCTGTCGTCGGCTGAGATCGCCGGTGTGCTGAACCTGCGCGGCCGTATCGTGACGGTGGTCGACATGCGCGCGCGGCTCGGCCTCGAGCGGTTTGGCGAAAGCAAGCCGCCGATGGCGGTTGGCGTCGACCTGCGCGGCGAATCCTACGGCCTGCTGATCGACCAGATCGGCGAGGTGCTGCGGCTGCCCGAGGAGAGCCGGGAAGAGAACCCGGTCAACCTCGACCCGCGCATGGCGAAATTCGCCGGCGGCGTGCACCGCCTCGATGGCCAGCTGATGGTCGTCCTCGATGTCGATCGGGTGCTCGATATCTTGCCGAAGGCCGCGATTGCTGCTTAGCCGTGAACCGTCCCATAAGGGAGACATAAGATGAAAAGTTGTTTGGTCGTGGATGATTCCAGCGTGGTGCGCAAGATCGCGCGGCGCATCCTGGAGGAACTGGGTTTCTCGGTTGTCGAGGCGGAAGATGGCGAGCAGGCGCTTGCGCTATGCACCAAGAACCTGCCGGACGCTATTCTGCTCGACTGGAACATGCCCGTCATGGACGGCTATGACTTCCTCGGGCGGCTGCGTCGTCTGCCGGACGGCGATGCGCCGAAGGTGGTGTTCTGCACCACGGAGAACGACATCGATCATATTTCTCGCGCGCTGAACGCCGGCGCGAACGAGTACATCATGAAGCCGTTCGACAAGGAAATCGTCGCCGCGAAATTCCAGGAAGTTGGTCTCATCCAGGCATTGTCAGCCGAATCCGCCTGATCCTTCGTCTGACCAGAAGAGGCCTCCCGTGAACCAGCCAGATTACGAATTCCTCCGCAAACTGCTTCGGGACAAGTCAGGTCTCGACCTGTCGGCCGACAAGCAATATCTGATCGAGAGCCGTCTGCTTCCGCTCGCGCGCAAGGCGGGCCTCGCCAGCATCAGCGACCTTGTTCAGAAGCTGAAGGACGGGTCGATCAACCTGATCAACCAGGTCGTCGAGGCCATGACGACCAACGAGACGTTCTTCTTTCGGGATAAGGTTCCGTTCGACCACTTTCGCGACGTCATCATGCCGGAGCTCCTGAAGACGCGGGCCAATCGCAAGTCGATCCGCATCTGGTGCGCCGCGTGTTCGACCGGGCAGGAGCCCTATTCGCTGGTGATGTGCCTGAAGGAGATGGGGGCCGCGCTAAGCGGATGGCGCGTCGAAATCATTGCCACCGATCTGTCCCAGGAAGTCCTGGAGAAATCGAAGGCGGGTCTCTACAGCCAGTTCGAAGTGCAGCGCGGGCTGCCGATCCAGCTTCTGGTGAAATACTTCAAACAGGTCGGCGAGCTCTGGCAGATCAATTCCGATGTTCGCGGCATGGTGCAGCATCGCCAGCTCAACCTGCTGCACGATTTCTCGCAGCTCGGCACCTTCGATGTGGTCTTTTGCCGCAACGTGCTGATCTATTTCGATCAGGAAACCAAGGTCAACATCTTTGGCCGGCTTGCCAAGTTGATGGCGCCGGACGGCTTTCTGGTGCTCGGTGCCGCGGAGACGGTGGTCGGACTGACCGATGTCTTCAAGCCGCTCCCGGATCGGCGCGGGCTCTACCGTCCGAGCGGGGCCGCTCCCGCCGCGAAGGCGCCGGTTCCCGGCGCGTCCAGGGTCGCGGCGGCGGGACACTAGATCTTGCCGTCCCGCAACAGAGCAGGACACGAAGATGTCTGAAGAGAACAAGGGTACCGAGCGCGTCACCTTCAGCCGGGGCTACGATGTCTGCATCATGGGCATCGACGGAACCTGGCGTCGCGATTGCCAGCTCAACGCCATTTCGGACAACGACGCGGTGTTGACGGTCGAGGGATCCATCCAGGGACTGAACCTGAAGGAGTTCTTCCTGCTGCTGTCATCAACGGGCCTTGCCTACAGGCGTTGCGAGCTCGTCCGGGTCAACGGCTCGGAGATGGATATCCAGTTCATCAAGGGCAAGAACAAGAAGAAGCGCGGAAGCGGGTCTTCCGGCCAGGAAACGACCGTCAACTAGTCTAGTGCGGCGGACCGGATGATTGAGTTCCCCTGCGCGACGATCGCAATTAGGTGAAGTACTTGCTCTCAGGCCCGTTCCTCGAAATTCTCACGGGACGAGGCGATAGATCGAGCACCTTCCCCAAGGTGCTGCACAAGTCCTAAGGCCGGTGCCGGATTTTCGGATATCCGCTTTACGCCATCGCAGGGCGCCTCCGTCTATGAGAATGCGTCAGTCAATTTGCCGAGGGCGACCAATGCCGGTCATGAGTTCGGAATCCACAGTCAGCCGGCCTGAGGCCACGTGGGATGGCGAACGGCGTGCGCTGCAGCTCCTGGTCGTCGATGACGACGCGGCTCAAAGAACGCTGATTTCGCTCGCTGCCAAGCAGGCCGGCCATGCGGTCACGGTGGTGTCGAGCTGCGCCGACGCGATCCGCGAGCTCCGCACCAGGCGCTTCGACTGCGTGACGCTCGATCTGATGCTCGACGACGGAGATGGGACCGAGGTTCTCAAGGCCATCGCTGACGGCCGATTCGCCGGTTCAGTCATCGTGATCAGCGGCATGGACGCGGCGCGGCGAACCGGCGCCCGCCTCTATGCTCGCTCGCTCGGGATCGATTTGCAGAGCCTGCCGAAGCCAGTCGATCTGGCGGCGTTGCGCATCTGCCTGGCCAATCTCGGCAAGACCGCACTCGGGTTGCCGGTCGTCCACACCTGGGGCGGCGTAGCGGCCGATAGTGTTGCCGCGAAGCATCGGTCTTGAGATAGATGGATCGGCTCACGGTCGGATCGAGGCGACTCGATCTTGTGCAACTTTCCTCTCGCGCCTCCATATGATGAAAACAAGGGCAGCGCCGGCCGATGGCCCGGCCCTTGTGTCAGATGCCGTGCAGAGTTTCGTTGAATCTAAGGCCCATCGCTCTGCCGAAAGCGCCGCGATCATGCGTCGCAATGGCCCGCGCTGCCTATCAATCAGAGCTTGATGTCGATCATGATCGACCCGGCGTCGACGTGCTCTGCTCGCCAGCATGCAGCATGTGAAGACGATCTTGAGATCGTGTCCAGATCGTGTTCTCGTGGTGGCGGCTATTGGTCTGCCGCTACTACTTGTGGGCTAAGATCATAAGCCGTACAAATACGGGTGCCCAAACGACCTGCCGAGTGTGGTATCATAAGACGCGCTTTCATTGTTTCTTCTCTCTTTGCAAGAGCATTCGCCCATGGCCGAACAAACAGCTTCCCGCGGTGAGATTTTTGTCGTCGATGATGACCCAGCTGTGCGCGACACCCTCTCGATGGTCTTGTCGGCGGGTGGATATGAGGTGATCTGTTTCGCGGACGGAGCCGCGCTCCTGGCGGTGGCGCGAAGCAGGACACCGGCCTGCATTCTGCTCGACGTGCACATCCCGGGAAAGTCGGGACTCGACATTCTCAGGGAACTGCATGGCGAGGACTATCCGGCGCCGATCTTCATGATCTCGGGTCAGGGCGACATTCCGATGGCCGTGAACGCCATCAAGAACGGCGCGCTCGACTTCATCGAGAAGCCGTTCCGGGGCAGTGAAATCGTGGCGCGTCTGAGCGAGGCGATCGGCGCGTTCGCGCGGCGCCAGAAGGAGAATGCCTCGCCGAAAATCGGCTCGCTGCATTTCCCGGGACGCGAGCCGCTGACGCGGCGCGAGCGCGAGGTGCTGGAACAATTCACGGCGGGCGCGTCGAACAAGGAAGCCGGACGTACGCTCGGCATCAGCCCGCGCACCATTGAGGATCATCGCGCCAACATCATGAAGAAGCTGGGTGCGCGGAATGCGGCGGATCTGATCCGCATCGTGATGACGGCGTCGCGGGCTAATTGATAGCGCCGTCGTCGCTGCCGGCGGCCGCGCGGAAAGCCTTACATCTCCGGCGGGGCGAGCGCCTTGCGGAGCATCTTGGCCAGTTCGGATTTGCGATACGGCTTGGCAAGCAACAGGCATCCTTCGTCGAGGCGGCCGTGATGGACGATCGCATTTTCGGTGTAGCCAGAGGTGAAGAGCACCTTCTGGCCTGCCCGGATACGCTGGATTTCGGACGCAAGCTGCCGTCCGTTCATCGTCCCCGGCATGATGATGTCAGTGAACAACAGGTCGAACGGCTCGCCCGCGTTGGTGATCGCGAGTGCTTCCGTCGCATTCGCGGCCTCGAGCGTCGCATAACCCAGGGCATGGAGCTGGGCGAGCACGTAACCGCGCACCAGCCGGTCGTCCTCCACCACCAGGATCGTCTCGTGGCCGCCCTCGATCGCCGGCTCGGCTCCGGACGTCAGGGCGATCGCGCCCTCGCTGCCGGGCGGCAGGTACATGCGGATTGTGGTGCCGTTGCCTTCCTCGCTGTAGATCCTGATGTGTCCAGCCGATTGCTTCACGAAGCCGTACACCATCGATAGCCCGAGTCCGGTCCCCTTGCCGGGACCTTTCGATGTGAAGAACGGATTGAAGACCTTGTCGATGATGGCCGCCGGAATGCCGCTGCCGCTGTCGCTGACCGCGATCGTGGCGTAGCGCCCAGGCCGGACGTCGTCATAGAGGCTCGCATAGTTCTCGTCGAGGTCGGACCATCCCGTCTCCAGAATGAGCTTGCCGCCGTTCGGCATCGCGTCGCGGGCGTTGAGCGCGAGATTGATGACGGCCGTGGCGAGCTGGTTGGGGTCGACATGGGCTACGCATGTTTCGTCCTGGAATACCGACTCGATCTCGATCTGCTCGCCGAGCGTCGGCCGCAGCAGCTTGGCCGTATCGATGACCAGCGTGTTGACGTCGACCTCGCGCGGCTGCAGCGGCTGCCGGCGTGCGAACGCGAGCAGGTGCTGGGTCAGGTCGGCGCCGCGCGCCGCGGCCTCGTCGATCATCCTGGTGATGGCGGCGAGCTGCGGCTCCTTGGCAACGGCAGCCGCGAGGATCTCGATCGTGCCGGTGATCACGGTGAGAATGTTGTTGAAGTCGTGGGCGATGCCGCCGGTGAGCTGCCCGATCGCTTCCATCTTCTCGGACTGACGAATCCGTTCCTCGGTCGCGATCTTGTCGGTCAGGTCGCGGAAGAAGCCGTTGAGGACGAAACCGTTGCGGGTCTTCAGCGCGGTCACGCTCAGCTCGGCCTTGAACTCGCGACCGTCGCGCCGCCTCACCATGACCTCGCGGCGCCGGCCGGTTCCCAGCGTGCTGGCCTGTCCGGTCAGCAGGATGCGTCCGAGCGCCGCGCGCAGTTCTTCGCCCTCGCCCGCGACCGTGATGAGGTCGAGCACATCCATGCCGATGATCTCGGCGCGCGACCAGCCGAAGATCTTTTCGGCCTGTGAGTTCCAGTTGAGGATGCTCCCCTTGTCGTCGATCTGGACAAAGGCGTCGAGCGCGGTCTCCACGATGTTGCGGGCCAGCTGCTCGCTCTCGCGCAGTGTTTCCTGCGCCAGCCGGCTCTCCGTCATGTCACGCCCGATGAAGAAATGGCGTTGCACCGGCTCGGACCAGTTCGAGGTCCACGACAGGGTCACGACGCGGCCGTCCTTGTGGATGTAGCGTGCGTCGGAATTCAGCGCGCGCAAGCCCTTTCGTGAGGCGCGGAGCTCGTCGCGGGCTTTGGGCAGATCGTTCGGGTGGATGAAATCGGCGCCGTTGCGTCCGATCATTTCTGCCGGCTTATAGCCGAGAATCGCCTCCGCACTCGGTGAGGCCTGCACCACGACGCCGTGGCGATCGGTGATCAGGATCAGATCCTGCGAGGTCTCGAAGATGCGGCGGCGCTCTTCCGTCTGCTGCCGCAGGGCCTGTTCGGTCTTGCGGCTCTCGGTGATGTCGCGCGCGATCTTGGAGGCGCCGATGATCTGGCCCGTCGGCGATTTGATCGGGGAGATGCTGAGCCAGACCAGGATCGGATCGCCGTCCTTGCGGATGTGCACGGTTTCGAAGTGCTGGATCCGTTCACCGCGTGCCACGCGCACCAGAATATCCTGCGCTTCGGCGAGACGGTCGGGCGGCACGACGAAATTGGCGTCACGGCCGACGGCTTCCTCGGCGGAGTAGCCGAGCATGGTCTCGGCGGCAGGATTCCAGCCGGTGATGGTGCCGTCCAGCGAGAGCGTCACGATCGCATCGTTGGATGATTCCACTGCGGCGCTGTAGAGCCGCTCGCGGGCGGCGAAATGGTCGCGCGCCGCTTCGGTCAAATAATGTTCCTGAACCTCGCGCTCGAGTTCGGCTGTCTTGGCGCGGACCTCCTCCATGACGCGGGCGAAAGCGTGCGCCAGCACGCCGGTCTCGCCGACCGCCTCGAGCGGAATCTTCACCGCTTCGCCGCGTCCGACGCCCTCGACCGCCTGGGTCAGTTGATTGATCGGGCGTGTCAGCGAGCGCGCCACCACGAATGCGAGCGCGGCAGCGCACAGCATCGCGATCAGGCCGACCTCGATCGCCGTCTTGCGAATGGCGAGGGCGGGCGCCATGAACGCGGTGTTCGGGATCGTCTCGATGACCGCCACCCATTCCTGTCCGGCGAGCAGCGCCGGCGCGAACGCGACCCCGCCGGGACGCTCCGCCTCGTCGTGCAGGATCCGCGCGAACCCCTGCGTCGAGCCGGTGGCGCTGGCGAGCGTCGGAAAGTCGTCCTGCCATCGCGTGGACCGGCCGCGCTTGGAAGCGAATTCGCGATCGGATTCGGGATGGAAGAGATAGTCGCCCCGCGCGTTCACGACGTAGAGCTGCGCGCCCGGCCGCGCCGCGATGCGCAGATGCGCAAACACCGGCCGCATGTCGACATCGAGCATCAGGATGCCGAACGGCTTGCCGTCCGGCGAGAACACGGGGGTGCCGACGCACAGCATCGGGACGCCGGTCTTCGGGTCCGTGGTGTTGCCATCGAGAATGACCGGCGAGACGCGGATTTCGCCAGGCCCAAGGCGCAACGTCTCCTTGATGTAGTTGCGCTCGCCGCGGGTGATCAGCTCGTCTTCGGCGGCGATCCGGACGCTGTCGCCGGGCCCGAGCCGGTCGACCCGGATCACCTCGCGGTAGTTGTTGTCGATACCGACCACGCGGATCATCGCGTAGGTCTGTTTGGCCTGAAGCTCGGCGAAATAGCGCGTCGCGACCCGCTCGCGCCACGACTGCGCCGGCAATCCCTCGCGCGGATCCAGGCCGCCCGTCTTCAGGGTGCGGATGAGGGTCGCGAGGTTCGGCGAGGCGCGATAGCTCGCCAGATCGTTGCGGGCGCCCCCGACATAGTTCTCGAGTTCGTTCGCCATCAGGCGCGAATGCGCCTCGATGCGGTCGAGTGCCCGCGGCAGCAGCGCGCGCTCGAGGCTGCGGTAGCCGAGCCAGCCGACGGCGAACACGGCGATTGCGACCAGCAGAATCATCGCGATGGCCAGCCGCGTCGTCAGCGTCATGCGGCGGCCGAGACCGAGCGGGTCGTTTCCGTTTGAGGAACCGCTCAGCAAAGGCTCCTGGCCGGTTCTGCTGTCAGGAGTTCGGAATAGCATCGTGGCCTGGCCGAGGTGGAGCCGCCTTGTCGCCTGCCGACGCCAGGCAATCGGAAACCAGGGCCAGGAGGGTCGCCGGTTTGAACGGCTTCGGCAATGCGGAGACCGCTCCCAATTTGGTGGCCATGGTAAGATAATCGGGTTCTGAAATCGAGTTCGGGGTATCGGGTCGTCCCGAGGTCATGATGATCGGGACGTCCGGCCGGCGCTTGAGGATCAGGCGCATGGCCTCCAGCCCGTCCATGCCCGGCATGAAGATGTCCAGGATCACGAGATCGAAGCTGTCGCTCTCGAACCGGGCGAGGGCCTTCTGGCCGTCGCCGGCCACCGCCACGACGTGGCCTCCCTGTTCGAGCACGCGCTGAATGGTCATCTGAATGACCGGATCGTCGTCCACGACCAGTATCTTCGCCACGCTCCGCGTCTCCCCGAATGGCTGGCAGAAGGACCAACGGTCAGTTGTAAAGGTTTTGCCCAATTCGCGGCGCGCCGCAAGCGCTTCGCCGAGCAAGTCACATGGACCAGCCGGCACCGACCGCGGCGGCGGCGGTGAGTTGGCACCTTTGCGGTCGCTCCGGGCGCGGCGGCCGGCGTCTTCGGCTCTAAGCGCGCCGCCGCCTCAGCTTGAGGCATTCTCGCCGTAGTTGTACTGGCGGACAGTTTCACGCCCGCTTAATGCGATCAATGGAAAAGTTACCAAGATTCCCGCCTTGCCTGCTTCGGCGCGCTGGTTGCGATCGGGCTCGCCGCGGCCGCTTTCGCGTTGCGCCCGCCCGACATGATGTCCGCGAAAGGTTCTGCGCGTGGGAGACCAGTCACAGAACGCGATCGGAACGACCTCGCAGGCGGGGCGTGGCGGGGGACGCGGGTGGCGTGATTTGAGCTGCGCGGCGGCGAACGGCCGGACGGTCTGGGAATATTGGGGGATTGAATGTTTGGCTTCGTTTCCAGCTTGAAGATTCAGAGCCGGCTGCTCGCCGGATTTGGCTTGATCTGCATATTGCTCGCCTGCGCCGTGGGTTACTCCGCCTATGCGGTCTCGGATGTCGCGGAGAAATTCCGCAAGGTCGTCGAGCTGAGATCGCCGGTGGCCATCAGCAGCACGCAGCTGGTCGGCAATCTCTACGCGACGCTCGCGGCGCTGCGCGGCTATCTGCTGACGGGGGATCCGAACATGAAGCAGGCGCGGGCGGCGCTGTGGACGAATTTCGACCGTTCGATCCAGGAGTTCGACCGTCTGGCTGCGGGCTTCGCCGGCGCCGACAACCGCGCACTATGGGCCGACGCCAAGCCGCTGCTCGCCGAGTTCAAAGCCGCCCAGGACAAGGCCGAGGTCGTGGCCTTCACCGCCGACGCCTATCCGGCGACGAAACTGCTCGGCACGGAAGCCTCGCCTCTGATCGCGACGATGTTTGCCGAGATCACGAAGATGATCGAGGAGGAGAATTCGCTGGAAGCGACGCCGGAGCGGAAGCGTCTGTTGAAGACGATGGCCGACGTCCGCGGCAACCTTGCCGCGGCGGGCTCGCAACTCCGGCTCTATGTCGCCTCGGGCGAAGCTTCCGATCGCGACAAGTTCACCGGCCCCTACACCAATTTCAGGACCGCGGTGGCAACCGTCAGTTCGCAGGCAAGCCTGCTGTCGGCTTCGCAAAAGGCCGCGTTCGACAACGTGACCCGGGCAAGCGAGGCGTTCGCGCCGCTTCCGGACAGGATCTTCGCGATCCGCCAGTCGCCGCAATGGAATGCCGCAGTGTTCCTGCTGGCGACCGAGGCGGCGCCGCGGGCGAACAAGCTGCTCGAGCTGCTGGACGGCAAGCACCGCGCCGACGGAACCTTCGGCGGCGGACTGAAGACCAACCAGCTGGACGTGCTGGTAAAGGACTCGGGTTCTGTTGCCGCGCTGATCGAGAACCTCCTGTTCGCCGAGTGGACGCTGCTCGGCGTCGGGCTCTTGCTCGGGGTGGGCATTGCGGTCCAGGTGGCGCGCTCGATCACCAAGCCGATCAAGGAGCTGGTCGCCGATTCGGGCCGCCTGTCGGGCGGCGATACGACGGTGGAGTTCAAGACGGCCGATCGCGGCGACGAGATCGGCGACGTATCCAAGGCCGTGGCGAAGTTCCGTGACAACGTGATCGCGCAGCACGAGGCGTCCAGCAGATACGTCCGTGAGGCCGAAGCGCGCGAGGCGATGAACCGCGTCGTGGAACAGGCCGTCGAGGCCTTCCGCGCCAAGTCCGCCGAATTGCTGTCGCAGGTCGACGACAATGTCGATGTGATGAAGAGTACCGCCGTGACACTGACGGGAATCGCGAGTCACGCGACCGATCAGGCCGCGTCGGCCGCCGGCGCGTCCGAAAAGACCGCCGCGAACGTGCAGACGGTCGCGGCCGCGGCGGAGGAGCTCTCGAGCTCCATCGTCGAGATCGGGCGCCAGATCGAGCTGTCGAATTCGACCGTGCGGAGCGCCAATGCGACGACGGCCCGTTCCGAGGCGGAAATCGAGGGCCTGGCGCAGGCCGCGCAGAACATCTCGACCGTGATCGATCTGATCCAGGCGATTGCGGCACAAACCAATCTGCTGGCGCTGAACGCTACCATCGAGGCGGCTCGCGCCGGAGAGGCTGGTCGCGGCTTCGCGGTGGTGGCGCAGGAGGTCAAGTCTCTGGCCGAGCAGACCGCGCGGGCGACGCAGGAGATCGGTCAGCATGTGCAGGGCATCCAGAGCTCGACCAGCAACGCGGTCGCTTCCGTCAAGCAGGTCGCCACCGCCATGCGCCAGATCGAGGACGTCACGACCGCGATTGCCAGCGCCGTCGAGCAGCAGGGCGCAGCAACGCGCGAGATCTCGCACAACGTCCAGATGGCTGCTTCCGGCAGTCAGACGCTCGCCTCCAACATCTCCACCGTCAGCGGCGCGATCGAGGAAACCAGCCAGTCTGCCGCCAGCGTGCGCAACGCATCCGACAACGTCTCACGGGTCGCCGAAGAGCTTGCTGCGGAAGTCCAGGAATTCTTCACGCGGCTCCGCAGCGGCCCGCTCGACCGCCGCGGCGAGGACAATCCGGGCTATCGCGGACCCGAGCGTCGCGGCAATCCTGTGGCAGGGGACAGGCGGAGACGGACTGCCGCCTGACGCCGCGGCAGCGGAGTTGCCTCGGCATCGCCGCCACTACCCGCTGAGGTAGTCCGGCCAGAGGCTGCGGATGGTGGCGAGGTCGCTCAGCGTGCCCGTCAAATGCTCGCGCAGATGTGCCTGTGCCTCGTCCGGCTGGCCGGCCGCGATCGCCTCGACGATCTGCTTGTGGTGGCGCAGGATGGTCTGCGCCTTGCCGGGCGACGGCAGATGCAGCCGGCGCAGCCGGTCGATGTGGCCGCTGCGGCTGCGCACCAGAGTCCACAGCTCCTGCTTGTCGGCCGCGCTGTAGAGCCGCGCATGGAACGCATTGTCGACCACCGTGAAGGCGGCGAAGTCGCCGTCCTTGGCGAACCGCCTCTGCTGGCTGATCAGGCCATCCAGCTCGTCCACGGGGGCGCTCGCCGGTTGCAGCGCGAGCAGGCGCACGATCTCCAGCTCCAGCGCCTGGCGCAGGAACTGCGCCTGCTGGGCCCTGCCGATGTCGATGCGGCTGACCAGCGTCGCATGCTGCGGGAAGACGTCGACGAGGCCCTCTTCGGCCAGCCGCATCAGCGCGTCCCGGATCGGTGTCGAGCTCAGGCCGAACTCGGTCTGCAGCGCCGTGCGCGACAGCGGCGCGCCCGGCGGCAGCGCCAGCGCGATGATCTGGTCGCGCAGCCGATCGAACACTTGCGGCGCCGCGCGCCGGCTCGGATCGAGCCGGTCGGGCGAGCTGGCGGCGGAGTGCGGCGCGGGCAGGGAGGCCATGGGGTCCAATCGCGGACGTTCGGACGCAGGACGGAAAGGACGCTTGTCAGAGATGCACTAATGCATTAGTGCATCTCTTCACCGGCCGTCAAGAAGGAGCCGGCACGCGAGGAGGGATGTCCCATGTTCGAGAAATTCGGGCGCTCGGCCACACGGGCCGCCGGCCTGCTGGCCGCGATGCTGGTTTCGGCGACCTGGAGCGCCACGGCGCAGGCCCAGCAGAAGACCGAGGTGTCGCTGTCGCGCCAGCCCGGCATCTTCTACATGCCGAGCCACATCATCGAGAAGAACAAGCTGATCGAGAAGCACGCTGCGGCGCTCGGCGTGCCCGGTGTCACCACGAAATGGCTGACCTTCTCCGGCGGCGGCGCGCAGACCGATGCGCTGCTGTCGGGCAGCGTCGACATCCTCAATACCGGCACCGGCAATCTGCTGTTGCTGTGGGACCGTACCCGGGGCGGCGTGAAGGGCATCGTCGCGACCTCGGCGCAGCCGATGACGCTGATCAGCCGCGATCCCAACATCAAGTCGATCAAGGATTTCGGTCCCACCGACAAGATCGCGGTGCCGACCGTGAAGGTCTCGACCCAGGCCATCGTGCTGCAGATCGCGGCCGCCGAGGCGTTCGGCGCCGACCAGTGGAACAAGCTCGATGCCAACACCGTGCAGCTCGGTCATCCCGATGCCTACACGGCGCTGAGCAATCCGCAGCACGAGGTACACAATCATTTCTCGATCCCGCCCTACACGTTCCTCGAAATGAAGAACGTGCCCGGCGCGCATGTCGTGATGTATTCGCCTGATGTCATGGGCGGGCCGCTCAGCCAGGCGCAGTTCTTCACCACGACGAAGTTCGCCGACGCCAATCCGAAGATCATCCAGGCGGTGCGCGACGCCACCAAGGAAGCGCAGGACCTGATCCGCAGTGACACCAAAGCGGCCGTCGAGATCTACAAGGAGATCACCGGCGACAAGACCTCGGTCGAGGATCTGCTCGCCTGGCTCAAGGAGCCCGGTATGATGGAATGGAATCTGGAGCCGCAGGGCACCATGAAGTTCGCCACGCATCTCGCCAAGATCGGCACGCTCAAGACGCAACCGAAGGCCTGGACCGACTACTACCTGCCGGTCGCGCACGATCTGAAGGGCAATTGACGCCGATGTCCGCGCTCCTCGATGTCGATGGCGTCACCCTGCGCTACAAGACCTCCAGCGCCGTGATCACGGCGACGGAGCGGGTCGGTTTCTCCGTCGACCGCTCCGACCGCTTCGTGCTGCTGGGGCCGTCCGGGTGCGGCAAGTCCACCTTGCTGAAGGCCGTCGGCGGCTACATCAAGCCGAGCGAAGGCCGCATGCGGATCAACGGCCGCGAGATCACCGGCCCCGGCGCCGACCGCATGATGATCTTCCAGGAGTTCGATCAGCTGCTGCCGTGGAAGACCGTGCTCGCCAACGTGATGTTCCCGCTGCTGACGGCGCGGCGGATGCCGCGCAAGGAGGCCGAGGGCCGCGCCCGCGCCTATATCGAGAAGGTCGGACTGACGCGCGTCGTCGATGCCTATCCGCACACGCTGTCGGGCGGCATGAAGCAGCGCGTCGCGATCGCCAGGGGCATGGCGATGGAGCCGGACATTCTCTTGATGGACGAGCCGTTCGCGGCGCTCGATGCGCTGACGCGGCGGACCTGCCAGGACGAGTTGCTGCAGCTGTGGAACGAGACCAAGTTCACGGTGCTGTTCGTGACGCATTCGATCGCCGAAGCCATCAAGATCGGCAACCGCATCCTGCTGCTGTCGCCGCATCCGGGCCGTGTCAAGGCCGAGGTCATCGACGTCGACAAGGTCTCCGCCGAGGACGGCAGCGCCGCGCGCCTGGAGAAGCAGATCCATGATCTCCTGTTTTCTGAACCCGCAACGGCACATTGAGGTCCGCTCCCATGGCTGAAGCAAAGATCATCCTGCGCGACACGGCTGCGGCGAGTGCGTCACCGGTCGAGGTCGAGCGCAAGCTCAGCGTGTTCGAGCTGCTGTGGAACGACGGCTTCGTGCGCAAGAGCCTGATCATCGTCGTGCTCGCCGCGATCTGGCAGGCCTATGGCAGCTATCTCGATAATCCGCTGCTGTTCCCGACCTTCTCCGACACCATCGCCGCGCTCTGGGAGAAGGTGCGCGACGGTACCATCCCGATGCGCGCCTGGACGTCGCTGAAGGTGCTGTTCATGGGCTATGCCGCCGGCATCACGCTGGCGGCCATCCTGACCGTGCTCGCGATCTCGACCCGGATCGGAACTGATTTCCTCGAGACCGTCACGGCGATGTTCAATCCGCTGCCGGCGATCGCATTGTTGCCGCTCGCCTTGATCTGGTTCGGGCTCGGCAGCGGCAGCCTTGTTTTCGTGCTGATCCATTCGGTGCTGTGGCCGGTCGCGCTCAACACGCATTCCGGCTTCAAGAGCGTCTCGAACACGCTGCGCATGGTCGGCCGGAACTATGGGCTGAGCGGCCTTTCCTATGTCATTCGCATTCTGATCCCGGCCGCGTTCGGCGCCATCCTCACCGGCCTGAAGATCGGCTGGGCGTTTGCCTGGCGCACGCTGATCGCGGCCGAGCTGGTGTTCGGCGTGTCCTCGGGGCAGGGCGGCCTCGGCTGGTTCATCTTCGAGAACCGCAACCTGCTGGAGATTCCCGCCGTGTTCGCCGGCCTGCTGACCGTGATCGTGATCGGCCTCGTGGTCGAGAACCTGATCTTCCGCACCATCGAGCGCAAGACCGTGCAGACCTGGGGGACCCAATCATGAGCGAGCGAAAGAGTCCGGATCAGCTGCGCAGCGCGCGCTGGTTCGCGCCCGACGATCTCCGTTCCTTCGGCCATCGCTCGCGCGTGATGCAGATGGGCTATGCCCAGCAGGAGTGGAAGGGCCGCCCGGTCATCGCCATCGTCAACACCTGGTCCGATGCCCAACCCTGCCACATGCACTTCAAGCAGCGCGTCGACGACGTCAAGCGCGGCGTCTTGATGGCGGGCGGCTTCCCGATCGAGCTGCCGGCGCTGTCGCTGTCGGAGTCGCTGTTGAAGCCGACCACGATGCTCTACCGCAACATGCTGGCGATGGACGTCGAGGAGCTGCTGCGCAGCCATCCCGTCGATGGCGTCGTGCTGATGGGCGGCTGCGACAAGACCACGCCGGCGCTGCTGCTCGGCGCCACCAGCATGAACCTGCCGGCGATCTATCTCCCCGCAGGGCCGATGCTGCGCGGCAATTGGAAGGGCAAGACGCTCGGCTCCGGCTCCGATGCCTGGAAATACTGGGACGAGCGGCGGGCCGGAAAGCTGTCGGATGCCGATTGGAACGCCATGGAGGCCGGCATCGCCCGCAGCCACGGCACCTGCATGACCATGGGCACGGCGTCGACAATGACGGCGATCGCTGAGGCGATCGGCATGACGCTGCCGGGAGCGTCGTCGATCCCGGCGGCCGATGCGGAGCACATCCGGATGAGCTCGGAATGCGGCCGCCGCATCGTCGAGATGGTGTGGGAGGACCTGACGCCGTCGAAGATCCAGACGCGGCTGGCGTTCGAGAATGCGATCGCGGTGGCGATGGCGATGGGCTGCTCGACCAATGCGATCATCCACGTGATCGCGCAGGCGCGCCGTGCCGGGGCCGATATCGGGCTCGATGATTTCGAGACGGCGAGCCGCAAGGTGCCGGTGCTCGCCAATGTCCGGCCGAGCGGCGACGCCTACCTGATGGAGGACTTCTACTACGCCGGCGGGCTGCCCGGCCTGATGGGCCGCATGACGGAGCATCTCCATCTGGATTGCCTGACCGTCAATGGCCGTACCCTCGGCGACAACATCGCAGGCGCCGGCGTTTACAACGACGATGTGATCCGCTCGCAATCGAATCCGATCTATCGCGAGGGCGCGCTCGCCGTGCTCAGGGGCAATCTCGCGCCCGACGGCTGCGTCATCAAGCCCTCCGCCTGCGATCCACGCTTCCTGAAGCATAGCGGCCCGGCGCTGGTGTTCGACGACTATCCGTCGATGAAGAAGGCGATCGACGATCCCGATCTCGATGTGACCGCCGACCACGTGCTGATCCTGCGCAATGCGGGGCCGATAGGAGGGCCGGGGATGCCGGAATGGGGCATGCTGCCGATCCCGACGAAGCTCGTGAAGCAGGGCGTGCGCGACATGGTGCGGCTGTCGGACGCGCGGATGAGCGGCACCAGCTACGGCGCCTGCATCCTGCACGTCGCGCCGGAGGCCTATGTCGGCGGCCCCTTGGCGCTGGTGCGCAACGGCGACCGAATCACGCTCGACGTCGCCGCGCGCACCATCAATCTCGACGTGCCCGACGACGAGCTGGCGGGCCGCCGCGCCGCCTGGACGCCGCCGCCTGCGCGCTTCGAGCGCGGCTATGGCTGGATGTTCGCCCGTCACATCAAGCAGGCCAATGACGGCTGCGACTTCGACTTCCTCGAGACCGGCTTCGGCTCAGCCGTGGGGGAGCCGGTGATTTATTAGTTCACCTGTCATTCCGGGGCGCCGCGTTAGCGGCGAGCCCGGAATCCATAACCACGATCGGGAGTATGGATTCCGGGCTCGCGCTACGCACGCCCCGGAATGACGAGCGGAAAGATAGAGGCATGACCAGACTCAGCACCACCACCCGCAACAAACTGAAGACCGTCTCGACCGCCACCGTCGCCACTGCGCTGTTCAAGCGCGGCCTGCGCATCCAGTGCATCCAGAACGTCCATCCGCTCAATCCGGCCGCGCCGACCATGGTCGGCGAGGCCTTCACCTTGCGCTACATCCCGGCGCGCGAGGACCTCAACACGATCGAGGTGTTTCGTGACCGCGGCCATCCGCAGCGCAAGGCCGTCGAGGAGTGCCCGCCCGGCGCGGTGCTGGTGATGGACAGCCGCAAGGATCCGCGTGCGGCCTCGGCCGGCGCCATCCTGGTCAGCCGGCTGCATCAGCGCGGCGTCGCCGGTGTCGTCACGGACGGCGGCTTCCGCGACTCCGCCGAGATCGCCAAGCTCGGCATTCCCGCCTATCACCAGCGCCCGAGCGCGCCGACCAATTTGACGCATCATCATGCGATCGAGATCAACGGCTCGATCGCCTGCGGCGACGCGCCGGTGTTTCCGGGCGACGTCATCCTCGGCGATAGCGACGGCGTCATCGTCATCCCCGCGCACTTGGCCTCCGAGATCGCCGATGAGACGTTCGAGATGACCGCATTCGAGGACTTCGTCGCGGAGGAGGTCGCCAAGGGCCGTTCGATTCTCGGCCTCTATCCCGCGACCGATCCGCAGACGCCGCAGGATTTTGCCGCCTGGCGCGCGAAGAACGGCAGGTAGTCGCCACACACTCCGCTGTCGTCCCGGCCTTGAGCCGGGACCCATAGCCACAGGGCGTTGTGGTTACGAAGGACGTAGCTCCAGCGCGCTCGACAACCGAGGACGGTGGTTATGGGTCCCTGCGTTCGCAGGGACGACACTGGTGGTCAGGCGCGATCCCGGCCAAGCATTGCACTGTTGCCGGCGGTCTTCACTCTCACGCGCTCTTGTCCGCCAGCCCCACGGCCCACAGCGCAAATGCGAAGACGATCGCGACCTCGTCGAGCCGGTTGAAGCGGCCCGACGCGCCGCCGTGGCCGGCGCCCATGTTGGTGCGCAGCACGACTGGCCCGCCACCCGTCATCGTCGCGCGCAGCCGGGCGACCCACTTCGCCGGCTCCCAATAGGTGACGCGCGGATCGGTCAGGCCGGCCATCGCCAGGATCGCCGGATAGGACTTGGCCGCGACGTTGTCGTAGGGCGAGTAGGACAGGATGGTGCGGAAGTCCTTCTCGCTCGTGATCGGGTTGCCCCATTCGGGCCATTCCGGCGGCGTCAGCGGCAGGGTGTCGTCGAGCATGGTGTTGAGCACGTCGACGAACGGCACCTCGGCGACGATGCCGGCGAACAGCTCGCCCGAGCGGTTGGCGACCGCGCCCATCAGCATGCCGCCGGCGCTGCCGCCATGGCCGACGATGCGCTTGGCGCTGGTGTAGTTCGCCGCGATCAGCGCCCGCGCGCAGGCTGCGAAATCGTCGAAACTGTTGGTCTTCTTCTCGCGCTTGCCGTCGAGGTACCAGCCCCAGCCCTTGTCGGTGCCGCCGCGGATATGGGCGATGGCGTAGACGAAGCCGCGGTCGACCAGCGACAGCCGGTTGGCGGAAAACGACGCCGGCATGGCATGGCCATAGGAGCCGTAGCCGTAGAGCAGCAGCGGCGCCGAGCCGTCCTGCGCGACGTCGCGCCGGTGCAGCAGCGACACCGGCACCTCGGCGCCGTCATTCGCTTTCGCCATGATGCGCGTCGTGACGTAGTCGGCGGGATTGTGCCCCGACGGAATCTCCTGGCGCTTGCGCAAGGTCTTGGCGCGCGTGACCATGTCGTAGTCCCAGACTTCCGACGGCGTCGTCATCGACGAATAGGAAAAGCGCAAGGTCGTGGTGTCGAACTCGTAGGAGCCCATCGCGTCGAGCGAATAGGCGCCTTCATCGAACGCGATCGCGTGCTCCTCGCCCGAGGTGAGATCGCGGATCACGATCGACGGCAGCGCATTGGCGCGCTCCAGCCACACCAGGTGGCCGGCATAGAGATCGTGGTCGAGCACATAGATGCCGCCGCGATGCGGGATGAGATCGCGCCAGTTGGCGCGCTCGGGCGCGGCCAGCGGCGTCGTCACGATCTTGAAGTCGATCGCGCCGTCGGCATTGGTCAGGATGTAGAGTTCATCGCCGCGATCGGCGATCGCATATTGCACGCCGTTCTCGCGCGCGGCGACCAGCTTCGGCGGCGCCTCGGGATGATCGAGATCGATCAGCCGCTGCTCGGAGGTCTCGTGATCGCCGCCGGCGATCACGCAGAAGCGGCCCGAGGTCGACTCGTGCACGTGCGTGAACCAGCCGGTGTCCTTCTCCTCATACACCAGGACGTCGTCAGCTTGTTTGGTCCCCAGCCGATGCCGCCACACCTGCATCGGGCGGTGATTGTCGTCGAGCTTGACGTAGAAGAAGCTCTTGCAGTCGCGCGACCACACCGCGCCGCCATCGGTCTCCTCGACGACATCGTCGAGATCGGAGCCAGCGTCCCAGCCGCGCACGCGGATGGTGAAATATTCCGAGCCCTTGGTGTCGGCGCTCCAGGCGACGAGCTTGTGGTCGTGCGAGTGGCGGCTGCCGCCGAACTTGAAATACTCATGTCCCCGCGCCAGCGCGTCGCCGTCGAGTCCGATCGTTTCCGCTCCGCCATGGCGCGGCGTGCGGCAGAACAGCTCGTGCTGGCCGCCCTCGCGGTACTTGCGGAAATACGCATAGGGCCCGTCCGGCGACGGCACCGAGGAATCATCCTCCTTGATGCGGCCGCGCATCTCCGCGACGAGCTGCTTCTGCAGCGGCGCGGTGTGGCCGAGCACCGCGTCCGCATAGGCGTTCTCGGCCTCGAGATGGCCGCGGATGTCCGCGTCGAGCAGGGACGGATCGTGCAGCACCTCCTGCCACCGCGCATCCTTCAGCCAGGCATAGTCGTCCTGGACGGTGATGCCGTGGCGGGTGAAGGAATACGGGCGGCGCGGCGCCACCGGCGCCCGGGAGGTCGTGTCGGTCATCTCGTCCTTTACGGGCTCACGCTCTCGCCGAGCCATTGGATCGCGGCGTCGAGGCCGCCTCTGCCGTGTGGGATCTTCAACGCGACCAGCGCCATTTCGATCACGCCGAGCGTGCCCAGCACCATCGGCGCGTTGACATGACCCATATGGGCGATGCGGAAGGCCTGGCCGTGCAGGTCGCCGATGCCGGTGCCGAGCACGACGCCGCACTGCTCCTTGCAATAGGTCTGCAGCACGGCCGGATCATAGCCGCCGCCGACCAGGACGGTCGTGACGGTGTTCGAGCGTTCAGCGGCCTCGCCGATGTTGAAGCCGAGCACCTGGCCTTCGCTCCACTTGGCCACCGCGCGGCGCACGGCCTCGCCGAGCAGGGCATGGCGATGGAAGGCTTGCGGCAGCCCTTCGGCGAACAGCATGTCGATCGCCTGGCGCAGCGCGAACAGCAGATGCACCGGCGCGGTGCCGCCATATTTGCGATAGTGCTCGGTGCCTTCGCGCTCGCTCCAGTCCCAATAGGGGGTGCGCATGTTGGCGCGCTTGTGCACCTCCAGCGCGCGCGCGTTGGCGGCGACGAAGCCGAGGCCGGGCGGCGTCATCAGGCCCTTCTGCGAGCCGGACATCGCGACGTCGATGCCCCAGGCGTCCATCTCGAACGGCATGCAGCCGAGCGAGGCCACGGTGTCGACCATGTAGAGCGCAGGATGGCCCGATGCCTTGATGGCGCGGCCGATCGCCTCGATGTCGTTGACGACGCCGGAGGCCGTATCGATCTGCGTCACCACGATGGCCTTGATGACGTGCTCCTTGTCGGCGCGCAGCCGTTCTTCGACCTCGGCCGGGCGCACCGCGCGGCGCCAGTCGCCCCTGAGCACCTCGACCTCGGCGCCCATGGCGCGCGCCGCATTGCCCCAGCCGATCGCGAAGCGGCCGCTCTCCAGCACCAGCAGCTTGTCGCCGCGCGACAGCACGTTGGAGAGCACGGCCTCCCAGGCGCCGTGGCCGTTGGCGATGTAGATGTAGGTCTTGCCTTTGGTGGCGAACAGCTTGCCGAGATCGGCCATGATGCCGTCGGTCAGCTCGACCATCTGCTTGGAATAGATGTCGAGCGCGGGGCGGTGCATCGCCTGCAGCACCTCGTCGGGCATCGTGGTGGGTCCCGGGATGGCCAGAAACTCCCGGCCCGCGCGAACGGTCATTGCGATTGTCCTTGACGATTTGGCTATTGGCGATTGTCTTTGGATGGGACGACGGGCTCTCGGACCCCGGGGCTCTCGGATCCCGCCGATTGCGATTTTACGCGGCGCAGCAGCATAAGAAAAGCCGGAGATCCCGGGGGGCTGGCATGCCCGCTCCGGTCAACGCGGCCAATTCAACGCCGTGTCTCGCGGCAGCCGGCGGCCTCGGCCTCCTCGACCGAGCAGAACCACCGCGTGCCCTTGGCGATGCGCATCTTGATCTGCGCGTACCAGCGGCTCGTAGGCGTGTGGTAGATGCATTCGCCGGCGCCGTTGACATTGCCCTTGATGGTGCAATCGGCTGATGGCGCCACCGGACCCGAGGCCGAGGCGAGCAGGATCGCGCTCGCGCTCTCCGGCGGCTTCGTGGCGCCGAGAATCGTCGTCTTCTTGTTGCGCACGCGCCAGTCCCAGGGGGCGATGAAGGCGCCCTGCCACATGCCGGCCTTGGCCGCGCGCGCCTCCGCCTCGTCGGCTTCGTAATCGCGCGAGACGGTCCTGTAGGCCAGCGCCCAGCCGTTGCGCACCAGCCATTTCTGGATGTCCTCACCATCGACGTCGCAGCGCGCGACCTGACGGCCGCGGCGGTCGATCGCGCGCGGATGACAGGTCCAGCTCTTGCCGTCGGCGTGCTTGATCAGCTCGTCGCGTGCGGCGATGCCGCAGGTCCAGCGCTCGCCGTGCGGATTGAGGCACAGCTGGTCGACCGACGGCGCGTCGATACCGCCGAGCCGGATCCGTGTCGTGCCGATCACGACGTTGTCGGCCTCGCGGACCTTGGCGGGGCCGGTGATGTCGGCGGCATAAGCGAGCGACGGTGCGAGCGTGAGCAGGAGGAGAAGGACTGGCTTCATCGACATGAACGGGCGCGGGACGTCCTTGGGATGGGTTATGGGGCGATTGTGCGGCGGATCGCTCCCAGGTTCCAGCGTCGTGATCGCCTGAGCTGCTCAACTTCGCGCGATGCCGGCGCGCCGCGCCAGCGCCAGGCCCATCAGCACGAAGGCCGAGGTGACTTCCGGGCCGCCGACCAGAATGCGGGTCGGTGTCTTCATCTTGTTCCATTCATAGGCGCGGTAGGGATGGCGCCGGCCGCCTTCGCCGAAGCTGGCGACGATGCAATGCACGGCGGGCGCGAAGCTCGCAGGCTCGCCGCCGAGATGGCCGAGCGCGATCAGCGCCAGCGCCGCGTCGAACGGGTTCATCTCGCGGCCGATCAGCTCGTCCTCGACATAGGCGAGCACGCGCAGGCGGATCAGCTCGAACGCGCCGTCCGGATCGATCGCCGCCCGCGCCGCCGGCGGCAGCGCCATGAAGGCCTGATAGCAGCGGCCGAAATAGGCGCAATACAGCTCCGGCAGATAGTAGATGTGCGAGCGCGGATCGGCGAAGGCGCCGCTCGTGACCAGCCGCTGCTGGAAGCCCACGATGCGGCGGACGAAGTCGAGCCGGTCCCGCGTCTCCAGGATCTGCCAGCGCGCCAGATTGCGGAACGACACCTCGAGCACGTCGAGGTTCAAGGTCGGGTCGAGATCGTTGCCATAGGGCCGCTCGCCGGCCATGCTGTCGATCCAGGTGGCGACGCCGCCTTCATAGTCGACGTGGTCGTTGATCGGCACCGTCACGCGCGGCGCGTTGCTGCCCGCCCGCACCTGGTAGCCGGCATAGAAGTCGACCAGCGGCTGATCCAGGATCGGATCGTCGGAGCCGGCCTGCGTCGCGGCCGAGAACGAGCACGCCGTGGTGTCGCAGTCCGGCACGTAGATGCCGAAGCCGAGGTCCTGCTTGATCTGCGTGAAGAAGTGCGAGAAGCGCGGATGCGGCGCCGGCGCCAGCGCGGTGACGACATGGTAGCTCTTGCCGTCGGCGCCGCGCACCTCCTCGCGGCTGGTGGTCAGGCAGAACTCGACCATCGCCGCGGTGGCGCCGCGGGCGGCCGTCGCCTGGTCGGACGTGGCGAGGCCGGTCTCGACGAAGCTCAGCAGCGCCTCGGTGAAGAAGGCGTCGTAATAGGCCGAGCGGTGGCGGATCTGCACCGGCTCCCACATCGGCTCGGCGATGCCGCGCCAGGGCGGATTGATCACGGCGGCGGCGGGCGAGCGCGCGATGAAGACGCGGGCGAGATTGAACAGCAAGGTCGAGTTCTTGTAGCCGCGGGCGTCGAGGCCCTTCAGCGCCATCAGGACCTCGCGGCCCCCGAGATCGGGGTCGCCGATCAGGTTGAACGCGGCATAGGTCGGGATGAAGCCGTTGCGGGCGTAGGAGCCGAGCAGGTCGGCGCCGCAGGCCCGGATCACGCGGTCGATCTCGCCGGCCGCCGGCATGGCGACAGCCGTGCGGCTGCGCGGCGGAGCGGGATGACGCAGCGCGACGCTGTCGACCAGATCGGCGACGGGGCGGCCGACCTCCTCCCAGTCCGGTGTCGGATTGTCGCGGGCGAGAACCAGCGCCTGGCGCAGCGCATTGAGAACCGCGGGATCGTTCAGCTCCGGCAGGCCGGCGCGGCGCAGCAGCGTGCGCAGCGCGGGGTTGCCGAGCGCGGTCCGGTAGAACTTGGCCAGATGCGGGTCGCCGCTGCCGGGCTGGCGCAGGATGGGATCGCAGACGTCGTAGAGTGACGGCCCGTCCTTGCGGGCCGTCAGCGCGCGACAGGCAGCGCCGGCGAAATATTGAAAGCTCAACTCGAGAACTCGCGGGTTGTGTCGAGGCAGGGCTGACGTGACGCGTTTCCGAACCGGCCCGGCAGCCGGTGCGTCACGCGTGCGCAGGCCTACGAAACTGACATGGGGAGCGGCCAAAGACAACGTGACCGGGATCACGGCAGGGGAGGGCGATCTGGCCCCAACATGGCGGCCCGGAGCCTGTCGCGGCTCTGCCAGGAAACCGCGTCATGGTTAAATTATCGTTAAATTTCAAGTGCTTGAAAAGTCAAGGGTGTTTGGATGTTGCTTGGCTTGCGGGTTCAGGTTAAGCCTTTCTTCGTTGCGGTGCCGCAATTTGCGCGCAAAGTGACGACACATCGTCTCGCAACCCCTCAAACCTCAGAGGCGCCAGCGCGACCAAAGGGTGCGTACCTGCAACGGGTGCCTACCCTTGGGCCACGATGGATCGGCTCGGACCAGGATTGACGTGATGACCGCAAGGCAGCCTTCGTTTTCCCGCCGTTCGGCCGTGACCGCCGCCGCGCTGCTGTGCACGGTGTCGCTCGCCATCGGCGCGCATGCTGCCTTGAACAAGCGTTCGCTGGAAGCTCCCAGGATGGCCGCGACCGAGCAGAACGTCGCGTCGGCGGCCAGTGGCGCGCGTCTCGCGCTGGTCATCGGCAATGGCCATTACCCCGATGCGAACGCGCCGCTCGCCCAGCCGATCAACGATGCCCGCGCGCTGACCGTCGCGCTGCGCCGCGACGGTTTCGATGTCGACGTCGTCGAGGACGCGAGCGGGGACGACATCACGCGTGCCGTCGAACGCCTGAAGGCCAGGGTCAAGCCGGACTCGGTCGTGATGCTGTTCTTCGGCGGTTACGCCATCCAGGCCGGCCGCGAGAGCTACATGATCCCCGTCGATGCCAGGATCTGGAAGGAATCCGACGTCCGCCGCGAGGGCACCAGCATCGAGCGCGTGCTCGACGCCGTCCGCGAGCAGGGCGCGCGCGCCAAGCTGGTCGTGATCGATGCCTCCCGCCGCAATCCCTACGAGCGCCGCTTCCGCGCCTACTCGCATGGCCTGGCGCCGGTCAACGCGCCCGCCAATGCGCTGATCCTGTCGTCGGCCACGCCGGGCAAGGTCCTGGACGATCCGCAGGGGCAGAACAGCGTGCTGGTCTCGGAGCTCCTCAATCAGCTCGGCAAGAGCCCGAGCGCGGAGACCGTGTTCAACAAGACCCGCAACGCGATCGCGCGCAGCTCCGACGGCGAGCAGGTGCCGACGGTGTCGTCGTCCCTGGTCGAGGACATCCGCTTCGGCACCGACGTCGCCAACGCCGGCAGCTGAGGCTCAGGCTTCTCCGACGATTTTCGTTGCGCGTGCGAGCTGCCACCGTCTGCCATTGGTGGTAAGCGGCCCGTTGCGGCTTGCTCGGTGCTAACCTCTCCCCGCCTGCGAGGAGAGGTCGGATTGCATCGAAGATGTAATCCGGGTGGAGGGGGTACAGGTCTTACATTTTTCGCCACTGGGTGTGGCTGCCCCTCACCCCAACCCTCTCAGCGTGAGCGAAGCTCGTCGCGGCCCCGTAAGCACGGGGAGAGGGAGCCTACCGTTCGTGCCGCGGCAGCTCGCGCCTCTCGTTCGACGATGATTGCAATATTGCCGGATGAGACGCTCAGCTACTCCAGTCAGCGGTCGCCTTGCGACGTCGCCGCCGTCAGTTGCTCGCCATGACCGGGCGCACCGGATCACCCTCGCGCAGCAGTGCGCCGGCGCGGGCGACCACGACGTCGCCCTCGCTGAGGCCGTCGCGGATCTCGACCTGGCCGCCGGCCATCAGGCCGATCTCGACTCGCTTGGTCTCGATGCGCTGGGCGCGCACCACCTGCACCACGGTGCCGTCAGGATCGTACAGCACCGCGGTCAGCGGCACCGCGACGCCGCAGCTCTGGCCGATCTTGATCACGGCGCGGCCGAATGCATTCACCAGCAACCTCGCGCTGCCGGTGATGGCGATGAAGGCCTGGCCGAGCTGGCTGTTGGGCTCGACGGTCGGCGCCACCCGGCGGATCTTGCCGTCGACCTCGCCGGCGCCGACAATGCGAATCCGCGCCGGCTGGTTGACCGCGAGCTTGCCGAGCTGGGCGCTCGGCACCAGGCCGACCAGATCATATTCGTTGCGGGCGAGGATCGAGAACAGCGCCTCGCCGCGCCCCGAAGCGAGGGCGCCGATGGTGGCGCTCGACGACAGGATCGTGCCGGCGACCGGCGCCTGGACCATGATCGTGCCGCCCTCGGGCGGCGTCAGCCGCGCCAGGTTCTGGCCGGCCGTGACGGTGTCGCCGGCGTCGACCATCACCTCCGCGACCTTCAGTCCGGGCCGGTCGGGCCTGACCGCGGTCTCGTCGCGCGCCAGCACCATGCCGGACACCTCGACCGTGTTGTCGAAGCAGGCTTTGGTGGCCTTGAGCACGCTGACGGCGGCCCCCTTGGGCGCGTCGGGACTGTCGGCTGCGGAAGCTGCCTGCGCCAGTGCCGTGAGGCTTGCGGCGACCAGCGCCAGCTGGCGCGCCCTGACGGCAAGTGCCCTCAAAGCAAGTCCGGAATGTCCCATGCGAAACCGATCCTCGACGACGCATTCATTGAACGGCCCTCGTCGAGATAGCAGACGCGCGACCGCCGGGCCAGATGACCCCGCATCTTCCATAGTCGCGCCAGACCCTCGCGACGTTCAGCGCCGATCGCCCCGCGTCGGCCGAACTTATGCCCTGCCGCCACGTTGCTGTAGCTGAACCTGCACAGCCTCGATCTGGGATCACGATCATGCTTCGGCTCTGGATACCGCTTCTGCTCTCGACCGCGCTGGTGTTTCCGGCGCAGGCCACCGAGCCCACGGCGGATGCCGTCAACACCGCCGAGCTGCGCAAGCGGCCGCCGGCCGAGGACAAGACGGACCCGGTGGCGATCCGCGCCCAGGTGCTGCTCGACCGCGCCCACGTCTCGCCCGGGGAGATCGACGGCCGCTTCGGCGACAACGCCCAGAAGGCGCTCGCCGCCTTCGCCGCCGCCAAGGGACTGAAGAGCGGCGCCAAGCTGACACAAGAGCTGTGGGCCGCGCTGACGCAGCAGGACCAGGAGCCGGCCATCGTGTCCTACAGGATCACGAAGCAGGACGTGAAGGGACCCTTCCTCAATCCGATGCCGAAGAAGCTGGAGGCGATGAAGGACCTTCCGGCGATCGGCTACGCCACCCCGCGCGAGGCGCTGGCGGAGAAGTTCCATATGAGCGAGGACCTGCTCAGTGCGCTCAACCCCGGCAAGGCCTTCGACAAGGCCGACGAGGAGATCTTCGTCGCCAACGTCGTCGCGTTCCCCGAGAATGCCAAGGACGGTCGCGCGGAAAAATCCAAGGCCAAGCCAGAGTCGAAGGCGGAGTTCAAGGACAAGAAGGATCAGTCGAAGCCGAAGCTCGCGCCGATCACCAGGCTCGCCATCAACAAGGACGAGGGCACGGTGCAGGCCTTCGACAAGGACAACCACATGGTGGCGTTCTTCCCGGCGACGGTCGGCAGCGAGGAGAAGCCGACGCCCGAAGGCACTTTCAAGGTCACCTCGCGCGATGCCGATCCCAACTACCGCTACAACCCCGACTACGAATTCCACGGCGTCAAGTCGCAGAAGCCGTTCACGATCAAGCCGGGTCCGAACGGTCCGGTCGGCTCCTACTGGATCAGCCTGTCGATCGGCAACGGCTACGGCATCCACGGCACCGCCGAACCCTCCAAGGTCGGCAAGACCGAGTCGCATGGCTGCGTGCGCATGACCAACTGGGACGCCCGCTTCCTCGGCGAGCACCTGGCGAAGAAGGCGACGGTGGAGATGCATTGACCGACTCCATTCGCGCGCGATCAACTCATAGGATATGCCTTGCTGCCGTAGGGTGGGCAAAGGCGCGCAACCGATGTGGCCAACCGCAGACGCAGTGCTCGTGCGCGCCGTGCCCACCGCGCTCATCCACGATGCCGATGGTGGGCACGGCGCGCCCGACAGCGTTGTCGGCCGAGAGAGCGGGTGAGCGCGCCTTTGCCCACCCTACGGATCGCGTCGTCGTCCTGCGCGCATGGACTAATTTGTTCAGCCATCTCAAGCTGATTTGGCCTGTCCAGTCCTTCGGTAAAAAAGAAACCACTTGCGCCGTCGGGCAAATCAGGTGGAGATTTGCGCCCGTCCCGCCTCATTGAAGAGGGGCGCTGCGCGAACGTCACGACGCGTTGGGGTGGGATGCGATGGCCGCGATGTGGCGCAGCGTGCTCGCACGCCGACGTACGCCATGCCGCGGACGGTGAAGTCGCAGGGTCCTGGCCTCCCGACGCTGAGGTCCGCGCAACGCGTCAAACGCGTTGTCGCCACGGTGGCAAACAAGCCCGGTCACCGGGGAGACTGCGTATAATCCGTAAAGCCGTCGCGCAGGGAGGGCCGGGTCATCCGGCTGACCTGTGGTTCTGCCGCGTGCTTTTTTGCTGCACGCGGACCGCAGGCCTCAGCCGAGGCCTGGCCTTCCCTGCGCCCTCTATTTCGAAGAGGGTGTCTCGATGATCACAGCTCGGACGCGAAACGCGCCGCGAGAACGCGGTGGCATGTTTGTTTGCACAGGTCGTGCGTCGATTCAGGTGTCATCACCCGCGGAGGCGGGTGATCCAGTACGCCGCGGCCGTCGTGATCGAGCCGGGCCCTCTCGGAGTACTGGATCGCCCGGTCCCGTCTTCGCCTTCGGCTTCGACGCGGCCACGATTGCTCAGGGCGCGCCGGAGCTTCAGCGAAGGCGGCGAGCCGGGCGATGACAGCGGAGCAAAGATGACGGCGGAGCAATTCGGCAACGCTTTGGGATGGTGGAAGCGACGCCCATGCCAATCACATCTCCCGAGCCTGCCGCGCCTCTATTTCGCGAACGACCGCGACGGCGCGACATGCAGCGCATAGGCATCGGCGGCCTCGCTGACGCGCGGATAGAGCTCGGTCACGAGCGGGTCGTGGCCGGGGATGAAGCGGTCCGGATGGTCGGCGAGGCGCTCGACGATCTCCCAGCCCAGCGCCATGTCGCCGACATTGTAGACGATCGGAAACGGGCTGCGGCGCTGCAAATTGGCGTAGTAATGCGCGGCGTCGGAGGCGAGCACGACCGGACCGCGCGCGGTCGCGACGCGCACCACCTGCAGGCCGTCGGAATGGCCGCCGACCCGGTGCACGGTGACGCCGGGCGCGACCTCGCCGTCGCCGCTGTGGAAGGTGACGCGCTCGCCATAGACGTGGCGCACCATGGTGGTGACGTGCTCGACCGAGAACGGATGGCGCAGCAGGCCGTTGCACATGCAGCGTCCCGTCGCATAGGCCATCTCGCGCTCCTGCAGATGGAAGCGCGCGTTGGGGAAGCGGTCGAGATTACCGGCGTGGTCGTAATGCAGATGCGTGACGATGACGTCGCGGATATCGGCGGCGTTGACGCCGAAAGCGGCCAGCGCATCGATCGGATTCCGCGTCAGCCTGCGGTTGCGGGCCTGCGCCTCCTCGGCGTTGAAGCCGGTGTCGACCAGGATGTCGCGCCCCTCGCAGCGGATCAGCCAGACGAAATAGTCGAGGTCCTGCGCGACCGCATCATGCGGGTCCGGCTGCAGGAAGTTCATGTGCGGCGTCCGCGACGGCATCGTCGCATAGCGCAGGGCGTAGATCTCGGCGGCATTCCCCATGACGGCTCGTCTCGTTGCTGGCTGGCGACGGTGGCATCGAGCCATCGTCGCGCCGCGAGGTCAATCGCGACGCGGCGAACCGGATCGAGGAGCGGGGCGACACAGTGTGAGGCGGCTCACTGTCTTCCGCGTCGGTTCGTTGCATGGTCGCGTTCCATATCCGGCGATCGAAGGGAGGCGGGCGAAACCCGCCGTACGTGGCGATTCTCCAGCCGTCGCAAGCGGTTGACGTGTCGTCACGGCGATTTGATAATGCCTGACGCGTGGGATAAGGTCGCCGCGGCGCAAGCTGGACGGCGCCTGTTTGCTGGACCGCTGGACCGCCATCGTGATGACTGCTCGTCTGCTGTTGCTGCTCGGTTTGATGTTCTCCGTCGTGGTGTCGGCCGCGTTCTCGCGGCCCGCGCTGGCGGCCGGTGACCGCTTCGCCCTGGTGATCGGCAACGCCAAATATCCCGATGCCGAGGCGCCGCTGAAGGAGCCGATCAACGACGCGCGCGATCTCACCGACGAGCTGAAGCGCGACGGCTTTGGCGTCGAGACGCTCGAGAACGCCAATGGCGATGCGATGCGCCGCGCGCTCGAGCGGCTCTATGGCAAGATCAAGCCCGGCTCGGTGGCGCTGGTGTTCTTCTCCGGCTTCGGCGTCCAGTCCAGCCGCACCAGCTACATGATCCCGATCGACGCGCAGATCTGGCAGGAGGCCGACGTGCGGCGCGACGGCATCAGCCTCGAGCAGGTGCTGCAGGAGATCAACAGCCGCGGCGCCGGGGTGAAGATCGCGCTGCTCGACGCCTCCAGGCGCAATCCCTATGAGCGGCGCTTCCGCACCGCATCGATCGGGCTGGCGCCGGTCATCGCGCCGAGCGGTACGTTGGTGATGTATTCGGCCGCGCTGTCCTCGGTCGTGTCGGACACCGGGCGCGACCGCAGCCTGTTCGTGCAGGAGCTGCTGAAGGAGATCCGCGTTCCCGACCTGACCGCGGAGGAAACACTGAACCGCACCCGCGTCGGCGTCACCCGGGCCTCGCGCAGCGAGCAGGTGCCGTGGATCTCGTCGTCGCTGGCCGAGGATTTCTCCTTCGTGCCGGGAGCAGGCGGCGCACGTCCGAACTTGCCGGCCGAGAGCAACACTGCCCCGGTTCCGACGCCCGCGCCGACGCCGTCACAGGCGGCGCTGGTGCCGCCGGTGCCGTCGCCGCTGCCGCCCGCGCCGCTGCCTGTGCCTCCACCTGCGCCGCCGACCCCGGCCCAGAAGGTGGACACGCCGCCGCCCGCCGCCCCGGCGCAGCCGACACCTGCTCCGTCGTCGGCGATTGCCAATGCGGCGCCCACCGCCCCGGTCGTTCCCGCGGTCCCTGCTCCGGCAGCGCCTGCGCCGGACGCGTTCGCCGACGATCCCGTCATCAAGGGACTGAACGAGAGGCTCGCCAAGAATCCGGACGACGCCAGCGCGCTGTACCGGCGCGGCCAGGTCTATGCCAGCAAGGGCGCCTATGCGCTCGCGATCCGCGATTTCGACGACACGATCCGGATCAATCCGAAGGACGTCGAGGCGCTCAACAACCGCTGCTGGGCCCGCACCGTGGCCGGCGATCTGCAGGCCGCGCTGCGCGACTGCAACGAGGCGCTCAGGCTGCGGCCCAATTTCGTCGATGCGCTCGACAGCCGCGGCCTGGTGAACCTCAAGAGCGGCGCGGCCAAGAACGCGATTGCCGATTTCGACGCGGCGCTGAAGATCAATCCGCGGCTGACCTCATCATTGTACGGGCGCGGGCTGGCCAAGCAGCGCAATGGCGCCGCGCAGGAGGGCGCGCTCGACATTGCCAATGCCAAGGCGATGGACCCCAACATCGTCCGCGAATTCGAAAGCTACGGCGTGCGCTGATTTCTTGCGGGCCACAGCCGGCTCGCTCGAACCATGCAGCAGGCCGGACCGACATATCAGCGAACAGCCGGGAGTCGCGAGCGGGCCTTCGCGGCGGACGGCAGCTGAGTTTCGCGTGAGGAGGGATTGGCAATGACCGCACCAATGACGAATTCGACCAGAGCCGCCGGCCTGACCGGTCTGCTCGTGGCCGCCGCGCTGGGCGCAGCCGCAACGCTGAGCGTCATACCGGCCTTCGCGGCCGATGACGTGACCGAGGATCAGATCGTCCGGGCGCTGGCCGGGCCGAGGAAGCCGCTGACGCGGGGGCTGTCGATGTCGCCGCCCACCGAGACGGCGCCCGCCGTGCCGCCGGAGCAGGACAAGTTCCTGCAGAGCATCCGCGGCCGCTCGACGCGCTCGCTGTCATCAGAGGAACGCGAGGAGATCGCAACCATCGCCAAGGCCAAGCCGAACATCGATCTCGAAATCACCTTCGACTACAATTCCGCCACCATCAGCCAGAAGTCGCTGCCGTCGGTGCAGGCGCTCGGCCGGGCGCTGACGAGCGCCGATCTGAAGGGATCGACCTTCGTCGTCGCCGGTCATACCGACGCGGCGGGCGGCGAGGCCTACAATCAGGACCTGTCGGAGCGGCGCGCCGATTCGATCAAGCGCTACCTGATCGACAAGTTCGGCATTGCCGGCGCCGATCTGGTCACGGTGGGCTACGGCAAGAGCAAGCTGAAGGATCCCGGCCAGCCGCTCGCGGAGGTCAACCGCCGCGTCCAGGTCGTCAACATGCAGAGCAAGACCGCGGCCGCGCAGTAGCTCCGTGTCTGCACAAGCGCCGTCGGGGGTCGCGTGGCCAGAGATCGAGGTGACCAGATGCGTCCCGCAGGCTTGCGGGGCGTATTGTCGTGTCGGATCGTCGCGCGCCATGGTCGCGTCAGCGGCTGGTCCATCGTGAAACCGCAGTTCGAGCCGTCCGGATCGTTTCCCCGATGAAGCTGCCAAAATCCCTCAAAACCACCGCCGGCGCGGTGGTCTTCGTGGCCCTGGTCACGGGCTATTACTGGTACGAGCATCGCTCACATCCGGCCGCCGAGGAGCCGCGGATGCAGGCGCAGGTGCTGGTCACCAAGGCCGGCAAGTCCTGCTTCTCCGATCTGGTGCGCGTCACCGGTTTCGTCGTGCCCCGCCGTGAGGCGGTGGTCGGCGCCGACCAGGAGGGATCGCGGGTCACCGACGTCCTGGTCAAGGAAGGCGACACGGTCACCGACAACCAGGAGATGGCACGACTGACGCCGCCACCGCCTCAGCCGGGCGCGCCGGCCGCAGCCGCCGGCCGTCCGTTGTCGTTACGTGCGTCGGCGGCGGGCGTCGTCACGGAAGTCCGCACGATTGCCGGTGCGCCCGCTTCGCCTCAGGCGGGCCCGATGTTCCGCATTGCCGTGAACAACGAGCTGGAGCTCGATGCCGAAGTCCCCAGCGTTCATCTCTTGAAGCTCAGCGCGGGCGCGCCCGTGCGTATCACCCGCGACAATCAGCCCGACATCATCGGCCGTCTGCGTGTGGTGGCGCCTCAGGTCGACCGGTCGACCCAGCTCGGCCATGTCCGCATCACGCTGACCAGCAATCCGTCGCTCAAGCCTGGAATGTTCGCGCGCGCCAACATCGATGCCAGGCGGAGCTGCGGTATCGCCGTTCCCAATACCGCGATCGATCATCTCACCATCCAGATCGTGAAGGGCAATACGATCGAGACCCGCAGGGTTCGGGTCGGCCTGGTGTCCGATACGTCGACCGAAATTCTCGAGGGTCTGGCAGAGGGTGAAATCGTGGTGGCCGACGCCGGCAGTTCGCTGCACGACGGCGACCAGATCAAGACCATGTTCGCCGAAGACATCGATCGCACGCGGGTACGCTGATGGCACTGAATATCTCGGCATGGTCGATTCGCAACCCGCTGCCTTCGATCCTCTTCTCCATCATCCTGCTGATCCTGGGTTGGATGAGCTTCACCAAGCTCGCGGTGACGCGGCTGCCGAACGCCGATATCCCGGTGATTTCGGTCGCGGTGGCGCAATTCGGCGCGGCTCCGTCGGAGCTGGAGTCGCAGGTCACCAAGATCATCGAAGACGGCGTCTCCGGCGTCGAGGGCGCGCGCCACATCCAGTCGCTGATCACCGACGGCCTTTCGGTGACCACGATCACCTTCGCGCTCGAGACCAACACCGATCGTGCCATCAACGACGTCAAGGACGCCGTCACCCGCGTGCGCTCCGACCTGCCGCAGAACGTCACCGAGCCGCTGATCTCGCGTGTCGACAAGATCGGCCTGCCGATCGTGACCTATGCGGCGATCTCGCCGGGCAAGACCCCGGAGCAATTGTCCTTCTTCGTCGATGACGTGGTCAAGCGGCAGCTCCAGGGCGTGCGCGGCGTCAGTCAGGTCGAGCGCATCGGCGGCGTCGAGCGCGAAATCCTGGTCTCGCTCGATCCCGATCGGCTGCAGGCCATGGGCCTCACCGCGGTCAATGTCAGCCAAAGCCTGCGCGGCACCAATGTCGATGTCGCCGGCGGTCGTGCCGAAATCGGCAGGAACGACCAGGCCATCCGCACGCTCGCCGGCGCCAAGACGCTGAACGAACTTTCGAACACCATGATTCCCCTGTTCGGCGGTGGTGAAGTGCGGCTCGCCGATCTCGGTACCGTCACCGACACGATCGCCGATCGCCGGACCTTCGCCCGCTTCAATGGCGAGCCCGTGGTGGCGCTGGGCATCAAGCGCTCCAAGGGTGCCAGCGACGTGGTCGTCGCCGCCGCCGTGCAAAAGCGCATCGACGAAGTGAAGGCCGCCCATCCCGACGTCGATCTGAAGCTGATCGACACGTCGGTCGAGTTCACCAAGGGCAATTACGAAGCCGCGATATCGACGCTGTTCGAGGGCGCCATCCTCGCCGTCATCATCGTGCTGCTGTTCCTGCGCGATCTCAGGGCGACGGTGATCGCCGCGATCTCGCTGCCGCTGTCGATCTTTCCGGCCTTCTGGGCGATGGATCTGCTCGGCTTCTCGCTGAACATGGTCTCGTTCCTGGCGATCACGCTGTCGACCGGCATTCTCGTGGACGACGCCATCGTCGAGATCGAGAACATCGTCCGCCACATGCGGATGGGCAAGTCGCCCTATCGCGCGGCGCTCGACGCCGCCGACGAGATCGGGCTCGCGGTCATCGCGATCAGCCTGACCATCATCGCGATCTTTGCGCCGGCCAGCTTCATGTCCGGAATCGCCGGACAGTTCTTCAAGCAGTTCGGCATCACCGTCTCGGTCCAGGTGTTCTTCTCGCTGCTGGCGGCGCGTTTCGTCACGCCGATGCTGGCCGCCTATTTCCTCAAGGATCACCATCACGACGATCCTCCGCCGGGGTTCATCCTGCGTGCGTATCAGCGCATCGTGACGTGGTCCGTGAAGCATTACTTCATCACGGTTCTCCTTGGCATCGGGATCTTCGCGGCGTCGATCTGGAGCACGACCCTGCTGTCGCAAGGGTTCTTGCCCGCCCAGGACGCAGCGCGATCCCTGCTCGCGATCGAACTGCCGCCCGGCGCGCAGCTCGCCTACACCGAGATGGTCACCGAAGACATCGTGGCGCGCCTGCGCAAGCGGCCCGAGGTTCGCAGCGTCTTCGTCGACGGCGGCAGGCTGCAGGGGGCCATGGAGGTTCGCCGCGCCGGGATGATCGTCAACTATACGCCGAAGGCCGACCGCAGCCTGAGCCAGAAGGAGCTCGAGCTCGCGATCACGCAGGACCTCGAGAACATCCCTGACATCCGCTTCTGGTTCACGGATGAAAACAGCCTGCGTCCGATCAAGCTCGTTCTGACGGGCTCCGACCCCAAATTGGTCGACAACGTTGCGAGCGAACTGGCGTCGCAGATGAAGCGAATCCCGATCATCTCCAACGTAGTGTCGGACACATCGCTCGACCGGCCCGAGTTGCGGGTGCAGCCACGCGCCGATCTGGCCGCGCGTCTCGGCGTGTCGACGGAAAGTCTGTCGCAGACGATCCGTGTCGCCACGATCGGAGATGTCGGGCCTGCGCTGGCGAAATATGACGTTGGCGGTCGGCTGGTCCCGATCCGGGTCCAACTGGAGGATGCGGCGCGCAGCGACGTGAAGATCCTGGAACAGCTGCGGGTGCCGCTCGGCCAGTACGGTGAAAAGGGCGGAGTGCCGCTGTCGGTGGTCGCCGACATCAAGCTCGATCAGGGCCCGACCAGCATCAGCCGTTATGACCGAGGACGGCAAGCCACGATTGCGGCCGATCTCGTCGGATTTGCGGCCCTTGGCGACGCCTACAAGCAGATCGACGAGTTGCCGGTCAGGAAGAACATGCCGAGTGCCGTCAAGGTGATCCCATCCGATGATGCCGAAAGCCTGAACGAGCTGGCTTCGGGCTTCATCAGCGCGATCACGGCTGGCCTGATGATCGTCTACGCGGTGCTGGTGCTGTTGTTCGGCACCTTCCTGCAGCCGATCACGATCCTGTTCTCGCTGCCGCTCTCGATCGGCGGCGCGATCGGCGCCCTGATGCTGACAGGCAAGCAGCTCACGATCCCCGTCTATATCGGCATGATGATGCTGATGGGCATCGTCACCAAAAATGCGATCATGCTGGTGGAGTTTGCGGTCGAAGCGATCCATGCCGGCATACGGCGTGATGAGGCGATCATCGATGCCGGCATGAAACGGGCCCGTCCGATCGTGATGACGACGATCGCGATGGTCGCCGGCATGATGCCGAGCGCGCTCGCGGTCGGCGCGGGCGGCGAATTCCGCTCGCCCATGGCGCTTGCCGTAATCGGCGGCCTGGTGTTCTCGACCGTGCTGTCGCTGCTGTTCGTGCCGGCGATGTTCCTGGTGATGGACGATGTCGGCTCGTTGTTCGCGCGACTCGGCCGCACGCTGATCGTGGGGTCGGCAGAGGGCACGGACGCGCCGGATCACGAAGCCGGCAAGGTTCATGAGCAGAAGCCGCCGCCATCGATGGTCTCGCCGGCCGCGGAATGACGAATGGCGCGGCGGGTTGATCAGTTCGCCGCGGACGGCATGCCGCTCGTGGCGCCGAAATCCTCGACCAGGTCCTGGCCGGGCTCGCTGGGGCGGCTATCGTCCGGTGGCACGATCAGCGCGACGAAACCCTGGCTCGCACCTCGCCAGCCGAACAGGTTGGTCCTCAGTGTGAAGTCGGCACGGACCCAATGCCTGGCGCGCGAGGCCGCGGCCTGCATGCCGGAGATGCAGGAAATGTCGGTGTCATAGCACAGGGCGGCCCAGCCCTGCGCCGCTCCCTGGAGTTGCAGCTCGTGCGGATGCACGAGGCTCATCTCATAGCGCGGATGGTCGGGGCTGTAGAAGGCGGCGGCAAAGGCGAGGCCGTCATCGCCGCCCACCGCGGGAAGCTCGCTGTTCGACGCGGCATGCCACAGGCGCGTCAGCTCCAGGACGGCGGGCTCATAGAAGTTGCGGCCCTCGCTGAGCGGAACGTAGTTCCGGTACAGCGCGTGAAGCGGCGCAACCACTGTAGCCGCGAACGCCGCAATCCCGATCGTGGCGGCGGCGAGATTGATCGTCATGTCGCGGGGGACGTCATAGCTGGCGCCGCACACGATCACGACGACGAACAGAAACACGCCCTGCAGGCCCCACAGGGGCGGCATGTCGGTGCCAAAGACCGCAGAGATCAATGCGGGCAGGATCACGGTGCCGATGCTGATCATCGCCAGCAGCCGGAGCCCGGAGGCGAGACTGAGCGCGTCGTTCAACACGCGACCCGGGCGGGGCCGCGTCATCCCCAGCCATATCAGGCCCGGCACGCCGACGATGCCGGCGAGCGCGAGAACAAATCCGCCACCTTCGACCAAGGCGGCCGCGGCCGTCTTGCCGACGTGATGTTCGATTGCATGCGAGAACGGCTGGGCACCTGTCGTGGCGAGCCAGTAGAGATGAGGCGCGAGTGCGACGAGGCCGGAGAGGGCGGCGATCCACGGCGCCCACGACGTGAAATAGGCCCGTCGATCACGGTGACACAGCGCGGCGACCGCGAAGCTGGCGATCAGGAAGATCGAGTAGTACTTGCCGAGCATGGCCAGAGCGGCGGTCGCGCCCGCCGCAACGGCCCAGCCGACATGACGGGTCTCGAACGAGCGCAGGAAGCAGTAGGTCGCGAGCGGCCAGCTCGACAGCAGCACGGCGTTGGCGTTGAAGCGCTGCGCGTGCAGCTGATAGATCGGCAGCAGCATCAGCAACAGCAGCACGACGAGGCGCTTGTCGCCGCGCGCGAAGCGCCGCGTGATCAGGTCGATGGCCCACAACCCGACGGCCCCGTTGGTCAGCGCCAGCAGGTTGAACGACCAGCTGGTCAGCGGGAACACCGTCGTCCAGGCCCGCGCGGCCCAACCCATCAATGGCGGATGCTTGGATGAGCCCCAGTCGAAGCTGCGGCCCAGCGACCAGGTCTCGATCACGTCCTGATGGAGGTCGCCGCCCACATAGGCGATCGACAGATACGCCATCCAGGCCGCAACGAACCCCGCGATCAGCGCCGGGACCGCCCAGCCGTCCTCGACGGCATCGATCCAGCTGGCGATACCTCTGCGCCAGCGTGCGACCGAGCCGGTCGTCTCGATCGCAATCGCCGGCAACGCAAGACTCATGACTTCGCTTCCAAACTACGTTGTTCTGGCACGACAAGCTCCGTCCCGGGCGCTCGACGCGCGCAGGCGAAGGGACATGGCCGCTGCCGGATTGACCCCTGTTAGAATTGTTAAAAAGAGTTCATGTCCCAAATTGTGAGGTGTGGTGGCCCAAATGCGATCATGTTTGGCCGAGGTCGATACGAAACGATGCACGGTGGACAGTTCCGGCCACGGACTGGACCCAGGATGGACAAATTCGGGGCGAGCGGTGCGAAGCGGCGCCGAAGGCACGCGGATGCGGAGGAGCTGGCGGCTGTCCTCGTCAGCTGGCTTGTTCCCCGGTCCGCCGACTACTCGTTGCGGGCGATCGCGTTGAGCCTGGTGATGTTGTTCAGCAGGATGCGGCCGCGTTGCAGGTCGAGGATGCCGTCCTTGCGCCACGCCTGGAGCTGGCGGTTGACGCTCTCCCGCGCTGCGCCGACGAAGACGCCGAGCTGTTCCTGCGAGATGTGGACCTCGGAGCCGAAATCCTCGGCCAGTGCGCACAGCCGGCGCGCGAGACGGACCGGCAGCGGCTGCAGCACCGACTCCTCCATCCGCTCGCTCTGCCAGCGGATGCGCTGGCACAACAGCTGGATGATCCTGATCGCAACCTTCGGCTCACGCTCGAGAAAGCTGAGGAAGTCCTCCCGTCGGAGCACGAACAGCTCAGTGACCTCTCCGGCGGTGGCGTCGGCTGTACGCTCCTGCCCGTCGAGCACCGCGACCTCGCCGAACAGATCGCCGGGACCCATGAAGTTGAGGGTCAGGCGGCTGCCGTCGGTGGCGCCGGTCTCGATGCGAATCTGGCCGCGGCGCACGCCGAACAACGCGTTCCCCGGATCACCCTTCTGAAACAGCATCTCACCTGCGGAGAGATGCTGGGTGTGGCACAGGGTCGAGAGACGCTGCAGTTCGTCGCCGCCGAGGTCCGCGAACATCGGGTTCATCTTCAGGATGACCGCAAATTCGGCCTGCTTGCTCATCACTATACCTTCAGCAATGGTTTGAAAGCCTCAGTTACCGAAACCGCTCAGGCGGAAGTGTGTCATAAGTCACATAATGACGCACGTGCTCCCGACTATTTTCAACGCTCTTGGAGCGGTCCGCCGTTTGCGGGATAGAATTGGCCTCGACGGGTCTGGCGCCGCCGTACGCCCGCCCGCGTGAACCGCTCGCGCGACGCGATTGGGACATCGACATGAAAGCATTGAAGATCGCAGGCGGGTTGGTTGGCGTCATCCTTCTCGTGCTGATCCTGGCGCTTGCCTTCGGACTGCCGGCGGGATTCCTGACGGTCGCCATCCAGGACCGCGTCGAGCGCGACACCGGCTACCGTCTCAGCATGGCCGGTTCCGCCAGCGTCAGCCTGTGGCCGTCGTTTCGTGCCACGCTGACCGACGTCACCCTGCAGGACCCCAGGGATCGGGATGGCAACAACCGACTGACGGTCGGCAAGGTTCAGGCTGACATGGCGCTGTCGAGCCTGTGGTCCGGGCGAGCCGAGATCGCGGAACTCGTCATCGACAAGCCCACGCTCTATCTGCCGCTGCTGCGCGAACGTCTGCGCGACGGCGCTCCGCGCAGCCGCGCCGGGGCGAAACCCGAGGCGCCGCCCTCGATCCGGATCGAGCGGGTGACGGTCAGAGACGGTGCGGTCATTCTTTCCAATCCGCGCGACCGCGTCGAAAACCGCCTCGACGGCATCGGCGCGACTGCAGCGCTGAGCGACGACGGCAAGATCAAGGTGACGGGCGCGGCCCGGGCCGGTGACCGCCCGATGACGTTCGACATCGCGGCGGCGGCGCCTTCGATGCCGCTGGATCGGCAGACGGTGCCGCTCGATTTCAAGGTCGAGATGACCGGTACGTTTCGAGGTCTCCTCGCAGGTCGCGCCGACGTCCGCTTGAGTGGTCCGCTGGTGATGATCAACGGCCTCAGCGGCACCCTCGGGGATGGCGATTTCAATGGCTGGGCTTCGATCGATCTCGCCAGCAAGCCGCTGGTGAAGGTTGATCTCGACGTGCGCCGTTTCGATATTGCGAGCCCCGCACCGCAGAGTTCGGCCCACGCCTCGGGATGGAGCACGGCGGCGATCGATCTGCGCGGCCTGAACTATGTCGATGCACGCGTAAGGCTGTCGGCGACGGATGTTGGAATTTCGGGCGCTCGGCTGGGCCCGCTGGACGTGGAGGCGTTGCTGGCCGGCGGCGTGCTGAAGGCAACGATTTCCAATCTCGGCGTCTATGGCGGGCAGGCCAACGGTGAGGTCGTGATCGACGCTTCGGCTGGCAATCCCACCTATGCCATGCATTGCGACCTCGTCGGCGTCCGGGCGCTGCCGCTGCTCTCGAGCCTCGCCGAGTTCGACAAGCTCGATGCGCGGATGCAGGGCAAGCTGGCGTTGCGGTCGAGCGGCGCCAGCCAGCAGGCGATCATGAGCAATCTCAGCGGATCGGCCTTCCTGCTGTTCCAGGACGGCGCCATCCGCGGCATCAACGTCGCGCAGATGATCCGCTCCCTGACGACCAATCCGCTGTCGGGGTGGCAGGACTCCAAGGATTTGTCGACCGATCTCACGCAGCTTTCGGCCTCGTTCCAGGTCGAGCGCGGCCAGGCGACGACGAGCGACCTCAATCTCGTCGGACCGCTGGTGAAGGTCGCTGGTGCGGGCACCATTGATCTCGGCAACCGGGCGCTGGCGATGCGCGTCGAGCCGAAGCTCGTGATGACGACAGAGGGGCAGGGCCGCACCTCGGATCCGATCGGTCTCGGCATTCCCGTCATCATCGACGGTCCTTGGAGCCAGCCGCGCTTCTATCCCGACATGGCGGGCATTCTCGACAATCCCGACGCCGCCTACGCCAAGCTCAAACAGATGGGGCAGGGCCTGTTCGGCAAGGATGGTGCGGGACTCAACAATCTGATCAACGGCATCGGCGGCCTGATCGGAAACTCTGCCCCCGGCACCGCCGGCTCGACCGGTGCGCCATCGGCCGCAGCCCCGAACACGCAGGCGCCGGCCGCGGGCCAATCCGATCCGCTGGGAGGTCAGCTCGGAGCGGCGATCGGCAATCTGATCCAGCAGGGCTTGCAGCAGGGTACGCAGCCGCCAGGCCGAAGCCGTGGCCGCACGCTGAATCCCTCCGAAGGCGGCGTTCCGGCGCTGCAGCCACCGCAAGCCAACCCGGCGCCGCCGGTGACCGACGCCGACCAGGGCGCAGCACAGGGTGGAGGGAACTCCTCCGAGCCCCCGCAGGACAGCGCTCGGGACAGCCAGCCCATGAACGATGTCCTGAAGCGCATCTTCAACAGGTAACATGCGGCCGCGAGATGTCGGATGTGATCCGCGCGCATCGCCAGGAAACGATCATCAGTCATTCGGATGACGAATCTCCAGGTCACGTTGACCACGTCCGAAAGCCGCCCATGCGCCCCGCCGATCTGTGCTAGACAGAGGTATTCGGCGGGCCGTCTCGACAGAGCGCGGTCCGTCACCAAAATCGTCGTTGTCGCGTCGGAACGGCAGCGAAGCCGCCCGTCTGGAGTTGCGCCCCTTGGGGGCCCCTGGGCGTGTTGCGCGCGAGGGGTCCGGATGAACGGGGTCGAGAACAGAGGCTGGTCGCTGCGACAGGGTCTGTTCGCCAAATATGTCGTCTCGCTGGTCGGGCTCGTCGTGTTCGTGCTGGCCGTCAATGGCGTGACTGAAACCTGGATCAGCTATCAGGCCACCAAGGCCAGCCTGACGGCGGCGATGGCGGAAAAGGCGGACGCGAGCGCCCGACGGATCGACCAGGCAGTCTCCGACCTGCAGCGCCAGATCAGCTGGGTGACGCGGGCGAGCGCCAATACGCTCGAGCTGCGTCGCGCCGACTATGCCCAGCTCCTGGGTCAGGTGCCCGCAGTTACGCAACTCTATCAGCTCGACGGTGCGGGCCGCGAGCAGCTCCGGGTGTCGCGTACCTCGATCTCGTTCTCGTCGGGCAACGATCTGTCACGCGATCTGCGTTTCACCGACACCGTCACCCACGGGACCAATTTCTCTTCCGTGACGTTCAAGGGCGCGCAGCCGATGATGTCGATCTCAGTCGCGCATTCCGGCTTCAATGCCGGCGTGACCGTTGCCGACATCGACCTCGACTTTCTCGAAGACTTCATGACCGAGGCCCAGGTCGGCAAGGTCGGCATCGCCTATGTGGTCGATCCGCGCGGCCAGGTGTTGGCGAGCTCAGCGAAGGGGCCGGCTGTCGGCCAGGACCTCTCCAAGCTGCCCCAGGTCGCAGCGGTGCTCACCCCCGACGGGCAACCGCTGGCATCCGGCACCGACGGCGAGGGGCACGCCGTCCTGTCGGCGGTCGCGACGCTGCCCAAGCTCGGCTGGGCCGTGTTCTTCGAACAGTCGACCGCGCATGCGTTGGCACCGATCCGCGACCAGTTGCTGCGCGGCGCGCTGCTGATCGCGCTTGGCCTCGCGGTTGCGACGCTCGCCGGCTCGCTGCTGGCGCGGCGCATGCTCGTTCCCATCACCGCTCTGCGCGCCGGCGCGCGCCGGCTCGGCGCCGGAGATTTCGTCCAGCGTATCGAGGTGAAGACGCATGACGAGCTGGAGGAGCTCGCCGACCAGTTCAACAGCATGGCGGGCCAGCTCGCGCAGTCCTACTCCGTGCTGGAGGCCAAGGTCGAGGAGCGCACGCGCGATCTGGCGCAGTCGATCAACGAGCTGAAGGTGCTCGAAGAGGTCGGACGCGCGGTGTCATCCTCGCTCGATCTCAATGCGGTGCTGCCGACCGTGGCGGCGCGCGCGCTCGAGATCACCCACGCCGACGCGGTGCTGATCTATTCCTATGACGGCGCCGAACGCCGCTTCAGGCTGGTGGAGGCCAAAGGCGTCGACCGCGCGCAGAACGGCGCGCACACCATGCTCGACGAGCAGACGAGTCTGTTGGCCGAGTCGGTACGTAGCGGCGAGCCGATCGCGATTGCCGAGCTGGAAAGCGCGCCGGATCACCCGCTGCGCGACGTCGCCGTGGCGGCTGGATTTCGTGCCGTGCTGTTCACGCCGCTGGTCGATCAGCAGGGCGTGCTCGGTGCGCTCGTCGTGCTCAGGCGGTCAGCCGGTGCCTTCCCGCCGAACCTGATCGGGCTGATGCGGACCTTCGCCCACCAGGCGGTGCTCGCCATGCGCAACGCGCGGCTGTTCACCGAGGTCGATCAGAAGGGCCGCGAGCTGGCGCTGGCCCATGACACCGTGCAGCAGCAGGCGGCCAAGCTTACCGAGCAGACCGAGCAGTTGCGCGAATGGAACAAGTCGCTGGAGGAGCGAGTCGAGAAGCAGCTCGGCGAAATCGAGCGCATTCGCAGGCTCGAGCGCTTCCTGGCGCCGCAGGTGGCGCAGATCATCGCGTCGTCGGACGGGCACGACGCGCTGCTCGAGAGCCACCGCCGCGAGGTGACCGTCGTGTTCTGCGATCTGCGCGGCTTCACGTCGTTCACGGAGACCACCGAGCCCGAAGAGGCCATGAACGTGCTGCGTGAATATCACGCGGCCCTGGGCAAGCTGATCTTCAAATATGAGGGCACGCTCGATCGCTATGCCGGCGATGGCGTGATGATCCTGTTCAACGCTCCGATCCCGTTCGACGACCACGCCACCCGCGCGGTGAGGATGGCGCTCGAAATGCGCGACGAGGTCGGCCAGTTGACCGAACGCTGGCGCAATCGTGGTCACAGCCTCGGCTTCGGTGTCGGCATCGCGCTCGGCTATGCCACGCTCGGTCAGGTCGGCTTCGAGCATCGGCTCGAATATGCCGCGATCGGCAGCGTCACCAATCTCGCGTCGCGGCTGTGCGACGAGGCCAAGGCGGGGCAGGTGATCGTATCCCGCCGTGTCTTCGGCGTCGTCGAACAGTCGGTCGATGCAAGGCCGATCGACGACCTGCATCTGAAGGGCTTCAATCATCCGGTGCTGGCGATGGAGATCCTGCGCTGGCGCGGGGAGAGCGCCGAAGTGATCGAGGCGTCCGGGGAGAGGCGGCGCTCGTCCGCAACGAACAAGTAGATTCCATGGGGGAGCGGTGAGCGAGCCCTTCCGATAGGTTTGGGTTTCCACACTCGAACCCTCGGAGAGTCAGATGCAAGCATCGACCAAAGGCACGCTCACCGCCGGAGATACTGGCACGATTTTCGTTGCAATTGAACTCAGCCAGAAGAGCTGGCTGATCACGTTGCACAGTCCCGATCAGGGACGGATGTCGCGGCACAAGCTCGACGGAGTCGATCAGGTCGGGTTGCTGGCGTTGATCGCCAAGACGCGGGCCCGGGCGGCGCAGAAGCTCGGATCGGAGCCGCGCGTGGCGAGCTGCTACGAGGCCGGCTATGACGGCTTCTGGCTGCACCGGTTGCTGGTCGCGAACGGAATCGACAATCTGGTGTTCGATCCGGCAAGCATCGCGGTCGAGCAGCGCGCACGGCGGGCGAAGACGGATCGGATCGACGGCGAGCTGTTGCTGCGCACGCTGATGGCCCATTTGCGCGGCGAGCCCCGGGTGGTCCGGATCGTCCGGGTGCCGACGGTGGAGCAGGAGGACGCCCGGCGGGTCGGCCGCGAGCGCGACCGGCTGGTCACGGAGCAGACGGCCCACACCAACCGGATCAAGGCGCTGCTGCGGCTGTCCGGCCTGGAGGTCGGCGCGCCGCGCCGCCGCAACTGGCTCACCTGGCTGGAGCAGCAACGCGACTGGCAGGGTGAGCCGCTGCCGCCCCACGTTCTGGCCGAGGTCAAGCGCGAGCACGCGCGTCTGATGCTGGTGCGCGAGCAGCTCGCGGCGCTGGAGCAGAGCCAGGAGGCAGCGCAGGCGGCTGTCGTTCCGGAGGCGATGGCCAAGCGGCGGGAGCAGCTGCAGCGGCTCAAGGGGCTCGGGCCGGCCTTCGCCACGACATTGGCGGGCGAGCTGTTCTACAAGAACTTCCGCAACCGGCGCGAGGTCGCCAGCTATTGCGGCCTGACACCGAGCCCATGGAAGAGCGGCGGCATCGATCGTGAGCAGGGCATCAGCAAGGCGGGCAATCCGCACGTCCGCCTGAAGACGATCGAGCTGGCTTGGCTCTGGGTCCGCCATCAGCCGGACAGCGCGCTCAGCCGCTGGTTCCAGACCCGCACGCTCAACGCCGGCAAGCGTGTCAGGCGCATTGCGATCGTGGCTCTGGCGCGCAAGCTCGTCGTGGCGCTGTGGCGCTATCTCGAGACCGGCCTCGTGCCCGAGGAGGCCCTGATGAAGGCGTAAACGAACTTCGCGATCAGGCCCGCGGTTCGCCGCGGTCTTGCGAGGATGGATGATGACCGTGCCACCCTAGGGCCGTACCACCAGCCGTCTTGTAGATGGGTCTCATCCTCTTTGGCTTCTCGCCGCAAGCATGCGGAACATGGGCCCGGATGACTTCATCCGACCGGATATGAGGTGATGCAGCGGACAGCTGCAGAATCTTCGCAAGCCAGTCCTCGACCGAGACCGCAGGTTCGTGGCGCCAGACGTCGCCCTGCCCACCCGCAAAGCCGCCGTCCGCTACGGCGCAAAATCGAGAGCGCGCGGACGTCGGCTTTGCTCCGCCGAACACACCACCTCTAAGGAAACGAACGGCATCCTCGAAAAAACAACCTCGACCTATCGAACGAGACTTGACTCACAAGACCCCATATGAGGGTGGGCAAAGGCGCCTGGGTGGTGCCTGTTGTTGGCCGCAGTCTCGCGCGCCGTGCCCACCGCCGCAGTTTGACGCAGAACGGTGGGCACGCGCCGCCTCCGGCGGCGCTTTGCCCACCCTACGAAGCTCTCCTCAATACGCCTGCTTGGCGTCCGCCTCCTCGCTGGTCTGGATCAGATCGAGGCTCGCTTCGATCTTGCCGATCAGCCGGTCGAGCGTGTCGCGCTCGTCGGCAGATAAACAGGCCATGATGTCGCGCTCCCTTTGCTGCAAACGCGGGATCAGTTCTTCATACAGCGTCTTGCCCTTGCGGGTGAGGCGCAGGCGGAACTCGCGCCGATCCTCGGCATTCTCGACCCGCTCGATCAGTCGCCGCTCGAGCAGCGATGTTACGGCGCGGCTGATGGTCGATTTATGGGTGCGGGTGCATTGCGCGACATATTGTGCGCTGCAGGCCTCGCGGCGGAAGCCGAGGGTCGCCAGCACGCGCCATTCCGGAATGTCGAGCCCGTAGCGCTCGCGGTATTCGCTGGCCAGTGCCGCGCTGACCTCGGCGGCCAGACGATTCAGCCGGAACGGCGCGAATTTGAACAAGTCGAGGCGCTCGGGCTCTTGCTGCGTTGCAGTGTCGCGCTTCCCTTCAGTGGATTTGGTCTGCCGCCTGGGCTCGCCGGTCGATGGATCCGCCACGAACGCGCTCCGATTTTTTTGAGTTGACGCGGCCTGGGCCGTGATGTGTAAGATAGTTGCAGGTGAGACTATCTTGCAAGGGCCTCGGTTGAAAGGCGCTGCAGGCGGGTCGGACGCCACGGGAAACGCCAGCTTCAATTACAAGATTCGTACAAAGAGCAGGGCAGACGAGCCATGGTGCAGGCCAATCCAGGGCAGAGCACGAGCCAGGCGAAGGTTCAGTTCGGCTATCATCGCCACGGCGATCAGGGCCAGGCGGCGCCGGCCGAGCACCCGGTCGTCGTTGTCGGCGCCGGCCCCGTCGGTCTATCCTTCGCGATCGATCTCGCGCAGCGTGGCCACGCGGTCGTGGTGCTCGACGATGCCGACCGCATCGGCGAGGGCTCGCGGGCGATCTGCTTCTCCAAGCGCTCGCTGGAATATTGGGACCGGCTCGGCGTCGGCGACCGCATGGTCGACAAGGGGGTCGTCTGGAACGTCGGCCGCATCTTTCACGGCCCGTCGGAGCTCTATCAGTTCAACCTGCTGCCGGAGCCCGGTCACAAGCGGCCCGCCTTCATCAATCTGCAGCAGTTCTATGCCGAGGCCTATCTGGTCGACCGTGTCAACGACCTGTCGGCGATCTCGCTGCGCTGGCGCAACAAGGTGACGGCGCTCGAACAGCGCAACGATCGCGTCGTGCTGACGATCGAGACGCCCGACGGGCCTTATCTCCTGTCGGCGCAATATGTGATTGCCTGCGACGGCGCGCGCTCCTCGCTGCGCCAGATGGTCGGCGCGGGCTTCTCCGGCAAGGTGTTCGAGGACCAGTTCCTGATCGCCGACGTGAAGATGACGGCTGAATTTCCGACCGAGCGCTGGTTCTGGTTCGATCCGCCGTTCCATCCCGGCCGCTCGGCGCTGCTGCACAGGCAGCCCGACGATGTCTGGCGCATCGATCTGCAGCTCAGTCGCTACGCTGATCCCGCAATCGAGAAACTCCCTGAAAATGTACGGCCGCGGATCGCGCGCATGCTGGGGCATGATCAGTTCGAGTTCGAGTGGATCTCGCTCTACAAGTTCCAGTGCCGGCGCATGGAGCGTTTCATGCATGGCCGGGTGGTCTTTGCCGGCGATTCCGCGCATCAGGTGTCGCCGTTCGGTGCGCGCGGTGCCAATTCCGGTCTGGAGGACGCGGAGAACCTGGCTTGGAAGCTCGATCGCGTGCTGCGCAAGCAGTCGCCGGCCGCGCTGCTCGAGACCTATCATGTCGAGCGCAGCGCCGCGGCGGACGAGAACATTCGCGAGTCGACCCGTGCTACGGATTTCATGGCGCCGAATTCGCACCAGGAGGCGCGTCTTCGCAAGGCGGTGCTGTCGCTGGCGAAGGAGACCGAGTTCGGCAAGCGCATGGTCAATGGCGGCCGGCTGTCGGTGCCCTCGGTCTATGACACGCCGCTGTCGACGGTGGATCACGAGACGTGGCGCGGCGGGCCGTGCCCCGGCACCTCGATGCCCGATGCGCCGCTGCGAGAGCGCGACGGACGCGCGCTGTTTCTGACCGACGCGTTCGCAGCGCAAGGCAAGCGCTTCACCCTGCTTGCTTTCGAGAACGGCCGTGCGCCCGACGTGCCGGACGATGTCGGCGTGATCAGGATCGGCGGCGACGACGGCCTGGTCGATGCAGAAGGATTTGCAGCCACGCGCTATGCGGCCGAGCCCGGCGCATCGTATCTGCTGCGCCCCGATGGCTATGTCGCCGCGCGCTTCCGGCATGCGACGCGCGCGGCGGTCGATGCGGCGATCGCACGGGCCGCGGGCCTGAACTGAAGGACCGGTATGATGTCGCTCTCCACCAAATCGAACTTCGCCAGGCCCGACGACGCCTTCCGCGCCATCGTCGAGGCGCATCAGGGCCTGAGCGAGATCGAGAGCGCCGAGCTCGATGCGGCGCTGGTCCTGATCCTCGCCAACCATATCGGCGACATCGACGTGCTGCGTGAGGCGATCACGCTCGCGAGGCGCCGGATGATCGATAGCGTTCAGCAACAGCAACAGCAGCAACAATAGGCCGCTGCCGACACAGGGAATGAACTGATGGCGAAAGGTTTCGCATCCACCACGGATCTCGGCGAGAAGAAGGTCACCTTCTCCGAGATCGGCCCGGATCTCTATGCGTTCACGGCAGAGGGCGATCCGAACTCGGCGGTGATCGTCGGCGACGACGGCTGCATCGTGTTCGACGCGCAGGCGACGCCGGCGATGGCCAACAAGGTGATCGAGCGTGTCAAGACCGTCACCGACAAGCCGATCAAATATGTCGTGCTGTCGCATTACCACGCCGTGCGCGTGCTCGGCGCCTCGGCGTATCACGCGCAGGGCATCGTCGCCTCGCAGGAGACGCATCGCCTAATCGTCGAGCGCGGCCAGCAGGACTGGGATTCCGAGTATGGCCGCTTCCCGCGCCTGTTCCAGGACGCCGAAAGCATTCCGGGCCTGACCTGGCCGACGCTTACTTTTGAAGGCGAGATGACGATCCATCTCGGCAAGCGCGAGGTGCAGCTGATCCAGCTCGGCGCCGGCCACACCTCCGGCGACATCGTCGCCTGGGTGCCGGATGCCGAGGTGATGTTCTCCGGCGATCTGATCGAATATCACTCGGCCTGCTATTGCGGCGATGCCTATCTGCGCGAATGGCCATCGACCCTGAACGAGATCCGCGACTTCAATCCGAAGGCGATCGCGCCCGGCCGCGGCGATGCGCTGAAGGGCGAGGCGACCGTGCGCGAGGCGATCGCGATGACGCGCGACTTTGTCAGCTCGCTCTATGGCGCGGCGGAGATGTCGGTCGCCAAGGGACGCAGCCTGAAGGAGTCGATGGCGGCGACGCGCGAGGTCATGGACCCGAAATTCTCGAGCTTCGCGATCTATGAGCACTGCCTGCCGTTCAACGTGTCGCGCGCCTATGACGAAGCCAGCGGCATCGACGATCCCGTGATCTGGACCGCCGAGCGCGACCGGGAGATGTGGGCCCGCCTGCAAGGAGAAGGATGATGAATGTCAACACATCGCCTGACCGACTGCACCGCGCGTCGGGACAGGTCACGCCAGGCTACATGTCCGGCTTCGGCAATTCGTTCGAGACCGAGGCGCTGCCCGGCGCGCTGCCTCTGGGGCGCAACTCGCCACAGCGCTGCGCCTACGGCCTCTACGCCGAGCAACTGTCCGGCTCGCCGTTCACCGCGCCGCGCGGCTCCAACGAGCGTTCCTGGCTTTATCGCATTCGCCCGTCGGTGAAGCATTCCGGCCGCTTTACGAAGGTCGATGCCGGGCTGTGGCGCACCGCGCCCTGCCATGAGCAGGAGATCACGGTGCAGCAGTTGCGCTGGGATCCGGCGCCGATCCCGTCTGGCGAGGTGACGTTCCTGCAGGGCGTGCAGACCATGACGACCGCGGGTGATGCCGCGACGCAGGCCGGCATGGCGACGCACGTCTACGTCATCACCAAGTCGATGGTCGACCAGCACTTCTATGATGCCGACGGCGAGCTGATGTTTGTGCTGCAGCAGGGACGCCTGCTGTTCGTCACCGAGTTCGGCCGCATCGACGGGGAGCCCGGCGAGATCGTGGTGATCCCGCGCGGCGTCAAGTTCCGGGTCGAGATCCCGGCGGGACCGGCGCGCGGCTATCTCTGTGAGAACTATGGCGGCGCCTTCACGCTGCCGGAGCGCGGGCCGATCGGCGCCAACTGCCTCGCCAACGCCCGCGACTTCTTGACGCCGGTGGCTTCGTATGAAGACAGGGACACGCCGACCGAGCTCTATGTCAAATGGGGCGGCGCGCTGTTCAAGACTGAGCTGAAGCACTCGCCGATCGACGTCGTCGCCTGGCATGGCAACTACGCGCCGTACAAATACGATCTGCGCACCTTCTCGCCGGTCGGCGCCATCGGCTTCGATCATCCCGATCCGTCGATCTTCACCGTTCTGACCTCGCCCTCGGAGACGGCTGGTACCGCCAACATCGACTTCGTCATCTTCCCGGAGCGCTGGATGGTGGCCGACAACACCTTCCGTCCGCCGTGGTATCACATGAACATCATGTCGGAGTTCATGGGCCTGATCTACGGCGTCTACGACGCGAAGCCGCAAGGCTTCGTGCCGGGCGGAATGTCGCTGCACAATTGCATGCTGCCGCACGGACCGGATCGCGAGGCCTTCGATCATGCCAGCAATGGCGAGTTGAAGCCGGTCAAGCTCACGGGCACCATGGCCTTCATGTTCGAGACGCGCTTTCCGCAGCGGATCACCAAGCACGCGGCGGAGTCCGGCACGATGCAGAGCGATTACGCCGATTGCTGGAACGGCCTCGAAAAGCGTTTCGATCCGACCAGGCCGTAGCCACAACTCCCGCCGTCATTCCGGGGCGCCGCGTTAGCGGCGAGCCCGGAATCCATAACCACGATCGGTCATGTGGATGGAAAGCTGAGCTACAACCAGCCCGCGTCACACATCCGCTTGTGGTTATGGATTCCGGGCTCGCGCTTCGCGCGCCCCGGAATGACGAAAGGAGATACGGTCCCAACTCAGGAAAACATCTTGCCCCACCCAAACGATCCCTCGCTGCGTTCCTTCATCCCGGTCGATCCCACTTCCGACTTCCCGATCCAGAACCTGCCTTACGGCGTGTTCTCGGCGCAGGACTCGCCGAAGCCGCGGGTCGGTGTCGCCATCGGCGAGCACGTGCTCGACCTCGCGGTGCTCGAGGACGAGGGCCTGCTCGATCTCGCGCCCGCCTACGAGGTGTTCGCGCAATCCTCGCTCAACGCCTTCATGGCGCTTGGCCCAGCGGTGTGGTCGAAGACCCGCGCTGCGATCAGCGCGCTGTTGCAGCACGACAATCCGCGGCTGCGTGATGACAAGGCACTGCGCAGCCGGGCGCTGCTGCCACGCAAGGACGTCACGCTGCATCTGCCCTTTCACGTTGCCGGCTACACCGATTTCTATTCGTCGAAGGAGCACGCCACCAATGTCGGCGTCATGTTCCGCGGCAAGGACAACGCGCTGCAGCCGAACTGGCTGCACATGCCGATCGGCTACAACGGCCGCGCCTCCACCGTGGTCGTGTCGGGCACCAAGGTGCGGCGGCCGCGTGGCCAGTTGAAGCCGCCGACCGCCGATGTCCCGAGCTTCGGGCCGTGCAAGCGGCTCGACTTCGAGCTGGAGATGGGCGTCGTCATCGGCCGGTCCTCGCCGCTCGGCGAGATGCTGACGGAAGCGCAGGCGGACGCGATGATCTTCGGTTTCGTGCTGCTCAACGACTGGAGCGCGCGCGACATCCAGCAATGGGAATATGTGCCGCTCGGCCCGTTCCAGTCGAAGGCGTTCGCGACGTCGATCAGCCCATGGGTGGTGACATCAGAGGCGATGGAGCCGTTCCGTGTGCAAGGCCCTGCGCAGGATCCCGCCCCGCTGTCGTACCTGCAGCAGACGCATGCGCAGAACTATGATCTCGCGCTCGATGTCGCCTTGCACGCCTCCGGCAGCAATGCGGCGCAGACCATCTCGCAGACCAACTTCAAGTACATGTACTGGTCGAGCGTGCAGCAGCTGATGCACCATGCCTCGTCCGGCTGTGCGATGAGCGTCGGTGATCTCCTTGGGTCCGGCACGATCTCTGGCCCCGAGAAGCATCAGCGCGGCAGTCTGCTGGAGATCAGCTGGAACGGCACCGAGCCGGTCGAGCTCGCGGGCGGGACCAAGCGCACGTTCCTCGAGGACGGCGACTCGCTCGTTATGCGTGGCTGGTGCCAGGCCAGCGGCTATCGCATCGGCTTCGGCGAGGTCGAAGGGACGATCATCGCGGCCGAGTAGCTGCTCCATCCACCACCGTCATTCCGGGGCGGCCCGCAGGGCCGAGCCCGGAATGACGACGCGAGCGTTCAGCGCTCCTCCGGCATCACAACCTTCACGCCCGCTACGAACGTCGCGACATCCTCAGCCGTATACTTCAGGTGGACCCGTTTGTCGGACGGCTCTTGCCGCGTCGTGCAGACGCCCGGCCGCCATTCGCGCGACGGGCGGATCGGTCTAGGAGCGAACCCGCCGCCGCAGTTCGGGCAGACATTGAACAGCTTCGTCTCGACGCAATCAGCGCAGAAGGTGCATTCATAGGAACAGATGCGCGCGTCGTGCGCCTGGGGCGGCAGGTCCTTGTCGCAATATTCGCAGTTCGGCCGAAGCTGCAGCGCCATGGTCGTCTCGCGGCTGGTGAAGCCAGCGAAATGTCGCAAAATCGCGCGCAAATGAGGACGGCGAATTTCCCTCGATTCGGGCCATCGCCGTGCCAGCCTCGTCAGCCCGGCTTCAATGCCGACAGCGGCAGCCTGGCGCTCTCCTTGAGCCGGTCGAGCACGATCGAGGAGCGCACATGCGCCACGCTCTGGTGCGGCATCAGCACGTTGTTGACGATGTCCGACAGGCTCTTGAGGTCGCGCAGAACAAGCTTGAGCAGGTAGTCGGAATCGCCGGTCAGCGCATAGGCCTCCTGGATGTCGTCGACGCGGTTCACCAGCGCGCGGAACTTCTTGGCGTTGTCCGGCGAATGTGTCGCCAAGGTGATCTGGATGAAGGCGATCAGCTCGAAGCCGAGCGCGGCGCTCGCCAGCACGGCTCGGTAGCCCGCGATCACGCCGTCCTCCTCGAGCCGCATCCGGCGCCGAGAGCATTGCGAGGCCGACAGGCCGGCGAGGTCGGCCAGCTCCTGGTTGGTGAGCCGGCCGTCATCCTGCAGCGCCGCCAGGATGCGGAGGTCGAAGCTGTCGACGGAGATCATGCATCATTTCCCAAAGATACGCACGGATCGTGCACATTCCGGCAAAAATGACAATAGTTTGCATGCTTCGTGCGGCCAGGGCGGGTGATGATCCGTGAAATCGCCCGACCAGGAGAACTCGCCGATGGGTCCGTTTCCGCACGACGCGCCGCCTGCCACCATCTCCGCCGACAACCCGATGGGCACGGACGGCTTCGAGTTCGTCGAATATGCGCAACCCGAAGCCAGCGAGCTGCACGCGCTGTTCAAGCTGATGGGCTTCGCCGCGGTCGCGCGCCATCGGACCAAGGCGATCACGCTGTATCGCCAGGGCGACATCAACTATCTCGTCAACGAGGAGCCCGGCAGCCACGGCCACGACTTCGTCGCCGCGCATGGCCCCTGCGCGCCGTCGATGGCGTTCCGCGTCGTCGACGCGAAGAAGGCCTATGCGCGGGCGATCGCGCTCGGCGCCGAGCCGGCCGACCTGTCTTCGCAGCAGAAGACGCTCGATGTCCCCGCGATCAAGGGCATCGGCGGCAGCCTGCTGTATCTGGTCGATCGTTACGGCGCTAAGGGCTCCGCCTATGATCTCGAGTTCGATTGGATTGGCATACGCGATCCGCGTCCGGCGGGCGCTGGTCTCCATTACATCGACCACCTGACCCACAACGTGCATCGCGGCCGCATGGACGTGTGGACTGGTTTCTACGAGAAGCTGTTCAACTTCCGCCAGATCCGCTTCTTCGACATCGAAGGCCGCGCCTCCGGCCTGTTCTCGCGCGCGCTGACCAGCCCCGACGGCAAGATCCGCATTCCGATCAACGAGGATGCGGGCGAGTCCGGTCAGATCGAGGAATATCTCAAGATCTACCGCGGCGAAGGCATCCAGCATATCGCCTGCGGCGCCCGTGACATCTACGCCACCGTCGAGGGCATGCGCGGCGCCGGCCTGCCGTTCATGCCGTCGCCGCCTGATACCTATTTTGAGCGCATCGATGCACGGCTGCCGAAGCACGGCGAAGACATCGCCCGCCTGAAACGTAACGGCATCCTGATCGACGGCGAGGGCGTCGTCGAGGGTGGTCACACCAAGGTGCTGCTGCAGATCTTCTCGGCCAACGCGATCGGCCCGATCTTCTTCGAGTTCATCCAGCGCAAGGGCGACGACGGCTTCGGCGAGGGCAACTTCAAGGCGCTGTTCGAATCGATCGAGGAGGATCAGATCCGCCGCGGCGTGCTGAAGGTGGAGGCGGCGGAGTAAACCAAGCAGAGGTCGTCATTGCGAGAACCGGAGCGACCAAGCAATCCAGACTTCCGTCTGCGCCCTGGATTGCGTCGCTTCGCTCGCAATGACGATGCGCGCGAGAGGTAAAGTCACGCCAAACAACCGCTGTCGTCCCGGGCAAGCCTGACGCCGCGCCAGCGGCGGCAGACGCCGACCCGGGACCCATACCGCGTGATTTATCTGTAGGGCACGGTCGCAGATAGCCTTCGCAAAACGACCGACGGCGGCTATGGGTCCCCGCGTTCGCGGGGACGACACCGAATTTGAGGCGACGGCGTCGGCCGCATCGCAGCGATCGAGCTTACCGCCCCGCCTGCCACGCACTCACCAATGCCCCAATCTCCACCACCTCCGGCTCGCGGATAGTCGACGGCGTGCGCGAGAAGCGGGGAGCCGGGGCCGGCTGGGTGACGCCGTGGCGCTCGACGAACACGCCGCGCGCGGCCATGTGCGCGTGCTTGGGCGCCTCGGACATCGTCAGCACCGGCGCGAAGCAGATGTCGGTGCCTTCCATGATGGTGCACCATTCTTCGCGCGTCTTGCTCTTGAACACGCCGACCAGCTTCTCCTTCAGCGCCGGCCATGCCCGTGGGTCCATCTGCGCGTCGAAGGTGGGATCGGAGAGATCGGCATGCTGACGCAGCAGCGCGTAGAACTGCGGCTCGATCGATCCGATCGAGATGAAGTTGCCGCAGGCGCATTCGTACACGCCGTAGAAATGCGCACCGCCGTCGAGGAAGTTGCGCTCGCGCCCTTCGGTCCAGCGGCCCATCGCGGTGAGGTCGAAGAACATCGCCAGCAGCGACGCCGCGCCGTCGCACATCGCGGTGTCCACCACCTGGCCCTTGCCGGACTTCGAGGCTTCCAAGAGCGCAGCGAGTACGCCGACGACGAGATAGAGCGCGCCGCCGCCGAAATCGCCGACCAGATTGAGCGGCGGCACCGGGCGTTCCCTAGGTCCGATCGCGGCGAGCGCGCCGGTGATCGAGATGTAGTTGATGTCGTGGCCGGCCGCCTGCGCCAGCGGCCCCTCCTGGCCCCAGCCTGTCATGCGGCCGTAGACGAGTCTTGGATTGCGCGCGAGCACGACATCGGGTCCGAGGCCGAGGCGCTCCATCACGCCGGGTCGAAAACCTTCGATCAGCGCATCGGCGCCGGCGAGCAGGTCGAGCACCTCGGCGATGACGGCGTCGTCCTTGAGGTCGAGTTCGATGACCTTGCGGCCGCGGCCCGCGACCGACTTCATGTTTTTCCGCGCGCCGACGCGATCGAGCGTCACGACCTCCGCGCCCATGTCGGCCAGCAGCATGCAGGCAAATGGTCCAGGTCCGATGCCGGCGAACTCGACGATGCGAAAGCCCGCGAGCGGTCCGGTGGCGCGGGTCTCAGTCTGGGGTGCGATCTTGTCGAGCACGTCGTAAAATCCTTGTTGTCTTCCGCGCGTGACGCTGCTGATCGGGCGACCACCATAGCTGCGAACGACATCCTCCCCTCGAGGGGGAGGGTCGATCGCGAAGCGATCGGGGTGGGGTGATGCCCCACGGCCGGTGCTTCAGTCATTCACCCCACCCCGGCTCACATCGCTGCGCTCATGTGAGCCGACCCTTCCCCCAGGGGAGGGTGGGAATGGGTGGCTGCTGTCGGCCTCATTCAAGCGTCATGACGCGCGAATGGCGTTTCCTCATGCGCGATTGTCCCGCGTGTATCAGGCCAACGCAAGCGCGCTGTATGCCGCAAAGCAAAACGGCGCGCATCGCTGCGCGCCGTTTGGAATTTGATCTGCCGTGGTGCGGAATGATCCGCGTTGCGAGTTCAGCCTGCCGCTTGCACCGCGCGCTGCGCCATCACCTTCACCAGGTTGGCGCGGTAGTCGGAGGAGCCGTGGATGTCGCTGAGCAGTCCGGCAGACGACACGGTCACGCCGTCGATCGCCGAGGCCGACCAGTTCGACTTCAGCGCCGCCTCGATCGCCGATACGCGCATCACGCCGCTCTGCGAGGCGCCGGTGGCAGCGACGCGGACATCGCCACCCCTAGTCTTGGTCACGAACACGCCGGTCAGCGCGAAGCGCGACGCCGGGTGGCGCATCTTGGCGTAGCCGGCCTTCTCCGGCACCGGGAACGACACCTCGGTGATGATCTCGCCGTCCTCGAGCGCGGTCGTGAACAGGCCCTTGAAGAAATCCTCCGCCGAGATCGTGCGCTTGTTGGTCTTCACGGTGGCACCGAGCGAGATCAGCGCAGCCGGGAAATCCGCCGCCGGATCGTTGTTGGCGATCGAGCCGCCGATGGTGCCGCGATGGCGCACGGCGGGATCGCCGAGCACCGAGGTGAGGTAGGAGATCGCGGGGATCGCCTTCTTCACGTCCGCATTGGTCATGATGTCGTAATAGGTCGTCGCCGCCTTGATCACGAGCGTGTCGCCCGTCAGCTGCGCGCCGATCAGGTCCTTGATCTTGCCGATGTCGATGACATCGGACGGGCTGGCGAGGCGCTGCTTCATCACCGGAAGCAGCGTGTGGCCGCCGGCGAGGAACTTGGCTTCGCTGCCCTTGGCGAACAGCGCCGCCGCTTCGTCGACCGAGGAGGCGCGATGGTAGGTCGTCTCGTACATGGGAAGCTCCCTGAATTTTTTCTCGAGATGATCCCGGTACGCGCGTCTCGCGCGCAGACCCGGACTCTCGAAGGTTCAAACTGTGCGTCCGATTCCGGGGCGCGCCTGCACGCGCCCCGGAATGACGATCAACCGTGGATCGCGTGCCAGACGCGGTCGGGCGTGGCCGGCATTTCCAGCTTGTTGTGGCCGATGGCATCCGTGATCGCGTTGATCACGGCGGCGGACGCGCCGATCGCGCCGGCCTCACCGCAGCCCTTTACGCCGAGCGGATTGCCCGGGCACAGGGTCGTGGTGTGGCTGAGCTTGAACGACGGCACGTCGTCGGCCCGCGGCATCGCATAGTCCATGAAGGACGCGGTGACCGGCTGGCCGTTGCTGTCGTAGATCGCGTGCTCGAGCAGCGCCTGGCCGATGCCCTGGACGAGTCCGCCATGGACCTGGCCTTCGACGATCATCGGGTTGATCAGCCGGCCGAAATCGTCCGCCGCGACGAAGTTGACGAACGACGTCTTGCCGGTGGCCTCATCGACCTCGAGCTCGCAGATGTAGGTGCCGGCCGGGAAGGTGAAGTTGGTCGGATCGTAGAAGGCGGTCTCCTTCAATCCGGGCTCCATGCCGTCCGGCAGATTGTGTGCGGTGTAGGCGGCGAGCGCGACCATCGGCAGCGCGATCGATTTGTCGGTGCCGGTCACCTTGAACTCGCCGTTCTCGATGACGATGTCGCCTTCCGACGCCTCTAGCGCATGGGCTGCGATCTTCTTGGCCTTGGCCTCGACCTTCTCCATCGCCTTCAGGATCGCGGTCAGGCCGACGGCGGCTGAGCGCGAGCCGTAGGTGCCCATGCCGAACTGCACCTTGTCGGTGTCGCCATGGACGATCGAGACCTGGCTGATCGGCACGCCCAGACGTTCGGCGATCAACTGGCAGAACGTGGTTTCGTGGCCCTGGCCGTGGCTGTGCGATCCCGTGAGGACCTCGATGGTGCCGACCGGGTTGACGCGGATCTCCGCGGACTCCCACAGGCCGACGCCGGCGCCGAGGCTGCCCACCGCCTTCGACGGTGCGATGCCGCAGGCCTCGATGTAGCAGGACAGTCCGAGGCCGCGCAGCTTGCCCTGCGCCTTGGCCGCCGCCTTGCGCGCCGGGAAGCCGGCATAGTCGATCGCCTTCATCGCCGAGTCGAGCGAGGCGTTGAAGTCACCGGTGTCATAGGCCATGATCACCGGGGTCTGATGCGGGAACTGGGTGATGAAGTTCTTGCGCCTGAGATCGGCCGAATCCACCTTGAACTGCCGTGCCGCCGTCTCCATCAGCCGCTCGAGCAGATAGCTTGCCTCGGGACGGCCCGCGCCGCGGTAAGCGTCGACCGGCGTGGTGTTGGTGTAGACGCCCATCACCTCGGCGTAGATCGCCGGGATGTTGTACTGGCCCGACAGCAAGGTCGCGTAGAGATAGGTCGGCACCGAGGACGAGAACAGCGACATATAGGCGCCGAAATTGGCGTGGGTCTTGACCCGCAAGCCGATGATCTTGTTGTCGGCGTCGAACGCCATCTCGGCCTTGGAGATGTGGTCGCGGCCGTGGGCGTCGGTGAGGAACGCCTCGGTGCGGTCGCCGGTCCATTTCACCGGGCGGCCGACCTTCTTGGAGGCCCACAGCGCCACCATCTCCTCGGGATAGATGAAGATCTTCGAGCCGAAGCCGCCGCCGACGTCAGGCGCGATCACGCGCAGCTTATGCTCTGGCGCAATGTTGTAGAACGCCGACAGCACCAGGCGGGCGACGTGCGGGTTCTGCGAGGTCGTGTAGAGCGTGAAATGCTCTTCGGCGGTGTCGTAATCGGCGATCGCCGCGCGCGGCTCCATCGCATTGGGGGCGAGCCGGTTGTTGGTGAGCTCGAGGCTCACGACATTGGCGGCCTTGGAGAAAGCGGCATTGACAGCGGCTTCGTCACCGATCGACCAGTCATAGACGACGTTGCCGGGAGCTTCCGGGTGCAACTGCGGAGCCCCGGGCTTCAGCGCTGAGGGCATGTCGGCCACGGCCGGCAGCTCCTCGTATTCGACCACCACCGCTTCAGCGGCATCGCGGGCGATGTTCTTGCTCTCGGCGATCACGACCGCCACGGCCTGGCCGACGAAACGCACCGTCTCCGGCGCCATCGCCGGCCATGCGCCCATCTTCATCGGCGAGCCGTCCTTGGAGGTGATGGCCCAGCCGCAGATCAGGTTGCCGACCTTGTCGTCGACGATCTGCTTGCCGGTGAGCACCGCGACCACGCCCGGCATCGCCTCGGCAGCCGACGAATCGATGCTCTTGACCTTGGCGTGGGCGTGCGGGCTGCGGATGAAATGGGCATAGGTCATGCCCAGCAGCTTGATGTCGTCGACATACCGGCCCTTGCCGGTGATGAAACGCTTGTCTTCCTTGCGGACGACGCTCGCGCCAATGCCTTCCATACCCATGCGAATCTCTCCCTACCGGAGTTCTGTTGTCCCGCCGCGGCCATCGCGCGTGGCGGTCTTGGTCTCGGTATTTGATCGAATGACGTCTGCCGCCGACGGTTCTAGCCGGCCGCCCTTACTCAGCAGCCTGGGCGACCTTCATCCGGCCCGCGGCGTCGAGCACCGCCTTGACGATGTTGTGATAGCCGGTGCAGCGGCAGATGTTGCCTTCCAGCTCCTCACGCACCGTGGCCTCGTCGAGCTCGCCTCCGTGGCGGTGCACAATATCGATGGCCGACATGATCATGCCGGGCGTGCAATAGCCACATTGCAGGCCGTGATTGTCGCGGAAGGCGGCCTGCATCGGGTGCAGCTCGTCGCCCTTGGCAATGCCTTCGATGGTGGTGACGTTGGCGCCGGCGGCCTGGGCGGCCAGCACGGTGCAGGACTTCACCGAGCGGCCGTCGATATGGACGACGCAGGCGCCGCATTGGCTGGTATCACAGCCGACATGGGTGCCGGTGAGATTCAGATGATCTCGCAGGAGGTGAACGAGCAGGGTGCGATCCTCGACCTCGACCGAGACCGCTTTGCCGTTCACCGTCAGTTTGACTGTCGACACGAGTAACCTCCCGATGAATTATTCTTATTCTGATTAGAAACAGCGCCCTCATGACTTTGCAACTCGAATTTTCGTCTCTGATGTCATTGCGACGTCTTGCGTGCGGCATCGGCGATTCGGTCGCATGTGGCGCCGGCGCGCGGCGGCACCATCGCCGCCTCGAGGCCGGACTGTACGCGGATGCTGCCCATTTACCGGCCTTTAGCCATTGTGACGTAGTTTTGATCACGGTCTGGTGCTTTGCATCCGGGCTGGACGGCTCTGGTCAATAAAGAATCGACTGTCGGGGGTGGGAATGTCTGCGCATCTGGCGCCGCAGTCGCGGCGTGGCAATTTTCTGACCCTGCGCTTCCGCGCCAAGATCTTCCTCGGTTTTGCGGTCGTGTTGGCGATCTCGGCGGCCAGCATCGGTTTTGCTTATGTCGGGTTTGAAAAGGTGGCCGCCGCCGTTGCATCCTATCGGGTGAGCGTCGCGGAGGCCGATGCTGCCAGGACCATCGACCGCGAGCTCGTCTCCTATCAGGCGCTCGCCCGCTATTTTGCGCTGACCGGCAAGCCGGAGGACGAGGCGGCCGCTACGGCGGCTCAACAGTCGTTGCAAGCCGCGATCGACAAGTCGATGGCGGCAACCCGCGCCGCGGAGCGGCGGGCGCAGCTCGGCAAGCTGCAGGTGCAGTTTCAGACCTTCGCCAAGATCTTCTCGGACATCGTCGCCTTGACCCGCGACAATGCGAAGCTGGCGACCGACCAGATCGGCATCATCGGCAACAAGATCCGCTACAAGTTCGACGACCTGGCCGATACGGCGGCGCTGGCGGGGCTGTCCAGTGTGCAGACCACGGCCAAGGACCTGACCGGCCAGTATCTGACCGCCTCCGCCCTGGTCGGCACCTTCATCGCCAAGCCCGATCCCAAGACGGCGGATGGCGCCATCGCCCGGACGCGTTTCCTGGAAACGTCGCTGGTTACGATCTACGCCAATGACGACAAGGTGACGCAGCGTGTCACCGAGCTCGGCGACCTCATCAAGCAGTATCGGGCCGCTTTCATCAAGTTCTCGGACAACTCCAAGGCGCTGGCGAAGCTGGTGCAGGACATGGGCAACGCGGCCACCGAGATCCTGGGCTTGTCGAACGGACTGAGGTCCGACCTTGCCGCCGACCAGCAGCGGATCGAGGACGCCAGCAATGCCACCATCGCCGAGCTCGAAAGGCTGATCGCAATTCTCGCCGTCGGCGGTCTGGCGCTCGGCGCGGCCCTGGCGCTGATGCTCGGCAACGGTATTTCCAAGCCGATGATCACGATGTGCAAGGCAATGCGCGAGCTCGCCTCCGGCAATTTCGACGTCCGGCTGCCCGGCCTCGGCCGCAGCGACGAGATCGGCGAGATGGCCGCCGCGGTCGAAGAGTTCAAGGTCCAGGCGGTTGCCAAGGCCGAGCGCGACGCCGCGACGCAGGATGCCCAGAACAAGGCGGCCGGCGCGGCGCGCCGGGCCGAGCTCATCCGCTTCGCCGACGAGTTCGAGACCGCCGTCGGCTCCATCGTGTCCAACGTCTCGACCTCGGCGGAGCAGCTCGAACACGCCGCCTCGACCTTGACGCGCACCGCGGAGACCACACAGTCGCTGGCGAGCCGCGTCAGCGGCACCTCCGACCAGGCCACCGGCCGCATCCACTCGGTGGCGAGCGCGACCGACGAGCTGTCGGCCTCGGTCGACGAGATCGGCCGCCAGGTCCGCGAGTCCAGCCGCATCGCCGAATCGGCGGTCGCCCAGGCCGAGGAGACCGACGGCCGCATCGGCAAGCTGTCCCGCGCGGCGCAGGAGATCGGCGACGTCGTCAAGCTGATCACCGCGATCGCCGAGCAGACCAATCTGCTGGCGCTGAACGCCACCATCGAGGCGGCGCGTGCCGGCGATGCCGGCCGCGGCTTCGCTGTCGTCGCCTCCGAGGTCAAATCGCTGGCCGAGCAGACTGCCAAGGCGACCGACGACATCTCCAACCATATTTCCGGCATGCAGGCGGCGACCCAGGAGTCCGTGACTGCCATCAAGCAGATCGGCGGCACCATCCGTCAGATCTCGACCATCGCCTCGTCGATTGCGACTGCCGTGGAGCAGCAGGGCGGCGCGACCCAGGAAATCGCGAAGAACGTGCAGAGTGTCGCGGCGGGCACGCAAGAGGCGGCCTCCGACATCACGCAGGTCAATCGCCGCGCGACCGAAACCGGCTCTGCGTCGGAGGAGGTGTTGCGGTCGGCCCAGTCGCTGTCGTCGGAGAGCGCGCGGCTGCGCGAGGAGCTCAACCGCTTCATGGCCAACATCCGCGCGGCGTAGGTCTCGCCGGGATCAGGCCGGCCGCCACCGAGCCGGTCAATGCTGTGTGTGGCCGGCTGCCCCGCACTCCGCCGCCATCCCCCGCGAAAGCGGGGATCCATACCCCGCAGCGGTCGTTTGAAGGACGGTATCAATCGCGTGCCGCAATCGCGCATCACGCGGTCTGGATCCCGGGTCGCGCTCGCTCCGCTCGCTTGCCCGGGACGACGGCGCAGAGGATGCGCCCACCTTTTCCTTTAACGGCGGTTCTCCACCAGCGCGGCGCGCTGCATCGCCGAGTTCCCGCGCCCGTCCCGGGAACCCTCCTCACGGCGAGACGTTGGGTCGCAGCGGCAGGGTTTGGCTGCCGCATTTGCTTCATCCTCTCGGTCAAGCATGCGGTGCGACCTGCGCCGTCGCATTGGGATTCCATGGCACCCCGACAGGCATCCGCACCCGATCCTCGCGTCGTCACGCCAGTGCCGCTATCTGGCGCGCCGACGGGCGATAGGCGTGGCGGCGGGCTGATCATCGAGACCAGCATTCCCTTTCGGCTCGATGATCTCCGCTGGAGCGGGTTTCATACCCGCGTCGTGCTCGCGCTCGGCATCACCTGGGTGCTCGATGGGCTCGAGGTGACGCTCGCCGGCGCGCTGTCGGGTGCATTGAAGCAGAGCCCCAGCTTGCACTTTTCCAATCTCGACATCGGCCTCGCCAACAGCGCCTATCTCGCGGGCGCGGTGCTCGGCGCCCTCGGCTTCGGCTGGCTCACCGACCGCATCGGCCGCAGAAAACTGTTCTTCATCACGCTCGCGCTCTATCTGTCGGCCACCGCCGCGACCGCGATGTCCTGGAACGTCGCCAGCTACGCGCTGTTTCGCTTCCTCACCGGCGCCGGCATCGGCGGCGAGTACACCGCGATCAACTCGACGATCCAGGAACTGGTGCCGGCGCGCTATCGCGGCTGGACCGATCTGATGATCAACGGCAGCTTCTGGCTCGGTGCTGCGCTAGGCGCGGTCGGCGCCATCGTGCTGCTCGATCCGGATGTCGCCGGCCCCGATGTCGGCTGGCGGCTCGCCTACGGCATCGGCGCTTGTCTCGGCCTCGTGGTGCTGATCATGCGGATGTGGATTCCGGAAAGCCCGCGCTGGTTGATGATTCACGGCCATCCCGAAGAGGCACACCGGATCGTCGCCGCCATTGAGCGCGACGTCACCGGCCACGACCGCGAGGAGCGCGCAAGATCGCTGCCGAAGATCCGCCTGCGCATGCGCGACCACACGCCGCTCGCCGAGGTCGCGCACACGCTGTTCTCGGTCTATCGCCAGCGCTCGCTGGTCGGACTCACCCTGATGATCGCCCAGGCCTTCTTCTACAACGCGATCTTCTTCACCTTCGCGCTGGTGCTGACCGATTTCTATGGCATCAAGTCCGATCATGTCGGGTGGTACATCCTGCCCTTCGCAGCCGGCAACGTGTTGGGGCCGCTGCTGCTGGGACGGCTGTTCGACACGCTCGGCCGCCGCGCCATGATCACCTTCACTTACGGCGTCTCCGGCGTGCTGCTCGCGCTGACCGGCTATCTGTTCTCGATCGGAGTGCTGAGTGCGGAGACGCAGACCGCGGCCTGGATGGTGATCTTCTTCTTCGCGTCGCCCGCAGCGAGCGCGGCCTATCTCACCGTGTCGGAGAACTTTCCACTTGAAGTCCGCGCACTCGCCATCGCGTTGTTCTATGCTGTCGGCACCGGCATCGGCGGGGTCGCCGGGCCTGTGCTGTTCGGCGCGCTGCTCGACAGCGGCGCGCGCGGTGCCGTGTTCGCCGGATACCTGTTCGGCGCGGCACTGATGGTGACGGCGGCGCTCGTTGCCTGGCGTTATGCGGTCGCCGCGGAGCGCAAGTCGCTCGAAGAAGTCGCGCGTCCGCTCGCCGTCATGGAGTAGATTATAATGTCCGAGAATTCAGAACTGATTGCAGCGCGTATGTCCACCTTATCCGATGAGCCGGCCGAGACCGTTCCGGCACCCGCGAGCCTGGTGCCGCATCTGCGCGAGGTCGCGATCCTGCTCGACATCGACGGTACCCTGCTCGATCTGGCGCCGACGCCGCGCGAAGTGTGGGTCCCGCCGGGACTGGCCGAGACGTTGAACATCTTGCTGCGACGAACCTCCGGTGCATTGGCGCTGGTCTCCGGCCGCTCGCTCAATGACATCGATCTCATCTTCGCGCCGGAGATCTATCCCGCCGTCGGCGGCCACGGCGCGGAGATGCGGCTCGCCAGCGGCGGCGAGGCCGATGCCATCAAGGCGCCGCCGATGGACAAGGAGCTGAAGCGCCGACTGGCCGCGATCGCCAGGCTCAGCCCCGGCATTCTGCTCGAAGACAAAGGCTATTCGCTGGCGCTGCATTATCGTCTTGCGCCGCAGGCGGAGAAGGCGATCTACGAAGAAGTATCGCGCATCCGCGCCGAGCTGCCGGGCGCACCGATCGAGGTGCTGCCCGGCAAATGCGTCTGCGAGATCAAGCACGCCGGCTTCACCAAGGCGAGCGGCGTGCGCGAACTGATGCGGCGCGCGCCGTTCGAAGGGCGCAAGCCATTCTTCATCGGCGACGACGTGACCGACGAATCGGTATTTGCGATCATGCCCGATTTTGCCGGCCTGTCGTTCTCGGTCGGCCGGCGCGCGCTCGGCGTCGACGGACATTTCGACGCACCGGACGACGTGCGCGCGTTCCTGTCGCGCCTCGCGCAAGGTGGAACTAATTCAGTGCCGCCGCGCTGAGCACAGCAGTTTCAGTTGTGGTTCCATTTGTAGTTCCATCTGCGTCGCGTTCGCACAGCGCGCATTCCGCTATTGATTAGAAATGCTCTGACTTGCTTTACGCTGTGATTACATCGCTCCGCTGCCTGAATTTGGTTTCAATTGGTTGAAAGGGTGGCCCGGAACCATATTGATGAACAGCTGTTAACCGACATGATCAACAGGAGGGGAGCTGTGAACCTCGTCGTGGTTTCGAATCGGGTGGCGCGTGGCAAGGCCAGCGAGCCAATGACCGGCGGACTTGCGGCAGCTCTGCTGCCCGTTGTGGAGAATTCTGGGGCAGTTTGGGTGGGTTCCTCGGGCCGTGTGCGTGATGGCGCGCAGATGGAGCCGATTGCGCAGATCGAACAGATCGGCGCCGGCGCGCTGGCGCTGTTGGATTTTCCCGCCGCGCATTATGCCGGCTATTACGAAGGCTTCGCCAATTCCGTGCTCTGGCCGGCGCTGCATTCTCGCAGCGATCTGATCAGCATGTCGCAGGACGACTATCGTTCCTATCGCGAGGTCAACGCCTTCGTCGCGCGCGCACTGCTGCGGTTCCAGAAGCCGGATACGCTGTTCTGGATCCAGGACTATCATTTTCTCTCGCTCGGCGCGGAGCTGCGCACGCTCGGCGTGAAGAGCCCGATCGGCTTCTTCCTGCACACGCCATGGCCCGCGCGCAGCGTCATCGACAGCGTGCCGAATCATCGTGATCTCGTGAATGCGATGCTCGCCTACGATCTGATCGGCTTCCAGACCGAGGACGATCGCGAGAACTTCAGCGCCTGCATCCGCGCCGATCTCTGCCTCCAGGTGCGCGACGGCATCGTCAAATCGCGCCATGGCCGTACGCGTCTCGCGGTCTTCCCGATCGGCATCGATGCCGACAAGTTCGCGGCATCCGCCGCCAAGGCGGCATCGCATCCGGACGTGTCGCGGCTGCGCCGCAGCCTGCATGGCGAGAAGCTCGCCATCGGCGTCGACCGGCTCGATTATTCCAAGGGCCTGGTTAACCGCATCAATGCCTTCGACCGCATGTGGACGATGCATCCGACGCTGCTGCGCGCCGCGTCGCTGCTGCAGATCGCGACGCCGTCGCGCGAATCGATCGAGGCATATGGCAATCTGCAGAACGAGGTCGCGCGTCTCGTCAGCGAGGTCAATGGCCGCCACGGCGAGGCTGACTGGACGCCGATCCGCTATCTCAACAAGGGCTACGGCCAGAACGTGCTGGCCGGGCTCTATCGCAGCGCACAGGTCGGCGTGGTCACGCCGATGCAGGACGGCATGAATCTCGTCGCCAAGGAGTATGTCGCGGCGCAGAGCCCGGTCGATCCCGGCGTGCTGGTGCTGTCGAAATTCGCCGGCGCCGCCAACGAGCTCGATTCCGCGCTCATCGTCAATCCGCACGACATCGACGGCATGGCGCGCACCATCGCGATGGCCTTGTCGATGCCGCTCAACGAGCGCCGCATGCGCTATGAGCTCATGATGGCGAAGCTGCGCCGTCATTCGATCCAGCAATGGTTCGCGGATTTTCTGGAGGCGCTGCGGGACAACGAGGCTCAGGAGGCCGCCGAGATCGAACCTCTGCCGGCGGCGAGGGCAGGATTCCTCGCCAGCCGTCTGGTGACATCGAGCGCCCGCTATCACTGAAGCCAGCCGAGTTGCCGGAGGCGCAGCGGCGCCTCAGGCTCTTCAGTGGCAGTAGGACACGCCCTCCAACACGGCGCAGCGCAGCTTGTTCGGCGAGCTCGGATTGTCCATCGGCACCATGCCGTTGCCTTGGCCGACGAACACGCCGGGCCCGACCACCACGGAGGCCTTGTTGCCGACGATGACGGACGGGTGCGGCTTCAGGCTGGACCTGGTGCCGTCCGGCCACAGGATCGCATCGCCCTGCCAGATCCCCTTGCGGCCGTCGTCGCAGGTCACGTCGACGCCCTGCTTGGTGCATTGATCGGCGCGCGCCGCGCCGGCTGCGATCACGCTCAGCATCGCGGACAGCAGGACGGCGAGGCGGGCAGGGACGTATGACGGCATGGCGGAGAATCCCTCATGGACAGCCCGGAGCGGCGGGCCGCAAATCAGTGGTCGTGCGGCTCGGCCGGCCGGTTCATCAATGGGCCGGCGAGGGCGGCGGTGGCCCCCGATCGAGCCCGTAACGAGGGCGGATTGATGATTTTTATCAGCGATTTGGGGGAAATTTGCCGCCGGGGCCTCCGCTCGGCTTGCAAAACGCCGCGGACCCCGCCAAGAGAGGGCCGCCGGAGAGATGGCCGAGTGGCTTAAGGCGCACGCTTGGAAAGCGTGTGTGCGGGAAACCGTACCGTGGGTTCGAATCCCACTCTCTCCGCCAGATCGGCCCGGCGGCGCCGGTTCTCCGGGCGACATCGGTGGCAGAAAAGCCCAGTATTGGCGGGCTTTTTTCATTTTGGCTCCCGACCGCGACAAAGCGCGGCTCTTCGCCGGGACTTTCCTATCTGCTGCAGGAGATGTTCGGCTGGGCTGACGAAACGCGACCGTGTCAACCTTTCCGACGGCGGACACATCGAGAACTTCGGCGTCTACGAACTCCTTCGCCGGCGCTGCAAATACATTGTCGCAATAGACGGCGAGCAGGATCCGAAAATGACGTTTGGTGGCCTGACGACGCTACAACGTCTCGCCGCCATCGATCTTGGTGTAACGATCGATATCGGGGTCGGCCAGCTGCGCCTAGGTGAGAAAGGGCTCCACGACAGGGCAACCTGACCGTGAACTTGTCGGTCGAGCGGCTCGTTGCAACTCTCCAATCCCTTCATTTGTCCGGCCCGCTCGCCTTGGCGATGTCCGCGACTTCCGCGTCCGTGATCGATGGATCGCTGTAGAACCAAGCCTCGCGCCATTTGGCCCCAGAGAATTTCGGCGAAGCATGTTTCGCTCTAGGCAGTCAACGCGCTTAGCCTTGGCGCGTCAGCGCCGGCGGGGTTTCGAGACGGGTTAGGTCCTCAAGCTGATTGGACGCGACCTCGATTATCGCCGAGAGCGCGCTCTTCTTGGCCGCAAGTCTGGCGATCGGATCCGCGATCTGATCCGCCGTGCTGTGAGCCACGACCTGATTCAGGACCTGGACGAGGGGTCCCCACGGGCCTACGGGATGCGGGACGCCGTTGACGAAGATGACGCCACCTCCGTCCACCGCTACCCCGCCAAAAATCTCGCCGACGATTTGCGGGACACGAATGCGTTCCGCCGCACGGTAGTGCAAGGTCAGTTTGGCATATTGCTCGATCTCGTTGATCTCATCTACCTTCACGCTAGTGAAGCTAGTGAAACTGATGGCTTCGCTGCCCCAGGTGAACCGGTCACCTGCGACCAGATCGCTGGATCCCGACGATCCGATCATGCGATATGAATATCCTTCGTTGAGGCGATGGACGAAGACGGCCGGGCGTGGAAAGGCCGCATCCCAGTCCTCCGGCACGCGGAATTCGACTAAGAAGCCGCCCGCCGTGCCGGGAATTTCAGCAGCGAGGGCGCCGGGAAGACTGCGCGAGTGCAGCGGCCGTAGCACCACCTGTTGGGTAAAGGAAGAGTTCGCCGCCTTCCACACGCGCGATTCGTCCAACCAACCCATGTTGCGCATGTTGGCCGAGCATAGCCCCGGTCCGATCAGGGTATAGTTCGGGTTCGGTTCCGAATAGCACCCGTCCCAAGTGCTCATGGCGTCCCAAGGGTCTCTATAATCGTCGGTCAATCCATCTACCCTACTGTGCTGGAGCCCGTATCCGTGGCCCATCTCTTGGCCAAGCACTGCCGGCTGGAAAGAGCCAGGGTCGCAGAGAGCCGCCATGCCGCCGACAGAACCGAAGAGGTCGGTCAAGGTATTCATCGCAACCACGACACCGGAAAACTTGGATAGATCCACTCCGGCGGCCGAAGCCTTGGCCTTCCCCGCGGTGATCAGACCTCCGCGGTCGAGTTGGCCCGGTCCAGGCGCTGCCCTGCCAACGTAAGCGCTTTGGGGCTGATCTAGGGTGTACCACCCGAATACCTGACTACCGGAAAGATCAATCGACCCATGGGACATGGTATCGAAGTAGTCGGTCATGTTAAAGGAACCAGAACCTTCGGCCGTAAACAACTTTTTGAAAAAATCGATTGGCCTCGGCTCGTCGTTCTTGTCACTCCACTTGGTCAGAATAATCGCCCATGGCGTCGCGCGGGACATTCGACCCTCCAAAGTTTGAACGTCGGACCTAGCGAATGACGTAAGGTGTCTTCGACGCCGTGATGCAGAGCGGCCCACCGCCGTCTAGCGCAGAGGTGTGATTGCCCATAGATACATGACAAACCGAGGTCATCGCCCGTCTGGCTTTATCGAACTACGTTGGGCAGGACGAAGGTGACAGCAACCTGCGCCAGGACAGCGCCGGCCTGCACGGCAACGAGGGTGTGCGCGCCGGCGTCCCGTGCGGGGGGGCTTTGCATCTGCTGGCAGATGGTGCCGTTCGCGCGCACCGTCGCCGTGCCCAGCATGGCGCCGGTTGGGGTGTCCAAGTTTATCGCCACTGTGCCAGCCGGAAAACCCGCGCCGAACAACATAAAGGTGTCGTCGGTTCTCGTTGAGCTGATTGCGTGATTCGGGCAACCCATCTCACCATTGAGCTCGCCGACCATCATGATCGACGCCTCGCTCCCCGGCACCGTCACCTGGATAATCGCATCCGCCTTCGCATCGCGGATAACCGCGTGGATGGTGTGCGTGTTGGCCGACGTCCCAAGCGGGATCGTGATGGGGGTCTGGAATTTCCCCTGAGCGTTGACGCTCACCTTGCCTAGCGGCGTACCGCCGTCCAGCGTGAGGACCACTTCGTCGTTTGTGGCGTCGGTCTTTGCCGTGAGCACGTGCAGCATCACGCTCCACGGGCTGCACGTCATTAGGTCGCAATCGCGGGCGCGGAACTGGTATGCCGTGTTGGGCGTCAAATTGGTGGCATCGTAGTCCCCCACGCATCCGCCATTCGCATCGCCCGGGAGAGACTGCATAGCGAGCGGGCCGCCAACCCGGCCCCATTCAAGGGCAGTCGCGCCGCCGAAGCAAGATAGCCCCTCGTGCTGCAAGGACACCGGCAAGGCGGTGGCCAGGTTCGTATTCTGCGGGAAGTGCTGGCCGTTAAGCTGCACGGTGTCACCCGCCCTTACCAGCGGCTGCGTGGTCGAAATCATCGGCCGCGTGAACGATCGCGGCGGGTTGAGAACCGGCACACTCAACGATGGGGCCGCAATGCCCACATGACTCGCCCGGAGGATAATCCCCTGGCGCAAGTCAATCTCGGTTTCGAGGTCGCCGAAGGCGGCGAGAATGCTGGATGCGCCCGGCGTCTTTCCGGTACACGCGTCGCCCGTCCGGAGTTCGTTGAACGCGTCATCGATGGGCAGCGGCTGAGGCTGCACGGTACTCGTGATCGCCGCCTCTGCCGCCACGAAGCCTTGCCCGGAGAAGAAAAAATGTGCGAATTCCGCGGATGCGTTCTGAAAGTCGAACGAGGCGGCAACCACGTAGACTGTACCGTTTTCCGCGATGAGCTGGCAGAGGCCGGGCGTGCGTACGACCGTCACAATCTCGGTGGCAAAGTGAATGGTGAACCGGGGATTGTTCGGGCAGAAGATACTGCCTTTCTCGGGTGAGCAGGTTTGGGGAGACGTCGACGCGAAGGACACGGTGTTGTTCGTCAGCAGGTAGGCGAGGATCAACGTGGAGCCATATTGCTTGACGAGCATCTGCCCCGAGGCCGCGAGATCGCACGAGATGTTGTAGGCGCTATAGGAGGGACCGCGCATGGCCGTCTGCTTGATGACCTGCTGCTTGATGCCGTCCGGGCCGTCGCAGGCCTTCTCCCGAGGCGTCATCCCGGTGCTCGGATCTTTAGCGTTCCAAAATTGGTCAAACTGTGTGACGAGCGGCGCCGAGAAGAACTGGCTCATCTTCGGGCCGAATAGCCCACCTGGCAGCGGCACGCTAACTGGCTGGCCAGTCTCGCGGTCGGGGGCAAACAGACGGAGCTGAACCTTCAATCCGGTGATATCAATCGGGCTGGTATAGACCGGCAGAAATTGCGCGCGCGGCTCCGAAATGCCGCCTAGCAGCAGCGTTAGTGCGCCCGCAGCAGCGAGCAGGCAACCGAGCGGGCGCATGCGTGTAATCATCTTCCCGCCTCCCGAGCGCCGAAGTATTTTATATTGATTTAATATACTCCATCACGGTCTCGCTTGAACGTCAATGGGTAGAACTATCTAAGGTAGAACTATCTAAATGGCGCTCCGACTTGCCACTCGGCGCTGTCAGGCGGCCGTTCTTTTTTCGTCCGTCCTCGTTCCACGGCGGCCGAGAGACAGAGCGTGTTGTCCCACCGGGCTGGAAGAGCCCTACTTAAAATGGCGAGGGCCTTCATCCAACGCCGGCGAGCATATCTGCTTTGGCGGCCGATCGCCGCAACGGACGCCTTCTGTCACTTAATAGCGGAGTTATTCCATGGCATTGGGTTGGTGGAAAGCGCACGGATCGGTCCGCGCAATAGATTGGCGCTCCGAAGTCGGCCGGATTCTCGCACCGCGCAGGCGGTCTCACTCCGTCAAGTGCTCACGCAACTGACGGCGGCCAGTCAAAGGCGGCCGTGGTCCGTTTGTCTCAAACGCCGGCGACTTTGACCGCGCGTGGTGGTGCGCTCAATCCGCTGTGAGGCTACTCGGAGAAGATTCGACCCCGAGTCCTCTCCCACCGCCAGCTAACCGTCTCGATCGTTCGCCATTGTCCAAAATCATCGTAAAAGCTGCGATGTAGGCGGGAGACTCTGTACTCCCTTACGCCTGCCCACCTCGACGAGGCATATCGTGGATATCGCGCTTGCCGGCAGAACGGCAGATGTCGAGCCTCGCATCGGGATGCAGGGCGGACGGGCGCCGATATTGACCGCCATATTTCCCAGTCGATGCGCCATTGATGAGGCGACGTGCCTTGGCCGCCCCATCGGAGCAATGACGATCGCTGACCGGAGACGGCGCGAGCGCGCTGACATCTCAGCTCAACGTCAGCGTGAGTCGCAGGCGAGGCGGACAGATAAGATATCTCGCCGAGCCGGTCGGCATTCCCGCCACACATATCGAGCGAGCGGTCGGTCGCTGACACTTGCGCTCACGGTCGTGCGCGATCGACGACAGTGGCACTCCTGTTCGCTGCCTGCGTTCACGCCAAGCGTGCGAGTTCATTCTGACGATGCCGGCTCCTGCGGACAAGTTCACGTCCGATCCGATCTCGACTGGATCGGCGTGAGAAGCCAAGGGTCGTGGCTGCTCGACCATTGGACACACACTCGCGTGCGAGTGAGCTTGCGCCGCCGAGCCCAGCGGGGCGCGCTTGAAGCCGGAGGACGAACGCTAGCCGGAAGTAATAGAGCCGGTGATTGAACGCCGCATCGGCGATGGCGATCCGAAGCGCACTGGCAGCAGTGAAGTCCAACAGGCTGAGCCGCTCCGGCTCATGCTCCTGGCCGTTGCGTCCATTCTATCGGCTTCGGGCCGGCGCTGCGAAGCCCGGCCCAAATCCGGCGGTCGCGGCGAGATCAGGAAGTCATGCAGCGCCACCGGTCCGGATGAGGTCGTCTTGACCGCCAGAAGGCGACCTTCGTCATTGTTTCCTTTCTTTGTCATTGTTCTCTTTCAAAGCGTCGCACGTTAAGGTAGCATCCAAGAATTAGAGCTACCGCAGAGGCCCGAGCACCGGATTTCGCGTCTCCCTGCGGTTCTTCGCGGGCACGCGGCCGGGTGCCGAGGTCAGTTTGACCGTCGACAACCGCGTTCGGGAATTTGAATCATGATCGAATTTTTACGCCAAGCGAGCGGCTTATACTTGGCCGAGTCGGCGGCAGATGCGAGAGTCGCGTTTCTATTCCAGGACGCAAACCGGACCGATCCGACCTTTGAGCTGACGGCGCAAAGCTGGGTTGACCCCAACCAGCTCGGCTACATCGCCTTCTTTGAGCCATCAGCCACGAGGGACTGGGACAGCTTCGCCGCAGGCGTGCGCTCCGCCTTCTCCAATAATGTCGGTACCCAGATTGGCTGGTTTCCGGAGCCGCTGAGCATCCAGCCTATCCTGGTGTCGGTCTCCGGCCAGGGCACGCCGACGCCGATGCTGTCGGCGGCGTTCTCGCTCGTCTTTCGCAACAGCGTGACTTTTCAGGTCACGCCCAACATCTTCAATCCCACCACGACCGTGCTTTTCGATGACCCGTCGAACAGCCTCCAGCTCGGCAACCCGCAGCAACTCTCGAACGTCTTCGCCATGGCTGTTACGCCGCCAGGCGGCGCGACCGTCACGTTCACCTCGCCGGCGCCTTATGCCGCGCTTGCGATGACGGGGCCCCTCGTTGGCTCCGCACAGGTGGCGTTTCAATTCACCACCGAGGACCTGACGCAGTTCGAAGCGGGGATGATGTATTTCAGTCCGCCGATCGACGGCGGGCAAGTTCGCGTCCTCAGCTATCCTGTGTTCCGTGCTGCGTCCGGTTCGAACAAGCCGTTCGATTTCAATGTCACGCTCACTGTGCTCGCCCCGCTCGATCCGGCGCGGACGTTCTTCCAGTTCACCGATCCGGTGATCGGCTGCAATTTCGTCACCGCCAACGGAAAATCCTTTGCCTTCAAGACCGTCGCCGGCAGTGACGATCTCGCAACGAGCAGGCTCGTGTTTGCCGGGCGTCCGATGCAATCGGCGACCGATGAGAGCTTCTATTATCTGACGCCGGCCGGGACGTTCGGTCTGACGCTCGACGGGGTCAGCGGCGGGCCGGATACGGTTCAGATGCTGTGCGGCATCACCGGCACGGAATTCCTGTCGGTCAATCTCGGCTCCGCGCCGGACAGCCTGGAATTTGTCTCCGACAAGCCGGCCTGGCGCATTCCGCCGGCTGCGGATTCGCAGACCAAGCCGGTCTATCTCGACGCCACCGCGACCACGTCCTACGGCCGCATCGTCAGCAAGGTCGGCGCTTATGTCTCGCAGCCCGAGCGGGCGCCGCTCTACAAGCAGGGCGGAAAGCAAGCGGCACGTCTGAATGGCGCCGCGCCGCAGTCCGGATTGAATGTCCACATCCTGGATTACTTCGCGGTCGATAGCTGGCTCGCCGATCAGGAGGCGCCGGCAACGCCGCTTGCCCCCTATGCCGGCATACCGTTCACCACCAATCCCAACATCGAGGTCAAAACCTACCTCGACATGGAGTCGAACGCGCTCAATCCGAAGCGCGCCGATTCCTACGTTGCCGCACCGCCGCCGAAGACGGCGCGGCTTCAGACGATGGCCGACGCCGAGCCGCAGAAGGCGATGACGCCGCAGGGCATGATCGCCGAACTGTCGGGGCAGCCTCCGGTCTGGAATGCGCTCGAGATGGCGATCAGTGATGCCGGCGTGTTGCGCATCGCCGACATGGGGCCTTCGATCCGCAAGGCCGTGCAGCAGAACCAGATCTTCACCGTCATCAGCACCCCGCCGAGCACGCCCGATCCGCTCGATTCCTCCGTGCCGCTGTTCAGCTTCGCGGACAGCAGCCTGCAGATCGGCGACTGGACCTTCGATCTGTCGTCGGGCGGGCTCAGCGGGCCCGACGGAACGCCGCCCATCTTCATCCTGAAATTCTATCCCGATCAGTCGATCCAGGATCTGGTCGACGATACGCGATTGTGGTCGGCGCCGGATACTTTCAATACGTCCACCAGCGCGGACAAGGTGCAGGCCTATCTCCAGCAGGTGATCGAGGATGCCAAAGCGGCCGTGTTTCCGAACGGCGGTGACGTCCCCGATACGGACTCGATCTACTGGAACTTCTATCAGACGGTGATCGACCCGGCCTTCAACGGCATCCTCTGCGTCAACTGCAATATGGAGCTCAGCAAGCTGCCGACGGCGATCAAGGCGGTGCTCGGCGGCATGAAGGATCCGGGCATTGCCGGCTTCCGCGTCCACCATGCCGGCATTGCCATCAACAATACCAGTCCCGACGCCGACGTCCCGACATTGGCGCGCAGCGCGATGTTCGCGCTGGTCGACTATGAGAAGGCCGGCGATACGCCGCCGCCGGGGCTGGACATCGACTATGGCTTCGAGGTCGCGTTCCTGCGGGCGCTGTTCACCAATTCGGAGCTGCGCGACTTTTCCTGTCAGATCAACCTCACCATCAACAACCTGTTCGACACCGGGGTCAAGCAACAGGATGCGACAACGGCGGGCGCGGTTGGCGGCGGCGACGACGCCGGCAACACCATTGTCATCACCGGGTCCTACCAGGCGAATGCGACGGGCGGCGACAACGACTCGTCGGGCGCGGGCGTCTACTCGTTCGTTGCCGAGGGCGACTTCGTCTACAATTTCACCGACAAGGACGGCAATCCGAACAACAAATATCTCAAGCAGATCACGCTGACGAAGCTGCAGTTCTCGTTCGGCCAGGAGACCGCGGGCAAATCCCCGCCGGATGGCACAACCAGCAGCATCAAGTCGCATTTCGGGATCTGGGGCAATCTCGAGTTCAACGAGCTCAAGGTGCTCGACCTCTTTTCCTTCGAGAAGCTCGAGTTCTCCGACCTCGGCATCGACGTCGCCTTCGACCTCACCGTCTACGACACCAAACCGCCAAAGCAGCCGTCGACGGACAATCTCGCGCTCGCCTTCGCGCCCGGCAATTTGCGGCTCGATCTCGGCACGACCGAGCAACGCGAGGGCTCCAACAGCCTCACCAAGCTGATCCCGTTCAAGCTCAAATCGTTCCTCTATTCGCAGCATGCCGATGAGACCATCGAGAGCCTCAACTTCTATTCGCTCGGCTCGGTGGCCGGCCTCGCGGAAAACGGCATCACGCTGCAGGATACGTTCAATTACGCGCTCATCTTCGATCTCGACCTTGGTTCCATGGGCGGACTGGTCGGATCGCTGTCGGCGTTCAAATTCAGCGTCCTGATCGGCTGGTCGAGCGGCCAGAACGGCGGCGTCGCGGTCGGCGTGCAGCTGCCGCAGGTCGACGGCAAGCTCGAGATCAAGATCCAGGGTGTGATTACGATCTCGATCCAGCAGTTCAATCTCGAATATGCGACGACGAGCGAGCCCAAGATGCTCGTGCTCGGCATGAACGAGTGCTACGTCGAGATCTTCGGCACGCGGATTCCGCCGAAGGGCACGATCAGCTTCGGTCTCTTTGCGCCGACCGAGGGCGCCGACCAGATCGGCTGGATCGCCGCCTACAAGCTCGGCGAGGATGGCGGCGGCGGCGAACCGGAAGGTGGTGGAGGAGACACCGGCAAGGCGATCGCAGCGCGCAAGACGGTGCTGCCGCCGGCACGCGGCCTGACGAAGAGCGGCAAAGACGACGGCAATGGCGACGAGGGCGGCGTTTTCGAGCTGATCTATCTCGGCCTCGGCCAGCGCGTCGGCCCGGATCCGGCGACGCCACCGACCAGCTACGACGAATTTCTCGATTTCATGATGAACACCTTCTGGGCCAACCTGAAGGACAAGGATTACGGCTCGATCTATCACCCGGACGGCAGGTGGATCGCCGTCACCAATTTCAAACTGCTCAAGATCATCGAGCTCGGCCTCGTCTTCTACGACGTCACGCCGTTCTATGCGCTGCAGGTCAAGATCACCGGCGGCGTCGGCGCAGGCTTCGTCTTCGAGATCACCTACACCAAGATTTCCGACACGATCGGCCTGTTTCACACCACGCTGGGCCTGCCGACCTATCTGCGCACCTTCAACGTCGGCGCCGCGTCGGTGACGCTGCCGACCATCACGGTCGACGTCTATACCAACGGCAACTGGAAGGTCGATCTCGGCTTCCCCGACGGCGACAATTGGAGCCCGTGCTTCCAGGTCCAGGCGCAGGCCGGCCCGGTGCCGGTCACCGGCTCGGGCGGCTTCTACATCGCCTATCTCAGCTCGGCCACCAACCCGGATGTCTTCAAGGGCACCTACGCCACGATCGAAGGATTCGGATTCGCCGCCCGTCTCGGGGTCGGCAAGGATTTCACCGCCGGTCCGCTGAAGGCCGGCGTCAGCGTGACCTTCTTCGGCATCGTCCAGGGTGCGGCAGGCTACGTCACCAGCGGCGGCACCGACATCATGCGCACGCCGGATGCGTTGTCGCTGCAAGGCCAGTTCGGCATCATCGGCGAGCTCTACGGCTCGATCGACTTCGTCATCATCAAGGCGAGCGTCAATGTCCGCCTGCAGGCCAGTATCGGCCTGGTCCTCACTTACGAACACGCCGTGGCGGGCGCCGACGGGACGATCCTTCTCTATATCGAAGCGAGCGTCAGCGTCAGCGTCAGCGTGAAGATCAACCTGTTCTTGTTCTCGGTCACCATCAGCTTCAGCTTCAATGCGTCGTTCCGCTTCGATTGGTACCTGGTCGGCAAGCCGAATGATGCGAAAGCCGCGCTGCTGGCCAATGTCGTGTCCGCGCGAAGGCTGCTCGAGGCGCCGGCGGTGGGCCTGTTGCCCGGACTGAATGCCACGCTGCCGCTGCTCTATCTGCCGGAGCTGACCGTGATATTCCCGGACGCCACCCATGACGGCGTGCCGTGGGCCGTGGTGTCACTCGGTGTCGAGTATGAGACGGCGCCCAAGCCGCAGCCGACATATGCCGACTTCAAGCCGTTCGAGGCGACGGCAACGCAGCTTGCGACGTTTGCCCTGATGCATGCGTTGAATCTGCCGAGCTACGACGCCGAGGTCTGGCTCGAAAGCGATCCCGACACGGGCCGGGTGGGAATGCGCGATATCGACAGCCTGCCGGAATTGCTCACCGGCTGGCTCGACTATCCGACGATCCTGGCGCAGCTCGCCAATTTCAAGGGCACCGTGGCGCTGCCGACCCAGGACACGCATGCCACCGTGTTCCCGATGCCGCCGTTCCTCAACATCTCCACCAGCGGTCGCACCCTCGATGGGAAGCCGGCCGACTTCTCCTATCAGTTCGAATCGAAGAACGTGGTCGCGCTGACTTACCTGCGGGACGTGGACGATTATTTCAATCAGCTGTTCGTCAACCAGACACAGAACGCGCCGACGGCGCGCATGTTGATGGAAGCGACTGCGCCGCTGAGCCAGGAGATTTTCCTCGACTTCTTCAAGGGGCTGATCCGTGGCGCCGTGCACCAGCTCTTGGTCACGATGCAGAACCAGAATCTGGAGAAGGCCAAGCTCACCGACCTGTTCTGTGCCATTGCGAGCGCGCCATCAACGACGGCGCAGTCGCTCTACCAGCAACTCGCCGGTCAGATGTCGAGCGCATTGCGCGGCGGCCTGCGGCTGCCCTTCACGCCGGGCATGACGGTGCCCGGCGGCGCGCCGGATCCCGCCACCAACCCGCTGTTTGCGGTGCTGTGGCAGCAGTTCCCGGTGGGCGGCTTCGCCAAGGACAATACCTACGGGATCAAACTGACCAATCCCGACATGAAGCAGACCTGGCTGGTCGCCGACGTCCCGTTCGATTTGACCAGCACATGGGTCGATCCCTACACCAAGCTGACCGAGGGGTCGGTGGCCAAGCCCGGCCAGCCGACGCCGATCGATCTGACCTCGACCGGTCCGCAGGCCTTCGCCTTCGACAGCGCCATTGTATGGACGCCGCCGGCGGGCAATGCGCTCAGCCTGCGCACTTTCCCATCTGCCCTCATGCGCCTGCAGGCGGCGCAGGGATCCAATGGCATCCCGGTGCTGGTCAAGTCGCGTGCGGCCGACGGCGCCTATCTGCCCGACGGCACACCGCTGCCCGCAGCCGATGTCGCCCTCGCGACGGCCATCAATCTGACGGTCAAACAGATTGCCGGCGAGACGCAGGGCAGCGTGCTGGCGGACATCTTCGGCCTGTCGGGGGCGAGCCAGTCGGACGAGGCGCTGCTCGGCGAGATCCTTGCGGCCCTGCGCGCCGGCGAGCGGCCGATTGCGTCGCTGCAGATCCTCTACCAGACGGCCGCGAATGCGCCCGGACTCGTCTCCGCCACGGTTGATCCCACCGCCGTCTTCGTGCTTCGCACCAACACCACCTCGGTGTCGCAGCCCCCGCCGGGGCTGAGGGCGATGGCGACGCCTTTGCCGGTCGGTGTCGCCGTCGGTGCGACCTCGGCGGTCACCGACGATGGCGGTTACAGCTTCGTCCAGATCGTGCAGCAGGCGACCGTCACCAACGCCAGCGGCTACTATCTGCGCTATCTCGATGCCAGTGCTCATTCGCTGCCGACGGCGCTGTTCGTCAAGGGCGTCGGGCAGGTGACGCTGTTGGTCAGCTACACAGCATCGACGGGCGCCAATGTCGAGGCATCGCCGCTCGTCGTTGAGCCCTATCACAATGCGGTCGTGCTCGCGAATACCCAGAGCAGTCTGGTTTATTACGCCGAAACCGACGATCCGGCATTGGAGACGCGCTACGTCAAGGTCGCTGCCGGCACCTTCGGGGTCTCGCTCGCGCGCTCCGACGATACGATGCGGCTGAAGGCCACGCCGGAATTCGCTGCCAGGGCGCAGCGTGTATCCACTCAGGGCCCGACGCGCGACGAAGCCATCAAGCTGCTGCGCGCCGCGGGCCTGGCCGACGACGAACTGCACGGCGCGCTCATGGCGATGGCGGCGGCCCCGGCCGCGCTCAACGCGCTCTACGCGTTGGTGACCTACCGGGTGCAGGCGAGCGCCGGTTTCATCGCCAGCAATCTGTCGGCGCCCCTGCAGCCGCAGCGGCCGGCGGAGGGCGATCCGAACAGCGACTATCGCGTGTTCGCGCCACTCTACAACGTCGCCAAGGCCAATGTCGGCGTCGCGAATCCCGATCGCTACGCCAGCATCGACGATCCGTTCACGCTGTCCTTCTTCACCAACGACGCTTTCGGCAATCAGCTGCCGACGCCGAGCAGCTTCTCCGCCACCAATCTCTATTTCGATCCGATTGTTCCGGTCGACCAGTGGATGGGCGTGGTTCCGAGCTTCGATTTCGGGGGCGGTCTCGCGAAGCCGAACACGATCATCATCCGCCTGACCCCGAGCGAGTCGACGTTCGACGGCATGTCGGATGTGCAGAAGCAAGCCGCGCTGGTCAGCTTCCAGACCATCGCGACTCAGCTCAGCGGGCCGGGTGTCTCGTTCTACGTCGAGACCAGCCTGGCGCTGCAGGCGGATGGCGTCAGCCTGGTGCAGTTCCCGGTCGGCAGTTCCGACTCCAGCAACGTGATCGGGATGATCGACGGCATCGTCGACTGGCTCGCGGGGACGAGCCAGGATTTCCCAGGGCCGGTGACGATCGCGATGGCGGTCACCGGACCCGGCACGCTGCCGCCCTTGTTCGCGATCACGGTGCTGTTCGGGATCCTGCGCGACCCGAATCTGATCTCGCCGTATCTGAAGGACCAGTTCGGCACCATCATCTATCCTTCGGCGCAGAACGTTGCCTCGACCCTGGTCGCCAACACTGGTGGCGCCAACAACATGTCGGCTTTCGCTGCCGATTTCGTCGCGGCCTTCCCGGCACAGAAGCTTGCCGTCGGCCTGAATGGCACGCAGAGTGCGCCGCCGCAGCATCTGTCGAGCACGGCGAAGGCGCGCCGCGCGCTCAAATCGCTCGGGCTGGCCCGCGACGGTTCGGGCGGCGCGCGCGTCGGCGTGCAGTCGATCTGGGCCGCGGCCGCCTCGCTGCTCGACATTTCGATCGGCGTCGGTGCCCACGCGGGGCCACGGTTCCTGTCGCCGAAACCGCTCGACAACGCGCTCGACAGCGGCATGGTGCCGTTGCCGACGATGCCGGCGCAATTGCCGCAACTGCCGGCGCAGCGGCAGTTCGTCAATATCGACCTCGACCAGATCAACCGGACGTTCTTCCAGACAGTGGACGACGTGCTGGGGCCGGCCAGCGCCGCCAAGGCGTTCGAGGAGGCGCGCACTGCCTATGACACGATCGCGCGCGGGCGCGAGTCGTTGGCCCAGAAATATTCGACATATGAGGTCGAATGGCTGTTCAGTGCGCAATCGCCGTTCACCGGGACGGCGGACCAGCGCACGGTCGCAGCCACCGCGTTCGAGCAGCAGATGCGCGCCGCGCTGATGACGGCCTATTCGGTGGACACGATCGGGCAATTCGACGTCACCTGGAATCAATCGGTGTCGCCAGCGGCGGACGGCTCTATCGAGCTGTTCGGACCGGTCGAGGCGATGCTCGGCGGCAGCTACGCCTGGAGCGGCGTCACGCTGACCTGCAGCACCGGCAGCCCGGATCTGCTGGCGACCGGCGACCGCGTGTTCATGTCATTCACGGCTACGTCGGGCAGTGCGCCCCCGAACGCGGTCTACACCGTGACGGGCGTCGACGGCTCGAAATTCACCGTCGTCGTGCCCAACGGTTCGGGCAGCGGCAGTTACGTCGGCACGCGACAGAATGCGGGGCTATCGACCGCGCATGTGGCCGTCAGCAGCCAGGGGTCGAGCTCGCTCACGTTCCTTTACGGCGATCCTGATGTGGTCGCGCGCGCGACGGTGCCGTTCGACCTGCACTTCAACGTCACCAACCTCCAATACTTCCTTGCACCGCCGGGCGCACCAGGCGAGGCGCGGCCGTCGCTCTGGCTGCAGCTGATCGATCCTTATCCGCACGGTGTTCCACATATCGGGCCGGCCAACACGGTGACGACCATTCCGGTCGTCTTCCGCCAGTATCCGACGCCGCCGACCCTGGTCAGCCAGGGCTGGGCCGACTACACGCCGACGCCGCCCTCCGGCAATCCGATCGCCGACGGCGCCAATTGGAGCTATCTCTACACCTATCAGGCGTTCCTGGTGGCGCAGGACCAGATCAACAGTACGATCACCTACAACACGAATCTCAGTGCGACCTCGGAGCGGGCGTCGCGGCTGAAGGCGCTGGCGGTGGGCGACGGCCCCTTCGATCTGTTCACGGCGCTGGCTCGCGCCTCGGCGGTCATCGGCGTGGTCCGGCCGATCCTGCAGAACCTCGCCGATCCGAACTGGGCGCTGGCGGTTGCGAGTTTCGCCCAGAGCGTCGACGAGGTGAGGAACAATACGAACTGGAACCCCCCGCATACCTTTGGCAAAGCGTCGGGGCTGGCCAACGTCACCGATACCTACGTGATCACGGACAAGCGCGATGATGACCGCAGCACCCAGGAGATCACACTTGCATGGCCGCTGGATCAGGGCGAATCCAGCTTCGCCAATGCGACGCTGTCGTTGACTGCGCTCGATCCGGCCAAGAACCTCGCGCCGTATCCGAACCAGACACTGGATCGCAAGCCGGATCATCTGACGATTACCGTGCAGGACGCGCCGGTCGGCGCCCTCGGCGTGGCTCATTTGATCGAGGTCGACGCGCTCAACGTGCTTGCCGCGGAGAATGCGCTCTCCTCCGTTCAGGTCGAGCGCAACCTCATCACGCTCACTGCCCCGGACAACACGACATGGCAGACCGTGTCGGAATTCGTCTACATGACCCCAGAGGTGCGGCCGAGCCAGCCGGTTACGCCGTTCATCGAGCACGCCAAGCCGGTCGATGTCACCGCGCTGCCGAACCAGGGATCGGGCGCGGGCTGCCCACAGGAGCCGTCGAGTCTGTGCCAGCGCATCTACACGATCATGGCGAACCTGCTGGCTGATCCGGTCCAGGCAGCGTCGCTGGTCGACGCGCATCTCAGGTCGGATGTGACCAGCGGCACCACGCGGCGTGTCAAGATCGGCTGCTCATTCCGGTTCGCCGTGCCTTCGGCGACCGGGGCGGCCTATGACGCCACGTCGATTGCGCCGCTGGTGCCGATCGTGCTCGCCCGCTCGTTCGATATCGATGGCCAGGACCGGAGCCAACTCGGCGACTTCTCGGTGCTGTTCGCCAAAGCCATCGCCACCTGGGCCGGCAACAACGACATCATCTTTGGAGCTGACGCGACACCGGCCGGCGCGATGTTGGTGTTCGACGTCACGCTCTATGCGGCGCTGAGCAGCGCTGACACGCCGGTGCTGCAGTTCAGTAACCTGCAGCTCAAGCTTTCCGATGTCAGCCCAGTGTAGTGCGGTGGGGACGCGTCAGAAAGGAGGCGGCAGGGAATGAAGTGAGACGACCAAGTCGATCGACCGTACTTCCAAAGCCAGAAAATATTGAGAGGAACTCATGTCAGCCAAACACGCATTTTCCATTCTCGGCGCTCCGAAAACGACAGCCAGCTGGGACGGGTCGCCGACGACGATCAGTCCACCGGATGGACTTTCAATGGCGCAGACCACCAATGGGTCGATGGTGCTCGCCTATCAGAATACGTCGTCCATGAACAACGCCGGCAAGCTGGCGCTGACCTCAGGCGGATCCGCGCCGACGTTCCTGCCGGTTCCCGCACTTCTCGTGCAGCCGACCATCTACGTCCACAACTGGGGCGCAAACAATCTCAACGTGACCAACATCAGCGTGGCTGCGGCGACGCCGATCTGGGTGGAGGCGTTCGGACCTGGTCTGCCTGGGCAGAAGCCGGTTGCGCTGCCGATCGGCTCCGCGATCACGCTCAAGCCAGTGGCGGTCGCGCAAGGCACCAGCAACCCGAACTGGATGCAGCTGATCTTCACGTCCAACACCGCCAACCTGACGCTGGTTTCCGTGATCGGCGGCCCGGCCGATTCGTCCGGCAACAATGCCTATGTCGTCGCGCTGAACTCGCCGTCGGGCAATACCGGGCCGGGCACCGGAACACCCGCGCCGCAGGGCTATTACGCGACCGCCGCCGGCAACAGCTACTCGCTCGAGTTCAATTGGGGCTCGTCGGTGGTCTATGTTGCCAACATGTCGCCGTCCACGGCGGCGCCGGTGAGCGTACAGATGATCTCGCTCTGATCGCTTCGAAGCGAAGCAGCGTGCTGGTGGCGGTGATCACCGCTGCCAGCACGCGGTCGATACCAGCAAGCGGTCGATTTCTGCAACAAGGATGTGCGCCGATGATCACTGGCTATGCGCTGGCCAACGCAGCCTGGACCGGCTCGCCCGTTCTACTGCAGCAATACCAGGGGGTCACCATGCCGGTGACCCCGAATGGTTCGATGGTGCTCGGCTATTTCAATCGCGCGACACAGAATAATGCGGGCGTCCTGACCATCACGTCCGGCGGGTCGCAGCCCCGGCGCCTGGACGTTCCCGCGCTGGCGAGCTACTTCAGCGTGCTGACCCAGAACTGGCAAGGCAACAATCTCAATATCAGCAATGTCAGCCCGAATTCGGCGACGCCGATCTATGTCGAGGCCTTTGGTCCGGGTATCCCCGGCGTCGTTCCGCGGAAGCTGCTGGTTGGAACGCCGCTTCAGCTCGCCGTGACAGAGGCGGCGCAGGGCACGACGCTACCGAGCTATATGCAGCTTGGCTTCACGGCCAGCTCTGCCACTCTGGAAACACTGGCGATCGTGGGCGGTCCGTTGGACACCAGCGGCAACAACGCCTATGTGATCGCCTTGAACGCGCCGTCGACGTCTGGGGCCGGTACAAATGTGGCTGCGCCGCCCGGCTATTACGCGACCACGACGGCCAACAGCTACACTTTCCCGTTCAACTGGGGCGCTGCGGTGGTATTTGTGGCGAACCTGTCGTCGATGACGTCGTCTCCGGTCATGGTCCAATTGACGTCCCTTTAGAACCTGTCCGGGCGCTATTGGCGATTGCGGACGGCTTCTCTTGTCGTGTCTATGGTGACAATGCCGCCGATTCTTCCGCCGACACGTCGTTCGGGCGCGCTGGGGAATCCCCAGACCACGACCGTGTGGAAAGGGGAGCCGGTGATTCTCGCTGTCAATGATGGCGTGACCATGCCCCAGACACCGAACGGATCGATGATCCTCGGCTTCCAGAACACCTCCCCCGAGAACAATGCCGGAAAACTCGCGTTGACGAGTGGCGCGGGCGCGCCGGAATTCTTCGTTGCGCCGGCGCTCAGCCTTCAGCCGCAGATCCTCACCCGCAACTGGCAGGCGAACAATCTGAATGTGACCAACATCAGCGCCAACTCGAACACACCGATATGGGTCGAGGCCTTCAGTCCCGGCATCGGGCCGGCGTCGACGCCGCTTCCCATTGGGCAGCCCGTTCCCGTGAGCCAGAAGGAAACATTACAGGGTGTGACGAACCCGAACTGGATGCAGCTGTCGTTCCGCTTCAATTCGTCGAAGCTTGCTGTCTTCGGCATCATCGGAGGACCCCAGGACGCGTCGGGAAACAATGCCTACGTCGTCGCGCTGAATTCGCCTGCCGGGGACACCGAAAAGGGCACGGGCAACGCGCCACCTCCCGGGTATTACGCCACGGCCGGCGGCAATGCCTATTCCCTCGAGTTCAATTGGGGTAGCACGGTTGTTTTCGTTGCCTATTTCGGCAGCGCCAACGTTATCACGAAGATGACCGTCGTCGAAGCGCCAATGGTTACTCTTCTATCGCTCTGATGACGTTGCTCCAATCCTGTCCGGCACCGGTGATGAGGTTGCCGAACTCCTCCTCGGACTCAGACCACATCGTCACGTGAAGTTGTGAACATGCCGGCCAAAGACTGCGTTCGCCCGGGATACAAGCCGCGTGCTTGCCGCGCAAGCGCCTGCCCGACGCAGCCGCGCGCTGGCCGACGAGATGGGTTGCGCGCAAGCCGAATATGCGGCTGCGCACGAGCGCATCAGGACGATTGGGACAAAAGCCGCCCGATGAGCTGAACAATGGTCTGTTCCAACTCGTCCGGAGATCTGATGGTGACGCCTTGCTTGTAGTAGCGCTCGACAGGGTGGCCGATGCCGATCGCTGCGAGCTGAATGTCGCCGGCCTCCTCGATTTCGCTGGTGACGCTACGCAAATGGTGGCTCAGATAGCCATCACCGTTCTCGATCAGTGTGGAATCATCGACCGGCGCTCCGTCGGACAGCACGATCAGATATTTCCACCGTTCCTTGCGCTGGCGCAGACGCGATGCCGCCCATGCGATGGCTTCGCCATCAATGTTTTCCTTGACAAGATCCTTCCGCAGCATGGCTGCGCAGTGTTGCGTTCCCAGCGTCTCACCGGCACTGCAATAGACGATGTGCAAAAGATCGTTCAAGCGCCCAGGATAAGGGGGCTGACCGTCACGCAGCCATTTTTCCCGGCTCTGGCCGCCCTTCCAGCGCGTGGTCGTGAAGCCGAGCACTTCCAGCTTTGCTCCGAGGCTCTCCAGCAGGTCGGACGCGACCAGCGCAGCCCGGGCAGCAAAGAGCATGGGTCGTCCGCGCATCGATCCGGAATGATCGATCAGCAACGACACGATCGCATCGTCGGCGTCGGTTTGCGGCGGGATCGGGGCCGTACGCTCTGCTCTTGCAGCGAGCTCCGTTTCGAGGTCGTACAGCTGTTGCGGGGCAGCCTCGGTAAAGCGCTCGGAGTAGCCGTGGTCAGGATCCGGGAGCGCCGCCAGGAACGCATCCAAATCGTTGGCGTTGATCTCCACGTCGAACTCCCGGGTGTAGACCCGATAAGGTCGATCGCGGTCGAACCGGACCGGGCGACGACGCGCTTTCCGAAGCGATGGCAGAAAGCTCAATGCCATCAACGCAATGAGCATTGTCAGAAAAACGTTGCGCCAAAACAAGCCCAGCTCCAGTGATTGCGATCAAACCAGTCGTCATCGGTCCTCGCGCGCGATCGCCAGCAAGCGCGGCGCCTGCGCGCGGATGGCATCAGTGACCTCGCGGTCGAGCCTGTCGCGCCAGCGCGCAGGGATCGCATCGAGCCCGTAGGTGGCGCCCGCGAGCATGCCGGCGAGCGCGCCGGTGGTGTCGGCGTCGCCGCCCTGGTTGACGGTCCGCACGAGACATTCTGCGAATGAGGCCGTCGCGAGGTAATGATGCAGCACCGTCTGCATGGTGTCGACGATGAACGCCGAGCTCTGGCCGGGATAGGGCGCGAAGCGGAACGCCTTGTGCCTGCCGACGAGAGCCTCGGCCTCGCTGTGCACGGCGTCCTTGCCGGTCCCCTGCAGCAGGCCGTGCGTCATGCGCACCAGCGCGAGGCAGGCGTCGTCGGACAACGGATGATGATGGGTAGCGCGGGCCTGCGCCAGCGTCCATGTCTCCGCTCTGTCGGGCGCACCGAGTGTCGCCAGCGCCACAGGAAGCACGCGCATCGCGGCGCCGTTGCCGGCGTCCCCTTCTGCGTACGCGCCTTCGACCGTGCGATGCATGACGTAGCGGCGAATGCCGCGCCGGCAGGTGTTGCCGACATCGGCCGGACCGGTCTTCAGCCAGGCCGCGAACTCCTCGCAGACGTCGCGGGCATCGAAGCCGCCACTGCGGATGAGCGAGCGCCCCAATGCCAGCGACATCTCGGTGTCGTCGGTCACCTCGCCCGGTGCGAGCTTCAGCCAGCCGCCGCCGACGATCTCACGATGCACGCCATATTGCGCGGCGATCTCGACGGTCGTCATGAACTCGACGGTGGCGCCGAGCGCATCGCCGATCGCAAGGCCCAGATAGGCCGCGAGCGCGCGCTCCTCGACATCGGGCGCGGTCATGCTGCTGCTTTCTCACACATAGTCCACGCTCACCCGGTATTCGCCTCCGATCACCAGATATTCACCCTCGCCCTTCAGCGCGTGGGAGGACAGCAGGCTGTTGAAGAACAGGATCTTGCTGACGGGAATGCGTGCGGTGAGGATGGTGTCGCCGAAGCAGCCGGCGGTGTCGCGGTCGGACGAGAACGAGACGAGGTTGTTGAGCCGGATCACCGCCTCGCGCCGCGCCGTCCGGTCCACGATCCAATGCTCGTCGAATGCGTTGACGCCGCGGTAGAGCGTCAGATGCGTCTCGCCGGGACAGACGAAGCGGCGGATGGCCCATTGGCAGAACTCGAACAAGAGATCAAGCTGCACCCAGATCGCGTTGTTGTGGAAGCGGCTCGACATCTTTTCTTCGACATAGGTCGTCCAGGCCCGGCTCGCCACGTGCTCGATGATCTCCTTGTGGAAGGAGGGGCAGAGACCGAACCGGCTCTCCACCCAGCCCTTCAGCACGGCGCCTTCCGGGCCGTTGCTGTCGAAGCTCCAGCCCTGGATCAGCCGCAGGAACGACGAGCGGAAGCGCCGCTGGCCCGCCGACGCCGCGGCGTGCTGCTCCGGATCGAGGCCGAACATCGCCATCATGTAGGAGGAGAACGCCTCGCCGGCCTCGGCGAGGTCGTCCGCCTGCGCCAGCATCGTGAACAGGCTGGGGTTCATCTCGACGACGCCCCAGATGTGCAGCGGAACGGCGGCGTCGTTGAAGGCGCAGCTCGCCAGCCACTCCGAGGGCCGTCCCACCAGGTTGGTCGAATGCCCGATGCCGCGCCGCGGGCGCTGTCCTGCGTCATTCATGACGTGCATGATGCCGCGTTGCGCTTCGGCGGGAAAGGCTTCGCTGCCACGATCGTCGACGAGGGAGTTCACGATGGCCGTGGTCAGCTGCAGCCGCCGCATCCGCCGCCACCACCGCCCCCGCCGCAGCCACCCCCGCCGCCGTCGCCGCTGCTGCCGAGCGCTTTCGAGGTTGCCAGCACCGAAGCATAGGCGGTGCCGGACAGCACCACCGCGCCGGACAGCGCCACCGCCAGCAGCAATTCATGCTCGCGCGGAGCACGGCCCGCGCGCGTGTGCGACGCCTGGTAGTTGCGCAGGGCGTCGTTGCCGGCGCGCGTCCGCGTCGGCGGCTTTGCGAGAATGTAGGCTGCAAAGCAGGTCGCTGCGAGCAGGATGAGCAGGAATCCGACCGGATGATGCCGCTCGGAGCCGACCACGGCCTTGATGGCCCCGAACAGCAGGAGGGCGCCGACGAAAGGCAGCACCGAGCTGCGGAAGGCGGTCATCTGGGCGTTGCTCGGATAGTAGCCGATCGCCGTCAAGCGGTCCCGGATGCGAGCGACCAGCGGCCCCAGCGCTTTCTGGAATTCCGGCCGCGTCATCTCGGGGTGCAGCCCGAGACGCGGTGGTCTGTCGATCAGGGTGGCCAGGGCCGCCTGATCGGTCACGGTGATTCTGTGATCGCGAGGCGTGAACGTCGCGGCGTTCTTCGATGCGAGGCCGAGCAGAACGGCGTCGCCCAGACGAGGCTCGCCGCCGGCCAGATACGCCAGCTCCAGCTCGCGCAAGGGATGGATGGTCGATGCGGCAGGACCGATGGTCCGCCGCGTTCGAAAGCCCAGCCAGAAGATCAGGGCTGCGCTCGCAACATACAGCAGCAGGAACGGGCCGGCAGTCCAGTCGAATGGATTGAGCGGCAAGGGATCATCTCCTGAACAGACGGCGCAGCCATGCGCTGGGCCGCGGCATGATGAGGCAATGGTTGCGGTCGGTGACGTGATAGCGCGGGCCGGCGAAGCGCACATGTGTCGCGGGCCACAGATCGGCGCTCGGCGGCCCGAAGAAGCGTTCGTGTAGCGCCAGGGTCTCGGCATATTGGCGGCGGTAGACCATCTGCGCCTCCGGACCGCCCGGGGTGGGATCGTGATGCAGCGGCGCCTGCAGCCGCTCGCCACACCAGACCGTCCAATAGTCGCGCGAATAGATCAGGTGCTGATGCCAGACCTCGTCGACCGCCTCGCTCGGCGTGACCGGCGTCGGCGAGACCATGGCGAGAAAGCAGAAGCGGCGGTAGGCCTCGATGGCGGCGCGGGTCTCGTCGAGATTCCAGCCATGGTCGCGGGCCAGCCGCTGTGTGAAGTTGAGTGGCGTGTCGGGCTCGAAATCATGCGCGGCGATGCGCCGCCACAGCTCTTCGCGTGCGGGGGTCCAGCCGGGCTCGTTGGCCTCGACATCGATCTTCACCCGCGCGCGCTGCACCGAAAGCTCCCGGAGATCGTGCACGGCCCCTTATAGCATAGTACCGCGCCGGTTCCACTGGGCTGATGGCTCCCCCGGACGCGGCCGTCATGGGTCTCGTGGCCCAGGTTTGTGCCATTTTGCGCCATGTCTCGCCCGAGACGGATGGACCAGTGTCAGCAGGGCGGACGCTCGCGTGCAGGCGCTTTCACGCATGGCGCAGTCGTTCAATATTCGTGACCGGAATAGTCATCGTCCCAATTGTCACGCCAGCCGGGCGGCGAATTGTCGTCCTCCCAGTGGGAGTCGAGCCAGCGCGGCAGTTCGTCGTAGAATGGACGATCGCGATAGTAGTCGTGCCAATAGCTGTCGATGTGGGAGGTGAGGATCGGCATCTCCACGCGCGGCGCATAAGCCGGAACATAGACGCGACGGGTCTCATATTCGAATTGAATGTGCGCGCCTGACGCCCAGCCGCGAAGTCCCGAGGCGCTGATGTCGCACCAGGTGTAGCCCGCGAGACAGCCGTGGATCGTCAGCGATGTGCCGGCTCCGAGGAGGCCGACGGCCGCGAATCGCACGTTCGGTCCGGACCGAACGTTCAAGTTGACGCCGGAATAGCCCGCGACTTCAGCCGCCGCGGCCTTTTCGGCAAGGCCGATGAAAATCAGCAGTGCCGCGACGTGAAAGAGGCGCTTGGTTCTCATGGGATGACTCCTTGTCCATCGTGCGCTCGTCCCGCCACTGCCAAGCCGGAAGAGAAGACCGCTTGCATCGGCCCCAGGGTTGCTGCCGACTGTCGTGGCAGGCCTGGGCAAATCAGCATGGTCTTCGTTCGAATTTTCCCGGATCTCCATGGGAGAGACGGCCGGCCGTTTGCGCTTCGATCGTTACCGGAAGCCGACGCGCACGGGCTCCGGCTCACAGCGACTCGCTTTGATGACCACCGTCAAACGGACCACGATCCGCGCGCATCGGCCTGATGACGTAATGCTGTTGTAAGGCGAGGTCGCCACCTTGTGCGTGTCCTTACGATCGAAGTCGTGTCATTCGCCCTATCGACCGCGTGAACCGGGAGCGATCGCTCGCCGGATCTCGATGCGGCCTCGCCCGGCAGGACAATGGAGTGCCGTCGCAGACAGGAAGCTGAACCTGAGATCGGCTCCGCCCACTGCGGCATACTCCATCTCGCGCTGGCGCGCCGCATGGCTTCGAACGTCGTGAGCATCCAGTGAGCAGGCCGTTCGGATCGTGACCCCAGTCCCACATGCCCGAACGGCCTGCGTTGGCGCGCTGGCCGGAGCGATCGGGGGCAGCCCCCGTATGGCGGCGAGCGCTCCGGGCCCATGTCTGATTCCGAACCCGCATCGACAACACGATCTACACGGTCGGTCTCGTTATTAGCTATCGCTTAGTAACAGGTGCGGCCGCGGCGAGACCTCATGATCCCGACACTCCGTCGCGTCGGCAGGCCCGTCGTAATGATGCGGTAAGCTGCGCGGCTCAGTTTCGCGGCTGGAGTCGCCTCGGGCGATCGGTCAAGGAGAACAGAATGAAGCAGATTTGTGCGCTTCTCGTCGTGGCATTGGCGACGGCAAGCACGACGGCGACGCCGGCCAGCGCCGGTGGCAATCGCGGCGCGGCTGTCGCGGCCGGCGTGGTCGGGGGACTGGCGATCGGTGCCCTGCTGGGGTCTGCGGCGGCCGCCCGGGCCCCTACCTACGTGTACAGCTATGACGATTATCCGCCGCCTCGGGTCGTCTATCGCCGTCGCTACGTCGACGACTACGATGCCGGATATGACCACGGCTATGGCTATGGCCATGGCTATGTGTCCGGCTACAGCGATGGCTATTCGGACGGTGCCTGGGAAGGCTATTGAAAGCCGACAGCATGGACCGCGTGAAAAGGCCCCGCAGCAGCGGGGTCTTGCCGTCTTCGCCATCGCCGGCCGCTGTTGATCTCCCGGCCGAGAGGTTTCATCTGCTGCTGCTGCCCGGTTGGTTTCGCGGCGGACCAGACAAGCAGCCGATCGTGATCAAGCTGGCGGCGTCGTCGATCGCATGGATCTGACGGAATGTTGGCCGAAGCGCATTGCACCAACCTCACCGTTCTCGAAAGCTCTTCGTGACACTCGACAGCATCGCACGAACCCTTGTGGCCGCCGCGGTCCTCGGGGTCACGACCGGCTGCGGACCGCTCGACAGTCCGTCGCTGTCGGCTCCGCCGCCTTTGCCGGCGGACGACCCGACGCCCCAGCCGGAGCCGTCTCAGCCGCCCTCACCGATGGCTCCCACGCTTGTGCATCATCCAAGGCGACTGGTGCGAAGTGAAGCGCAGGGCGCCGTCAAGCCGCGTGCGGCGGAGATCGGCGACATCGTGACGGTCGTGGTCAGCTTGGCCGATGAAGCGCGCGCGTCCGATAGAACTGTGCAGACGGAGAGCGACGGCACCACAGATCGGGTCGCAGCCAAGGGCGAGCCTTCCGCTGCCGAGCAATTGCGGCGAGGGTCGCCGCCGAGTGCGAGCGGCGACAAGACAACGGCGCCCCGGCGGGACGCAGTGAGGATGAGCGTTGCCGCCGTGGTCACGAAGGTCTTGCTGAACGGCAGTCTGGCCGTCGAAGGACGGCGTGCGATGCGGATCGATGGCGAGATCGTCGACCTGGCAGTCGCCGGCGTCATCCGCTCCGACGACATTTGCGTCGATCACACGATCGACGCCGTGACGATGAAGCAGGCGCGCATCTCCTACCGCAGGCGCGGGACTGCCGATGGCAGGCAACAGCCGGGCGATGCGCGGAATTAGGCCTGCCGCGCCATCCGTGGCGCACGCGCGCGCACGATGCCTCGCGCACAATGAGTTCAGGGATTCGTAGCGCTCTCGCAGATCGGCCGCGATCGGCGCAGCCTGCCGCCCGGCGCTCCGCAGCAACCCGACGGTGGCGCCAAGCGCGTCGGGACGGCAGCATCGCTGAAGGCCCGGCTCGCCAGCCAGTCGGAAGGCCGCCCGACGAGCCTGGTCGAATGCCCAATGCCGCGCCGCGGGCGCTGTCCTGCGTCGTTCATGACGCGCATGATGAGCTTTCGTGCGGCGGGGAATTCCCACGAACCTCTCATTTGGCGCCGGAGTTCACCAAGCGTAACGCACGACGCCCTTGCCGGCGTAGGAGCGCGTGACGTTCGAGAACTCGCCCTCGAAGGTCGCAGCCGCCGACCAGCCATTGGTCCATTTCATCTCGGCGGAGGCGGTGGTGAGCGCCGAATCGCTGGCCTGCGCCGCGCCGTTGACGACGAAGCTCGCCGCCGGCAAAGCCTGGAAAGTCGCGGCGACGGCACGGTTCGGGTTGAAGTCATGCGCCCAGGCCACGCGGCCGCGCAAGGTCAGCACGGCGTCCTGCATGGCGAACGACTTGTCACTGCGCAGGCCGAGCTCGGTGCGCGTGTCGGTCGACGTCCTCGCTGCATAGGCCAGCGCGAAGGCGCCGCCGCCCGCGACGGCGTGCTCCGTATAGGCCGGCAGATCGAAGGCGGTCACCTGGGCCGCCGCGTACGGCGTGAGGCCGATGCCGCCGATCCACGGTGCGACGAAGCGGGTGCCGCCCTCGATGCGGCCGGAATAGGCGTTGGCGTTGAACGCGGCGCTCAGATGATCGGTGCCGGCGATGGTGACGATGCGGTCGGTCGTGACGTTCTGCCACCCATAGGCGAGGGCAGCCGAGACGTAGGCCGGGCCTTGCACGTGGCGCAGATAGGCGCCGGCCTGGAACAGGTCGGAGCGACCCCATCCCTGTCCGGTGACGCTGAAGTTGGTGCCGCCGCCGGCCAGCGCAAAGCCAGCCTGCGTGTTCGGCGAGATCAGATAGTCGGCGCCGACGGCGGTCCCGTAGAGGCTGCTCGCCGTGTTGGTCGAGCCGGCTACGGCATTGCCGTCCGTCGTCTGCGAACCGCCGAAGCCGGCGGCCCACACGCTCCAGCGCGAAGCGAATGCTGCGGCCGGCGCCTTGGTGACCATCGCGAAGGCATCGCTGCGCCGGCGCGCGGCATAGGCGCTGGCGCGATCGTCCTCCTCGGCATAGCCCGTCGTGCCGCCCGGAGAACTCGTCGCGCTGCGCTGCGCCGGATCGGTCAACAGGCCCATGAACTGCCCCATCGCGCCGAACGTCGTCTGCTGCGTCGACGCGCCGAGCTGGCCGGAGGCCTGCGTGAGGCCGGACGGCGTCAGTGACGCATAGACCGCGGGAATGCCGCCGCCGGCGTTGAAGGCATGGGTCAGGGCATTGCCGACGGCGCCCTGATTGCCGCTCAGACCGGCAAGGCCGCTATAGCCCAGTGCGACGTTCAGATAGACGTTGTTGGCGTCATAGCTGAGCGACCGCGTCAGCGTGGTCGAGTTTGCAGCGACGGTCGACGCGAAACTGCCGGAGACGCCGCCGGTCGCGGTGAGGATGGTGTAGGATTTCGCGACGTAGTCGCCCGGCGCGAAGGCGACGTTCACGGTCGCGCCGCCGAGCGTCACGGTGCCGCTGACATTGGTCGTGGACGCGGCCGTGGGTGAGACCTGCACCAGGTAGATCGCTCCCGACTGGAAGGCGAGATTGCCGGAGACGTTGAGCGAGGTGCCGGCGACGCCGCTGCCGGGCGCCAGGATGCCGCCGCTCGCGACCGTCGTCCGGCCGACCGTGCCGATGCCGCTCAGGGTGCCGCTCGCGTTCACGGTCGTGCTGGCGGCGGAAGCAAGATTGCCGTCGATCCGCAGATTGCCGCCGTTGACGTTGACGTCGCCGCTGTACGTGCTGGTGCCGGTCAGGGTCCAGGCCGAGTTGTCGATCTTGTTGAAGGTGGAGAAGGCGCGGTACTGCGCGGTGTAACCGAGCTGTGAGATATCGAACGTCGCGGTGCCGCTGCCACCGAGCTGCAAAATATTGTTCGGGCTTCCCGCCACATTGCCGTTGATCACCGAGCCCGGCAGCAGAGTCAACGTATTGGTGGCACCGGTCAGGCTGACGACACCGTTGATGGTGCCGGCATTGACGATCGAGGAGCCGGTGATTGCGATGCTGAAGATCCCGCCGCTGATGGTGCCGGTGTTGTAGACCAGCGAGCCATTGTCGACGGAAACACCCACCGAGCCGCCGCTGATGGTGCCCGCATTGTAGATCGCCTGGGTGCCGTGGCCGCCGGCGATTCCGCCGTTGGTCCCGGTGATGAGGCCGCCGGCATTGTTGGTGATGATGCCGGAGCCGAACGGACTGATGATGGCGGACGACCCGGAGATGGTGCCGGAATTGACGATGACGAAGGCCGTGAAGCCATCGATGCCGTTGTTGTGTCCCGTGATCGTGGCGCCGGCCGCATTGACGATGGCCAGATTGAAGCCCTGAATGCCTTCGAAGGTCGTGCCGGTGATCGTTCCGGAATTGAAGATGCTGCCGTCGTGCAGGTTGAGGCCGGCATTCACGCCGCTGACCGTGGCTCCGGTCGCGACGTTGACGGTGACCGCCGTCTCGACGCCGGTGCCGTAGCCATAAGTGCTGCCGCTCGTCCCGGGCGCGCCCGCGCCCTGGTTGGTCGTGGTGCCGGAGCAGGTCGCGGTCACGCTGTCGGCGGCGGCCGGCGTGCAGTCGGCGCTGGCTGCTCCGGTCCCCAGCGCCAGGACCGCAAGTCCGAGGGCAAGCGCCGAGACGCTGCTCTCATAGCGAAACCGGCTGCAACGCGTGCCCACTTCACGCAACGTTTCGATGCCCTGTCCGACCTGCAATTTCATCCCCATCCGGCTTACGCAACGATCACGACAAAATGTATCATCTGAAGCATGGCGTGCGTTTGTGGAAACGTCGAGCAACAACGAAACATGTATGAGATGTTGCCGCGTTGCTACACAGGTTGTATTCGGGCGCGTCACCCGTAACGGTCGTGCGCCGCGCGGTGTTGCGTCATCGGGCAAATCTGGATTCGTCGAGCGGGGCATTCGCGCCCCCGCGCCGATGTCAGCACGTTCTGAGTGGATCGGCGGGATCGATGCGGAGCGCGCGGCCCGAAGCTCCGGCGCAGCACTCGGTGTCCTGTTGCGTTCGGCGATGGGCTCAAGGCGAACGGCGACTGCCCCCGCCGCTGCCTATCGCAGGTGACACGAGAAATGCGATGACTGTTCGCGGCAGTCCTGCCAGTCCGAACAGCCGCGACTGCACCGTGAACTCTCGCCTGACGTAATTCCCCGACGCAACGGCCATTGCTTCCGCCGCGTCGATACAATCGGCCTGTTCACGGAAGCAGAGCGAAACCCAGCCGTGATCCGTGAACGCGCCGGGCGATGTGTTCGCGTCGGGTTGAGAGGGCAACGCGGGCAGCCCGTAAAGCGGATGATCGGCACTGTAGAATGCGGTCGCAAAGGCCAGGCTTTCGGTGCCGCCGACGTGTTCGAGCGGGCCCCCGGTCAATTCGCGCCATTGGCGCGTCGTTTCCAATGCGACTTGACGGTAGAAGGTGCGTCCTTCTTCATAACCGAAACTGTTGCGGTAGAGTGCGTGAAGCGGAGCGGCGATGGTGAGGGTCACGATGGCGATTGCGGCGACCACGACCGCCATGTTGACGGTGTAGAATCGCTCGATCCGATAGCTTGCGCCGCATACGACCAGCACGGCGAACAAGAACAGTCCCTGGAGTGCCCACAGCGAGGGCAGGTCGGTGCCGATGATCAGCGAGGTGGCGACGGGCAGGCCGACTGTTCCGATCGCGACGTAGAAGAGCAGCCGCAGGCCGTCGTTCAGCGCTGCGAAGTCCTTGGCGAAGCGGGTGATGCGCGTGCCGGCCGTCATGACCCAGGTCACGGCCGGTACGGCCATCGCGGCGGCAAGTCCCATCACGAAGGAAAGTGAATCCTGCAGCGACGTCGACAGGTCGGATTGCGCATGCATCAGCGCGTGATGAATGGGCGCCGCATCGGATGCGACCAGCCAGTCCAGATGCATCCCCAGGGCGGCAAGGCCGGCGACCGCGGAGATCCAGGGCGCAGCGGACGTGAAATAGGCCCGCCGCTGCGGATGGAGCAGCGCGGCCAGCGCGAAACTCGCAACCAGGAAGACCGAATAGTACTTGCCCAGCAGCGCGATCGCGGCGGTGACGCCGGCTGCGGCGGCCCAACGCATCGTCGGGGTTTCAAACGAGCGCAGAAAACAATAGGTGGCGAGCGGCCACGTCGCGAGCTGCACCGAGTTGGCATTGAAGCGTTGCGCGTGAAATTGATAGACCGGCGTGAGCATCAGAAGCAGCAGGACGATCGCTCGCTTGTCCCCGGTCACGAAGCGTCGCGAAATGAGGTCGACGAACCACAGCGCCAGTGCCGCGTTCGTCATCGCCATCAGGTGCAGCGACCAATCGGCCGACGGAAACACGGTGGTCCAGGCGCCGGCGACCCATCCCATCAGCGGTGGATGCTTGGCGTAGCCCCAGGCGAAGTGTCGTCCGAACGTCCAGGTCTCCAGGACATCCGGATGCAGCCCGGCGCCGCAATAGGCGATGACGAGATAGATCGTCCAGACTGCCACGAAGCACGCCAGCAGCAGCGGCACAGCCCAGCCGGCCTCGACGCCGTCGAGCCAGGACAGGAACGGCCGGCGCCAGGCCGCCGGATTGCGGTCCGACCGTTTGGCCATCGCCGAGAACGCAAAATCGCAGGACGTGCCAGCCGCCATCAACGACGATACGCCGGAGAAGGGCCTTCGAAGCCGATGATGGGGCGCGACCGTACGCGATGTGCGGTCGATCATGTGTCAGATTCCATGTGAGGGTATTTCGAGCGGGCTGTTGCGCGGGGACACGAACCTCGTCGAACTTGATTACGACAGGCTGACGTTCCGCGTCATCGCGATGCACGGAGCGCGGGGGGCGATCAGTCGACTCATCCGGGGAGCCGCACGTCATACGATTGCAATCACGGTGGCTGAGAAGTCATCGGGTTTGCAACCACCGATATTGGCAACGGCCATGGCGCGAGGTGGCCGATGCAAACGCGGTTCGATCAGATCCGCGGTGGAATGAAAGCTGCAGCGTGCAGTCGAGATGTCCCAGCGCAGCGGAAGAAGCAGGATCGCTGGCGGGATCGACGGGCGCACGCTTTAACGAGCTCTGGAGCCGGGGCTCGGATAACGGTGCCCGGATGCTGCCGACGTAATCCTATTGTAATCCGTCCGTAATCATAGGAACAGCGATCGCAAATGATGCAGGAGACTGGCGTGCGCGTTCTGGTCGTTGAGGATGACCCTCAGCTCGGGATCTGGCTGCGGGATGCACTCGCGACGGCCTTCGGCTCGTCCGATCTCGTCACCACGCTCGACGAGGGGCGGGCGGCGATCGCTGTGCGCAATTTCGAGCTCGTCGTGATCGACCGTGGTCTTCCCGACGGCGACGGGCTGGCACTGCTGCCGGACCTGCGGCAACAGAAGCCAAGCCCGGCAACGGTGGTGCTGACGGCCCTCGACGATCCGCTCGACATTGCGCGTGCGCTCGACGAAGGCGCGGACGATTACGTCGCCAAGCCGTTCGAGCCGATCGAACTGGTCGCGCGCGCCAGAGCGGTGCTGCGGCGCCTGTTCCTCGACCGCGGCGCCGTGGTCTCCATTGCCAATCTGAGCTACGACATCGTCAATCGCGCCGTCTGCGTCGACGAGAAGCCGATCGTCGTGCCGCGGCGGGAGTTGGCGATTCTCGAGTCGCTGGTTCGTCGCAGCGGGCGGGTGGTCCTGCGCGAGACGCTCGAATCCGCGGCCTACGGCTTCGAGGACGAGATCCAGTCGAATGCCATCGAGGCCCACGTCTCGCGGCTGCGCCGCCGCCTGCGCGAAGCGAACTGCAAGGCCGCGATCAGGCCGGTCCGCGGCCTCGGCTATCTCCTGAGCGGCGAGTGATGAGATCGAAGTGGCAGAAGCTCAAGGGGATGCGCCGCTCCATCACGGTGCTGTCCGCGATGCTGATCGGTATCGTCAGCACGATCATGCTGATCTGCGCCGCCGCGCTGCTGATCAGGTTCGGTGGTGACGATGATGGCACGTGGGGGGCCGCCGACGTCGCTGATGCCTTGAAAGAGGCGGTTGCCCGCAATGCAGGAGGCCAGCTGCTCGTCACGCAGACGCCGCGCCTCGAGAAGATCATCCGGGAATTTCCGACCTTCTGGTATGTCGTGTCCGACAAGAGCGGCGAGGTCAGCTTCGGGCCGATCCCGAAGTGGCGTCCGCACAAGCCGTCGGCGGTGCAGGACGGCACCAGTTTCCTCGCCTACGTGATCGACGGCGAGACCAGAAACCTGAAGCGGATGACGGCCGTCCGGAACACGTCGGTCGGCGAGGTCTGGATCGAAACCGGTGGCGTCGCCTATACGTCGACGCAGCTGATGCTCGGCACGCTCACCGACGCGACGATCGTGGCGCTTCCCATCATTCTCGTACTGCTGGCGACGGTGGTCGCAGCGCTGGTGTTCGTGCCGACGCTGATCGCGCGCCCGGTGCGCGCGGTTGCGACCGCCGCCGAGATGATCGACGGTGTACCGGATGGCCGCCGGCTGCCCGAACGGGACGCGCCGGCCGAACTGCTGCCGCTGGTCGCGGCGTTCAATCGCGCATTGTCGCGCATCGACTTCGCCGCCGAGGCGCAGCGCAATTTCCTGTCCAACGCCGCGCATGAGCTGCGGACCCCGCTGACCAATGCGAGGACCATGCTCGAGTCGGTCGAGGATGCCGGCCTGCGCACCCGGCTCGTTGCCGAGAACCAGAAGCTGTCGACGATCGTCACCATGCTGCTGCAGCTCGCGCGCATATCGATGGAGCCGGCCGAACTCGCCGACATCGATCTGGTCGCGCTGGCCCGTCGGGTGACGGCCGAGCATGTGCCGATGGCGCTCAAGGCGGGGGGCGAGATCGGTTTCAACGGACCTCAGTCTCCGGTGTGGATCCGGGGGTCGGAGCCGGCGATCGCGGTCGCGCTTTCGAACCTGATCAGGAACGCCGTCATACATGCCGGGTCAGGAGGTCCCATTCTCGTCGCCGTCGACGCCGCCGCGAGTCTCAGTGTGATCGACGCCGGACCAGGCCTGCAGTCGGATGAGTTCGAACGCCTGCAGCAGCCGTTCGAACGCGGACACGCCCGCGGCGAAGGGATGGGATTGGGACTTTCGATCGTGTCTCAGGTGATGGCGGCGCATCATGGCCGCCTCGGGCTTCGCGAGACCTCAGGCGGCGGCACCACCGTCGAACTGCGCTTCGCGCGCGCCGCGCAGTAGGAAACTGCCCGATCGGTCGCGTCCGGCGGTCCGATACCTGCCGTTAGGCGCACGGCCGAAACGGCAGGCCCCCCGCGCTCGGAGCAATGAGTTCCGGCTCTACGAAGTTCGAACGCTCACGCGCGCCTCAGCGCGGCTCCTTGGTGCGCTGCCATTTCAGAAAGTCGCTGTAGAGCTTCGCCGCCTCGTTCGGCGACATCCGCGCCTGCGCCTTGCGGTCGTCGAGAAACTTGCGGAATTCCGCCGGCGTGCCGTCCTGCCCCGGCGACTGCACGCGGCTCGCGCCGTCGATCCATTCCTGCGCCGCCTTGAAGCGGATCAGTCCCTGCACCGGCGCCGACAGCACGGTGTCGCGCCATTTCGGATGCCGCGGCGGCGACTGCAGCACCTGGATCTTGTCGAACAGCGCATTCACGAACCGCGCCGTGCGCCGGTAGCGTTCGCTCTGCTCCGGCCAGTTGTAGACCATCAGCACGGTCGGAGCCGCCACCGTGTCGACCTTGGGGCCCGGCGGCACCAGGTTCGGATACTCCTCGGACGAGAACGACGACGGCAGATAGATGTCCTGCAGCGCCCGGTCATAGGGAATGTCCAGCAGATGCAGCCGGCCGCCGTCGTTCCTGATGCCCTTGATGATCGGCGCATCCTTCGACACAGAGGCGATCCACGCATCGCCCTGGCCGTCGATCAGCTTCTGCAGGCCGCCGGTCGGATCGGTCTGCGAGTCGATGTCGGCCCGGATGCCGAGACGCCGGAAGATCGTCTGCGCCGCCGGCAGGCCGATCGAGCGCTCGGCGAACACGCGCTTGCCGTTGAGGTCCTGCAGCGAGCGGATCTCGCGCCGCGCGACGATGTGGACGTCGTTGTGGAACAGCTGCGCGACGTAGCGCACGCGCTGGGCGATGTCCGGGATGTTGTATTCCGTCTTGACGTATTCCAGCGCGTCGGTGGCGACGAAGCCCATGTCGATGTTCTTCAACATGATGATGTCGACGAGGTTCTGCGCCGAGCCCTTGCCGAGAATCGGCAGCACGCGCAGATTCTCGCCCTCGTCGAGCACCGCCGCCATGTCGGAGCCCATCACCGACATCGGGCCGCCGATCGGCGCCGTGATCACGGTCACCGTTCCGGAGTTCAGCGCTTCGCGGTCCGGCAGGTTGCCCACCGGGCCTCCGGTCGTGGGCGCGCGCTGCTGCGCTTGCTGGGCCTGGGCAACGCCGCCGCATACCGGGAGAGATGACGAGATGATTGACAACACGAATGCGCAAACAGCTACGCGCGCCACACGATCCACCGAACGCTTCCTTCGAGTCATTCTAAATTGACAGTGGACTTAGCAGTTCGATCCGGGCCGAATTTTGGCATCGGCGTGGCGATGCGCAAGACGCTGCAAAGCGGCCCAAGCGGCTCCATGTCTGTGCTGGAATTGCGGTGAGATGCGGCTCGAAATTGTCTCGCCCGCTCACTGCAGCCTGGGCGCGCGATCGATGCCTGCGTGATATCGCGCGCCGCGGAATGATGGCGGAGAGAATTGATCAGCTCACGCGCTGGCCGCATCCAGCCGCGCGACCTGGTCCTTTGTCAGTTCGAGTCTCGTCGCTGCGACCAGCGTGTCGACGTGCTCCGGCTTGGTGGCGCTGGCGATCGGCGCGGTGACCGAGGGCTTGGCGAGCAGCCAGGCCAGCGCGATCGAAGCGGGCTCGGCAGCGGTCTCCTTGGCGACCGCGTCGAGGCCGGCGAGGATGCGCATGCCGCGCTCGTTCATGTATTTCGGAATGCCGCGCTGCCCCCGCGGGCTCTTGCCGTAGTCGGCTTCGGAGCGATACTTGCCGGTGAGGAATCCGGCCGCGAGCGAGAAGAAGGTGATGACGCCTATGCCGTTCGCCTCGCACACGCGCTGCAGCGCGCTCTCGTAGGACGATCGCTCGGCGAGGCTGTATTCCGGCTGCAGGCTTTCATAGCGCGGCAGGCTGTTGGTCTTGGCAATGTCGAGTGCGGCCTGCAGCCGCTCGGCCGAGAAGTTGGAGGCGCCGATGGCGCGCACCTTGCCGGCCTTGATCAGTTTGTCGTAAGCCGCCAGCGTCTCCTCCTGCGGCGTCGTCTCGTCGTCCTTGTGCGACTGGTAGAGATCGATCACGTCGGTCTGCAGCCGGCGCAGGCTGTCCTCGACCGCGCGGGCGATGTAGTCGGCCTTCAGCCCGACCTTGCCGTCGCCCATGTCCATGCCGACCTTGGTGGCGAGGATGATCCGGCTGCGGTTGCCACGCAGCTTCATCCATTTGCCGATGATGGTCTCGGACTCGCCGCCGGTGTGTCCCGGCACCCAGCGCGAATAGACGTCGGCGGTGTCGAGGAAGGTCAGGCCTTCGTCCAGCACCTTGTCGAGCAGCCGGAACGAGGCGGCCTCGTCGACGGTCCAGCCGAACACGTTGCAGCCGAAGCAGAGGGGCGGAACGGAGAGGCCGGAACGGCCGAGCTGACGCAGCTTCATGGGAGGCTCTCGATTGGGTTGGGACGATCTGGGCAGATTGCCTCCATCTGCAGCCCACGACCAGATCGGCAACGGTATGGCGGGCCAGCGCCATCACGCATCTGACCAGGCCCAAACCGTGGCGCGGCTTGCCCCGAAGACGGTCCGGCATCGTCAGACTTCTCACGCATTTCCGGGCGACGGTCGGATTATTGCGAATGCCTCGCAATTGCGATGCTGAGGCGCGGGGGAGGAGTCCGTCCGATGAACACGCTGACCTACGCCCAGCTCGGATTGAGCTCCGATGCCCTGATGGCGCCCGATCCGGCGGCGAAGACGACGACCACCACGGCTGCAGCCGCGACGCCCTTCGTGCTGCCGGACGGCGCCGTCTCGGATCCGGTGGTGCATGCCGACGGCTCGGAGACGGTGTCGGTGCACACCGGCGGACTCACCTTCAACCTGACCTTCGATGCCGCCGCCGCTGCAGCACCCGAAAGCTTCCGCGCCGGCGTCGAGCAGGCCGCCGCCATTCTGTCCTCGGCGATCACCGACGAGGCCACGGTCAATCTGGCGATCGACTTCGCCGGCACCGGCGGCGGCGCCGGGGCCAATGTCAGCAACGGCGTTCTGGCCAATTACAGGCAGCTCAGGACCGATCTGGTCGATCACGCAGCCGCGGGCGACACGGTGTTCGATCATTTGCCGGCCGGCAGCAAGGTTCAGGGCCATCAGCAGGTGTTCGTGTCGAATGCGCAGGCTAAGGTGCTCGGCCTGGTCGCACCGAACGATGCCACCACGGAGGACGGCTTTGCCGTCTTCAACACCGATATTCCGACGCAGTCGCTGGTCGGCGTCGCGCTGCACGAGCTGTCGCATGCGCTGGGACGCGTGCCGTCGCCTGGGAATCTCGACATCTTCGACCTGTTCGATTTCACCAGGCCGGGCCACAATCTGATCAACAACAGCCTGAGCTCGGCGCCGCCAGCCTATTTCTCGCTCGACGGCGGGCTCACCAAGATCGCCGACTACGGCCAGACGTCCGACCCCGCCGATTTCCTCAACACCGGCATCCAGGGCGCCAACGATCCGCTGAACGAATTCTACAACCCCACCACGTCGCAAACGCTGTCGCCGATCGACCTCGTGGTGCTGGAAGCGCTCGGCTACAACATCACGACGCCGGACACGCAGGCGCTGCTCGCCCAGCTGCCGCACGCGGCCGGCGTGGCCGCTCCGGTGCAGACGCCGCAGCAGGCCGCAGCGATTGCCTCGGCCGTCGCGGCCGAGACCGCCGCCAGCCTGACGAAGCTCGGCGATCCCGCCGGCGCCGCGCAGGTGCTTGCGAATGCCAAGGCCGATGTGGCCAATGCCGGTGACACGCCTCACGAGGCGGCGACCTACGCGTCCTACTCCACCGAGTCCCACCACGACGCCATGGCGCTCGCCATGCAGTTGCACCACATCAGCGCGAATTGAGAGCCGGCGCGAAAGCGACGCAAGCCGGCATCTCTGGACGACGGACGCGCAGGGTGGGTCTAGCTAGGTGCGAGACTACGGATTACGGTGAAAGTGCATAACGACCTACAAGGCCGGCAGCGTCGCGTTGACCTCGCTTCGGTCGGCGCACATCGTCCTCCGGGCGTGCGTCGCCTCCGGTGGAATTGGGCCATCTCCAGCTGACGTCACCGTTGTGCCGCGGCCGGATTGTCAGGGGCGATATAAGCCCCTGACATGATGGATGTGCGGCTCTCCGGCCCGGCGTCGGCACCTCCGTAGAACTACGGCCGTCATCGCCGCGGCGCCGGGCTTAGCGAACCTTCAATAAATGACGACTCATGTTGTTACCTCCGGTTGCAGAACGAGCGCGAGCGGCGACCGCTCCCTGCTGCACCGGCCCGAAGGTTTCTCGCGCAGGAGGTTCCACGCATGAGTCCGGCATCCTCCGCAACCCATCCGCGACCCGATCCCGAGGCGGCGTCCGACGGCGCAGCCATCAAGCCGGTCCATGCCAGCGACACCGGCGCCGCCAGCCGCGCCGCCATCCAGACCTGGACCGGAAAGGTGATCGCCGAGCAGATACACGCCAAGCCGCTGGGCGAAGCCTACCGCCAATGGCTCTACCATCGCGTCACCCGGCAGCCGCTGCTGCGCGACATGTATTCGAAATCATTCTCCGCCTATGGCGATACGGTGCTGGCTCTCAAGGCCGGCGACGACCATGTGGTCGTGTCGCAGAGCGACAGCTACATCCGGAGTCTCGGTCAGGACCTGCGCGGCGTGCGGATGTCCGAGCTCAAATTCGCGACCGCCAACAGCCTGCGTGAGATCTACGATCAATGTCTCAAGACCAGGCAGCCGGTCTACGCGCGCTACATCTCGTCGCTGTCCGACCAGAATGCCTATTGGGAGGTCCTGGTGCTGCCGCTGGCGATGAAGAGCCAGAGCGAGCCCCTGTTCAGCATGAGCTTCGTCGCGATGCTGAGCGAGAAGATCGACGTGCTCCAGATTCTCTATGACCGATCGCCGGTCGGCATCGTGGCCGCCGTTCCAATCATGAACGGTCAGAACAAGACCGACGACGCGCGCATCCTGACCATGAACGCGAAGGCGCGGCAGATCCTGCGGCAGGACCCGGCGCGCCACCAGATCCACACGATCGGCGAACTGATCAGATATGTCGGCGACAGCCTCGGCTGGACCGCGACCCAGACCGCGCTGGAAGGATACGCCACACGAATCGACTACCGCAACGGCGATGGCGATCTGTTCTCGTTGACGATCGAAATCGTGAACCAGATCATCCTCATCGCCGTGGCCGAGCTCAACCGGCCTGAGATGTCCGGGAGTTCCGAGACTCCCGAGGTCAAGACTGCGGGCCGTTTCGCCCGTATCCTGGGCCTCGGCTGAGGCACGGCCTGGCGAACTGCGCGCTGCGGCCCATTGCGCTGACGGTGCATTGGACTCCCGCGCGCAACGGGGCGGTCGCGCTCCCAAGGATGGCGTTCGCTTGCCACCGGGACGCGCTGGGGTGGTCGAGAAGTTTAGTGCAGCGTCACCGTAACCCGTCATCGCTCGACTGAGCGGCTTTCCGATTTCAAACTCGGGCATATTGGACAACGGGCAACGCCGGGCCAGCGTTCCGGCGTCATGCGGCAGCGGCGCCTCGCGCATAGGCGTCTCGACCGGGACCGCAACTCCGCGAGATCATCACACCACGGATGTCCTCCCGGTCACCCGCAGCGATACAACGAAGGGAATGGTGATCGCGTAGATGGCGACGACTGACAGCCAAATGGCGCCGGGCCATTGTGCCCTGACCACGAAATAGAAGCTCGAGAAGCCGAGCGGCGCAAAGATGGATGCGAGGCTGACCGTCGAGGCGAGCACGCCCTGGAGCTGGCCCTGCAGACCGCCGTCCACCTGTCGCGTGGCGATCGACTGCAGCGCCGGCATCCCCACGCCGCCGAGCGCGAACAGCGGCATGGCGCCAAACACCATCCAGCTCTGTGTGGCGAACGCCATGGCCGTCAGCGCGACGCAGACACCGGCAACCCCGGTCAGGATGGCACCACGCTCGGTCAGCAGCCTCACGGCTGGACCGGGAAGGAATGCCTGGGCCAGCGTCTGGCATACGCCGAAGGCGCCCAGCGACAGGCCGATCCAAAGACCGCTCCACTGGAACGTGTCGCTGCCCCACAGCGCCCAGCAGACGCCATAAGCCTCACCGGTCGCGCTGAACAGGAAGAACAGGAGCACGATCGGCAACAGGCTCTTCATCGAAAATACCCAGCGCAGCGGCCGCAGCGGATTGAGGAGCGCGATGTCGATCTTGTCGCGGCTCGGTGGGTGCGACTCCGGCAAGCTCACGAGCGCCAACACGAAGTTGCATCCGTTCAGGACCGCGGCCGCGATGAACGGCAGCCGCAGCCAATGATCGCCGAGCATGCCTCCAAGCACGGGCCCGACGATGAATCCCAGGCCGAACATCGCATTGAGGAGACCGAATCGGCGGGCCCGCTCCTCTTCGGCGGAGATGTCGGTGATGTACGCCGTGGCCACCGAGACGTTGGCGCTGGTGATGCCGGCGATGGCGCGGCCGAGCAGGAGCATCCAGAGATTGGGCGCAAAGGCCAGGAACAAATAGTTCACAGTGGCTCCGGCCAGCGAAATCAGCAGCAGAGGGCGCCGGCCCAGCCGATCGCTCAGCGAGCCGAGCACCGGCGCGCAGACGAACTGCATCGCGGCGTAGAGTGCAGTCATGATGCCGAGATAGGGCGCCACGTTCTGGGCGTGGGTCACGTCCTGCAGCAGCGACGGCAGGATCGGAAAGATCAACCCGATGCCGACGGCATCGAGCACGATGGCAACGTAGATGACGACGAGAGATTTGGTCATGGCGCTCCGGTCCACGCGAGCGAGCGAAGCAAGGAAGCGCCGACCGCTGGCTGGAGCCTGACGATTCGTCAGGCGATCGATATTTGGGAGACGCTGGCCGGCCCATGCCGCGATGGCGAATGGACGGCTTGTACTTGGCCGCAGGCAACGGCCGCTTTTCGCGACAGGCGCCATCTACACCCGGAACCTGGACGCGGCAAGCCGCTTTTTCGAGCGACGATCGATGCGCTCAGCGCGGTCGCATGACCGCTCCGGTCTCTGCAGGGGATTGGCAGTTATGCTCCGCCGCCCTCTCCGAGCGCTGCAATCAGGATCGTTCGGACGCTCTCTGGCGTTCCAGGTCGCGGAGGTAGCTGAGGCCACAGACGGTCAGGCGACCGGTGTCCTGCTCCCCTTGTTCAGCGAGCCTGCGAATGTGCTGCGCCAGATCGCGCCGCGTTCCCTGGTCCAGATCGTGTCTGGCCATGCGGCGATAGATCCTCATCGCTCGAACGAGCGGCTTTGCGATTTCGACCTGGGACATCCGCGACAACGGGTGACGATGGCGATCGTTCCGAATCAGCTGCGGCGGCGCCTGCGTTCAAGGAGGCAGTCCAGCATCGTCACTGCAGTTCTGAATTGTCGCGGGGATTCCCTGTCCTGCCTACCTGGCGACAGCGCCTGGTCACTCCTCGGCCCGCGACTGGAAGTCCCGTTGGATCAATGGGGTGAGCAGGTGCTCGGCGAGGTAGAGGGACGCAAGAGGCCGCAGGTGCGCATTGTCGAAGCTGACGAGGCCTTCGCGCCGGTTGCGATCGAGATAGATGAGGCAGCCGTCTCGATTGCAGAAGAAATCGTAAAGGCTGCGGTACTCGAACGGTTCGTTGGCCTGGAGCTCGTTCTGAAATGCCTTGTCGATGCCAAGCGCATGCTGGTCGAGATGCGTCAAAATTCGCGCGGGCGTGAACTGCCAATAGTGCTGCATGACCACCTTGAAGAGGAACGGCTCCCAGTGCGGCGCCAGCCCGAGAACGATCACCCTCTTCACGCCGATCTGCTTCATTTCGCGCGAGACCTGACGCAGATAGTCGGTGTCGAAGGAATTGTTGAAAGAGATGACGACGACGTCGGGAACGACCTTTTCTATTGTCGACACCGCAAATGAGTTGGACTTTTCGCAGTAGTCGGTTGCCAGTTTTGTCAGATCGATCGGGTGCGGACGGCACCCTGAGGCATAGACGAGCAGCAAGGACGTGTCGGACGGCAGCGTCTTCCGCAGGCCGTAGACGAGATGTGCCGCGTGGGAATCGCCCCACAGGAGCACTGTCCTGGGTGAGTGGCCGGTGTAGCAGTCCGGGCTGATGGCGGCCCGCGGAATCCGCGTCGGAAGCGCGCTCTCGAAGTCGTAGAAGTTGCATTGGTTCTGGTTAATTTCCACCAACTCTTCACGCGCGGGGGACACGCCTGTGCGGAATGCATCGAAATAGGCTGCGTAGCTGTTCATGTCGCCCGGCTGAAGGGTCCAGCCGTAGGTGATGGTCAGGACGCCTAATCCCGCGAGCGTCGCCAATGCACCGCCGAGCAGTGGGACCGATCGCACGGGCGATTGGCCGAAACGAATCGGATACTCCAGGTATCTATAGGTGATCCAGGCCAAACCGGCACTGAGCGCGACGACGCCGGAGCGAACCGACGCGGAGCCTGCCTCGCCGATCCAGGCGCGGGTAAGGACGAGCAGAGGCCAGTGCCAGAGATAGAGCGGGTAGCTGATCAGCCCGATTCCGACCAGGACAGGGTGCGACAGAACGTGCCGGGCGACCCAGCTGTTCGGTCCGGCACTGACAAGCATGCAGGTCGCTATGACAGGCAGCAGTGCAGCCCACCCGGGAAATGGCGTACTTCTCGAAATCAGGATCAGGCTTGCCGCCAACAAGCCTAATCCCGAAATGGCAAGCAGATCGGCAACGCGTGCTTGAAGACGGGCGTCAGGGACAGCGAAGGGCAGCTTGGTGTGTGGGGACGATGCGATCGCCAGCAGACCGCCTGCGAACAGCTCCCACGCTCGCGTGAACGGAGAGTAAAAGGCCTCTGCCGGGCTCATGCCTATGGCTTTGATGTTCAGCAGAAACGATCCGACAAGCAGCAGCCCCACAAGGTAGGGCAGGGCGCGCTTGTTTGTCCGCCAGCACAGCCAGAGGAGCACCGGCCAAAGGATGTAATACTGCTCTTCGATGCCAAGCGACCAGAGGTGAAGCAGCGGCTTCGTCTCCGCGGCCAGGTCGAAATAGTTGGCCTCCTGCCAGAACAGCAGGTTCGCGGCAAACCCGGCGCTTGCTGCGACTTGCTTGCCGAGCTCCTTGTATTCGTCAGTGTATAGAAAAATGCATCCGAGCAAGAGCGCCGCAAGAAGAACCACGATGAGGGCAGGAAAAATACGCTTGACTCGACGAGCGTAGAAGGTCGGAAGACGGAAGGATCCGTTCGCTAGGTCTGCAATGATGATCGAGGTGATCAAGAAGCCGGATATGACAAAGAAGATGTCCACTCCAACGAATCCGCTTTGAAGCGAATGAGGAAAGGCGTGGAATCCGACGACTGAAATGACTGCGACGGCTCTAAGTCCGTCGATGTCCGGCCTGTATGCCGTGCCAACAGCGGGAGCCGGCTTCGAACCGACAGCTGGCGCATGCATGTGCTTCCCCTCCGCCAAGACAATATTTGGTCTCTGCTCGCCCCGCCTGCAGTCCGCTCAATTTCCCGTTGCTCAATTATGGCGGATGGCCGGGGCCAAACGCAATCAGGAAGGGCGGTCGCGGAGGGGCTGTGGCCTTCTCCGAGGGCGGTCTGTGCGAGCCGGACGCTGATGCGTCGCTGGACGATACGTGCGGCAAACTTCGCCGCCGGGGGCAAGAGGGGTTTATGCAGGGGAACCGATTGTCAGATTGAGGCTTGGTGGCGAGGCAGCTCCGATCCGCCGGAGCCGGTCCGCGAAGGAGGCATGGCCATGTCCGACGAAGGCAAGCTGGAACGCCCTGATCTCACGCTCGGCGTGTCCCTGAGCGACTTCAACAACGGCATGCTGCTCGGTCACGTCCACAACGACCCTGTGCTGCTGGTGCGCACCGGCTCCGACACCTTCGCGATCGACGCGTTCTGCAGCCACTATCACGGTCCGCTCGCCGACGGCCTCGTCGTCGAGGAGAGCGTCCGCTGTCCCTGGCATCACGCCTGCTTCGACTTGCGGACGGGCGAGGCCACCCGCCCCCCTGCGCTCTCGCCCTTGTCGGTGTGGCAGGTCGAGCAGGAGGCCGACCGCATCGTTGTCAGGCGCAAGCGCGATCAGGCAGGTCCGGCCCGGACGGCGGCGGCCGATGAACCCCGTCGCATTGTCATCGTCGGCGGCGGCGCCGCAGGCTTTGCCGCGGCGGAAATGCTGCGCCGCGAGGGCTATGGCGGCGAGGTCATCATGCTCAGCAGCGACGAGGCGGCGCCGGTCGACCGCCCGAACCTGTCGAAGGATTATCTGGCGGGCAAGGCGCCCGAGGACTGGGTGCCGCTCCGGCCGGATGATTTCTATTCGGAGTCGAAGATCGATCTCCGGCTGCGCGCACAGGTGACGGCCATCGATCGCCGGGCGCAGCAGGTCGTGCTTGGTGACGGCAAGACCGTGCCCTTCGACCGGCTGCTGCTCGCGACGGGCGCCGAGCCCGTGAAACTGCAGATCCCCGGTGCCGACCAGCCGCATGTTCACATGCTGCGGACGCTGGCCGACTGTCGCGCGATCATCGCAAGCGCCGCGGCGGCCAAGCGCGCTGTCGTGATCGGCGCGAGTTTCATCGGACTCGAGGTTGCGGCGGCGCTGCGCGACCGTGACATCGCGGTGCATGTGATCGCGCCTGAGCAGCGGCCGATGGAGCGCATCCTGGGGCCCGACATGGGCGACTTGGTGCGTGCCCTCCATGAGGAGCATGGCGTCGTCTTTCATCTGCAGGACAGCGTGACGGTGATCGACGGCAGGAAGGTCAGCCTCAAGAGTGGACGCACGCTCGAAGCCGACCTCGTCGTGGTCGGCGTCGGCGTGAAGCCTCGTCTCGATCTGGCGGGGCAGGCTGGCCTCAAGATCGATCGCGGCGTCCTGGTCAATGCGAACCTCGAAACCAGCGTGCCGGGCATCTTTGCCGCGGGCGACATCGCGCGCTGGCCAGACCGGCATTCCGGCGACAGCATCCGCGTCGAACATTGGGTGGTCGCCGAGCGGCAGGGACAGACCGCCGCCCGCAACATGATGGGGTTCAACGAGCCCTTCGATGCGGTGCCGTTCTTCTGGAGCCAGCACTACGACGTGCCGATCAACTATGTCGGTCACGCCGAGAAATGGGACGAGATCGCGGTCGACGGCGACATCAGGGAGAAGGACTGCGTGCTGCGCTACAAGCGCGCCGGCCGCGTGCTCGCGGTCGCCTCGATCTACCGCGACATCGACAGCCTCAAGGCCGAACTGGAGATGGAGCGGAGTCAGTAACGGGAGCCGGTGGACTCCTTACGCGGCCGCCTTCCCGTCAGCCGCGTGGTCGGTTGGTTGGGCAAAAGTGCCCGCCGATGCCCAAATGTATAAGCTGGCCGCGCTGCTTGCAGAAGTCGGACAAGTGTGGTGCGTTCTGAGCCCAGATTTTATCTGAAGGTTGAGCAACCCTAGCCGCGCGTGATCGGCGGCCATGGCTGCGTCGCCTTGGCGGCTCGGGGGGTGATGACGATCTATATCTGCAACATGTTGGGCCCGATATCGACAACCTATCGTTTTCAAGACGGCGATATGATCACGCGGGTTACTCGCGAGTCGCTCGCCTATGTGCATCGCGGTGTCTCGACCGAGGTGCTGTTTTGGTACAATGGCGCGGGCGCGTTTGAGTATTCAATGCCAGCTAGTCTTCCTCCGGAAGAACGCGACGAATTCCTCGAGAAACTGGAACGGTATTGCAGGAACAAGCGCAATACCGCAGGGTCGAGTAGAGCCGTCGTCGAGCGAAACGCCACCGCAGGGCGATGTGTGTCTGGCAAACCACGCGCGATGCATGAACGGTCAATTCCAGGTATGCCTGTGTGAGTGGCGAAAGGTCGAGAGCGAAGTCGCGGACCACCACCAAAAGGACGGCCTCGTGACGAAGACGCCCAAGCACATGCATCCCGGCGAGGTTCTGCGGGAGGCGTTCCTGATTCCTCTCGGCATGTCCGCAGGCGCTCTCGCAAAGGTGTGGCGTGCCGGGGCCCGGATCGAACGGATTGCGGGCGAACGGACCGCCATCGCGGCCGACACCGCGCTCCGGCTCGCCAAGACGCTCGACGCGACGCCGGAGCTCTGGCTCAATCTGCAGACCGACTACGATGTCCAGATCGCAAAGCGCGAGCTCGGCAAGACTCTCGACCGCATCGAGACGGTGAATAAGCCGCGGGCGGCTTGAGCAGCGGGGCATCGGGCAACGACAACCAGGTGTGAGTGCCCGGCAGGGCAGAGTTTTACGCACTGGCTCCGGAATCCAGGGAGCCGAGCCCAGGCCCTGCTGACCGACTATTGTCTCCTCCACGCGAGCTGACGTATGTGTATCCGGCGGCATGATGATCGCTCGGGGCGATGCGATCAATGCCGCTGGGGGGGGACGGACGATGGGGATCAAGGCAGCTTTGCCTGCGGTGGTGATGGCCGCAATGGTGTTTCTCGGAGGGTGTGCGGCTTCGCCGGAGGGGCTGAACTCGCGCGACGACGCCGACAGCCGGACCTTTTCCGAGAACTACGAGGAGATCTTCCGGCGCCTGAGCGAGACCGGCAAGCGTTGCTATCCTCCCGGCCAGGATGTGGTCAATCCGACCCATGGACAGATCGAATCCGAAGGCGAGCTGCACCGCGACCGCGGCTTCGCGGAGTTTCGCCTGGTCGCGGGCAGCTATGGGATCCGGATGAACTACTTCGTCGCGGCGCGCATCGAAAAGTCCGGCTCCGGATCGCGCGTGACCATCAAGGTCAGCAACCCCATGGGAGCGGGCCCCCTGAGCAGCCGCATCTACCGCTGGGCCGGCGGCGACTCGAGCTGCTAGCGGCAGAGCGTTGCAGCGACGGTGTCCTTTCAGAAGTTAATGAGCAGCGGGGATCACCGTAGCGGAGGCAAATAGGGTTCCTTCTTTCCAATTGCGGTGTCGGTGCAGTTATTCATTGCGATCTGACTAGCGGAGGGGGCCCCAATCAACCAGGTGCATCCTCATCCTATTTCGCGTAATTCGCAATTCGGCATTGCCACTGCAATTCGTGGCTGCGTCGTGAGTGTGGCATTCCATGTGAGGGGCGCGTCGGAACTTTCGCCGAGAACCGCGGGTCGTAAAAAAAGATGTTGAAGTTGTGTACACAGGTCTTAGGCGTTGGGTGCCTGTTAGGGGGATTCGTCGCCACACTGACGATGGTCTACTACTTCATTTTCATGCTGGGGTGCGTACGACCGGGAATGAAAACCTATGTACGTCTGATTGGGCCGTTCGCGCTGTTCCTGTCCAATGTTTGGACTGATGCTGGAAATCGGGCCAGAGTGAGATTCTTGATCTCTTGGATCGTATTCTTTGCGTTCTTTGGTTGCGCCGCGTTGGTCGTCGAATATCTGCAGCCTCTTGCTGGAATGCGAAATTCGATCAATTGAGGTTGCGTGACAGTCCACGAAAAGACGGATCAGGTCGTCTTCGCTTCCGAGGTCCTGGCCACGTGAGTTCAGCTGCGCGTCCGTCTTGAATTTGCGGCGAGTGGGGCGGTCTCTCATCAACGCGTCTATGTAGGACCTGCGCCCTTCCTGCCTCTCCTGCCCGACGGGCAGTTCCCGCATTCCCGTCATGCGCAAACTGCCCGTCGAGCCAGTTTGTCGCACGCCGCACGGCTTGCACCGTCGGGCAAATCAGAACGATGTTTCCGGGCATCCCGTTCGCGATGAAGAGGGACGTTTCGGCCGATCGTCACGGAGCGTAGCAAGCGGGGAGCGGTGGACGTGTCGGGCTTGGGGCTCTGCGCAAGCGGGCCGGCGAGCAAGCCTGGTGCGGACGGTCAAGTCGCGTGGTCCTGGCCTCCCGATGCTGAGGTCAAGTCGGCTGATGATGCGCTTGCGCATCTCGCTGATGATGGGGGCAAACAAGCCCGGTCCCCAGGGAGATCGCGAAGCAGCCGTTAAAACCAGCGCGCGGGGAAGGCCGGGTCGTCCGGCTGAACCTGTGGTACCTGCCGCCTGCATTTTTTTCCGCAGGCGGGCCACGGGCCTCAGTCGAGGTCCGGCCTTCCCTGCACCCTCTCATGATCGAGGGTGACGTCGGCAGCATGACCCGGGCGCGGATGCGCCGCGGGGCTGCGGTGGGCTGTTTGCAAACATCGTGCAGTGGATGTGGTGCGTGGGCTTGGATGCGTCGCGCGGCGCTCGTCACGCTTGTGAGGTGGAACGGCGATACTACAAACTCGGTGTCGTCCCGGCCTTGAGCCGGGACCCATAACCACCGGCGGATGTGTGAGGCACGCAGGTGACTCAGGATGTGCCCAACACGTCTCCCTGTGGTTATGGGTCCCGGATCTTCGCGCGCTCGCGACAATGCTGCGGCAATGTCGCCGCGCGCTCGTCCGGGACGACGGCGGAGGGTGGGGCAGACTGGCGATACTACAAACTCGCTGTCGTCCCGGCCTTGCGCCGGGACCCATAACCACCGGCGGATGTATGAGGCACGCAGGTGGCTTCCGGCGTGCCCAACACGGCTTCCTGTGGCTATGGGTCCCGGATCTTCGCGCGCTCGCGGCAATGCTGCGCATTGTCCTCAGCGCGCTCGTCCGGGACGACAGCGGAGGTGGGGTGGAACGGCCAAGCTATAAGTACGCTGTCATTGCCCGGCTTGACCGGGCGATCCGGTATTCCAGAGACGGTGGAGATGGAGCCGAGGCGCCGCGGGTTACTGGATCACCCGCCTCGCGGGTGATGACGACTGAATGTGGGGCGGGATGTCCCCACTCAAACGCTCACACTCGGTGCAGTGCGCCGCTCAGCACGCGACCGCGCGAGCTACTTCCTGATCGGCACGCCCTTGGTCGTGAAGCGCTGCGGGCGCTGGTCGGGTCGCACCGGCCGCCGCGTGGTGGCGGCCTTGCCGGTGCCGGGCGGCTGATGCGCGGGGACCAGTTGATCCGGGCGCGAGCCGATCAGATCGGCGCGGCCCATCGCGCGGAGAGCGTCGCGCAGCACGGGCCAGTTATCGGGGTCGTGATAGCGCAGGAACGCCTTGTGCAGCCTTCGCTGCCGCAAGCCCTTGATGGCCTCGACCTTGTCGCTGCCGCCGTGGCGGACGCCGCGCAGCGGGTTGACGCCGGTGTGGTACATCGCGGTCGCGGTCGCCATCGGCGACGGCAGGAAGGTCTGCACTTGATCGGCGCGGTAGCGGTTCTTCTTCAGCCACAGTGCGAGGTTCATCATGTCCTCGTCTGACGTGCCGGGATGGGCGGCGATGAAATACGGGATCAGATAGTACTTCTTGCCGGCTTCCTTGGCGGCGGCGTCGAACATCTCCTTGAAGCGGTCATAGCTGCCGATGCCCGGCTTCATCATCTTGTCGAGCGGGCCGCGCTCGGTATGTTCTGGCGCGATCTTCAGGTAGCCGCCGACGTGATGCGTCACCAGCTCCTTGATGTAGGCGGGGCTCTCGACCGCGAGGTCGTAGCGCACGCCCGAGGCGACCATCACGCGCTTGACGCCCTTGACCTCGCGCACCTTGCGATAGAGCCGGATGAGATCGTCATGCGAGGTGTTGAGGTTCGGGCAGATCTCGGGGAACACGCAGGACGGCCGGCGGCACGCGGCCTCGACCTTCGGGTCCTTGCACGCCATCCGGTACATGTTGGCGGTGGGGCCGCCGATGTCGGAGATCACGCCGGTGAAGCCCGGCGTCTTGTCGCGGATCAACTCGATCTCCTGCAGGATCGAGGCTTCCGAGCGGCTCTGGATGATGCGGCCCTCGTGCTCGGTGATCGAGCAGAAGGTGCAGCCGCCGAAGCAGCCGCGCATGATCGTCACCGAGAACTTGATCATCTCCCACGCCGGGATCTTGGCATCGCCATAGGACGGATGCGGCGCGCGGGCGTAGGGAAGGTCGTAGACGGAATCCATCTCCGCCATGGTCAGCGGGATCGGCGGCGGGTTGAGCCAGAGGTCGCGGTCACCATGGCGCTGCACCAGCGGCCGCGCGTTGCCGGGATTGCTCTCCCGGTGCAGCACGCGCGAGGCCCGCGCATAGGCCTCCTTGTCCTGCTCGACCTGCTCGCAGGACGGCAGGCGGATGACGACGTTGCCCTTCTCGCGCGCGGCACCTTCGTCGGCAGAGTCGAGATCGTCGGCATGCAGCTCAGTAAAACCCTCGGGCACGCGGCGGAACAAGGCGGTGCCGCGGATGAAGTCGAGCTCCTTCGGGGTTTCGCCGGCGGCGATCCGGTGCGCGACCTCGATCACGGCGCGCTCGGCATTGCCATAGAGCAGGATGTCGGCCTTGGCGTCGGCCAGCACCGAGCGGCGCACCTTGTCGGACCAGTAGTCGTAATGCGCAATGCGACGCAGCGAGGCCTCGATGCCGCCGAGCACAACCGGGACGTCCTTGAACGCCTCGCGGCAGCGCTGGGCGTAGACGAGCGTGCAGCGGTCCGGCCGCTTGCCGCCCTCGCCGTGAGGCGTGTAGGCGTCGTCGCTGCGGATGCGGCGGTCCGCCGTGTAGCGGTTGACCATGGAGTCCATGTTGCCGCCGGTGACGCCGAAGAACACGCGCGGTTTGCCCAGCGCCTTGAACGGCTCGGCCGAGTGCCAGTCCGGCTGCGAGATGATGCCGACGCGAAAGCCCTGCGCCTCGAGCAGCCGGCCGATGATCGCCATGCCGAACGAGGGATGGTCGACATAGGCGTCGCCCGTCACCAGCACGATGTCGCAGGCGTCCCAGCCGAGCGCGTCCATCTCGGCGCGGCTCATGGGGAGAAACGGCGCCGGCTTCAGGCTCGCACGGTGGCGGGGCCAGGAATTCAGCGGCTGGGCGGCGGGGAGGGCGATATTCATGGCCCACGCATAAGGCCGTGGGCCTGCGAGTTCAACCAAGCCCCTCGCCGCAGGGGCGCGTCGGGGATCAATTTGTCCGGAATGGTTCCCGCGGGATGCCGGGGGGCGTCAGTCGAGCCCGTTCGCGACGCGGGCCCGGCGCTTGAGCCAGCCCCGGCCGAACAGCACCAGCAGCGCGCCGGCGGCAAGGACGACCCACATCGACGGCATCTTCGAGCGCGAGCCGCCGCTGCCTTCGCCGACCGTCAGCGGCCCCATGCCGGGATCGCTCATCGAGACCAGCCGCGGGCTGGCGGAGTCGGTCATCGTGCCGCGCATGTCGGCGAGCGCCCCGGGCGGCGTCGGGTCGGTCGCGAACAGCCGTCCCAGCCGCGAGCCGGCGGAATCGACCGTGGTGTCGTCGCCCTGCGGCCGGTCCATCGCGGACTGCGCGGCATGGCTGGCCGACGGCAGCTGCGCGAACGAGTCCAGGTTCGCCGGCCGGTGCTGCTTCGGCGCCTGCTGCGCCATCCGCTCCGGCTTCTCGATCTTCTTCTGCTGCGGCAGGGCAACCCGCACCTGCGGCCGCGTATAGGACGGCTGGGTGATGGCCAGAACGCGATTCGACCAGGCCATGTAGGCCTTGCAGAGATCGTTGCAGTACTGCCCGTTGACGGTCTCGGTCTCCACCGGCCCGGCCTGCACCGCGCCGGGGGCCGCAAGGACGATCGTCGAGACCAGCGCAGCGGCGGCGCCGACCTTCGGTATCGATCTCAATCGAGACATCGCTGTCAAATGGCCGATCATCGCAATTTCCCCCGTCGCGGTTTCACGCCGTTTGAGAGATAACGACAGCGGCTCAGGTCGATAGTTGGATCAGATCGCGTCAACTTCCGGATTAGATGAGGTCAATTTGCTGATGCGAGGCGTTCTCAAGAAGCGGCAGGCGCTGCTGTTCGACATCGACGGCACGCTGGCCGACACCGATGCGCTGCATATCGAGGCCTTCAACGCGGTATTCGGACCCTTTGGCCATGCGTTCGACCGCACGCGTGCGGCACGCGAACTGCTTGGCCGGTCGAATGTGTCGATCGGAGCAGAATTTCTGCCGCATGAGCGGCCCGAGCGGCGCGCCGCAATCATGGCGGAGAAGGAGGCGGTGTTTCGCAGCCTGGCCGCCGGCGAGGTGCAGCCGCTGCCCGGCCTGATGACGCTGCTCGACCATGCCGAGGCGGCGTCGATCCCGGTCGTCGCGGTGACCAACGCGCCGCGCGCGAATGCCGAGATGATCCTGCACGGGCTCGGCATTGCCGATCGGTTTCGCGCTGTGATCATCGGCGACGAACTGCCGCACGGCAAGCCGCATCCGTTGCCCTATCTCGAAGGCCTGCGCGCGGTGGGCGCCATGGCGGATCGCGCGGTCGCCTTCGAGGATTCGCGCGCCGGCATCACCGCTGCAACGGCCGCCGGCATCGCCACCATCGGCATGCGCACCAATCTCGGCCATGACGACCTGATCGCTGCCGGCGCGGCGATGACGGCGGCGGCGTTCGACGAGCCGGAGGTGCTGACGCTGGTCACGGCCCGGTTGGGAGGGGCTGCATAAGTCGCCGGACCGCGGCGCGGGTTCAAACGGAGGAGACGAAATATTTCGGCGATGGTGGTCTTTGAAACCGCCCGCCGATGCCTAGCTCCTCGCCCGCCGACATCGAACGGCATGATCGCGCGCGGTGACAGCGTTGCGGCAGCAGCCGCGCCGGCCGCGTGCGACTTGGAGATACCTCATGGACATCACCAGTCTGATCCAGCCGGCCCTCTGGGCCGGGGCGATCATTGCGCTGCTTGCGTTGCTGAAGCTTTCCAACATCATCCGCTACATCCCCAACAGCCAGGTCGGAATCGTCGAGAAGCTGTGGGCGATCCGCGGCTCCGTCGCCGACGGGTTCATCGCGCTCAACGGCGAGGCCGGCTTCGAGCCCGAGGTGCTGCGCGGCGGCCTGCACCTGTTTTTTCCGTTCATGTATCGCATCCACCGCTCCGACCTCGTCACCATCGGCCAGGGCAAGATCGCCTATGTGTTCGCGCGCGACGGCGCGCCGCTCGGCGCCTCACAGGTGCTCGGCGCCAACGACACCGAGGACAAGAGCGATTTCCAGGACGTGCGGCGCTTCCTGCTGGCCGGCGGTCAGAAGGGCCCGCAGCGCAAGGTCCTGCGCGAGGGCACCTACGCGATCAACACCACGCAGTTCGCGATCATCACCGACGAGCGCGTCCATGGCCATGCGCTGAGCGAGCAGGAGCGCGTCGTGCTCGACGCCATGCAGCTGACGATCGCCGAGCGCTGGGGCTTCACTCCGGTGATCCTTGCGGCCGATCATGATCTGGTCGGCATCGTCACCGTGCATGACGGCCCGTCGCTGCCTCCGGGTGAGATCATCGCCCCGGAAGTCGGCACCGAGCTTCATGACCCGGCCACCTTCCATAATAATTTCCAGGAGCCCGAGAAATTCCTCGCCGCCGGCGGCCATCGCGGCCGCCAGCTGCAGGTCATCGTCGAGGGCACCTGGTACATCAACCGGCTGTTCGCGACCGTCGAGAACGTGCCGAAGACGATCATCCCGGTCGGCAATGTCGGCGTCGTGATCTTCTATACGGGGCCGCGCACCGCCGACGTCTCGGGCGAGCAGTATCGTCATGGCGAACTGGTCAGCAACGGCAGCCGCGGCGTCTGGCGAGATCCGCTGCTGCCCGGCAAGTACGCCTTCAACACCTATGCCGGAAAGATCGAGATCATCCCGACCGTCAACTTCATCCTGAAATGGGTGCGCGGCGAGGTCGGCGCGATGCGGCTCGACGAGAACCTGTCGGAAATCTCGCTGATTACCAAGGATGCGTTCGAGCCGACCCTGCCGCTCTCGGTGGTGATGCACATCGACTACAAGAAAGCCCCGATGATCATCCAGCGCTTCGGCGACGTGAAGAAACTGGTCGAGCAGACGCTCGATCCCATGGTCAGCGCCTTCTTCAAGAACGTTGCACAGAAGATGACCCTGATCGAGCTGCTGCAGAACCGTGCTGCCATCCAGGGAGAATCGGCGGCCGAGATGAAGGTGAAGTTCGAGGGCTATTCGCTCGAATTGCAGGAAGTCCTGATCGGCACGCCGCGGGCTGCGCCCGGCGATCAGACCATCGAGAACATCCTGATCCAGCTGCGCATGCGGCAGGTCGCGCGCGAGCAGGTCGAGACCTTCCAGGAGCAGGAGAAGGCTGCAATCCAGGAGCGCACGCTCAACGAAGCCAAGGCGACGGCGGCGGCACAGGCTGCGCTGACGCAGTCGCTGATCCAGATCCGGGTCAATGAGAACGAAGGTGCGGCTGCGCTCGCCCGCGCGCAGAAGGATGCCGAGACGCGCAAGGTGACGGCCGCGGCCGTCGGCGAGCAGTCGCGGCTGGAGGGCCAGGGCGAGGCCGATCGTGCGCTTGCGGTGGGTACTGCCAGCGCCCAGGCGACCAAGCTTGCGGTCGATGCCTATGGCGGGCCGGAATTCAGGCTGGCCGAGCAGAACTTTGCGAAATTCGCCGACGCGCTGACGCGGATCAACCAGCCGCTGGTGCCGCAATTCCTGATGTCGGGCGGGCAGGGGCAGGAGAGCGGCAATTCCGGGCTGATCCCAACGGCGATGTTGAGCTCGATGTTCGGCCGCATGATGCCGGAGGCGCTGGAACAGTTGAAGCGCGAGGCGCCGCGGGCAGGACGATGATGACGGAGGAGAACTGAGCACGACGGCGGAGACGGCGGAGCTGACATGTCGCTGACATCAGGCAACAGCTTGCCGTCACCGCTCTCGCGCAATGGTCGCGACGAATGCGGCCGATCGATTGGCCGCGATGAGACGAAGGTGAGACGCATGCGCAAGTTGCTGATCGCGGCCGGTCCGTCGGAAGAGCCGTTCCGGTTGACGCTGCAATCCGATGAAGACGCATCTGCTTGCGAGCAGCGCGGCCGACGGACCGGCACCGGGATGCGAGCCAAGCGCGTCGGTAGCCGCGCGCATGGTTCGCCGCGGCCGTTTCGCTGGGCACGGCCGTCGCGCGCCATGGCCGCCATCGTCGCAGGGTTGAAGGCGACGCTGTCCGCCCTGGTTCCGGCGGACAGCCGACACGGCCTGCGCGAACATGACGACGCCTCGCGCGATGTGTCCTCAACCCCGCCGCGGCTTCGCCTCGTCAGCGATTGCGGCCGGGCGCTCGAAGCTCCGGCCGCGTCACCGATCGTGCCCAGCGCGATGTTTCAGGACGCGATGACGCCACGCCATCACGTCCGTTCCCCGCGCACGCCGGGCGCCAAGCGCCGTCGCCTGCGCTGGCGCTGATCGAGCAGGAGCGGTCTACGAGAGCCGCGCGGGTCGATCAATGCAGTGGATTTTCTGGGGCATTGCGCGCAAGCTGACGCGGATCTCGCGAGGGCTGACGCGCCATGCATGGCTCCGGACTCGTTGCTGCACTGCTGATCGCCCTTTTCATGCTGACGCAAGGCGCGGCAGCCCAGACCCCCGATGAGCATGTCACCTTCGGCGCCGCGCCCTACGTCCTTGGGCGGCTTCAGCAGCGTCTCGCGCTCGAGCGTGGCGAGATGGCGGTGGCGACCAGCCAGGCGGTCGACGGCTATCTGTCGAAGCCGGAAGGCACGGGTCCGTTCGCAGCCATTGTGTATCTGCACGGATGCAACGGGCTCAGCGAACGCACCCGTCGCTATTTTGCCGGCGTGTTGACGGGCTGGGGCTATGTCGTGCTTGCCGTCGACAGTTTCGGCTCGCGCGGCATCGCACAGGCCTGCGACCGCCCGATGCCCGACTGCCAGGCCGACGCCTGGGGTGCGTTGGCGTATCTGTCATCGCTGCCGTTCGTGGACCGGGCGCGCATCGGCGTCGTCGGCTCGTCGCAGGGCGGCATCGTCACGATGCGGTTCGCCTCGACGCATGACGTCAAGATCTACGACGTGCCGGATGATCTCACCTTCAAAGTCGCGGTCGCCTACTATCCGATTTGCGGCGTCGCGACGCCCTGGCTCGCGGTGCCCACGCTGATCCTGATCGGCGACAAGGATGATTGGTCGCCCGCGACGAACTGCGAGCAATGGCTGTCGCAGCGCCCTGACAAGGGGGATGCCGTCAGGCTGCAAGTCTATCCCGGCGCCTACCACGCCTTTGATTTTCCCGGGCTCAAATATGGCCTGTCGAGCTTCGGCCATTGGCTGCAATACGATGCCGACGCAGCCGCGCGCTCGACCGCCGAGATGCACGACTTCCTGGCGGCGCATCTGGGAAAGTGAACGGAGGTGGAGGCACGAGCGCGATCGTTGCCGCAGGCGTCGTGGCCGTGGTCATGACGCCGGGTAGCTCAAAACCGTCCGCCGCCGGCCTGGAAGGGAAATTGTGGAACGACGCCGATGAGCCGGGTCTGGAGTTTCGCCACAGCCTGCGGATTGGCCTCGGACAAGGCGCGCCTTGCGTCAGCGGAATTATCCTCGACCTTGGCGGCGAAAAATCCCTCGTGCCAATGCATGTGAACGATGAGGCGGCCGAGATTGACGACCTCGCCTGGGCGTACGGTGAAGCTGCCAAATCGCGGAGCATGGCTCTGCGGATCCAGCCCCGGCCCCCTGGTCGTTGGGCCGCTGCCGATGTTGATCCTGTCGATGAAGTAGATCCCGGGGTCAACGGCGAAGACGTGCGGCGCGCGATTGTCGTCGCCCCGTCCGAACACCGCCTTCCAATCGGCCGCGACCGAGCCTCGGATCGCCAAATCATAGTCGTCATCAGGGCGGCCCTGAGATCGGTCGATACGCCGGAAGAGCACGTCACCCACCGCGTCGATGTCGCGAAGGGACGTCAACTCGCGCAGGTCTGCGGCAAGCACGACGATCGCTTTTTCGCTGCTGGTGCGGGCAGTTCGTGATGCCGGCGGCCGCTCTTGAGCCAAAGCCCGGGCGAGTGGAAGCAACGCAAGAATAGCAGCAATGAGCGCAACCGATTTTCGAGACACGTCGATGTCCACCCTTTGTCAAGAAGCCCTTTGCCACATATTGGGCCCGACCCTTGTAAATATCATGGCAAGCGTTGAACGACACGAACATGTGCATCCCGCGTGTGACGCCGCGGTGCGAGGCGCGTATGCGCTCCGGGGCTGCTTAGAACGGAGAGCGCATGGGTGCCCTGCATCGGCCGCGCGTCGCACTCTGCTTGTCTGGACGCCAATGCCATGAGATTGAAGCGGAGAGGGTGTGTGGTACACGGCTGGCGCGCTCATCCATGCCCTGAGGTCAGGATCGGACATGCTGTCTTCACGCTTCCTGCTTGCTGGTCTCGCGCTGCTGTTCGCCACGGTCACGCTGGCCGCCGACGCGCCCGGCGAAACCAAGGGCACGGTGCTGGAGCCGTCATCCGATAACCTCGCGCTGACCTGGGCAAACGCAAATCTCGTCCTGCCGGCAACGCTCGCAGGCGGACGGCGCTGGGAGGGCCATGCGGAGGATGCGCCTGACGTGATCGGCATCGCGCCGCTCGTCGTCGTGATGCATGGATCGAGCGGGGTGGCTCCGGGGGTGAAGGAATTTCAGGCCTGGCTCGCCGACGAGCTCGGCGCCGCGTCGGTCGCGCCTGACAGCCTCGCGATCCCCGACCGGCTGACCTACACGTCGCCAGTCGACGTGGCGACGTACGAGCGCGTCCATGCCTTGCGGCTGGCCGAGCTGGAAAACGCGTTGAAGGCCTCCCGAGAGTGGAGCTGGGTCGACCGGCTGCGCGTGGTGCTGGCCGGCACCAGCGAGGGTGCGGTCGCGGTCGGCCGCTATGCCGGCAAGGACGCGGCAGCGCGCCTGATTTATTCATGGTCGTGCGAGGACAACTACTTCGTCACCGCGCCGCGGCTCGGCGTCGGGCCGAAAGAGCCGGTCCTGAACGCGATCTCGGCACGCGATCCGTATTTCTCGGCGGCCAATCCCTGGAACAACGATCGCGCCGTCACCGGCTCCTGTGCTGCAGCCCTCAAGGATGACCCCAAGGCGGAGGTCCTGGTGATCGATGCCGACGTGCACACCATCCTGAATCGGCCGGAGGTACGGGACCGGACCGCGTCGTTCCTGCGCGGCGTCCTGAATCCGTAAGGCTGCTACCTCGACGAATGGTCGGAGATTGAAAAGGTGCTGAGACTGCTCGTCCTCGAAGGCAATTCGCTGGCCGGCCGTCGCCGCTGGGCGGAGATCGCGGGTGTTACTCCGTCGGAAAGCTATGCCGACGTGCTGCGCGCGCTGGCGCCGGGCGCCGTGGTCGACATTGCCACCCCAGCCGATGCCGATGCGGCCTTGCCGCAGCCGCTCGACGCTTATCAAGGCGTCGTCATCACGGGCTCCGCGCTCAACATCTATCTGCGTGAGCCGGAATCGCTGCGTCAGATCGAGCTGGTGCGCACGATCTATGCCGAGGGCGTGCCGATGTTCGGCTCATGCTGGGGACTGCAGCTCGCTACCGTTGCGGCCGGCGGCGAGGTGTCCCTCAATCCGGCGGGACGTGAGGTCGGCTTCGCGCGAAAGATCGCCCTGACCGAGGCGGGCCGCGCCCATCCGATGCATGCGGCGCGAACCACAATGTTCGATGCGCCGGCCATTCACAGCGACATCGTCACAAAGCTGCCGCCGGATGCGGTGGTGACCGCGCGCAACGCCATGAGCGAGGTGCAGGCCGCCGAGATCAGGAGCGGCCGCGGCCGGTTCTGGGGTGTGCAGTACCACCCCGAGTTCAGCCTGCAGGATATCGCCTGGGTGATCAGGCGCATCGGACAGCCGCTGGTCGATGAAGGCTTCTTTGCTGATCTCGCCGAACTTGAGCGTTACGCCGTGGATCTCGCGACGCTGCATCGCGACCGCGCCCGACGCGACATTCTCTGGCGCCTCGGGCTCGATCAGGACGTGGCGAATGACGAACGGCGCCAGGCCGAGATCAGCAACTGGATTGCCTCGCTCGACCGGCGCTGAGAGGACTACCTCATGAACTGGATGATGAGCGGTGCCAGCGCCACGTTCATCAGGCCGACCAGCACCATCACGAGGCCGGCGATGGCGCCTTCCTCGCGGCCGATCTGGTGGGCCCGCGCGGTGCCCGCGCCATGCGCGCCGACACCGAACAGTGCGCCCTTGGCGAGCGTCGAGCGCAGCGGCAGCCGCGCCAGCACGATGTCGCCGACCGCAGCGCCGATGATGCCGGTGAGCACGACGAACACGGCGGTGAGATCGGGAATGCCGCCAATCTCGCCGGAGACTTCCATGGCGAACGGCGTGCTGATCGAGCGCGGCAGCAGGCTCAGCCGCAGTTCGCCGTCGATCCCCAGCAGATAGGCCAGCGCCCAGCTGGTTGCGACGGCGGTGAGGCTGCCCGCGACCATGCCGGCCAGCAGCAGCGGCCAGCGGCGGCGGATCAGCGCGCGCTGCTCATAGATCGGCACGGCGAAAGCGACCGTGGCGGGGCCGAGCAGCGCCACCAGCCAATGCGTGCCGCGGATGTAGTCGCGATAGGAGACGTTGAGCGCAAGCGCTGCGATCATCAGCAGTGCCGGCGCGACCGCAAGCGGCATCAGCCACCAGCGCGGCCAGCGCCGGTGCAGGCGCTTGGCAAGCAGATAGAGCAGGATCGTCGCCAGCGACCAGACCGCAGCCTGGACCAGCGGCTCACGCCACAGCGCCGCGATCGTCATGACGCTCCGTCCAGCGATAGCAGAGGTCCACCGTGAGCGCGGTCACGCACATCACGGCGGTCGTGCTCACGACGATGAGGGCGAAGATCTTCAGGCCGAGCAGGCCGAACAGCTCGCGATGGTCGAGCAGCGCGAGCACCGCCGGCACGAAGAACAGCAGCATCTCGGCCAGCATCCAGTTGGCGCCGCGCTTCATGCTGGCGACCTTGAGTCCGCCGGCCAGGAACAGGACGAGGGCCAGTGCCATACCGATGATGCCGCCGGGCAGCGGCAGGCCAGTCGTCCGCGCCAGCACGTCGCCGGCGGCCCAGAACGCGCCGAGCAGGCCGATCTGCACCAGCCGGTTGCGGCGGAGCAGGCGCTGAAGCTGGATGGAAATGCTGCGGTGCATCATGGCTGAGTCCAAATTCTGTTTCTGCAACATAGAATATGCGGCAATGCAGCATGTAGAAAATGAATTGATTGAATGATCTCAAGTCGATTTTGGAATAGACTGTCCCATTATGGAACTCAGGACCCTGAAAACCTTCGTGGAGGTCGTCCGGCAGGGCGGCTTCTCCCAAGCCGCCAAGGTGGTGTTCGCCACGCAGTCGACCGTGAGCAAGGCGGTCAAGCAGCTCGAGGACGAGCTCGGCCTGCCGCTGCTGGACCGGCTCGGCCACAAGAGCCGCATGACCGCAGCCGGCGAGATCGTCTATCGCCGCGCCATCCGGCTGCTGGCGGAGCGTGACGACCTGCAGGCGGAACTCGAAGAGTTGCGCGGCTTGAAGCGCGGCGTCCTGCGCCTCGGCCTGCCGCCGATCGGATCGAGCACGCTGTTCGCGCCGTTGTTCGCGCACTATCGCCGGCTCCATCCGGAGATCGAGATCCGGCTGGTCGAGCACGGCAGCGACCGGTTGAGCGAGCTGCTTGCGGCGGGCGACATCGATTTCGCCGGCCTGCTGCCGCCGATCGCCGACGAATTCGTATCCCAGGTCGTGCGCCGCGAGCCCCTGATGGCGCTGGTCTCGGTCGATCATCCCTTGGCGCGGCGCGAGACGATCACGCTGGCCGAGTTGCGCGGCATGCCGTTCGTGCTGTTCGAGGCCGGCTTCGCGCTCAACCGCATCATCCGCGAAGCCTGCCAGCGCAACGGCTTCGAGCCGAACGTGGCGGCGCGCAGCACGCAGATCGACTTCATCGCTGAGCTGGCTGGCGCCGGGCTCGGCATCGCCTTCCTGCCGCGCATGATCGCGACCCAGCGCACGCAGGTGCCGATCAGTCTCGTTCTGCTCGACGAGCCCGGCACCGAGTGGACCCTGGCGATGGCGTGGCGGCGCGGCGCCTATCTTTCGCCCGCTGCGGCGGCGTGGCTCAGGCTGGTGCGCGAGCGCGGCGGCGAGGCGTGATGCGCGCTGCAGCCTCGCATCACGCGTCATAGATGCGACGATACAGCGTCGTCACCGGAGGAACGCGCAACATCTGCGGCTCCTGCTCCAGGAAGATCAAGTCGGCGACTCCGATCCCAGTCCAAGGGGCTGATCGCAAACGCGAGATTTTGAGCGGCAAATTCAATCGATGACCTCCGCCGCGCGGAACCAGGGATGGCTTGAGGCGTTTCCGCCTGCTCCGTAAAAATGCGCGCGTCCCGACGTGCCGAGAGATCATTGTCCATCCGGAGGAGCAGGGATGTGCCGTTGGATCGCCTATCGCGGAGAGCGTACCGCGTTCGAGCATTACGTCACCGAGCCTGAGCACTCGCTGGTGACGCAAAGTCTGCGTGCCCTGGAATCGACCGCAGGCACCAACGGTGACGGCTTCGGCCTCGGCTGGTACGGCGATCATCCCGAGCCGGGCCTCTATCGTGAGACGCGGCCGGCATGGTCGGACGAGAATCTGCGCTATCTCTGCCGGCACCTGCATTCGCATCTGTTCTTCGCACATGTGCGGGCGGCGACGGGCACGGCGGTGACGCGGCAGAACTGCCACCCCTTCGCCTGCGGCCGCTGGCTGTTCATGCACAACGGTTTTGTCGGCAGCTGGAACAGGCTGCGACGCAAGGTCGAGGCGCTGATCCCGGATGCGCTGTATCCGTCGCGGCTCGGCACCACCGATTCGGAAGCGGTGTTCCTTGCCATGGTCGGCGCCGGCATCGATCAGGATCCGATCGGAGCGACCAGCGAGGTGTTGCGCGCGCTGTGTCAGCTCGTCAACGAGGACGGTCTAAACGAGCACCTGCGCTTTACCTCCGCGTTGTCGAACGGCCACGATCTCTATGCGTTTCGTTTCGCCGCGAACGATCGTGCCAACTCGCTCTACTACCGCGAGGATGGCGATCAGGTGATCGCGGTGTCGGAGCCCTATGACAAGGAGCCCGACTGGATCGAGGTGCCGCCCGATCACGTGCTGGTCGCGCGTGCGTCAAGACCGGCCGAAATCGTTCCGCTATTTGCCGGAGGTTCTGCCGGTTTCGAGGCGGAACGCAAGAGATCACAGAGGGTTGTCGGGGGGGCATAGAACAACAGGAATTGGATGACCCGCGATGTGCGGCATTTGTGGTGAAGTCAGCTATTCCCGCCGGCCCTCGCTTTCCGCGCTCGGTCGCATCAACGATGCAATGCAGGCGCGCGGCCCCGATGCGGCCGGTCTGCAGGTGCAAGGCGGGATCGCGCTCGGCCATCGTCGCCTGAGCATTCTCGATCTCTCGGCCGCCGCGCAGCAGCCGATGATCGACGCGGCGCTCGGCCTCGGCATCGCGTTCAATGGCTGCATCTATAATTTCCGCGAGTTGCGGTCTGAGCTGCAGGCGAAAGGCTATCGCTTCTTCTCCGATGGCGACACCGAGGTCATCCTCAAGGCCTACCATGCCTGGGGCAAGGCTTGCGTGCAGCGCTTCAAGGGCATGTTCGCATTCGCGCTATGGGAGCGCGACAGCGGGCGCGTCGTGCTGGCGCGCGACCGGCTCGGCATCAAGCCGTTGTACTATACCGACGGTCCCGGCTTCTTCCGCTTCGCTTCGTCTCTCCCCGCGCTGCTTGCGGGTGGCGACGTCGATACATCGCTCGACCGCAGCGCGCTGCACCACTTCTTCAGCTTTCACGCGGCTGTGCCGGCGCCGCGGACGATCCTCAATGGCGTGAAGAAGCTCGCCCCCGCGACGCTGTTGACGATCGAGCCAGATGGGACGCAGGACCGCGAACGATACTGGCAAGTCTCTGTCGGCGAGCAGCGTCCGACCGATCGCGCCATGAGCCAGGAGGAATGGTCGGACGCGCTGCTCGACGCGATGACGGCAGCCGTCGACCGCCGTCGGGTCGCCGACGTGCCTGTGGGTGTGCTGCTGTCAGGCGGCCTGGATTCGTCGCTGCTGGTCGCGCTGCTGTCGAAGCTCGGCCACGATGACATCCGCACCTTCTCGATTGGATTCGACGCTGTCGGCGAGCACAGCGGCGACGAGTTCCGCTACTCGGACATCATTGCGCGAACGTTCGGCACGAACCACGAGCAGATCAGGATCGGCGGTGACCGCGCGCTCGAGGCGTTGCCCCATGCCATCGGTGCGATGTCGGAGCCGATGGTCAGCCATGACGCCGTCGCCTTCCATCTCCTGTCCGCGGAGGTGGCCAAGCGCGTCAAGGTGGTGCAAAGCGGCCAGGGCGCCGATGAAGTATTCGGCGGCTACAGCTGGTATCCCGGCTTTCTCTCGGCCAACGATCCGGTCCATCAGTATCAAAGCGCCTATTTCGACTGGACGCATACGGATCTGCAACGGCTGCTTGCCCCGGAGCTGCTTGACGACGACATGAGTCTTGCATTCGTGGAGCGCTTCTTCGGAGATCACGGTGGTGCATCGGCCGTCGACAAGGTGCTGCAGATCGACACCGAGATCATGATGGTCGACGATCCCGTGAAGCGGGTCGACAACATGACCATGGCGTTCGGGCTGGAAGCCCGCGTGCCGTTTCTCGATCACGAGGTGGTGGAGCTTGCTGCGCGGATGCCGGCCGAGCTGAAGGTGAAGAGCGGCGGCAAGTACATCCTGAAAGAGGCGGCGCGGCGCTGCGTTCCGGCGGAGGTGATCGACCGCCCGAAGGGCTACTTCCCGGTGCCGTCGCTGCGCTATCTGCGCGGGCCGTTTCTCGACTACGTGCGTGACGTGCTGAATGACGACAAGGCGCGCGCCCGCGGGCTCTACCAGCGCGATTTCGTCGACCACATGCTGCAGAACCCTGAAGCCGAGATGAGCCCGAAGGGGCATTCGCGGCTGTGGCAGGCGGCCCTGCTGGAAGCCTGGCTGCAGACCCACGGAATTTGACAACGGACAGGGATTGCCGAGATGGGTTTGGATCCGAGAATACTCGAAAAGCTGCGACTGGGCTTGAGCGACGATGAACGTCGCCTGGTGATCCGTTCCGCCTCCGGCGGCGAGGAAGTCACCGAATATTCCTTCGGCATCGAGGAGGAATACTTCCTGGTCGATGCGCAGACGCTGGATGTCGCGATCCGGACGCCGGACGATCTGTTCGAGGCCGCCAACTGGTCGACCGGTGGACAGGCGATGCGCGAGATGCTGCAGGCGCAGCTCGAGGTCGCGACCAACGTCCATGTCGACGTCGGCGATGCGCGCGAGGAACTGAAATTCCTGCGCCGCGAGGTCGCCAGCGTCGCGAGCCAATACGGCCTGACGATCCTGGCCTGTTCGACGCATCCGACCGCGATGTGGCGCAGCTCGCAGCCGAGCCCGAAGCCGCGCTACGCCGAAATGATGGAGGATCTGCGCATCGTCGGCCAGCGCAACATGCTGTGCGGCATGCACGTGCATGTCCAGTTGCCGGATCCCGAGCTGCGCTTCGTCGTGATGCGGGCGATGATTCCTTATATTCCGGTGTTCGTCGCGCTGTCGGCCTCCTCACCGTTCTGGAATTCGCGCGAGACGGGGCTGAAGGGCTACCGGCTCGCCGCCTATGACGAGCTGCCGCGCACCGGCCTGCCCGAGCTGTTCACGTCCAAGCAGCAATTCGACCGTTACGTCGCGGCGCTGACGAAATCGGGCGCGATGCCAAACGAGAGCCATGTCTGGTGGGCGATGCGGCCCTCGCTGCGCCATCCGACCTTGGAATTGCGTGCACCCGACGTCTGCACCGCGGTGGATGATGCGGTGGCCATCGCCTCGCTCTATCGCGCGCTCGCCCGTTACCTCTATCTCAACCCTGCTCTCGCCGAGGCCGTCGGCAACGTCGAGCGCGCGATCGCGGTCGAGAACAAATGGCGGGCACAACGCTATGGCACCGACTGCATCTTCGTCACCGAGGACGGTCCCGTCACCGGCCAGGAGATCCTGAACCGGATGATTGCCGACGTGGCGCCGCATGCCGAGGCCCTCGGCTGTCTCGCCGAGGTCGAGCGCTGCCGCACCATCATGCAGTTCGGCAGCTCGGCGGACTATCAGCTGCAGGCCTATCGGGAATCCGGCGGGCAGCTGTCGGCGGTCACGCAATGGATCGCGGCCGCAACCGTCTCGCGCGCCGAGCCGCCGCGCGCGCAGGCGCCGGTCGAGCCGGCGCAGTGAAGCCGGCTCAACGGCTCGGCCTGGTGACGCGTCCGTCACGTGCAACGAGGCGGCCGTCCTTGTACACGGAGCGCCCCCGGGGCACGGCGACCACCGCCTCGGGGATATGCTCGGCGCTGAGAGTGACGAAATCAGCGTGAGCGCCGACGCGCAGGCCGTAGCCCGCGAGACGCAACGCCTTGGCGCCGGCATCGGTCACGAGGTCAAAGGCGACACGCAACTCATCATCGATGTAGAAGCCGGAGCGGTAGCCGATCATCATGGCGCGGTTCAACAGGTCGCCGTCGCCATAAGGCCACCAGGAATCGCGGATGTTGTCGTTGCCGCTGAACACGGTGACGCCGGCGGCGCGGAGCAGGGCGACGGGCGGGAAGGGCCGCGCGCCCGGCGCATTGGTCATGATGGCGACGCCGGATGTCGCGAGCACTTCGGCGACCTTCTTCAGCGCGTCCGGCGGCAGATCGCCGAGCGCATAGGCGTGGCTGACCGCGACATGGCCCTGCATGCCGAGCGCGCGCGTGCGGGCCGCGATCTGCTCCAATTCGAACAGGCCGAGCATGCTCGCGTCGTGCAGATGGATGTCGACATCGACGCCATGCCTGTGGGCTGTGCCGAACACGACATCGAGATGCTTCTCGACGTCGCGGTCGAAGCTCGCGGGATCAAGCCCGCCGACCAGATTGGCGCCGAGCTTGATCGCCTCGTCGAGCAGCTCTGGCGTGCCCGGACTCTTGAGGATGCCGCTCTGCGGAAACGCGACGAGCTGGATCTCGATGCGATCGCGATATTCGTCACGCACCCGCAGGATCGTCTCCAGCGATTTGAGGCCGACCGAGCCGTCGACCATCACGTGGCTGCGCATCCGCGTGGTGCCGTGGGCGATGCAGAGATCGAGCTGGTTGCGGGCGCGGACGTCCATCGGTGCCGCCGCTGCCATGTTCTGGGCCTGGAACGTGACGCGCTCATGCACGTCGAAGCCGTTGGTGCAGGGCCTATGCGGCTTCCAGGCATCACCATAGAAGCTGGTGTCGAGATGGATGTGGCCCTCGACGAAGCCGGGAACCACCAGCGCGCCTTCGAGATCAATCACCTCGCGCGCCTCCGGCCGCTCGGTCTCGGCGAGCAGACCGCTGATGCGGCCATTGTCGACCGCGATCGCATGGCGCACGTCGCGGTCGAGCCGCGCATTGATGAACAGCTTGTCGACGGCCATCCTGCAGATCCCTTTCCATCTTTCGGCCGGCATCGGAGCCGCTTAAGCGGTCCGATGCCGGCGCCGATGAAAGAGCATTCTCGATCAGGAGCGGTCGAGCCTGCAAGCACCGATGCCGTTCAGGCGGCGATGGCCTGCGGCAGGCCGGCGACCCAGTCGCGTGCGAGCGCGATGTCCGCCTGCGACAGCTGATGCCCTGCCGGCAAGGTCGTGTGGGTCACGTCGGCGCCGGCGTTCGACAGCTCGCTGCAGAGTTTCGCCGACTTGCTGGCTGGCACGATCGGATCCGCCAGTCCCGACAGCATGAGCACGGGCTTGCGCTTAAGCTGGGCGACCGGCGTTTGCGACAGCGGCACCATGGCGCGGAACAGCACGGCACCAGCCAGCACCTCCGGCTGTAACAGCAGCAGCGCGGCTGCGATGTTGGCGCCGTTGGAATAGCCGACCGCGACCGGCGCCGCGATGCCGTAGCGCTGCCGCGCTTGGCTTACGAAGGCGCCGAGCTCCAGCGCGCGCCGGCGCACATCGTCCTCGTCGAACACGCCTTCCGCCAGGCGGCGGAAGAACCGCGGCATGCCATGTTCCAGCACCTGCCCGCGCGGCGACAGCAGCGCCGCGCCGGGCGACAACGTGGCGCCGAGCGGCAGCAGGTCGCTCTCATCGCCGCCGGTGCCGTGGAGGAGCAGCAGCGGGGCTGCTCCCGAGGTGCTTCCGGGCTGGAAGCGGTGGGTGAAGGACAGTGTGTCGGTCACGATGCGACCTCCTCAAGGTTGGGCAGCACGCCCTCGATCTGCTTGCGGTGCGATTCGAGGAAGGCGGGCAGCTTCAGATTCTGTCCGAGCTCGGCGACCGGCTCGTCGACCGCAAAGCCCGGAATGTCGGTTGCGATCTCGAACAGCACGCCGCCCGGTTCGCGGAAGTAGATCGAGCGGAAGTAGTTGCGGTCCTTCTGCTCGGTCGGATGCAGGCCGTGGCGATCGACCAGCCGCTGCGCCATGACGCCCTGTGCGGCGTCGTCGGCCGCGCGGAAGGCGATGTGATGCACCGAGCCCGCGCCCTGCGCGCCGCGCAGAAAGCCCTTGGCCTCGTAGATGTCGACGACGCTACCTTGCGCATCGCCTGGCGCCTTGAAACGGATCACCGAGCCTTCGCGTCCCGTCTCCGCAAAGCCGAACACGTCGGTGAGAACAGCGGCGGTCTTCTCAGCAGAGTCGAGCAGCAGGGTGACACCATGAAAGCCGCGGATCGCGTGCTCGGCCGGGATGTCGCCATTGCTGAAGCCGGGCTCGTTCTCCGCGCCGGGAACGCCGACCAGCGCTAGCGCCATCCCGTCGGGATCGGTGAACGGCAGCACGGATTCGCCGAAGCGCTTCTCGAGCGCCTCATAGGCGATGCCCTTCTCGGTGAGGCGCTGCGTCCAGTAGCCGAGCGAGCGCTGCGGCACCCGGAACGCGGTCTGGTGGGTCTCGCCGACACCGCGGCGGCCCGGCCGCACGCCGGCCCAGGGGAAGAAGGTCAGGATGGTGCCGGGGCGGCCGGTCTCGTCGCCGTAGTAGAAATGGTAAGTGCCGGGATCGTCGAAATTGACCGTCTTCTTGACGAAGCGCAGGCCGAGGTCGCGGGTGTAGAAGCCGAAATTGCGGATCGGATCGCCGGCAATCGCGGTCACGTGGTGCAGTCCGGGCATGTGGGTCTCCTGTCGATAAGGCCCCGCGGGGCCGTTGAATTCCTGTTGCGCAATATTGGTCGGCTTTGATTTGGAGACAATCCGTGCTTTTGTGACGTCTCTGTCTACAATTTGGCGACAATGGCGGCCCGGGACCGATGGACAAGCTCAGCAGCCTGCGCGCCTTCGTGAAGGTGGTCGAGAGCGGCAGTTTCGCCGAGGCCGGCCGCCAGCTGCGGCTGTCCCGCTCGGCGATCTCGAAATATATCGGCGAGCTGGAGCAGAGCCTCGGCGTGCAGCTGATCGTCCGCACCACCCGTCACGCCAGCCCGACCGAGACCGGCCAGCGCTATTTCGAGCGCGCTGTCTCCATCCTGGCGGAGCTCGACGCCGCCGATCAAGCCGTCAGCCAGTCGCAGGCCGCGCCGCGCGGGCTGCTCCGCGTCAATGCACCGATGTCGTTCGGCACCATGCGGCTCGGGCCCGTCGTGGCCGACTTCATGGTCGGCTATCCAGAGCTGCAGCTCCAGATCGTGCTGAGCGACGATCTGCTCGATCCGGTCCAGGACGGCTTCGACGTGACCTTGCGGATCGCCGAGCTGGAATCATCCAGCCTGGTGGCGCGGCGGATCATGCCGGTGGAGCGCGTCATCTGCGCCGCGCCGGCCTATCTGGCGCGGCACGGCACGCCTGATAGCCCCGAGGAGCTGCGCCGCCACACCTCGCTCACCTATGGCTTCCTGCTGACCGGCAATCAGTGGAAGCTCACAGGCCGCGATGGCGATCATTGGATCCAGCCGGCCTGGACCTTGTGCGTCAACAACGCCGAGGTGCTGCGCGACGTCGCCATCCGGGGGCAGGGCATCGCGCTGATCCCGCGCTTCATCGCCGCGGACGCGCTTGCCAGCGGCGCGCTGACCGCGATCCTTTCCGACTACGTGGCACCGCCGCTGGCGCTCTATGCGATCTATCCGCCGACGCGGCACCTGTCGGTGAAGGTGCGGCTGTTCATCGACTTCCTGGTCGAGCGCTTCGGCAGAGGAGAGAAGTGACCATCCCGCAGGCGGTTGGTGAACTGCAAATCGCCTCGAACCTTTAACCGGGCGCTGATAGTCTTTGGAGACAACAGAAGGGACGACGGATGGGCCGCCTGAGCACGCATATTCTGGACACGGTCAGGGGCAAGCCCGCCGCCGACGTCGCGATCGATCTCGATGCCCTGGAGCCGGATGGCTCCTGGCGTCGCGTCAAGCAGGTCCGGACCAATGCCGACGGGCGCACCGACCAGCCGATGCTGGCAGGGGATGAACTCACGACCGGCACCTACATGCTGACCTTTCATATGGGGGCCTATTTCAAGGCGCACGGCCTCGCCGCCGAAGATCCGCTGTTTCTCGATCTGATCCCACTCCGTTTCGCGGTCGCTGACGCCGGCGCGCACTATCACGTGCCGCTGCTCGCGACCCCCTGGAGCTATCAGACCTATCGTGGGAGTTGAGCCGGATGACCAATGATCCCTATCCGCGCGACATGGTCGGCTACGGCCGCACCCCGCCGCATGCGGGCTGGCCCGGCGACGCCCGCATCGCCGTGCAGTTCGTGATCAACTACGAGGAGGGCGGCGAGAACAACATCCTCCATGGCGATGCCGCCTCCGAAGCGTTCCTGTCCGAGATCGTCGGCGCCCAGCCCTGGCCGGGCCTGCGCCACATGAACATGGAGTCGATCTACGAATTCGGTTCGCGCGCCGGCTTCTGGCGTCTGTGGCGCCTGTTCACCGCCCGCAAGCTGCCGGTCACGGTGTTCGCGATCGCCGCCGCGATGGCGCGCAATCCGGAGGCCGTCGCCGCGATGAAGGAGGCGGCCTGGGAGATCGCCTCGCACGGCCTGAAATGGATCGACTATCGCGATGTCTCCGAGGCCGACGAGCGCGCCCATATCGAAGAGGCGATCCGCCTCCATACCGAGTTGACCGGCGAGCGACCGCTCGGCTTCTACCAGGGGCGCACCTCGGCCAACACGCTCGACATCGTCCTGGAGGAGCAGGGCTTCGTCTACAGCGCCGACTCCTACGCCGACGAGCTGCCCTATTGGATCGAGGGACCACACGGCCCGCATCTGATCGTGCCCTATACGCTTGACGCCAACGACATGCGCTTTGCGACCCCGCAGGGCTTTAATTCCGGCGACCAGTTCTTCGCCTATCTGAAGGACAGCTTCGACACGCTCTACGCCGAAGGCGCGGAGAGCCCGCGCATGCTATCGGTCGGGCTGCACTGCCGTCTGGTCGGCCGCCCCGGGCGCGCGGCGGCGCTCGCGCGCTTCCTCGATTACATCATGGCGCATGAGAAGGTCTGGGTCGCGACCCGGCTCGACATCGCCCGGCACTGGATCAGGACGCATCCGCCGGCCGGGGTGTTGCGGCCGTCGCAGATGTCCCGCGTGCTGTTCGTCGAGCGCTATGGCGACATCTTCGAGCACACGCCGGAGATCGCCGACCGCGCCTATCGCGCCGGCCTGTCCGCCTTCGACGATACCGCCGATGCCCTGCACTCCACGCTGATGAACGTCGTCCGCGCCATGAGCCGCGACGAGAAGCTGAAGCTGATCCGCGCCCATCCGGAGTTGGCGGGCCGCGAGGCGCTGGCGGGCGATATGACCGATGACTCCATCGGCGAGCAGGGCCGGCTCGGCTTCACCTCGCTCACGCGCGCCGAGTTCGAGCGCGTCTCCGACATCAACCGCCGCTATCGCGACAAGTTCACCATGCCGCTGATCGTGGCGCTGGCGCTGCACGCCGACCGCGCCTCCGTCATTGCCGAGATGGAGCGGCGGATCAGCAACGATCAGGACACCGAGATCGTCAACGCGATCGACCAGATCGGCCACATCACCCGCGCAAGGCTGGCGAAGAAGTTCGATCAGGGCTGAGCGAGTATCCGTTCAGCTTGCGCGGCGACGTCAAGCAGCAGGCGATCGCGGCCGCGGGCCGCAATCAGCTGCAGACCGAAGGGCAGGCCGATGGCGTTGCTGCCGCAGGGAATCGAGATCGCAGGCACCCCGGCATGATTGGCGTAAGGTGTGAACACGGCGTGCGCGCGCGGGCTCGCCGGTCTGCCGCCGATCTCAGCCGGGCCGAGCTGCGTGAGCGGCCAGGCGACGCAGGGCACCGTCGGCGCCAGCAGCACGTCGACCTCCATGAAGAAGCTGGCAAAAGCGCGCGCGATCCGTGCGCTCGCCTCCAGTGCGCGGCCGACATCGGTCCCGCTCAGGCCGAGGCCGCGCTCGATCTGCTTGGCGATGTCGGGATCGAACTGCGACGAGTCACGCCTGAAGGCGTCGCCGTAGAGCGCGGCGAGACCGGCATGCTGCAGCGGCATCACGGCATCCTCGGCGAGGCCCGCTGGCCAGATGGGGTCCGAGTTCACGATCGACATGCCGCTGGCGCGGAGCCGATCGATCGCCTGCTGCAGGCCCGTGCTCACCTCGTCATCCACCGCGACATCCAGCCCGAGCCGCGGCGAGAACGCCACGCGCAGCGACTTGGCAAGATCTGCCGGCGGCACGTTGAACGAATGCGGGTCGCGCGGATCGGCCCCTCTCATCACCTCGAAGGCCAGCTCGGCGTCGCCGACATCGGCCGCAATCGGCGCGATCACCGAGATGCCCCAGAACGGCTCGGGAAAGCCGGGTCCGTAGGGGATCGCGCCATAGGACGGCTTGAAGCCGACCACGCCGACATGGGCCGGCGGCCGCCGGCTCGAGCCGCCGGCATCGGTGCCGATCGCGAGCGGCACGAGCCCCGCGGCCACCGCGACGGCCGGTCCGCCCGACGAGCCGCCGGGCGTGAGGCGCGGGTCCTGCGGATGAACAGTCGGTCCGAACAGCAACGAGGTCGTGACGCCCTTGCAGGCGAACTCGGACGTCGCGCCGATGCCGACGATGACCGCGCCGGCGCGGCGCAGCCGCGCGATCGCGATTGCATCCTCTGTCGCCGTGAAGTCAGCAAATAGCCGCGAGCCCTGCGTGATGCGCCAGCCTGCGACCCAGATGTTGTCCTTGACCACGATGGGTACGCCGGCGAGCGCCAGCGTCTCGCCGGCGGCGACACGCGTGTCGACAGCGTCGGCCTCCGCGCGCGTTCTCTCCGGATCGATGGTGGCGACAGCGTTGAGGTCGCGCGCAGCATCGATGCGCGCCAGCGCCTGCTCAGCCATCTCCCTCGCAGTGGTCTGCCGCGCGCTGACGGCGCTTGCGATCTCATTTGCGCGCATATGATCGCTCCATCAGCAGCACGGCCGCACCCGCAGCCGCCGTCAATCCAAGCGCGACGAAGCTACCGCCAAGCCCGACGCGCGGTGTCAGTACGGCAACGAGCAGAGGCGCCGCGACGAGGCCGAGAAACGAAGCGGTCAGCACCGCGCCGGTAGCTTCTGCAACACGACCAGGCTTGGCGAGATTGGCGATCTCGGCAATGAACACGCCGTTCCAGCCGCTCGCGGTCAGACCGAATACGAAGGTGAGCAGAATCAGGATCGGCCTGCTCAGCAGCGGACCCCAAAGACCCAGCAGCAGCGCGCAGATCGCCATACCCACGCCCGCCATCACCAGCACCGCGCGTGCCGAGCGCAGCCTCGTGGCGACGACGCCCCAGCCGAGCCGTCCGAGGATGCCGGCGCCTTGCGCCGACGCCAGCACCCAGCCCGCTTCGACATGGCTCAGCCCGAGCTCCGCGGTGCCGAAGCTGACGAAGCAGGTGTTGAGGATCACCTGCATGCCGCTGAACGGGATCGAGGCAATGGCCAGCGCCGCCATGCGGCGGTCGGCGCTGATCAGCTGCAGCCGCTCGGAGAGGCCGAGCCGCGGCATGACCACCGGCGCGATGGCGTAGGCCGGCCGCAACCACTCGAAGGCGGCGAAGGCGATGGCGGCACAGACGATGACGGCGGCATAGGCGGAGCTCGGCGCCATCATCACCGCGATCGGCGGCAGCACCAGCGAGCCGACCACGGCGCCGATCTGGCTGCCGGTCTGCCGGATCGAAAACACCATCGCCCGCTTCTCGGCCGGCACCAGCCGTCCCAGCAGCGCCGAGCTCGCCGGCGTTTCCGGTCCGACCGCAAGCCCCAGCATCAGCCCGGCGCCGAGCAAGGCCCATCCGCTCTCGAACAGCGCGAGCGACATGCCCGCGCTGACGGCGACGGCGCACAGAGCCGCGACCCGCAGCGAGCCCAGCTTCTGCACCAATGTGCCGCCCCAGAACGAGGAGACGAGGCTGATAGCGAACGCCGCAGTCGAGAACAGCGACAGCTGTTCGATGCTGAGGCCTGCGCGCGGCGCCACCGTGCCGGGCGCGAACAGCGCCAGCGACACCAGCGCCTGCAGCGCGGTCATCGCGGCCAGCGCAGGCCACAGCGGTACGGCTGGCGCCGCGGCAGGTTTCGCGTCTATCATGCCGCCATGACCTGAGGGTGGAGTACGAAATGGCCGGCGGTATCTCGGTTCACGCAGTCGACGTGGCGAATGGGCGTCCGGCGCTCGGACTGCGGGTCGCGATCTGGCGCGTGGCGCCCGATCGCACGCTGCTTGCCGAAGGCGAGCTCGGCGCCGACGGCACCCTTCAGGCGCCGGTCGTCAAGGGCGACGGCGTCACCGCCGGCGAATATGAGGTGCTGTTCCATCTCGGCGAGTTCTTCGGGGCGGGGGCACAGACGAAATTCCTGACCATCGTGCCGTTTCGCTTCGCGATCGACAAGGTCGAGGAGCATTTCCATCTGCCGCTGAAATTCACGCCCTGGGGTTATTCGCTGTTCCGCGGCGCTTAGAAAGTCTGCGTCAGCCGGTCAGGCGCTTCGACAGGCCGGTGGTGCGCTCCATGATCGCCATCAGCGCCACCGTGCCGATGATCAGGACGCTCGACAGTGCGGCGATGGTGACGTCGAGCTTGCCTTCGAGGTCCTGCCACATCCGGATCGGCAGCATGTCGGTGGCGGCGTCGCGCAGGAACAGCGACACCGGGACGTTGTCGAACGACGACATGAAGGCGATGAATGCGCCGGAGATGATGCCCGGGCGGATCAGCGGCAGCACGATGCGCCGGAAGGTGTAGAGCCTGGACGCGCCGAGGATCGCCGAGCTCTCCAGCAAGGTCGGTTCGAGTTGGGCCAGCGCCGCGACGGTGTTGCGCACCACGTAAGGTACGCAGACGATGGTGTGGCCGATCACCAGCGTCAGCAGCGACACCGGCAGGCCGATCAGCGAGAAGAACATCAGCGCCGCAAGGCCGAAGGCCAGCGCCGGCAGCACCAAGGGCGACATGAACAGGGAATCGAGCAGCTTCGCGGTCAGGCTCTTGGAACGCGAGATCGCAAGCGAGGCTGCAACGCCGAGCACGATCGACAGCCCGGTCGACCACAGCGCGACGACGACGCTGTTGCGCGCGGCGAACTGCAGCTGCCAGGCGTTCCACAATTCGACGTACCAGCGTGTCGAATAGCCCGGCGGCGGAAATTTCAGCGAGAAGCCCGAGGTAAAGGAGACGATCACGACGACGAGCGACGGCGAGACGATCAGGACCAGCGCCAGCACGGCGATGACCGTCATCACGATCTGGAAGCTCAGCGCTTCGAAATTCGTCTGCCTGCGGCTCATCGGGCGTCTCCATAGCCGCGGGCGCGCCGTCCGAGCGTCGAGAACAAAGCGACGATGGCGAGCACGGCGAACAGGAAGATGATCGAAATCGCCGCCGCGAACGGCCAGTTCTGCAAGGTCGAGGCCTGCTGATAGAGATACATCGGCATGAACAGCATCTGCCCGCCGCCGACCAGCGACTGGGTGATGAAGGCGGTGATCGCCGCGGCATAGGTGAGGGTGCAGCCGGCGATGATGCCGGGCATCGACAGCGGCAGCATGATCTTGAAGAAGGTGCGCCAGCTGCCGGCGCCGAGCGAGGCCGAGGCGTCGCCGAGGTTGACGTCGATGCGGCCGATCGCGGTGATCAGAGGCAGCACCATCAGCGGCATCTGCACCTGCGCCAGCGCCGCCACCAGCCCGCCTTGCGTATAGATCATGCGCAGCGGCGTGCCGATCAACCCGAGTGACTGCAGCACGGAGTTGATGATGCCCTGCCGGCCCAGAATCACGATCCAGGCGAAGGTGCGGACGACGACGCTCGTCAGCAGCGGCAGCAGCACGATCATGATGATCAAGGTCTGCACCCGGCTGCCGGAGCGTTGATACAGCCAGGCGATCGGATAGCCGAGCACGAGGCAGGCTAGCGTGACCTCGGCACCAAGCAGGAGCGTCGAGCCGAGCACGGAGAGGCTGAAGGGGTCGGTCAGGAACTTGATGTACTGGCCGAGCCCCCACACCGTCGCCGCGGTGTCGTTGTGCAGCGACAGATAGAACAGCTGCGCCAGCGGCAGCACGAAGAAGATCGCGAACACTGCAGTCAGGGGCAAGGCAAGCCCGAGGCTGAAGCTGGTCACGTCGCCCGGTGCGGTCGTGGCGCTCTTCATCGTGTCAGATCTTGATGTCGCGATTGAACTTCTCGATCCAGGATGCCCGCTGCTCGTTGATCTTCTTCCAGTCCTGGAACACGAACTTCTTCTTCAGCTCCTCGGTGTCCTTGGCCAGCACCTTCGCGATCTCGCCGGTCATGGCGACCTTGGTGTTGGTCGGCACGATCAGATAGGGCGAGTTCATCAGCGTGGTCTGGACCTCCGGCGACAGCGCCGCCTCGATCAGCTTGAAGGCGAGCTCCTTGTTCGGCGAGTTCTTGACGATGTGGATCGTGGTCTTGAACGCGATCGCGCCTTCCTTCGGCGCCACGAATTCGACCGGAACGCCGCGCGCCTTGAGGATCTGGATGGCGTTGAAATTGCCGGGCGAGATGTCGATCTGGCCCTGCTGGAACAGCGTCGCCAGCGCGCCCGGATTGGCGGCGACCGCGGCAAGGTTGGGCTTCAGCTCCTCCAGCGCCTTGAAGCCTTCATCGACATTGGCCTCGGAGCCGCCGCGCATGCGCGCGATCTCGACCAGCCAGCCGGTGCCGAGCGTCGAGTTCAGATTGGTGATGCCGACCTTGCCCTTGAACTCGGGCTTCCACAGGTCGGCCCACGAGGTCGGCGGCGTCTTCACGGTCTCCGGATTGTAGGTCAGGCCGACCACCTGGAAGAACGGCGCCGGGCCCATCGCGTCCTGCGCTTCCGGAATCAGGTCCTTGTAATAGGCGCTCTTGTCGGCCGGGAACGGATCGACCAGATCCTGGCCGATCGCGACCAGCGCCGGGCCCGGATCGTGCAGCATGACGTCGATCGGCGGGTTGGCCTTGGCGGCGTTGACCTTGGCGATCTGGTCGACCGACAGCATCGGATCGAGCACGATGGCCGCGTCGGCATTGGCCTTGCGGAAGGCCGGCACCAAGACCGCCTTGTGCGCTTCCTCCCAGCTGCCGGTGAAGGTCGCGAACACCAGCGGCCGCGCCTGCGCGAGGCTGAGGCCCGGGAAGGCGTGCATGGCGCCCAGCGTCAAGGCGCTGGTCAGGAGCCGTCGTCGGTCAAGCATCATGTCTCACTCCCATCTCGATCTGAATCGTTGTCTAGGCCGGAAATACGGTGGCAAGCCCCGGCGCCAGCGGTGCAACCCGCACCGGCGTGCCGGCATCGCGCAGCGGGGTGTCGCCGCTGCGCGCCTGCGAAATCTTGATGCTGCCGCCGTCCTTGGTCTTGATCTCATGCACGACGGTGGCGCCGAGCGGCAGCGCCATGCCGATGTCGCCGGCGAAGCCGGTGTCGTCGCGGACGAAGGTGAGATGCTCGGGACGCAGGCAGACGGTGACCTTGTCTGAGGCACTGACCGGCTTCGGCGCGCGCGCAATGATCTCGCCGCCGGCGTCGAGGCCGACCCGCACGCGGCCAGCATCGGTCGCAAGCACCGTGCCCTTCATCCGATTGGCGGTGCCGACGAAGGTGTTGACGAACAGCGTCTGCGGCTCGTCGTAGATCTCGGATGGCGTGCCGAACTGCTCGAGATGGCCATGACTCAGCACGGCGACACGGTCGGCCATCGACAGCGCCTCCTCCTGGTCGTGGGTCACGATCAAGGTCGTGGTGCCGGCCATGCGCTGCAGCCGCTTGACCTCGATCTGCATGTCCAACCGCAGATTCTTGTCGAGCGCCGCGAACGGCTCATCGAGCAGCAGGATCGACGGCTTGATCGCGAGCGCGCGCGCCAGCGCCACGCGCTGCTGCTGGCCGCCGGACAATTGGCGCGGCAGCCGCTCGCCGAATGGGCCGAGTTGCACCATGTCGAGCAGGCGCTGCGCCTCCTTGTTGCGCGTGGCCTTGTCGACGCCGCGCGCGGCGAGGCCGTAGCCGACATTCTCGGAAATCGAGAGGTGCGGAAACAGCGCGTAGTTCTGGAACACGATGCCGACCGCGCGGCGATTGGGCGGCAGTGCGTCGACGACGTCGTTGCCGATGATGACGCGCCCCTCGCTCTGGCCGATGAAGCCGGCGATGATGCGCAGCAGCGTGGTCTTGCCGCAGCCGGAGGGGCCGAGCAGGGCGATGATCTCGCCGCCTTTCACATCGAGATTGATGTCGGAGACAGCCATCGTTCCGCTCGCGAAGCGGTGGGTGATCCGATCCAGAACGAGCGACTTGGCTTCCGATACGCTGGCCATTGGCTTCCTGCTCAACTCGTTTGAAAAAGCAAGAAGCATGCCGTCTTTTCAGGCAGCGGCGGCTGTTTGTGTACAAGGGAGCTCGTGGCCGGTATGCGAGTGTTTCAGCCGTGGAGCTTTGAGTCCCTGCCGGTTCGCTGCGCTCAGCTAGTGGCTTGCCCTCTCAGCACGTCATTCCGGGGCGCCCGAAGGGCGAGCCCGGAATCCATAGCCACAGGCGGTCGTTCTCGGGCGAGACGGGCGTGGCGACATCTCGGGTCCGCACGGACAGTCGTGGTTATGGATTCCAGGCTCGCGCTGTCCGGCGACTTCGTCGCCGCGCGCGTCCCGGAATGACGAAGGAGACAGCGCGGGGCTTATCGGTCCACGCAGTCCGACGACCCGTCGCGATGCTCCAGCCGCGCCGCCAGTGCCTCCGCCAAGCCCGTCGTCGGCTTCGCCGCCGGTCGCCGGAACGTGCCGGCGGTCGCCTTGCGCATCTTCAGCGCCAGCAGCGCTTCGGCCTGTTTCACCGCGGCAATCACCTGGTCGACGACCGGCACGGGAATGCGATGCGCGACGCGGGCGGCGAGCCCGGACAGCGGCGCGCCGGCGAAGATCAGCACGTCGGCGTCGTTCTCCTCGACCGCGCGTAGCGCCAGCTCGACCAACAGCTCCTCCTTCTCATGTTGCACGTCGGAGATCTGCTTGAAGCTGCCGTCGAGCATGCGGATGCCGGCGCAGCGCTCCATCAGCCCGTGCATGCGCACGCATTCCTCGTACCAGGGCCCCAAGGCCTGCGCGAAGGTGACGATGGCGAAACGCCGCCCGGCCATGCAGGCGGTCAGCATCGCCGCTTCCGCGAGCCCGATCACCGGCACGTCGAACAGCTCGCGCGCCGCGAACAGGCCGGGATCGCCGAACGCGGCGATGATCGCGGCGTCGAAGGTGCCGTTGCGCTCGGCCAGCATCTCCAGCGCGACGGCGCCGCCGATCTGTGCTTCCGCGCGGGTTGCGATATAGGGCACGCCGCGCGGCGCGGTGCAGGGGATCAGCGTCGTGCCGGGTGCCACCGCCTCGCGGCCGACCTGCAGCATCAGATCGGTGATGTCGGTGCGGATGTTGGGATTGAGCAGCAGGATGTTCATGGCGCCTCGCGAGGGATGCGCGAGCTTGCCCGAGGGATCGCCGTCTTGTCCACAGCGCTCGCCCGGTCAGGGCATGCCCTTGACGACGAGGGCGATCAAGGTCGCGAGCAGGGCCAGCGTCGCGCCGAGGCTGAGCAGCCGCCGCAGCTTCAAGAACCAGGCGCGTTCGCCGCCGCTGCCGAAATAGAACTCGTCGACGATGAGCGCCGCGAGCAGAGCGGACGTGAGCAGCACCAGCGATGACACAGCCGGCAGCGCCAGCGCGGTCCAGCCGACCAAAGCGGGTGTAACGCCCCAAGTCATGCGGGGCCAATTCGCAAGTGCGGGCGCCTGCACGGCGAGACCCCAATGCACCGCACCGAGGAAGCTGAGGATGACGGCGCCGTAGCCAACCTGCGCGCGCAGGGCCGTCATCCGGGTTGGCTCATCGCCGGCGATCACGAGAGCGGCGAGGCCCATGAACGGGATCAGCCCGGCGAGGCCAAGGGTTCGCATGGGAGCCGGGATGCCTGACATCATGGCGCACGCTCTCTTATGTTTCGATCGGGATTATGGCGGGCGTCGCCGCGGCGGTCCGGCCACGTTCGGCGCGGCAGCGATCGGAGCAGAATTTCACGTTCGCCCAGTCCCATGCCCACTTCTTCCGCCACGCGAACGGCCGGCCGCAGGCGGCGCAGATCCTGGTCGGCAGGTCAGCCTTGCGGCGCATCTTCGGCATGTCGCATCACCACCGGACCGGCGTCCCGCGCCAGTCGTAGAAGCCGCCGCGGGGGAAGAAGTCCAGCTTCACGCCGTGCCGCATTGAAGTTCGGCGCGGCCCCGCCTTACGATCCTGCTTCACCGCCGGCTGATCCGTCACGTTGCCCTCGCCGCAGCCTGGACAGCCGAAGAGCTGTTCATGGGCTGCAACGATTTAACGGCGAATTCGGATCAACCTGTCGTTCGCGGCACGTGTCCGGGCTACGCCTTGGTCACATGCACGGCCGGCGTCGCGCCGCCGTTCCATCGACCGTCGATGGCGCGCTCGATCTGGGCCGCCAGCTGCAGCAACAGGCCGTCGTCGGCCTGCTTGCCGATCGCCTGGATGCCGAGCGGCAAGCCGTGCTCGTTGGTGGCGAGCGGCAGCGAGATCGCCGGGACGCCGCAGAGGTTCGCCAGCGGCGTGAACGCGAAGTTGCGCCACAGATTCTCGAACCAGTCGAGCACATCAGGATTGTCGCTGATCGTCAGATATTCGGTGGTGCCGATCTTCGGCGTCGGCAGCGCCGTGATCGGCGTCAGGATGATGTCCCACGCCTCGAAGAAGGCGCCGAACGCGCGCGAGGTCGTGTTGAACACCGCCTGCATCGCGGCGCGCTCGGCGAAGCTGGTGTCGCGGCCGGCTTCCCAGATGCGGATGTTGACCGGCTCGATCAGGTCGGTCGGCGGCCGGTCGAGCTTGCGCGAAGCGAGCAGGTTGTTGATGACGATGGCGAAGTTGGAGATGTAGCAGGTGGTCTGGGCCGCGAACGCCGCACGATAGTCCACCTCCGGCAGTGCGTAGCCGATGTGATGGCCGAGGCCCTCCAGGAATTTGCCGACGCGCGCCAGCTCGGCCGCGATGTGCGGCGTCGCGCGGTAGTCGCCCCATTGATGCGACAGCGCGATCCTGAGCTTGCCCGGATCACGCTTGATCAGTTCGACATAGGGCTCCGGCGTGGTCCAGTACGGCATGAACTCGCCCGGCGCGCCGCCACGGCAATGATCGACGAAGGCCGCGGTGTCGCGCACGCTGCGCGACTGGCAGCCCTGGATCGAGACGAGGCCGGAGAGATCCGACAGATGCGGCGCGATCGAGAACACGCCGCGCGAGACCTTGAGGCCGATGTTGCCGTTGACGCCGGCGGGGATGCGGATCGAGCCGCCGCCATCGGTCGCATGCGCGATCGGCACCACGCCGGCGGCGACCATCGCCGCACTGCCGGCCGACGAGCCGCAGGTCGTGTAGTCCGTGTTCCAGGGATTGCGCGTGACGTAGACCGCGGGATTTTCCGCCGAGCTGCAGACGCCGAATTCCGGCGTCGTGGTGCGCCCCATCAAATTGAGGCCGGCCTTGCGCATCTTCGCCGTCAGGTGCGTGTCGGCGGCGGGACGGTTGCCGCGCATGTACAGCGAGCCCTGCTCCTGCAGGCGTCCGGCCATCGTCGGTCCGAGATCCTTCATCAGGAACGGCAGTCCGGCGAATGGACCGGCGAGATTCGCGCCGGCCTTGGCCGGATCTTCGACCGCGTCGGCGAACACTTCCACGACGCCGGATAGCGTCGGATCGACCTTGGCGATTCCTGCTGCCGCCTGGCTTGCCAATTCCGCCGCGGTCAGCTCGCCGCTCCTGACCCGTGCTGCGAGCGCCATGCCATCATGCCGGGCCCACTCGTCCCAGCTCATCGCCAAAGTCATTCTTATCCGATCCTTCGCGCCGCGATCATCGTTGCCTCGCGCGCGGGCGCGGCGGCCGTGCCATGATCAGTCGCAGTTCAATATCCGGCGACGCGAACCTTAGTGGGCAGAGGCCCCAAGTCAATCAAGCGCACTGCATGCCGCCAATACGGGGCGCTCATGCGGCACGGTGTACCGCCGGTAGCGCAGATATCAACGAATGACCTACGAGCGAGCGGTGCCGGAAAGTGGGACCAAACGCTCAGGTCAAAGGACAGGTGACCAAGAACCGCACGGGGTCGCACACGACCATCAAGCCCACCGGCATGGGGCCGCCGTGATATTGACCCTGGTCAAGGCGGCCGTGCCGCGTGCGTGGTGAGTAGCGACATGGAATTGTTGATCTTCGTTCTGTCGGCCGCGGCTCTGCTGGCAACGCCCGGCCCGACCAACACGCTGCTGGCGACTGCGGGCGCGAGCCGGGGCGTACGCTATTCCGTTCATCTGCTCCTGGCCGAACTTGCGGGCTACCTGCTCGCAATCCTGACGTTGCGCGTCGTGCTCGGTCCGGTCATCGCAACCGCACCGCTCGTCGGCCATGCTCTGCGCGTCGCGGTCGTGCTGTACCTGCTGCACCTTGCGGTCGCGCTCTGGCGCCATGGCGGCGCGTCCGTCGTCGATGTTGCGCCGGTCACATCCCGTCGCGTGCTCATCACGACGCTGTTGAATCCGAAGGCCATCATCTTCGCGTTCACGCTGCTGCCGTCGGCAGCCGATGCCGCGAGCCTGCTTCCGTTCCTGATCGCGCTCGGCTTCTCGACCATGCTGATCGGAGGCGGCTGGCTGCTGCTCGGCGCGACCCTGCGTCGCGGTCTCGGCGGTCTCGTGCCGGCGACGCTCGGCTATCGCTGCAGCGCGGCGGCCCTGGCGCTGCTGGCCTGCGTGATCCTCGCTCCTGCGCTTGCCGTGCTGTGACGCGGTTCCCCTTGTTACATTGTTGCTGATCGACAACGGTGCGAGCCGCGTGCTATCCGCTGCACCAACAGGGGGCGCGGTGCGCATCATCGGTCGACGATATCTCACGAGCCGCCCGCGCATGCTGCGCCGGATCGCGGCGCTGTGCGTGATGTTGGCTTATCTGCTCGCGGGCGCGCTGCACGGTGCCTGTGATCTCGACGTCGCCCATGCCTCCGCCGGCAAGCCGGAGATCGCGTCTCTGCTCGACCAGGCGGATCACTCCGATCAGCGCGGCACGGCGGATCATCACTGCCACGGCTGCTTCTCGGTTGCCGTGCCACAGCTGCAGCTCGCAGTGATTCCGGCCGACATGGTCGCCGCGACGGACTGGGCCATTCCGGTGCTTCGCGCCGGGGTTCTGTCCGAGTCCGAGTCCCCACCGCCCAGACACCTGACCTGACGCCACGTGCCGGACGGCCAAGCCGTCCATCATTGCTCGTCAAGACAGGTTCATCTTCATGCCATTCCCCGGGATGGCTGCGCGCGTTGCCTGCGTTGCAGCCCTGCTCGCCGTGTCCGTGCACGCCGCGGCCGCGCAGCCTCTGACCATGCGCGAGGCGCTCGCGCGTGCGCTCGCCGCCAATCCGCGGCTGTCCGCCGCCGACCGCGACATCGGCATCGCCGGCGGGCAGCGCCTGCAGGCCGGCGCATTGCTCAATCCCGAGCTCTCCTACGAGCAGGACAATTCGTTCGGCTCGGGTCCATACCGCGGTACACGGTCGGCCGAGACCACCCTGCAGATCAGCCAGGCGTTCGAATGGTTCGGCAAGCGCGATGCGCGCATTGCGGCCGGCCAGGCCGGCGTGCAGGTCGCCGCGATCCAGCTCCAGGCGGTGCGGCTCGAGGTTCTGTCAGAGACGGCGATCGCCTTCGTCACGGTGCTCGCGACCCAGCGCCGCATCCAGATCCTCGATGATCAGGTCGCCGCGCTCGACCGGCTGACGCCGCTGCTGCGGCGGCGGGTCGAGGCTGGTGCCTCGTCGCCGGCGGAGACCGGGCGTGCCGAGGTCGCCTCGGCGCTGGTGCGCGCCGATCGCGAACGCGTCAAGGCCACCCTGGCGAGTGCGCGGCGCGAGCTCGCGGTGCTGCTCGGCGATACCTCGCCGAAATTCGCCGCGGTGTCGGGGCGCTTTGATGCCAGCGGACAGCCACCGTCGTTCCAGGGCGTCATCGCCGCCATCGACGCCAACCCGCAGCTCGTGCGCTGGACTGCCGTCTACGCGCAGCGCAACGCCGAGCTGCTGCTGGCGCGGCTGAAGCCCTATCCCGACGTGCGCGTCAGCGCCGGCTGGCGCCATTTCAACGACACCCAGGACGATGCCGTCAGGCTCAGCGTCTCCGTGCCCATTCCCGTGTTCGACCAGAACCAGGGCAACATCCTGTCAGCCCAGGAAAGCCTCGCCAAGACCGAGGTCGAGCGCAAGGCCAACCGTAACGCACTGCTCGTGATCGCCGGTCGTGCCTACGACTCGCTGCAGGGGTCGCTGCGTGAATTGTCGGTGCTGCGCGAGATTGCGCTTCCCCGGGCGCAGGAGGCGGCGGACGAGATCGCGCAGGGTTACAGCGCCGGTCGGTTCACGCTGTTGGAAGTGCTGGATGCCCAGGCGAGCGTGGCGCAGGCACGGCTGCGCGAGCAGGAGGCGCTGCAGAACATCCACGTTGCCACCGCGACGATCGAGGGGCTCGTCGGCCGCCCCTTCACTTTGATACGGGAGACTGCGCGATGAAAACGTCCATCGTCATCGTCATTGCGATCCTCGCGGCCGCAGCTGGCGCTGGTGCGTCGCGCCTGCTGCTCGACGCGGCGCCGCGCACGGACGCGACCGTCGGCGATGCAGATCATGCCGAGAAGCACGAGCGCGCGGTACCGAAGGATCACGTCGAGCAGGACGAGCATGGCGCGGATCGCATCCGCATCAGCGACGTGAAACTCGCCGCCGCGGGCGTCACGCTCGCCGAGGCGGGGCCGGCGACCTTGTCGGACACGCTGTCGTTCAACGGCGTGCTCAGGGCCAACCAGGAGGCGCTGGTGCAGGTGACGCCGCGCTTTCCCGGCATCGTTCGCGCGATCAGGAAGCGCATCGGCGACACCGTCGCCAAGGACGAGCTGCTCGCGTCGATCGAAAGCAATCAGAGCCTGACTGCCTATGATCTCAAGGCGCCGCTCGGCGGTACCATCATCGATCGCCAGATCTCGCTCGGTGAATACGCCTCCGAGCAGAAGCCGGCCTTCGTGGTCGCGGATCTCTCGACCATCTGGGTCGATCTGTCGATCTATCGCCAGGACCTCCGGCGCGTCCGGCTCGACGACGAGGTGCTGATCGATCCCGATGACGGACGCGGCGTGATCAAGGGAAACGTCTCCTACATCGCCCCCGTCGGCGCCAGCGAGACGCAGACCGCGCTCGCCCGCGTCGTGCTGGCCAACGCCGACGGCCGGCTGCGTCCCGGCCTGTTCGTCACCGCGCGACTCGTTCTGGCCAAGCGCAGCGTCGCGGTTGCCGTGCGCGCCAGCGCGATCCAGACCTTGGAAAACAGGACCGTCGTGTTCGTGCGCGAGGAGGGCGACAAGATCGAGGCGCGCCCCGTGGCGCTCGGTGAGTCCGATCCGAGCTACGTCGAGATCCGCGACGGCCTGTCCGCCGGCGAGCACTACGTCGCCGAGAACAGTTTTGTGGTGAAGGCGGAGATGGGCAAGGGGGAGGCCGAGCATGATTGATGCGATCCTCGCGCTCGCCGTGCGCCAGCGCTGGCTGATGCTGTTCGTCTCGTTCACCGCCGCTGCCTTCGGCGCCTGGAATTTCACCCGCCTGCCGATCGACGCCGTGCCTGATATCACCAACGTCCAGGTGCAGATCAACACCAAGCCGCCGGGCTACTCGCCGCTCGAGACCGAGCAGCGCATCACCTTCCCGGTCGAGACCGCGATGGGCGGCCTGCCCCGGCTCGACACCACGCGCTCGCTGTCGCGCTATGGCCTGAGCCAGGTCACTGTCGTGTTCCAGGACGGCACCGACATCTATTTCGCGCGCCAGCTGGTCAATGAGCGCATCCAGCAGATCAAGGACCAGCTGCCGCCCGGCGTCGAGGTCGCGATGGGGCCGCTCTCGACCGGGCTCGGCGAGATCTTCATGTACGCGGTGGAGGCGAAGAAGGACGCCAAGACACCGGATGGGGCCGACTATTCACCCAGCGATCTGCGCACGATCCAGGACTGGATCATCCGGCCGCAGTTGCGCGGCGTGCCCGGCGTGATCGAGGTCAACACCATCGGCGGCTTCGAGCGCCAGTTCCACGTGCTGCCGGATCCCGGCAGGCTGATGGCCTACAAGATCAGCTTCCGCGACGTCATCGCCGCGCTCGCCTCCAACAACGCCAATGTCGGCGCCGGCTATATCGAGCGCAACGGCGAGCAATATCTGGTGCGCGCGCCCGGCCAGGTCGGCAGCGCCGCCGAGCTCAAGGACATCGTGATCGGTGCCCGCGGCGGCACGCCGGTGCGCATCGGCGACGTCGCCGAGGTCACGGAGGGCCGCGATTTGCGCACCGGCGCTGCGACGCTCAACGGCGAGGAAACCGTGCTCGGCACCGCGATGCTGCTGATCGGCGAGAACAGCCGCGGCGTTGCAAGGCGCGTCGCTGCCCGGCTTGACGAGATCGCGAGATCGCTGCCCGAGGGCGTGATCACGCGGACGCTCTATGACCGCACTCATCTGGTCGAAGCGACGATCCGCACCGTGGAAAAGAATCTGCTCGAAGGCGCCGCGCTCGTCGTCGTCGTGCTGTTCCTGCTGCTCGGCAACATCCGGGCCGCGCTGGTCACCGCCTGCATCATCCCGCTATCGATGGCGATGACGATCACCGGCATGGTCGAGACCAGGGTCAGCGCCAATCTGATGAGCCTCGGCGCGATCGATTTCGGCATCATCGTCGACGGCGCCGTCATCATCGTCGAGAACTGCCTGCGGCTGCTGGCCGAGGCGCAGCACCGCAAGGGCGGCCTGCTCACCAGGTCCGAACGGCTGCAGACCATCGTCAGCGGCGCGCGCGAGGTGATCGGGCCGAGCCTGTTCGGCACTGGCATCATTGCGGTCGTCTACCTGCCGGTGCTGACCTTGACCGGGGTCGAGGGCAAGATGTTCACGCCGATGGCGCTGACGGTGCTGATGGCGCTCGGCGCGGCCGTGCTGTTCTCGATCACCTTCGTGCCGGCCGCGATCGCGATCTTCGTCACCGGCAAGGTCTCCGAGCAGGAGAACCTGGTCATGCGCGGCGCGCGGCGGATCTACGCGCCGCTGCTGCGCGGCGTCATCGCCTATCGCGTGACGGTAGCTGCCGCAGCGGTGGTGATCGTCGCGGTCAGCGGCTTCGCGGCGACGCGGATGGGCGGCGAGTTCATTCCCAGCCTCGACGAAGGGGACGTGGCGCTCGCGGCGTTGCGCATTCCCGGAACGAGCCTCACGCTCTCGGTCGATCTGCAGAAGGCGCTGGAGTCGCGGCTGCGCCTGATACCCGAGGTGAAGGACGTCTTCACCCGCATCGGCACCGCCGAGGTGGCCACCGATCCGATGGCGCCGTCGCAGGGCGACGGCTACGTCATGCTGAAGCCGCGCGCCGCGTGGCCCGACCCGTCGAAGCCGAAGGCGCAACTCGTCGCCGAGATCGAGCAGGCGGCCGACGAGATCCCCGGCAGCAACTACGAGATCTCGCAGCCGATCCAGCTGCGCTTCAACGAGCTGATCTCCGGCGTGCGCAGCGACGTCGGCGTCAAGATCTTCGGCGACGATCTCGACATCCTGCAGGGCGCGGCGCGTCAGGTGGAAGCCGCGATCCGCGGCGTCAATGGTGCCACCGACGTCAAGACCGAGCAGGTCGCCGGCCTGCCGATCCTGACCGTGAAGATCGATCGCCAGGCGCTGTCGCGCTACGGCCTCAGCGTCGCCGAGGTGCAGAACGTGGTCGAGATCGCGGTCGGCGGCAAGGCGGTGGGAAAACTGTTCGACGGTGACCGCCGCTTCGACATCGTCGTGCGGCTGCCCGAGCGCCTGCGCGGTAATCTCGACGCCATCCGCGCCATCCCGATTCCGTTACCCGCGGGCGACGAGCCCAATGCCGCGCCGCTACGCACGGCGCTGTCGGGCGCGACGGCCACTCAGCCGCGCTATGTCCCGCTGTCGTCGGTGGCCGCCATTGCCTCGGCGCCGGGTCCGAACCAGGTCAGCCGCGAGAACGGCAAGCGCCGCATTGTCGTATCAGCCAATGTTCGCGGTCGCGATCTCGGCTCGTTCGTCACCGAGGCGCAAGCCGCCGTCGCCGAGAAGGTGAAACTGCCGCCCGGCTACTGGATCGGCTGGGGCGGCCAGTTCGAGCAGCTGGTGTCGGCGACCAAGCGGCTCACGATCGTGGTGCCGGTCGCGCTGGCCCTGGTGTTCCTGCTGCTGTTCATGAGCATGGGCTCGCTGGCGGATGCCGCGCTGGTGTTCTCCGGCGTGCCGCTGGCGCTGACCGGCGGCATCGCGGCGCTGATCCTGCGCGACCTGCCGCTGTCGATCTCGGCCGGCGTCGGCTTCATCGCACTCTCAGGCGTCGCCGTGCTCAACGGTCTCGTCATCATCGCCTTCATCGAGCGGCTGCGTCAGGAGGGACGCTCAGTGCTTGCCGCGGTGGAGGAGGGCGCGCTGGCGCGGCTGCGGCCGGTGCTGATGACGGCGCTGGTCGCCTCGCTCGGCTTCGTGCCGATGGCGCTCGCCACCGGCGCCGGCGCCGAGGTGCAGCGCCCGCTCGCCACCGTCGTCATCGGCGGCATCATCTCGTCGACGGTGCTGACCCTGCTCGTACTGCCGGCGCTCTATGTGCTGTTCAGGCGGGAGACGCGGGTGGCGTAGCCTCAGGACTGGTGCCGCCTGGTGATCGCCACCCGCGTCGCCTGGCTGTACAGTCCCGACATCTGGTCGAGCTGCGCGGTTGTCGCGGCGCAGCTGTCGATCCAGCCGGGCATCGATTCGAACATCGGCGGCAGGGTTGCGGCGCGCAAGGCCGCGTAGTCCTCGGTGACGGCGCGGCCCCGCGCCGTGGCGCGGTAGCGCGTCTCCTTGCGCGAGGAGCGCCCCTCGGTCTCGATCAGCCCGGCGCGCACCAGCTTGCGTGTCGCATATTGCAGGTTGGGCACGTCGACGCGGTTGAGCAGCTGCCCGACCTCGGTGAGCCGCTTCGGTTCGTCGCCCATGCGCACGACGTTGAGGACGGCGACATCGTCACCGGTCAGCGGCACCTCGCACACCGCTGCGAGGCAGGACGCCTTCCAGCGATAATAGGATTGCGCCAGCCGCTCCAGGGCGAACTCGAAATCCGACAGCCGCCGCTCGGCATCGCTGCGGGCGAGATGCCAGGAGCCTTTGCCATCGCCTCTGTTCTCGGCGCCGGTCTCGGCACCCTCTCGCGCCTTCTCGGCCGTCGAACCGACGTTGCCGCCTGCGGATTTCGGCTTCATAGGTGTCCTGCCCGCCACGGTCTTGCGCTTCGCCGCGGCGCTATCAGTCCTCTTCAATATCCCGTCTCCCGATGCCGCTCCGCACAATGCGTGTGCAGCGCATGCTCAATCTCTGCTGTTTACATCCGACATTTTTACATTAAAAATTCAATGAAGAAAACACATCAGGTGCGGCGTCATTGTGGACCCCGCCACCGACGAACCGGGGAGCACGACAGTGGCTGGACAGTGGATCGAGATCGCCGCCGCCGATGGCGGCACGTTCAAGGGCTATCTGGCCGTGCCGGCGTCGGGCTCCGGCCCCGGCATCGTGCTCCTGCAGGAAATCTTCGGCGTCAACGCCTCGATGCGCGACGTCGCCGACTACTATGCCGAGGAGGGCTATGTGGTGCTGGCGCCGGACCTGTTCTGGCGTTTCGAGCCCGGCATCGAGCTCGGCTATGGCGAGGCCGATTTCGGCAAGGCGTTCAGCTACTACCAGCGCTTCGACGTCAATCTGGCGATCAAGGACACCGCTGACGCGCTGAAGGTGCTGCGCGCGCGTCCCGAATGCAAAGGCAAGGTCGGCGCGCTCGGCTTCTGTCTCGGCGGCAAGCTCGCCTACCTCACGGCCGCGCGCACCGACGTCGACTGCGCCGTCTCCTATTATGGCGTCGGCATCGAGGCCGACATCGGCGAGGCCAAGAACATCAAGGGCCCGATCGTCTTCCACTTCGCCGAGCTCGACAAGTTCGCGCCGGCCGAGGCGCGCGAGGCGGTCAAGGCCGGCTTTGCCGGCCGCGACGATGCCGAGTTCTACCTCTACCCCGGCTGCGACCATGCCTTCGCCGCACCGGAGCGTGCGAGCTTCGACAAGCCGGCGACCCTGATGGCGCATTCGCGCTCGATCGCGCTGTTCCGCAAGGTGCTCGGCCCGCATTACGACCTGTCGTCGCTGTGGGACCGCCACACCGAGCTCGAATTCGCCACCCGCTCGGCGCAGGCGACGATGGGCACGATGGTCGCCGAGCCCTATGTCAACCACATCCCGACCATGACCGGCGGCGTCGGTTACAAGGACCTGCTGCGCTTCTACGCCAATCACTTCATCCCGAAGACGCCCGTCGATACCAAGCTGGTGCCGATCTCGCGCACCATCGGCGCCGACCGCGTCGTCGACGAGATGCTGTTCTGCTTCACCCATGACATCGAGATCGACTGGATGCTGCCGGGCATCCCACCGACCGGCAAATATGTCGAGATCCCGCTGGTGGCGATCGTGCGCTTCCGCGGCGACAAGCTCTACAACGAGCACATCTACTGGGACCAGGCCTCGGTGCTGGTGCAGATCGGCCTGCTCGATCCGGCCAAGTTGCCTGTCGCGGGCATCGAGACCGCCAAGAAGCTGGTCGACGAATCCCTGCCCTCGAACACGCTGATGAAGCGCTGGGCCGAGAGCGCACCGAACTGATCGTTCATTCCGATGGTGCCGGCAGGGGGCGCCATCTCTTCAGCTCATCCGGAGTTGCATCACCATGCGTGACCATCAGATCTCCCGTCGTACGATGTTGCAGCTCGCGGGCGCGGCTGCACTGCCTCTCGCCGCGGGGCTTCCGCTTCAATCGGCCCGCGCCGCCGCCGGCACCTTGACCATCGCCTACAACGTCAACCTGCCGTCGTTCGATCCGACCGTCGGCGTGTCGGCGGTCAACCCGACCATCCAGTCCATCTACCAGGCGATCTTCGATCCCTATATCGGCCAGGCCGCCGATCTCTCGTTCACGCCGGGCCTGCTGACGAAGTGGGGCTGGAACGAGGACCGCAGCAAGGTCACGATGGAGCTGCGCTCCGACGCCACCTGGCACGACGGCTCCAAGGTGACGCCGGAGGACGTGGTGTGGTCGCTGACGCGCGCGGCGGACCCGAAGGGCGGCAATCCGATCCAGTTCGTGTGGTCGAAGATCAACAACTTCAAGATCGACGGCCAGACCATCACAGCCGATGTCGTCGAGTTCGAGCCGGTGCTGTTCAAATGGATGGCGTTCCTGACCGGCTACGTGCTGCCGAAGGCCTACTACGAGAAGGTCGGTGCGGAAGGTTTCGAGAAGGCGCCGATCGGCTCGGGGCCGTACAAGGTCGACGCGTTCGAGCGCAACGCGTTCCTGCGGCTGAAGGCGCATCCTGGCTATTGGGGGCCGAAGCCGGCGTTCGAGACCGTCGTGTTCAAGTTCGTCACCGATCCGACCAGCCGCGTCGCCGAGATCGAGTCGGGCGGCTCCGACATCACCTTCGAGATCCCCTATGAGGAGTTCGACCGCCTCAAGGGCAAGCCGAACCTCGCCGGGGTGACCCAGCCGATCTCCGACATCGGCATGATCTTCCTCACCGACATCGATCCGATGCTGGATCGCAACGTGCGCGTCGCCGCCAATCACGCCATCGACAAGAAGGCGATCGTCGAGAAGTTGCTGCGCGGCTATGGCGTGCCGATCGACACCTTGGAAGCGCCGGGCTACGCGGCCTTCGATCCCTCCATCAAGGTGGCCTACGATCCGGAGCTGGCCAAGAGCCTGCTCGCCAAGAGCGGCTACTCGACCACGAAGCCCGTGAAGTTCACGATCCAGACCACGCGCGGCTTCAAGCCCAAGGACTACGAGATGGTCCAGGCCATCGCCGGCATGTGGCGTAAGGTCGGCATCGAGGCCAACATCGAGGTCTACGAGATCGCCCAGCACTTCGAGCTGCGTGCGCGCCACGCGCTGGCGCCGGCCGCGTTCTACAATTGGGGCAACGCGATCGGCGATCCCACGACGTCGACCGGCTTTGCGATGTTCGGCCCGTCGCCGCATTCGGCCTGGAAGGGCAAGGACCTGATCGAGCGCATCGGGCCGCTGTGGGGCGAGAAGGACGAGGCCAAGCGCATCGCCGGCTGGAAGGCCGTCGACAAATACATCGCGGAAGAAGGCGAAGTGATCCCGCTGCTGCAATACGTCCAGGCGATCATCCACAAGAAGGGGCTCAAAGTGGTGGCGCAGGCCAACGGCATGATCCTGCCGCAGCTCGTCACCCAGGGCTGAGAGGAGCAAACGGCGATGCGCTGGAGCGCCATTCTCAAGCGCCTCGCCTTGATCCCGCCGACCCTGCTCGGCGTCGGCGCCATCGTATTCGTGCTGCTGCGCGTGGTGCCGGGCGATCCCATCGCCATGATGATCTCGCCCGGCGCCTCGCCGGCCGACGTCGCACGCCTGCGCGGCCTCTATGGCCTCGACCAGCCGCTGCTGACGCAGTTCCTGAGCTGGCTCGGCCAGGTCGCGACAGGAGATTTCGGCCGCTCGATCAGCCTGCGCCAGCAGGTGTTCGAACTGGTCGTGGCGCGGCTGCCGGCGACGCTCGAGCTCGCGGCGCTTGCGGTCAGCCTCGCGCTGCTGATGGGCCTGGCGGTCGCGCTGGTCGGCAGCCTGCTGCGCGGCACCCGCGCCGAATGGCTGCTGGATACGGCGAACGGGTTCTTCCTCGCGATTCCCGACTTTCTGTGGGCGCTCATTCTGCTGCTCGGTTTCGGCGTGCTGCTGCCGCTGTTGCCGATCTCCGGCCGGCTCGATCCGCAGCTGGCCGTGGCCTTCCGCACCCATTTCTATCTGATCGAGAGCCTCCTCACGTTCCGCCTCGACGTCGCCGCCGATTTGTTGCGCCACATGCTGCTGCCGTCGCTGGCGCTGGCGCTGCCATTCGCCGCGCTGGTCGCGCGCTTGTTGAAGGCGCAGCTCGCCGAGGCCGAGGACCAGGACTATGCGCAGATCGCGCGCACCCGCGGCTTCTCGCGCACGACGATCCTGCAGCGCGAGGTGTTTCCCAACGCACTGATCCCGACGGTGGCGCTGTCGGGCGTGCAGGTCACCTTGCTGCTCGGCGGCACCGTGCTGGTCGAGCGCATCTTCTCCTATGAGGGCATCGGCAACATGGCGATCGATGCCGTGATCAACCGTGACTTCCCGCTGATCCAGGGGCTGATCCTGACCTTTGCCGTGCTGTTCATCGCTCTCAATCTCGCGGTCGACCTGCTGGTCGCGCGGCTCGATCCGAGGCTGCGTCATGTCTGATCTCGTCCTCGCCGGTCCCATCACGGTGCCCGCCTCACGATGGCGCAGCGCGCTCGCGCGCGGCGGAGGGCGGCTGTGGATCGGCGGCGGCATCGTGGCGCTGTTGCTGCTGATTGCGCTGTTCGCACCACTCATCGCGCCGCATGACCCGGCCGAGCAGGACCTGATGTCGGCGCAGCTGCCGCCAGCCTTCATGCAAGGCGGCGAGGCGGCGTTCCCGTTGGGCACCGACAGCCTCGGCCGCTGCGTGCTGTCGCGGCTGATGTACTCCGCGCGCACCGCCGTGATGGTCGCGCTGATTGCATCATTGCTCGCGGCTATCATCGGCATTGTGCTCGGCCTGATCGCCGGCGCGTTCGGCGGCTGGATCGATCAGCTGGTGTCGCGTCTCATCGATGTGTGGATGGCATTTCCGCCGGTGCTGCTGTCGATCGTGCTCGCCGCCGTGATCGGCGCCGGCCTCACCTCGGTGATCGCTGCGATCGTGGTGGTCGACTGGACCCGCTTCGCCCGCATCGTCCGCGCGGAAACGCAAGCCCAGCTGGCGCGCGACTATGCCGCTGCGGCGCGCGTGCTTGGCCTGACGCGGGTTCAGGCGCTGCGGCTGGAGATCCTGCCCAACCTCGTGCCGCTGATCGTCACGTTGTTCGCCGTCGAGATGGGCATCGCCATCCTGGTCGAGGTGATCCTGTCCTTCGTCGGCATCTCCGTCACCGGCGACACCGCGAGCTGGGGCGGCATGATCACCGAGGGGCGGCAGATCGTCTATCAGGCGCCCTGGATCATGGCGCTGCCGATTCTCGCCGTCATCGTCAGCGTCATCGGCTTCAACATGCTCGGCGACGGCCTGCGCGCCGCGCTCGATCCGGTGCAGCGCCGATGAGTGCCGTGCTCGAGATCGACAATCTCCATGTCGCCATCGGCAGCGCCAACGTGCTGCGCGGCGTCAGCCTGCGCGTCGAGGCCGGCGAGGTCCGCGGCCTGGTCGGTGAATCCGGCGCCGGCAAATCGATGGTCGGCCGCACCATCTTCGGCCTGCTGCCGGCCAAGGCCGCGATAACAGCCGGCCGGGTGAGCTTCGAGGGCCGCGATCTGCTGGCGATGCCCGATAGGGAGCGGCGCGATCTGCTCGGCCGCCGCATCGCGCTGATCCCGCAGGACCCGATGACCTCGCTCAATCCGGTCAGGCGCATCGGCGCGCAGATCATTGCCGTGCTGCAGCTGCATCTGAAGCTGTCGAAGCGCGCCGCGGGCGATCGCGCGGCCGAGCTGCTCGCCGAGGTCGCGATCCGCGATCCCGCGCGCGTGCTGCAGCTCTATCCCCACGAGCTCTCGGGCGGCATGCGCCAGCGCGTGCTGATCGCGATGGCCTTTGCCTGCGATCCCGCATTGGTCATCGCCGACGAGCCCACCACCGCGCTCGACGTCACCGTGCAGCGCCAGGTGCTGCAGCTGGTCGAGCGCCTGCGCCAGCGACACGGCGCCGCGATCCTGTTCGTCACCCACGATCTCGGCGTCGTCGCCAAGATCTGCCGCAGCATGACCGTACTGCATGCCGGCCGCGTGCTTGAGGACGGCCTTACGTCTGACGTGCTGGTCAAGCCGCATCATGCCTATACCCGCGCGCTGCTGGCGGCGACGCCGCGCGCCGATCGTCCGGCAGATCACCTGAAGCCGGTGCCGCCGGCGCTGATCGAGAGCCTGTGGGCCGAGGCCCACCGGCTCGATCAGCTCACCGCCGGGAGGCCTTGATGAGCGAGATCCTGCTGCGCACCGGCCAGCTCGGCTTCGCCTATCCGGCGCGCAGCACGTCGCTGTTCGGCAAGCCGGTCATGCGCGACGTGATCAAATCGGTCGATCTCGCCGTGCCGCGCGGCGCCGTGCTCGGTCTCGTCGGCGAGTCCGGCTCGGGCAAGACCACGCTCGGCCGCCTGCTGGTGCGGCTGCTGGAGCCGACCTCGGGCGGCATCCAGTTCGATGGCGTCGAGATCAGTCATCTTTCGGAAGTCGCGCTGCGTCCCCTGCGCGCGCGTATCCAGATGATCTTCCAGGATCCGCAGTCCTCGCTCAATCCGCGATTGCCGCTGGCGGTCACGCTCACGCGGCAGATCGAAGTCTACGGCCGCCTCAAGGGCCGGCGCGACCGCCGCGATCGCGCCGCCGGGCTGCTCGATCTCGTCGGCCTGCCGACGGCGTTCGTCGACCGCTATCCGCATGAGCTGTCCGGCGGCCAGCGCCAGCGCGCCGGCATCGCGCGGGCCTTGGCGCTGCAGCCGGATTTCATCGTTGCCGACGAGATCGTCTCGGGTCTCGATGTCTCGACCCAGGCGCACATCCTGATGCTGCTGAAGGAGCTGCGCGCCAAGCTCGGCCTCACCGTCGTCTTCATCAGCCACGATCTGTCGGTCATCCGCGTGCTCTGCGACGAGGTCGCCATTCTCAAGGGCGGCGAGGTGGTCGAGCACGGTCCGGTTGGCCGCATCTTCTCCCAGCCGCAACACATCTATACTCGCCAATTGCTGGCCGCCATTCCGCTTCCCGATGTCGAGCCGGGCTGGCTCGACGACACTCCGCTCCGTCAGCATCCTCATCAGCAAGGATCAGCCGCATGAGTGCGACCATCAAGGACTCCGTCGTCGTCATTACGGGCGCCACCGGCGCCATCGCCCAGGCGCTCATCGCCGAGATGCGTGTGCGCGGCGCCGCCAAGATCTATGCGGCGGCGCGCGATGTCCCGGCGCTTGCGGCGTCAGACAAGATCGTGCCGCTGAAGCTCGACGTCACCAGCGACGCCGACGCCGCGGCCGCCGCGGCGCTCGCGTCCGACGTGACGTTGCTGATCAACAATGCCGGCGTCAATCACAACACCTCGCTGCTGGCCGCGCCGGATCTCGCCATTGCCAGGGAGGAGATCGAGATCAACTATCTGGCGCCGCTGCGGCTGACGCGCGCCTTTGCGCCTGTTCTGATCAAGAACCAGGGCGCGGTGCTCACCATCCTGACCATCCTGGCGCGTGTCAATCTACCGATCATGGGCTCGTATTGCGCCTCGAAGGCCGCCGCGCTCAGCCTGACGCAGGGCCTGCGCGGCGAGCTCGCGCCGAAGGGCGTGCGCGTCGTCGGCGCGCTGCCCGGCGCGGTCGACACCCGCATGACCGCCGGGTTGCCGATTCCGAAGATGACGCCGGCCGATGCCGCGAAGGAAATTCTCGACGGCTATGACGCCGGAGAGGAGGACATCTATGTCGGCGACCTGGCGAAGGGCCTCGCCGCCGGCTTGGCGCAGGACCACAAGGCGGTCGAGAAGCAATTGGCGTCGGGGTGACGCGCGCGGCCGGCAGCTCGCCTGCGGCCGTCCTTCGAGACGCCCGCCTTTCGGCGGGCTCCTCAGGACGAGGACTGAGTGTGCGACAAAAATCCAAGACTCTCTCCATGAGCACGCTGCTCATGGTCGATGTGCAGCGCCGAATTCGGAGCTGAACCCTCATGGTGAGGAGCGCCGCCCTGCGGCGCGTCTCGAACCATGAGGCCCCAATGGCTCACTCTTTCATTTGTTAGTCGGAGTCCTCCAATGAAGTTTGCCAAGCTCGTCAGCTCAACCGTCGCCGCCCTCGCTCTCTCCTCCACCATCGCCTCGGCTGACTCGATCCCCGGCCTGCGCGGCCATGACCACACCGGCATCACGGTCCCGGATGTGAAGGCGGCGATCGCCTTCTTCACCGATGTGATCGGCTGCAAGCAGGCGATGTCGTTCGGTCCGTTCTCGGACGACAAGGGCACGTTCATGCAGGACGTCGTCAACGTGCATCCGCGCGCGGTGATCGACGAGATCAGCATGGTCCGCTGCGGCTATGGCTCGAACATCGAGCTGTTCCAGTACGAGGCCCCGGACCAGGCCAGGACGCAGCCGAAGAACAGCGATTTCGGCGGCCACCACATCGCACTCTATGTCGACGACATCGACAAGGCCGCGGCCTATCTGAAGTCGAAGGGCGTGCGCACGATGCAGGGTCCGATCGCGATCAACGAGGGACCGGCGGGCGGGCAGTCGATCCTGTATTTCCTGACGCCATGGGATCTGCAGATGGAGCTGATCAGCTACCCCAAGGGCATGGCCTACGAGAAGAGCGCGACGACGCTGTTGTGGTCGACGACAGAACCGCAAAAATAAGGGGTGTAGCCGCTACACCGCGAACGTCCCGGGTGTGTCGACTCCCTCTCCCCGTTCTTACGGGGCCGCGACGAGCTCCGCTCGCGCTGAGAGGGGTGGGGGTGCGGGGCAGCCACACCCACTGATGCATGTTGTTAGACCTGTACCCCCTCACCCGGATTGCATCTTTCGATGCAATCCGACCTCTCCCCGCAAGCGGGAAGAGGTGAGCAACGTGCAAGCCGCAGGTCATGTGCTCGAATCAACCCGACAAGGAGAGATGAACCGAGACGTAGGCAGGCCGTTCGTTTCGACTGAGCCGTCTCATGCCTGACCTAGTTGACGAACATCGGCGCCGCGCTGGCCATCCAGTCCGACGACGGCGTGTTGCGAGCGAACCGCTGCAACGCCGGCGCGCGGGCCTGTCGCGTGGGACCGGACATTGCTCCGAACGAGGTCGAGCCGGCGCCAGGGTTCACGATCGTGTAGCCGGCAATCGAGCGCGGATGCTCGCGGGTGACATGACCGCCGGAGTTGCCGTCATGGACATACCAGACGTCGCCTGCGACCTGCTGCTGCAGGATCATGACATGGCCGGAGCGGACGGCTGCCATTCCCGGCGCGGGAGCCGTGCGCGGAAAGCGGCGCCAATTGGCGGCGAGGTTCAGTTCAGGAACGACGCGGCCGAACCGATAGAGAGACGCCTCGCAGCCGCAGAATGCGTGTGGGCATCCCGACGGGCGACCGCCGACGACTCTCCCTTCGCCTTGCATGGACATCATTGCGGACGTGGCGGAGTGGTGGCGGTGAGAATAGTGATGATGGTGGTGACGGGGACGCGCCTCGGCTTGAACGGAGAGAGCGAGCAATGCGACGAGGATTACAACAACGCGGTACATTCGGAGGACTCCTGTACTGTGAGATCCCCCTGCCGCGCGCTAATCAACGTTCAAACATGTCCTCAAGGTGACCGAATCACTCGTGAGCCATGCAATTGCGGGACGCCGCTGCCCGCGGAGGCGGTTCCAAATGAATGGAGGTAATTGACTGTTGATGATGAGAATGACGCAAGGCGAACTCATCGCGGATAAGTGAAAAAGGCGGCGTGCGATTGGCAGTCGGATGACAGATGTCTGCTGTGGCCCAACCTGATAGGTGCTAAAACACCATCACCGAGGTGTAGTTCGTGAATCATATCAGGAGGAGGTCATGGCGACGTTCCGCGGCAGCTGTCTGTGCGGCGAAGTGGCGTTCGAGGTCGACGGGCCGTTCGACAAGTTCCTCAACTGCCACTGCTCGCGCTGCCGCAAGGCTAGCGGCACGGCGCACTCCTGTGAGGTGATCGTCGAGGCTGCGGCGCTGCGCTGGCTGCAGGGTAAGGCGTCCGTGACGCGCTTCGACCTGCCGCAGGCGCGCAGCTTCGCCACAGCGTTCTGCTGCAGATGCGGCAGCCCGATGCCGCATCTCACGCGCAGCGGGCGCGAGGCGATCATTCCCGCCGGCGGCTTCGATCAGCTGCTGGGCGCCGCGCCCGACCGCCATGTCCATTGGGCGTCACGCGCCGATTGGTACGTTCCTGGCGAAGGGCTGCTCGTGGAGGAATGAACTATGATCCGCCAGATGTGGCGGATCACCTGGTGTGATTTGTCATGGTGTCGCGGCGCAAGGGACTGCTCGTCGGGCAAATCAGTCTTGACGTGCGCTGGTAGCAGACCGCCTGGCGGGATTCGATCAGCCGCGAATGGGCTGCGCGGAACGGCGATCTTTGATCGTGGCTTCAACGCGATGGCCATGTCCAGTCGGCCCATCTGAAAATTTCACTTTCGTTTTTTCGGAAAATGTGGTTGTCTGTGCGCATCCCGCCTCATGCGGAGGGGCGTATCGCGGTCGTCACGACACGTGGAGGCGGGGAGTGATGGGCGAGCCGGTTTGCAGCGTGAGTCATTCGCGCGGACGAACAGACCGGTTTGCACGGTCAAGTCGCGTGGTCCTGATACTCCGATGCCAGTATCAAGCCTGCGCCGGCGCTGACGCGCCGCGCGGGTGACGGTGACCAAAAAGCCCGGCGCACCGGGGAGAACGCGAAGCAGCCGTAAAGCCATCGCGCAGGGAGGGCCGGATTTCCGGCTGAACCTGTGGTACCTGCCGCCTGCATTTTTTTCGCAGGCGGGCCACGGGCCTCAGTCGAGGTCCGGCCTTCCCTGCACCCTCTCTTTGGTGAGGGTGAGATCGATGCATGACCCGGGCGTGATCAGCGTCGCGGGACCGCGTTGGGCTGTTTGGACGAGGACTGTTTCGGCAATCATTCGGCGGATGCCGCCGTTGCCTCTGGACGCGCCGTCGACATCGGTGATCGAGAGATGAAATGGCCGGACCACAGACTCGGTGTCGTCCCGGGCTTGACCCAGGACCCATACCCACCAGTGGGTGTGAGATGCGCAAGTGGATCGACCGACCGCATCATATCTCCCCGTGGCTATGGGTCCCGGGTCAAGCTCGGGACGACAGCGGAGAATGCGGCGGACGATGACGGCCCAGCGCATCGAGCCCCCTTCACCATTGACCCCCTCCTCGATTGGCCTATCTCTTGATCACCGCAAAGAAACGGAACTGGATACACCTGATGACTGCACATCCGCGCAACTTCGATGCCGCCATCGATCCCGTGAAGCTCGACCGCCTCGCCGAGGTCGCGGTGAAGGTCGGCCTGCAACTGCAGCCCGGTCAGGATCTGCTGCTGACCGCGCCATCCGTGGCGCTGCCGCTGGTGCGCAAGGTCGCGGAGCACGCCTACAAGGCCGGCGCGGGCATCGTCACCTCGTTCTTCTCCGACGATGAGCTGACCTTGGCGCGCTATCGCTTCGGCCACGATGCGAGCTTCGACCGCGCCGCCGACTGGCTCTATCAGGGGATGGCCAAGGCGTTCTCGGAGAACACCGCGCGGCTCGCCATCGTCGGCGACAATCCGATGCTGCTGTCCGGGCAGGATCCGGCGAAGGTTTCGCGCGCCAGCAAGGCCAACTCCAAGGCCTATCAGCCGGCGCTGGAGAAGATCACCAATTTCGAAACTAACTGGAACATCATCGCCTATCCGAGCCTGTCCTGGGCCAAGCTGGTGTTTCCCGACGTGCCGGACGAGGTCGCGGTGGCCAAGCTTGCCGACGCCATCTTCGCGGCGTCGCGAGTCGATCGCGAGGATGCGGTATCCGCCTGGGAGCGTCACAACGCGGTCTTGCGCGAGCGCACCGAGTGGCTCAACGGCCAGCGCTTCAGCGCTTTACGCTACACCGGCCCCGGCATGGATCTGACGATCGGTCTGGCCGACGGCCACGAATGGGAAGGCGGTGCCTCGACCGCGAAGAACGGCATCGTCTGCAATGCCAACATCCCGACCGAGGAGGTGTTCACGACGCCGCATTGCCGGCGCGTCTCGGGCCACGTGGTCAGCTCCAAGCCGCTGTCCTATCAGGGCACGCTGATCGACGACATCCAGGTCAGGTTCGAGGAGGGGCGTATCGTCGAGGCCAAAGCCTCGCGCGGCGAGGAGGTGCTGAACAAGGTGCTCGATACCGACGAGGGCGCTCGCCGGCTCGGCGAGGTCGCGCTGGTGCCGCACTCCTCGCCGATCTCCAAGAGCGGGCTGTTGTTCTACAACACGCTGTTCGACGAGAACGCGGCCTCGCACATCGCGCTCGGCCAGTGCTACTCCAAATGCTTCGTCAACGGCACCTCGCTGTCGCCGGAGCAGATCGCGGCGCAGGGCGGCAATCGGAGCCTGATCCACATCGACTGGATGATCGGCACGGCCGAAACCGACATCGACGGCGTCCATGCCGATGGCCGCCATGTGCCGGTGTTCCGCAAGGGCGAGTGGGCCTGAGGCATGGCAGGCGCCGGCACGCGACCGGCGCCAGTCGTGAAACTGCCGCCGGTCATGCCGGCGGCAGCGACGCTGTCAGGTCAGTCCAAGACGTTACTGCTTCGCGCTGCCCGTCGTGGCCTGCACGTCCACCGTGATCCGCTCCGACATCACGGGCTTGCTGTGCGGGATGTGGCTCCAGTCGCCGAGCACGAGCTGCAAGGTGTGCTTGCCCGGCGTCAGATTCACGGAGGCTTCGGTCTGGCCCTTGCCGAAATGCACGTGGCCGGAATCGACCGGGATCGCCTCGTTGAGCGCATCCCCCTCGAGCGCGGGGGCGTCGATCAGCAGGTGATGATGTCCGGTGTTGGGGGCCTCGGTGCCGGACGGCGCGATGCCCATGCCGGACAGGCCGAAGCGGATCAGGACGGGCGAGGAGACGGTGTCGCCATCCTTGAGGTTGATGAAGTAGGCCTTGGCATTGTCGGGGGCGGGCGTTTCACCGGCGAGGGCAAGTGTCGCCATCGACAGCATCAGGGCGGTTGCGAGGCTCAGTCGGCGCATTTCGGCAAATCCTTCTTCGTGAATCCGGCAAATCTGTAAAGGTGGGGGCATCATGCGTAATGTGTGTCACGACCATGATGGTCACGTCCGCGTCACATCTCGCACTACGGATAAACAGTAGATCAGCAGGTTGGGCGAGCCCGCGAACAAATTGCGGCGTTCGCGTGATGTTTATAGCGCTTGCGTGTTTGTGATGCGACCGCTGGTCGCGGCGGATGGCGCGAATTTGAACGATTCCGGAAAGTGGCCGTTCAGTGCAACCGGATATGCTGATGCTCTCATGCCGGTCATCGGCCGGTCATTTCAATCTGGTGTATTTTGAGGTCCCGCGATGTCCCTTCCGTTGATCGAAACCGCCAATCTCGCCGTCGAGCTGGCGCCGGCTCCAATCGAGCCGTCCTGGATCATCGAGGGCAATCCGACGGCGACCTCCTGCACGGTGTCGCGCAGCAGCGACGGGCTGGGCTCGACCATCGTCTGGCATTGCACCGAGGGCAAGTTCAACTGGTACTATGATTTCGACGAGACCATCCTGATCCTGGAAGGCGCGATCGTGCTGGAGAGCGAAGGCATGCCGGCGAAGCGCTACGGGCCCGGCGACGTGATCTTCTTCCGCGACGGCGCCCATGCCAAATGGCACGTCGAAGGCCACGTCAGGAAGCTCGCTTATTGTTTGAAGACGCAGCCTTACGTGCTCGGCCTCCTGGTCCGCGTCATCAACAAGCTCAAGCGCATGTTCCTGACGCCCGAGGGCCGCCGCGGCACCAGCCTCGCCGGCGCCTGAGCCTAGACGCCGTCGAGGATGATCACGGTCGGAACCGACGGCAGCAATTCGCGCGACATCTTCAGCGTTCGCTCAGTGCGCCGGTCGATTTCGAACTGCTGGCCGATCCTGCGCATGAATTCATCGAGCGGCGTGGCGAAGCGGTGCATGGGCAGCACGACGGAGGCGCGCAGCCGCTTGGTGATCTCCGAGATGCCGTCGAGCGACATCGTATAGGTGCCGTCGATCGGCACCATCACGATGTCGAGCCGGCCGATCGCGGCGAAATGCGTCTCGTCCAGCTTGACGTGAAGATGGCCGAGATGGCCGATGCACAGGCCGGCGACCTCGAAAATGAAGATCGAGTTGCCGTCCTTGATCATGTCGATGCCGATGGAGTCGCCGAAATAGCGGCGGATGTCGGTGGTGATGTTGCGGATCAGCACGTCGCCGACGCGCTCGAACACCTGGGCCGGCTTGCCGTCGTCGCCCCAGCCGTGCAGGACATGCGGGATGTGCGGATCGGGCGCCAGCGTGTAATGCGTCGAATGCGCCCGGTTCATGGTGATCACGTCCGGCAGCCGCCCGACCTGATAGGCGCCGCTGTAGTCGGTCGCGATGCGGATGCCCCCGGGCGTGTCGATGAAGTAGGTCGAGTGGCCGGCGTAGGTGATGGTCACCTCGTTGCCATCAGCGGCAGCCTGGCGCAGGCTGATCGGAACGGCGCGCGGCGGGCCGCCGGCCATCGCCAGGCACTCGCTGGCGCGCGGCCCCGGCTGCTGCGCCAGAGCGGGCGATGCGAACGCGACCACGACGGCAAGCAGCGAGACCAGCGAGCGCAGCATGTCAGTTCCCCTTCAATGGTCCGTGAGAGTGTAGCGTCGAATCCGGATCAGAACTATCCTGATCGCAAGGCCCCGGTGGACCGGGCAGGGTATGGTGATCGCGGGAGCGTGGCATGACCGGTCAGAACGCATCATCGCAGGCGCAGGTCATGCAACCCGTACGGTCGATCGATGCCGGGGCGCTCAGCATCGCCTACGTGGAGAGCGGACCGGCGGATGGTCCCGTCGTCATCCTGTTGCACGGCTATCCCTACGACATCCATTCCTATGTCGACGTCGCGCCGCAACTGGCCGCATCGGGATGCCGCGTCATCGTGCCGTATCTGCGCGGCTATGGGCCGACACGCTTCCGCGATTCATCGACGCCGCGCTCGGGACAGCAGGCCGCAGTCGGGGCAGACCTGATCGAGCTCATGGATGCACTCGCGATCCCGCGCGCCGTGTTCGCCGGCTATGATTGGGGTGGCCGCGCGGCCTGTGTCGGCGCGGCGCTGTGGCCCGAGCGCTGCCGGGGCCTCGTCTCGGTGAACGGCTACCTGATCCAGGACATCGCTCGGGCGTTGAAGCCGGCATCGGTGCCGCGCGAGTTCGCGTTATGGTATCAATGGTACTTCCAGACCGAGCGCGGCCGGGCCGGGCTTGCCGCCAACCGCGCCGAGATCGCGCGCCTGCTATGGGAACAATGGTCGCCGAACTGGCGCTTCGACGATGCCACCTTCGCGCGCTCGGCGGCGGCGTTCGACAATCCCGATCACGTCGACGTCGTGATCCACAGCTATCGTCATCGCTATGGCTTGGTTGGCGGCGATCCGCGCTATCAGGAGCTCGAACGGCGGTTGGCGGACCAGCCCATCATCACGGTGCCGACGATCACGCTCGATGGCGACAGCGATGGCGTGATCCCGGCGACGGACGGCAAAGCGCATGCTGCGAAATTCAGCAGCCGGATCGCTCACCGCGTGATCGCACGCGCGGCCCACAACCTGCCGCAGGAGGAACCCGACGCGTTCGTCGCCGCGGTCATGGATCTGCTGCGTTGACGACCGTCAGGCCCGCGGCGGGCTGAGCTTCCAGGCGGCAAACAAAAGCGCCGCGGTCATCAGGCCGCAGATCATCGCCGCCTCCGGCAGCGCCAGTGCGAGCGCAGCCGTCGCGGCCCAGCCGATCGAGGAGAACGCCTCGGCAAAGGTCGCGAGCCGCGACGAGGTCTGACGGCGGCGGAACTGGCTGCGCCGCGCCTGGACACGGAACCACAGCTGGATGGCGGTCGAGGCGACCGTGGCCACCAGCACTGCGGCAGCCGTGACCAGCGCCTGCGACGGCGCGATCCAGGCCAGCGCGAGCACCAGCGGCGCGAAGATCACCGCGATCGTCATCAGCACCACCTCGATCTTGGCGCGCACGATGCGGGTGGCGGTCAGCGGCGCGGTGGCGACGAGCTCAGGCGCATCTTCGCCCGAGATCGTAAGCCAGGCGAGACCTCCGGCGAGCTGGCCTGCGGCCATCACGATGACCGGCGTGATCAGGATGACGGCCTGCGAGCTGTCGGAATAGCTGCGCCACAGCAGCAGGGCAGGCGGCACCAGATAGAGCAGCTGCATGAGCGTCTGCGAGATCAGCCAGGGATCGCGCCGCAGCAGCGTGAATTCCTTGCGCCGCAGTGCCTGCTGCCGCGATCCACCGCGAAACGCCCGGATCTGCGTGCCGGCGCGGCTGGAGACGCCCTGGGCCGCGGCGCTGATCGCGGTGTCGGCGAAGCGCGGCGAGAAGACCGCCATGACGACGCCGAGCAACAGCAGGCCCGCGGCAAGCACGATCAAAAGAGCCTGACCGTCGCCCAGGGCGGCGCGGGCCGGCAGCCAGAGGACACTATCGGGATCGGGAGCGATGGCGGCCGCGGTGTCCGAGGTGAGGACGGCAAAGCGCGACAGCGTTCCGTAGGACACGATCGCCGCGATCTGCAGCACGATGACGAAGCCGGCGCCGATCACGGCGGCCAGGATCTGTGCGACCAGACGTGTGCGCGCCGGGCCGATGAGGCGGAACAGGAAGATCGTGATCGCGATGGCGAGCGCGGCCGCGGATAGGCCGACGGCAGCGACCACGACGAAGGCAGCAAGCCATCGCACTCCACCCTCGATTAGCAGAACGTCGATGAACGGCGTCGCCAGCAGCAGCGCCATGGTGGTGACCGAGAGCGCAATCGCAGCGATCCGGACCGAGAAGATCTCGGCCAGGCGCACCGGCGAGGACATGATGAGGTCGAGATCGGCGCGCGCGTAGAACACGCGGGTGACCGACTCGATCGCCTGCGACAGCATCAATGCCCAGGACAGCATGATGGTCGCGGTGACGACGATCAGCGCGGTCTTGTCGAGCGGCGGCCGCAGATCGGCGTAGCGACCGACCACGACCCAGGCCGGCAGATGCATGAGCGCGCCGAAGAGGAGCAGGCCGATGATGGCGGCGCGGGTCCGGCGGCGCCGTCCGGCCGTGATCATGCCGAGCCATTCCCGCCACGCCAGCCGCAACTCGTGACGGGCGAACCATGCGAGCGTCGTCGCCCGCATCATGCCGCCGACTCGACGTCGACCAGGGCGATGAACAGCTCCTCCAGGCTGGTGTCGGTCCGTCCGTTCTGCTGGCGCAGCTCGGCGAGCGTTCCTTCGGCCAGGACGCGTCCGGCAGCGATCACGCCGATGCGGTCGGCCATGCGCTCCGCAACTTCGAGAATGTGGGTGGTCATGATCACCGTGCCGCCGCGGCGTACCCGCTCGGCCAGCAGGCCCTTGACGTGCCGCGCCGATACCGCATCCAGGCCGGTGAGCGGCTCGTCCAGGATGATCAGTTGCGGGTCATGGACCAGCGCGCCCGCAAGCGCCACCTTCTGGCGCATGCCCTTGGAAAAGCCTTCGCACCGTTCGTGCAGATGGCGCTCCAGCCCGAGCGAGACCAGAAGCTCCCGGGCGGTTTCGCCGGAGCTCGCGGGATCGATGCTCCAAAGCCCCGCCACGAATTCGAGATATTCGAGCGGGGTGAGCTTGTCGTAGATCATCGGCTCGTCGGAAACCCAGGCCATGACCTGCTTCGCGGCAATCGGATCGCGCAGTGCATCGATGCCGAAGATCGCGATCTGACCGGCATCCGGTCGCAACAGGCCGGCCACCATTCGCAACGTCGTCGTCTTGCCGGCGCCATTCGGGCCGACCAGCGCGTAGAACTCACCCGCGCGCACCACCAGGTCGAGCCCGTCGACGGCCGGGCGTTCGAAACATTTCGTTAATCCTCGCACCGCGAGGGCAGGGCTGTCTGGGGTCATGACGGCGATGTCGCCTCGTTCGGTTCACGCCTGCAACTTGGACGCAACTCGTTGCGGCGCGGTGAACGGACCGCCCGATTGCGATTCTGGAGCGCCGTCCCGCGTCGACCGGTTCCGCCAGATGATCCTGACGGCGTTCCCATCGCCGGGCCGGCCCGCACCACTGGACAACGGCGTCGAGTCGGGAGCAGGGCAATGATGCTGGCGTTCCGCGGGCTTCCCCCAGGGATCGCGAGTGATGATCATTCGCTTGCGCAAGAGTCGCGATCCCGCAGCGAGGGGCGAGATTCGAATGCCGAAGCCGCTGCACTAGCGGGACAGGCTGCTTACCTCCGCCATCAGCGGAGAGGCCTGATACTTCGCGATACCCGTCTCGTCGATCACGAACCGGGGGTCCACCTGCCGCGCATCGCTGTCCGCGATCATGGCCATGCGCTGATTGTCGAGCATCAGCCAGCGTCCGTCGAGGCGGGCCGCCGCGACCGCGTGATCCTCACCACGAACGGTATCGCGAAGAATCACGATCCGCAGATCGTCTGGTGCGAATCCGGCCAGCCGGAGCGCGACGAACTTGGCGATGGCATAATCCTCGCAGTCGCCCGCCAGACGATCGAATGTGACGAGGGGCGAACTCCAGACGTCCAACTGGCCATATTGAACCAGGTCGCTGGCAGGCCGGATCGCAAGATTGATCGCGCGGTTGATCTCACCGAGCCGGGCACGACCCTCGCGGAGGCGGCCCTGGTCGACGATGGCAAGCAGGCGCAGTGCCGCGGGTGACGCGCAACGCGCACGATCCCCATCGCAGAGTGCAAGCTGGACGCGCTCGTCATCGAGCTTGAGAGACAGCGTGAGCCATTTGGTTCGCAGAGCGCCTGCCTCGAGCTCGACGCGCGACAGCCCGAATGGCTCCGTCGCACCCCCGATGACGGCCGCGAGCCCCAACGGCTGCCCGATCGGACCGGCATTTGCCGGGCCGCCGATCCATATGATGGCACTGGCCGCCGCTGCCGCAAGCGACGCGCGGAACAACGCGAGAGTGTTCATTTGACGCCCCGTGTCCGGATCTCAGCGGTGTGAAGGCGCGCACCGCGGAGACGGATGTTTGTTGGGGCGAGCATCCGCGAGCCGGACTTTGTGGCTGCTTAAAGCGGATGGTCTGACGATCAAATCGCAGGATTCAGGCTGAACGTTCTGTTGCTCCGATGCGACAAATCCTATGAAAAGGCCAAGTTCGGGTCGCGAACGTTGGAGTACTTCACGGCCAGGTTGTAGTCGCCGGCTCTCAAGAGCTCCGGCTAAATTGATGCAATTTGTAGATTTTTGTCGGCCCGATCACCGTCCTCCACTTGAAATTCGCCCAGAAGAGTATGGGGGTGCGCACGTCGCGGTCGCGCAATGTAATCGTTCTTCACGAATTACTTTTATTTACTTGAGATCTGCAGGAATCCTCACTCGAATATTATATAATACTTATAATTCTTCGCACGAAAGAAGGCCGAAACTTGACAATATGTAAGCAAACCCGTGGGCGCCGCAGTTCCCGTAGGCTCGAAGTACAAGCTGAAGATGGTTCCGCCAGACACTCGCCAGTGATATGCACGGTTTGAACACGCTTTCTTATGTAATAATTAACCATTTGTGGTGGCCCCGTGAATTACGCTGGCAAGTTTGAGGCCGCGCTTTTCTCCGATGGCCTCAACGCGCACGCACATGCGCATGTGCGGCTGGATGCGCCGCCTGCCCATGCGCCGGCCGACGCGATTGTCGTCGCCGACGCGCATTTTCTGTTCAATGCCGATTTCAAGCGCTCCGGGGTCGACCTGATCCTGTCCGCCGACGGCCGCGAGGTCCTGCTGCCGGACTATTTCAAGGGCGAGAAGCGCGCAGCGCTGGCGTCGCCGGATGGCGCTCACCTCACCGGCGAACTGGTCAATGCGCTCTCCGGTTCGGTACAGCTGAGCCAGGCTGGCGCGGCGGCCGCTGCGGGCAAGGTGATCGGCCATGTCACCAAGCTGCAGGGCACCGCCACCGCCGTCCGCAACGGCGTCTCGATCCTCCTGCACCAGGGCGACAATGTCGAAAAAGGCGACGTCGTCCAATCCGGCTCGGATTCGACGCTCGGCATCACCTTCATCGATGGCACCGTGTTCGGCCTGTCCTCGAACGCGAGGATGGTGCTCAACGAGATGGTCTACGATCCCAACGGGTCGAACAACTCGTCGCTGATCAGCCTCGTCGCCGGAACGATCTCCTTCGTCGCCGGTGAGACTGCCAAGCACGGCGACATGAAGGTGGATACGCCGGTCGCGACCATGGGCATTCGCGGCACGGCCGTCCTGGTCGAAATCGACTTCACCGTGCCAGGGCAGGGCGGCCTGCCCGATGCCAAGTTCCAGGTGCTGGTCGAGCCCGACGGCCGGACCGGCTCCTACGTCCTGTTCGACAAGACCACGCTGCAGCCCATCGCCGTGGTCAACCAGGCCGGGCAGCAGATTCAGATCAGCAATGGTGTGGTGAACCAGAGCGCCGTCCCGCTCTCACCCGACATCCAGAAGCTCATCAACGACGTCTTCACACTGAAGTTCACCGACAACACCAATCCGAAATCGACCACTCACTTCACCGACATCGGCGTGCTGCAGACGCTGACGCCGCTGACCTTGGCCAATGGCACCAGCGCAGTGCCGACTTTTCTGGTCACCGACACCAGTTCGACGCCGACGACGAGTACGACGTCCGAGCCGCCGTCGCACATTCCTGGTCCGCCGGAGGTCAGGATTCTCGATGCCACCGGCCGGCTCACTTCCGCTTTCGGCCTGACCGAGCGGGCCGGCCAGACGGGCAACAGCACGGATCTCGACGCGGTCCTCAGCCGGGTCAATTTCACCGACGTCAATGGCGGCGACCGGCCGACGGTTTCGGTGAGCTTCAAGGCCTACACCTACAAGACCGCGCAGCAGGGCGACGTCACCGGGGCGCTCAGCCAGCTGCAATTGCAGGACGTCCTGGCGACCGCGGTGAAGATCTCGGTGGCGGCGGATCCCGGCAACGTCAACCATGGCTCGGCAACGCTGACCTACAGCGTTCCTGACAACACCTTCGATTTCCTGGCCGCGGGCGAGACGCTGACGCTGACCTATGTCGTGCGCGTCGACACCAATTTCCCGGTGGCCAACGAGTTCAAGGAGGTGCCGATCACGATCACGGTGACCGGCACCAATGACGTGCCCGTCATCACGACGAGCGCCCGGACGATCACCTTCACCGGCGGCACCAGCGTGCCCGGCGGACCGCTGACATCAGACGACCCGACCTCCGGCTCTCTCAATTTCACTGACGTTGACCTCACCGACAGCCACACGGTTTCAGCAAAGCTGGCCAGCGCAGTGCTGCAAGGTGGCGGCAGCATTCCTCCGACGCCGTTGGCCCTGTTCGAACAGGCGCTGACGGCCCAGCTGGCGTCGGACAGCACGGGAAGCGGCACCGGCAAGGTGAACTGGAGCTTCGGCAACCTGCCGGTCTATGTCGCCGATTTCATTCCGGCCGGGCAGACACTGACACTCACCTACACGGTGACGGTGACGGACTCGCAGGGGGCCGCGTCGACGCAGATGATCACGGTGACGATCACCGGCACCGACGATCCGGCCGTGGTCTGGATCGCCACGACGCAGGGGCAGTCCGGCGAAAGCCACGCCGCTTCGGTGCTGCTGTGGAGCGACGGCGCGAACTGGGAGACGGGCCTCGCTCCGACGGCCGCTGACGACGTCATCATCATCACCGATCAGTTGCATGGTTTGACGCCGGCCTTTCCGGTCACGATCGACGCGGCTGCGTTCGCCAGATCGGTGAGCCTGAATGATTTCGGTGGCGGAGCCGTTCCCGAGCTCGATAACCACGGCACGCTGGCGATCAGCGGTGCGCTGACGGCCAAGGCCGATGCCCGCATTTATAATTTCGGCAGCGCCACGATCAGCGTCGGTGGTCTCGCTCAGATCCTGGACCAGAGCGTGCTCAACAATGCCGGCAAGGTCGTGCTGGCGGGCGGCGGCGAGTTCGGTGCCGCAGCCAGCATCACCAACAGCGGAAGGATCGAGCTCTCCGGCGGTACGCTGACCGTTCGCGGCGACGTCGAGAATACTGCTGATGAGAGTTCCGGCCTGATCCAGGTCGATACCGGCGCCACGCTGGCCCTCGCGGGCGGCAGCATCGACGGCGGCACCATCCTGATCCAGGGCACACCGGTCATCCACACCTTCGGAACGCTCGAAAGCGGCTTTCAGGTCGCACAGCGAGCCGATGGTGTCCTGGCGCTGCAGGGTGGCGCCACGATCAGCAACGGCGGGCTGGATAATTTCGGCCGGATCGAAGTATCCGGCAGCGGCAATGCGGTTTCCAACGAAAGCGTCACGAACTCTGGCCTGATCGATATCAAGGCGAACGGTGGGCTCACGCTCGATCTCGACACCGGCATCGACAATGCTGAGGGTCTGATCACGGTCGAGCAGTCGGCCAAGCTGACGCTGTCGGAGGCGCACCTCACCGGCGGCACGCTGACCAACGAGGTCGGTGGAACGGTCGCGCTGACCGGCCATGCCGCGCTCATCGGCGGCACGCTCGGCAATTTCGGCGTGGTCGCCATATCCGGCAGCGGCAATGTGCTCGAGGACGAGTCGGTCACCAACGCCAATGCCGCGGCGATCACCATCGCGCTCAGCGGCGTTCTCGCGCTGACCGGCACGAATATCGCCGGCGGCGCGATCACCAATGACGGCCTGATCGAGGTCACAGGCGACAGCACCATCGATGGCTCTGCCGTCGCCGGCGGCGCGATCGTGATTGGCGCGTGGGGCGACGGGAACGGCGGCGGCAATATTCACGCTGTCGTCACCACGGAGGACGGACCTCCGGAAACGCCGTGGACCCCCGTCACCCTGACCATCCAGGGCGGCGCCATGTTCACCGATGCCGTCATTGCGGTCAGCGATGGCTCGGTGCTCGAGGTCGCGTCGAGCAAAGGTGCGACCCTGGCCGGCGTCTCGGTCGACAATCTCGGTACGGTCCAGATCGGGCAGGATGCGTTGCTGCTGCTCGAGGACAGCACCATCACCGGCGGCGATCTTGTCAACCGCGGCACGGTGCATATCGAAACCGCGGCCGCGACGACGTTCGAAAGCGTCCACATCGACAATGCCGGCGGCGAGATCATCATCGATGATGATGGTGATGCACCCGTGCCTTCCACCTTGGTGTTGGATGGCGGCACAAGCCTCACCGGCGGCACATTGAGCGTCGGCGTCGTCGGCACGCTGGAGATCACCGGGTACGACGTGACGTTGTCGGATATGCATGTCGACAATTCCGGCGTCTTCACTGTCGATCTCGGCGCGATGCTCGCTCTCGCCGGTACGGACGTCAGCGGCGGCGGCACGCTCTACATCTACGGGACGATCACGGCGAGCGGCTTCACCAGCATTGGCGGATCGGTCATCAACGACGGCACGATCGAGATCGTCGGCGGCACGTTCGAGATCACGGGGTCGATCTCCGGCTCCGGGACGATCGCGATCGATCCCGGCGCCATCCTGCACCTCGCCAGCGGCAGCACGCAGACGATCGACTTCAGCGGCGACGGCAGCAGTGAGCTCGTGGTCGACGACACCAGCTTCGCTGCCAGGATCACCGGCCTCGGCGTCTCCGATAAGATCGACCTGTCCACGGTCCATTGGAGTTCAGCGACAACGGCGTCCTACGATTCTGAGACGGGCGTGCTGACCGTCAGCGATGGCGCCGGCCACAGCGTCAATCTGACCCTGAGTGGCGCCGACTATTCCGGCGCGCATTTCGTCGGCAGCAGCGACGGCCAAGGCGGCACGCTCATCACACTCGCGGCTGCCGACGCCGCGCCCGTGATCGCAGATCCCGAGCAGGCCGGCGCGATCACGGAGACGATCGGGCAGACGGCATCATCTGTTGCGGACAGTGTCGGCGGCACGATTCATTTCGGCGATGTCGATCTGACGGATCGCCCGACAGCTGCGATCCTCGCCAATGCACAGAGCGTGACCTGGACGGCAGCGGATCACCACACGAATCTGTCGGACCAGCTCACCTCGGGGCAGATCGCTGCACTGGAGCAGGCGCTGCAGCTGGCGCAGAGCGGGACTACCAACAACGGCTCGGTCGGCTGGACCTATGCGATTCCCGATGGATCCCTCGATTTCCTTGGCGAAGGTCAGAGCGTCACGGTGACCTCCACGGTCACGCTCGACGACCACCGGGGCGGGACCGCGACCTCGTCGATCGTGGTGACCATCACGGGCACCAACGACCAGCCGGTCGTCACGTCGGACGTGCAGACGGCGGAGATCGCCGAGCGCGTCGGCAAGTCCGGCTCAGATCTGCGCGACACGGCGAGCGGCACCATCACCTTTGCGGATGCCGACGTCACCGACACGCATGTGATCAAGGTGACGGACGTCGTCGTTTCCGGCGCCGATGATGGCCTGCCGTCCGATACGTCCATCCTGATGAGTTGGCTGTCGCTCGGCCGGTTGACGGATTCCGGGCATGGCGGCGCGGGGGCGCAGCCCTGGACCTTCTCGGCCAAGGACAAGGTGTTCGACTATCTCGGCGCCGACCAGCAGGTGACGCTGACCTATACGGTGGAGATCGACGACGGTCACGGTGGCGTGGTCGACGTGCCCATCACCATTACGGTCAAGGGCGCGGAGGATGCGCCTGTGATCGTCGGTGAAACGAACCCCACGGTCCAGACCGTCATCCTGTCCGAGCGGGCGGCCGTGCTCGCGACCGGCACCACCGTGAATGCGGAGGGCATGGCGACCGAGACCTTCGACCAACTGTCGGACGGTTCGGACACGAACGAGGGCCGCGCCCACGGCAGCTTCTACAGTCAGGCACTGCACGCGACCTTCACTGCCGACGGCAATGCCGGCGTGGTGCACGGCTCATCGTCGGCTTCGGCGGCGCCCTACATGCCCGGCGGCCAGGATCAGACCAATTATCTCAGCATCGGCGGTCATGCGCAGGAGACGATCACCTTCGACAGCGCCAAGAACAGCTTCGGGCTGTATTGGGGCTCCGTCGACAGCTACAACAGCATCTCGTTCTACAACGGCAACAAGCTGGTCGCGTCCTACACCGGCAGCGACGTCGCGCCGCTGATCGCCAATGGCGGCCAGGGATCGTTCGCCTCGAACGGCTATGTCGAGTTTCTCGGCCTGTCGCCGTTCAACAAGGTCGTGCTGGCGAGCAGCCAGAACGCATTCGAGCTCGACAACGTATCTGCCGGATCGATCGCCGACCAGCCGGTGAAGCTGGCGAGCGACATGTCGGGCACCTTGACCATCCTCGACAAGGATTTCGGCGACACGCTGACGGCCTCGGTGCTCGGCAATGGCGTCGTCAAATACAACGGCTCGTCGAGCCTGCCGGCGGATGCGCATGTCCAGGCGCTGGCCGATGCCGGCGCCATCAGCTTCGACAGCGCGACGTCTGACGGTGACACCGAAACTCTCCACTGGAGCTATCATCCGGCCGACGTGAACCTGGACTTCCTGAAGCCCGGAGACACCCTGACCGTCACCTATCAGGCCGAGGTCAGCGACGGCCACGGCAGCTCCGGCACGAAGGCGCTGACGGTGACGCTCGTCGGCAACGGCGCGTCGACGGTCAATGGCACGAGCCAGGACGACACCTTCGTCAATGTCGGCGACGGCGTCACGATCTTCGGCAAAGGCGGCAACGACAGCTTCGTCTTCAACCCGCATTTCGGCAGCGCGACGATCGGCGATTTCGACGTCAACAAGGATACGATCGAGATCGACCATTCGCTGTTCGCCAGCATCGAGGCAATCCTCGGCGCTGCAAGGACGGTGAATGGCGATACGATCATCACCGATGCGGCGCACGACACGATCACGCTGAAGGGTGTTACGGTCACGCAGCTGCAGCACCATCAGAACGATTTCCATATCGTCTGATCGGCGGACTCCAAGGCTGGCGGCCGGCCCGCCTGCACCACGATCGGAGGCGAACATTCCGCGGTGGAGCAGCTGCGTCTGTTCCAACTCGGCCTTCCTCTCTGAACCGAATAGGACAACAGCGGGCGTTTCATGAAACGACTGAAGGCAGTGCCCCGATGGTTCGCGCGCCGATTCGGCTATGCGCGCCTGATCTGCCTGCTGCTGTTGGTCGGCGTGGCCGCGCTGCGCGTCGCCGATCCGGCGCCGATCCAGGAGGCGCGCGTCCGCACCTTCGACAACTTTCAGGCCTGGAGTCCGCGGGTCAAGACGATCCGCCCGGTCACCATCGTCGATATCGACGAGAAGAGCCTTGCCGATCCGAAGCTCGGGCAGTGGCCGTGGCCGCGCACGCGCATCGCCGAGATCGTCGACAAATTGACCCGGCTCGGCGCCGTCGTGATCGCCTTCGACGTCGTGTTCGCCGAGCCGGACCGGCTCAATCCAGGGATTGCCGCGGATTTTTTTCCGGAGCTGGACGAGGGGACCCGCGACAAGCTGAAAGCGCTGCGGTCGAATGATGAGGTGTTGGCGGAGGCGCTGCGCAGGTCACGCGTCGTGTTGGGCGAGTCCGGCGGTCCCGACGTTCGCGCCGATCTCGACAAGACGCTGCCGGTCACCGGCTTGGCGATGCTCGGCGAGGAGCCGCAGCCTTTCATGTGGCCGTACCCGGGACTGTTGCGTAACGTCCCGGTGATCGAGCATGCCGCAACCGGGCGCGGCCTGTTCTCGATCCCGCCGGAGCGCGACGGCATCATTCGCCGGGTGCCCATGATCATGCGGGCGCAGGACATCGTCATGCTGTCTCTGAGCTTCGAGATGCTCAGGGTGGCGACCCACTCGGATACTGTTCGGATCAAGACCGACCCCGGCGGCATAACCAGCCTCGGACTGGACAGCTTTCAGATTCCGACTGACGGCAATGGTCAGATCTGGGTGCACTATGCCAATCACGACCCATCGATCTACGTCTCCGCAATCGATGTGCTCGAGGGGCGCGTCGCGCCAGAGAAGATCGAGAAAAAGCTGATCCTGATCGGGCCATCCGCCATCGGCCTGAACGACATCAAGACCACGCCGGTCTACCCGGCGATGGCCGGCGTCGAGGTGCACGCGCAGGTGCTTGAGTCGGTGCTGACCGGTTCGATCCTCACTCGGCCGTACTGGGGCATTGCGGTCGAGTTCGGTGGCGCGGTGCTGCTCGGTCTGCTCGTGATCGTGTTCGCGCCGCAGTTCGGCGCGGTCACGCTGGTCGTGTTCGGCGCGCTGTTCGCGACCGCGCTGATGGGGCTGTCCTGGTACTTCTACACCCAGCACCGGCTGCTGATCGACTTCACCTATCCGATGCTGTCGACGACGGCGATCTATCTGACGCTGATCTTCGCCAACTTCGTCCGCGAGCAGAACCAGCGCCGGCAGATGCGCTCGGTGTTCGGGCAATATCTGTCGCCGGTGCTGGTCGAGCAGCTTGCGCAGTCGCCGCCCACGCTCGGCGGTGAGGAGCGCGAGATCACGGTGATGTTCTCCGACGTGCGCGGCTTCACCACGATCTCGGAGAGCTACAAGCACGATCCGCAGGGCCTGACGCAGCTGATGAACCGCTTCCTCACGCCGCTGACCAACGCCATCATCGCCCGCAAGGGCTATGTCGACAAATACATGGGCGACGCGATCATGGCGTTCTGGAACGCGCCGCTCGCCGACAAGGATCACCAGATCAATGCCTGCGAGGCCGCGCTCGACATGCTCGACCGGATCGACCGGGTGAATGGGGAGCGCGAGCAGGAGGCCGCGCATGGCGGCCACGTCTACATTCCGCTCAAGGTCGGCATCGGTCTCAACACCGGCATCGGCGTGGTCGGCAACATGGGCTCCGACCTGAAGTTCAACTATTCGGCGCTCGGCGATAGCGTCAATCTCGCGTCGCGGCTCGAGGGCCAGTCGAAGGAATACGGCTTTCCGGTCATCGTCGGCTCGGCCACCGCGATGGCGGTGAAGGACAAGCTCGCGATCCTCGAGCTCGACTTCATCATGGTCAAGGGCAAGACCGAGCCGGAGGTGATCTATGCCATCGCTGGGCGCGACGACGTGATGTTTTCCGAGCGCTTCCAGCGGCTGCGCAACCTGACGATCGAGATGCTCGCGGCCTATCGCAGCCGCGACTGGGACGAGGCGCTGGCCGCCATAGCGCGCGGACGCAAGAGCGATGAGGCGAAGGAGCTGACGAAGCTCTATGATCTCTACGAAGAGCGCATCCGCGCCTATCAGCAGACCCCGCCACCGGACAACTGGAACGGCGCCCATGCGCTGCTGTCGAAGTAGCTCTTGAATTCGTAGGGCGGGCAAAGCGGCGCCGCAGGCGTTGCGTGCCCACCATCGGTACACCGACATTGCGGATGGATGGTGGGCACGGCGCGTCGCGCCTTTGCCTACCCTACGACGATCTCTCCATCGTCATTGCGAGGAGCGCAGCGACGAAGCAATCCAGAGTCGTTGGCTTGGCCCTGGATTGCTTCCGCCTTCGCTCTTCGAGCTACGGCGGACAGGTCGCCGCGCTCGCAATGACGGAAACGAACACCGTCGAGACCTACTCCGCCCCGATCGTGGTCAGGTCCTGGAACCAGTGCTGGGCCTGGACGAACGTCTTCACCTTTGGCGACAGCGCATGCGGGTTGGTGTCGTGCACCACCCAGACCAGCACGGCGTCATCCACCACCAGCGCGTGCGCCTGCGCGATCAGCTCGTCCTGCTTGGCCGGATCGAAGGTCTGCTTGGCTTCGGAGATCAGCGCATCGACCTTCGGGTTCTTGTAGCCACCCCAGTTGACGCCAACCGGCGCGATCTGGTCGGAGGCGAAGAAGCGGACGATGGCGTAGAGCGGATCTGAGGTGACATAGGCGATGTTGTTGGCGGTGATGCCGGCGTTCATCTCGTCGGCCGCGCCCTTGCGCCAATGCGTGTACAGCGTCTCAAGCTCGACCACCTTGAAGTCGATGTCGATCCCGATCTCTTTGAAGCTCTGCTGCAGGAACTCGTTCATTGGCAGCGACAGCATCTGGCCGGTGCCGCCCTGCGCGATGATGAAGGTCGTCTTCAGCGGCTTGTCCTTGGAGTAGCCGGCTTCCTCGACCAGCTTCTTGGCCGCGGCGAGATCATATTTCAGCTCGAAGGTCGGCTTGCCGAACCACGGGCTCGACGGATCGACCTGGCCTTTGGCCGGCTTGGCGAGGCCGTTCATCAGCCCGACGACCTCGTCGCGATTGATCGCGAGATTGAGCGCCTTGCGCAGGCGGATGTCGGTCCACGGCGAACCCGGCAGCACGCTTAAGTGATAGTTCCAGACATGCGGCGTGATGTTGTCGACGAGCTTCATGCCGGCGGCCTTGAGCTGCGGCACGGCGTCCGGCGCCGGCGTCTCGATCAGGTCGACCTGGCCGGCGAGCAGCGCATTGGTGCGCGTCAGCGCTTCCGGCATCGGCACCAGCACCAGCTTGTCCGTCTTCGGCAGCCGGTCCTTGTTCCAATATTCGGAATTCTTCGTCAGTTCGGCGAGCTCGCGCGGCACCAGCTTCGTCAGCTTGAACGGGCCGGTGCCGGAGGGCTGGCTGGCAAACTTGTCCCAGTCCTTGCCGAGCTTGTCGTATTGCGCCGGGCTCGAAATCAGGAACCACAGCATCTGATAGGGGAAGAAGGAATCGACGGTCTTGGTTGTGATCTCGATCGTGGAATCGTCGATCTTGGCGTAGCTCGCCACCGAGGGAAGGCGCGTCTTGACCTGCGCGCTCTGCCGCTTGTCGAACTGCGGTGCCTTATCGTTGAGCACCTTGTCCAGATTCCAGATCACTGCGTCGGCATTGAAGTCGCTGCCGTCGTGGAACTTGACGCCCTTGCGCAAGGTGAAGCGCCACTTGGTCTTGTCGGCATCGTCGACCTTCCATTCGCTGGCGAGGCCGGGAATGAGCTTGCCCGGCTTGTCGCCGGTGCTCATGTCCCACGCGACCAGCGGATCGTAGATCGTATAGCCGGTAAACTGATAGGCCCCGGCGCCGCGATCCGGCTGTCCGGTCGTCAGCGGGATGTCGGCCATCGAGATGCCGTAGCGTAGGACCGTTTCGGCGCGCGCGGCGACGGTTGAGAGGCCGAGCGCGAGCGCGGTGGCGAGCAAGGACAATCGGGTGCGCATGAAGGTGAAGCTCCGTGAAAATCGGATCAATTCGACGTGCGAAACCTGCAATCCGGGTGCCAAGCCCTGGGCATGATCATTTGAGTACAAACGGTTGTGACCACGGGTCGCAGGGCCGTGATCGGAAGCATTGCTGGCATAGCCGTTGCATAACGCTGCACAGAAATTAGCCAGCTTGATCGGAGATGTGATCGTGTTCTCGCGTATTGCGACCTCAATGAAGGGCCGTGCGGCCCTTGCAGCCGCGTTGATGACGACGGCTTCGCTCGTCATGTTGCCGGGGCGGGCCGGTGCGGAATCCGTGCTGCGCATCGGCATGACCGCGGCGGACATTCCGCGCACGCTCGGCCAGCCCGATCAGGGGTTCGAGGGCAACCGTTTCACCGGCGTGACGATGTACGACTCGCTGACGATGTGGGACCTGTCGTCGGCGGACAAGCCGAGCGTCGTCATTCCCGGCCTCGCCACGGAGTGGAAGGTCGACGACGCCGACAAGACCAAGTGGACGTTCAAGCTGCGTCCCGGCGTCACCTTCCACGACGGCTCGCCGTTCAATGCCGATGCGGTGGTGTGGAACGTCGAGAAGGTGCTGAAGCAGGATGCGCCGCAGTTCGATCCGAGTCAGGTCGGCGTCACCGCCTCGCGCATGCCGACGCTCGCTTCGGCGCGCAAGATCGACGACATGACCGTCGAGCTGACGACGAAGGAGCCGGACAGCTTCCTGCCGATCAACCTCACCAACCTGTTCATGGCGAGCCCGACGAAGTGGCAGAAGCTCTACGAGGCCGCCACCGGCGCCGACGACAAGGCGAAGTCGCAGGCCACCTGGACGGCCTTTGCCAAGGACGCATCCGGCACCGGCCCCTGGAAGATGACGAAATTCACGCCGCGCGAGCGGCTGGAGCTATCGAAGAACGAGGCCTATTGGGACAAGGCGCGGGTGCCGAAGTCCGACAAGATGATCCTGCTGCCGATGCCAGAAGCGAATGCGCGCACTGCGGCGTTGCTGTCCGGGCAGGTCGATTGGGTCGAGGCGCCGGCGCCGGATGCGCTGCCCGAGATCAAGCAGCGCGGCTTCAAGCTCTACGCCAATGAGCAGCCGCATGTCTGGCCCTGGCAGTTCTCGCGCGTGGAAGGCTCGCCCTGGAACGATATCCGCGTCCGCAAGGCCGCGAATCTCTGCGTCGATCGCGAAGGCCTGAAGGATGGTCTGCTCGCCGGCCTGATGGTGCCCGCGACCGGCACCTTCGAGAAGGGCCATCCCTGGCGCGGCAACGTCACCTTCGAGATCAAGTATGACAAGGCCGCCGCGCAGAAGCTGATGCAGGAGGCCGGCTACGGCCCGACCAAGAAGCTCGAGGTGAAGATCCAGACCTCGGCGTCGGGCTCCGGCCAGATGCAGCCGCTGCCGATGAACGAATATCTGCAGCAGGCGCTTGCCGAGTGCTACTTCGACGTCAAGCTCGACGTCATCGAATGGAACACGCTGTTCACCAACTGGCGCCGCGGCGCCAAGGACCCGTCCGCCAACGGTGCCAACGCCACCAATGTGACCTATGCGGCGATGGATCCGTTCTTCGCGCTGGTGCGCTTCCTGCAGTCGTCGATGGCACCGCCGGTGTCCAACAATTGGGGCTACATCAACAACCCGAAGTTCGATGAGCTGGTGAAGAAGGCGCGCCAGACCTTCGACCCGGCCGAGCGCGACAAGGCGCTGGCTGAGCTGCATGCGGCCTCGGTCGACGACGCGGCGTTCCTCTACGTCGCCCACGACGTCGGCCCGCGCGCCATGAGCCCGAAGGTCAAGGGCGTGGTACAGCCGAAGAGCTGGTTCATCGACTTCTCGCCGATTTCGGTGGAGCCGTAGGCCGCGACAATCCGGTGTTCGTCATGGCCGGGCTTGACCCGGCCATCCACGTTTATCCGAGGCGAGAAAGACGTGGATGCCCGGGTCAAGCCCACGGCTGTCCGGTTTAGAATGAGTGGACAAGGCGCATGGCGTGGATTCTTCTGCGGTCTTGAGCATCGCCAAATGTTCGAGACACGCCAGGAAGGTCCCGCCATGCGCCACCACAATACTGTATTTCACGCGCTGCAGAAGCTTGTTCCGTGGAGGGATTTCGACCGGCTTGTGGAAACACATCGGGCGAACAAGCGCGTGCGCCGGCTCAGTACCCAGAACCAGTTTCTCGCTCTGCTTTATGGCCAACTGGCTCGCGCGGAGAGCCTGCGTGCCATTGAAGCGTCCTTCGAGAGCCACGCAGCGCGGCTCTATCACGTTGGCGCAAAGGAGGTTTCGCGTTCCACGCTGGCTGATGCCAATGCTCGGCGGCCCTATGAGGTCTTCACCGGGCTTCTGGCCGAGATGATGAAAAGCTGTGAACGGAAGCTGGCAGGTGAAGTCGCGGATGCGGTCTATCTGATCGATTCGACCAGATTTTCCCTGAACTCGCTCAGTGCCGACTGGGCCAAGTTCAGCCGCGGCATCAACTGCTTCAAGCTGCACATCGTCTATAATCCAGATACCGAGAATCCAACCTCGGCTGAGTTGACCGCGGGAAACGTCAACGACATCACCATGGCGAAGTCTCTTCCGATCCGCCTAGGCGCCACCTACGTCTTCGATCTTGGTTACTATGATTACGGCTGGTGGGCCGAGCTCAACAAGCAAGGGTGTCGTCTCGTTACCCGTCTCAAAGCCAATACCAAGCTCAGAAATGTGACCGAGAACAAGATCCTGAAAGACTCTTCCGTCCTGTCTGACCGTGTCGGCCTCCTGCCTGCGAGGCTCGCAGCGTCCCGAAAGAACCCGTTCCAGGATCCTGTCAGAGAGATCAGGATCTCTACGGAAACCGGAAAAATCCTGCGCATCGTCACCAATGATCTCGATGCATCGGCCGATGAAATCGCCGATCTCTATAAGCGCCGTTGGCAGATCGAGCTGTTCTTTCGCTGGGTCAAACATACGCTGAAGATCCGCCACTTTCTCGGAACCTCCGAGAACGCCATTCGCATCCAGATCGCCGTGGCGCTGATCGCTCATCTGTTGCTGCGCGCGACCCATAAGCTGCAAAACAGCGTCAAGAGCCTGCAGACGTTTACAGGTCTGATCACGCAAAACCTCATGCATCGCAAGCGGATCGATCGACTACTCGATCGGCCCCCGCCAGCCAGGCAAGATGACCGCCAGTTGAGCCTAAGTATATGCTAAAAACTAAACCGGACAGCCGTGGGTCAAGCCCGGGCATGACGGTGGATAGACCTTTGGAAGGTGACTCGTGCTCTCTTACGCTGCCAGGCGGATGGTCTATGCGATCCCGATCATCATCGGCGTCGCGCTCGTCTGCTTCATGCTCGTTCACATCACGCCCGGTGATCCCTTGGTTGCGGTGCTGCCGGCCGACGCGTCGCAGGAGTTGGCGCAGCAGCTGCGTGTGGCCTATGGCTTCGACAAGCCATTGCCGGTGCAGTTCGGGCTGTGGCTGTGGCGCGCGCTCAACGGCGATCTCGGCAATTCGATCGCGACCGGCCGCCCGGTGCTGGCCGAGGTGCTGCGCGCGGTCGCCAACACCGTGACGCTCGCGATCGCCGCCGCCATCATCGGCTTCTCCCTCGGCCTGTTCTTCGGTCTCGTCGCCGGCTATTTCCGCGACACCTGGATCGACAAGGTCGCGACATCGATCGCGATCGCCGGCGTGTCGCTGCCGCATTACTGGCTCGGCATGGTCCTGGTCATCATCTTCTCGGTCGAGCTGAACTGGCTGCCGGCCGTCGGCGCCGGGCCGTCCGGCTCGGGCGCCTGGGCGTGGGACTGGGCCCATATCCGCTTCCTGGTGCTGCCCGCGATCACCACGTCGGTGATTCCGATGGGCATCATCACACGCACGGTGCGGGCGCTGACCGGCGACATCCTGAGCCAGGATTTCGTCGAGGCGCTGCGCGCCAAGGGGCTGCGCGAGACCCATGTGTTCCGCCATGTGCTGAAGAATGCCGCGCCGACCGCGCTTGCCATCATGGGGCTGCAGCTCGGCTACATGCTCGGCGGCTCGATCCTGATCGAGACCGTGTTCTCCTGGCCCGGCTCCGGGCTGTTGTTGAACTCGGCGATCTTCCAGCGCGATCTGCCGCTGCTGCAAGGCACGATCCTGGTGCTGGCGATGTTCTTCGTGATCCTCAATCTCGTGGTCGACATCGCGCAGGCCGCGATCGATCCGCGCATCAAGCGAGGCTAGCGATGAGCGTCAGTTCCTCGAGCACGATGAACGACTCCTCGCTGCGGGCGGCGCCGGCCGCAAACGCGCGCGGCTATTGGGCGACGGTCGGCCGCCGTCTCGTCAGGGACAAGGTCAGCATGGTTTGCGTCGCGATCCTGCTGCTGATTGTCCTGTCGGCTTTGCTCGCGCCCTATCTGCATCTCGCCGATCCCTATCAGGGCTCGATGATCCGCCGCCTGCGCCACATCGGCACGCCGAACTATCCACTCGGCACCGATGAGCTCGGCCGCGACATGCTGGCGCGGCTGATCTATGGCGGACGGCTGTCGCTCCTGATCGGCATCTCGCCGGTGATCCTCGCCTTTAGCATCGGCACCATGCTTGGTCTCGTCGCCGGCTATGTCGGCGGCTGGGTCAACACCGCGATCATGCGCACCATCGACGTGTTCTACGCCTTCCCGTCGGTGCTGCTGGCGATCGCGATCTCCGGCGCGCTCGGCGCCGGCATCACCAATTCCATCGTCTCGCTGACCATCGTGTTCGTGCCGCAGATCACCCGTGTTGCCGAGAGCGTCACGACAGGCGTGCGCAACCGCGATTTCGTCGAGGCCGCGCGCGCCTCCGGGGCCGGAGCGATCACGATCATGCGCGTGCACATGCTCGGCAACGTGCTTGGCTCGATCTTCGTCTATGCGACCGGCCTGATCTCGGTGTCGATGATCCTCGCCGCCGGTCTGTCGTTCCTCGGCCTCGGCACCAAGCCGCCGGAGCCGGAGTGGGGCTTGATGCTGAACACGCTGCGCACCGCGATCTACGTCAATCCCTGGGTGGCCGCGCTGCCCGGCGCGATGATCTTCGCGGTCTCGATCTGCTTCAACCTGCTGAGCGACGGCCTGCGCAGCGCCATGGACATCCGGAGCTGATGGGCATGAGCGGCGCTGACTACAACAGGACTGCATCGGCAGTGCACCGGCTCCCTTGTAGATCGCTTGGAAACGTGGAGCCGTTTGGGGCCTTATGGTTCGAGACGCGCCGAAGAGGCGCTCCTCACCATGAGGGTTTGAGATCGCGCCGCGAAACACGCCCTCAACCTGAGGGTCTCTTGCGCGGCGAGATACTACATCCTCATGGTGAGGAGCGTCGCTCTTGCGACGCGTCTCGAACCATGAGGCCACGGCCGGTAGGCCTGTCACAGGCCAACGTCGATCGCCATGATCCGCGGAGAGAGACCCCTCATCCGTCGCGGACTGCGTCCGCGCCACCTTCTCCCACAAGGGGAGAAGGGAACGCTGCCGCCGCACCGAGTGCATCATCATGAGTGAAGCAACGGCAGTCACCGGACTCGCACCCATCGAGGACCTCGGCGGCAAGGCGCAGCCGTTGCTGCGCGTCGACGGCTTGACAAAACATTTCCCGGTGCGTGGCGGCCTGTTCGGCGCGCGCAAGACGGTGCGGGCGGTCGACGATGTGTCGTTTGCGATCGGCAAGGGCGAGACCGTCGGCATCGTCGGTGAGTCCGGCTGCGGCAAGTCGACGACGGCGCGGCTTTTGATGCATCTGATGGAGCGCGATGCCGGCGAGATCATCTTCGACGGCCGCCAGGTCGGCCACGAGATGTCCCTGCGCGAGCTCAGGCGCGGCATGCAGATGGTGTTCCAGGATTCCTATGCCTCGCTGAATCCGCGGCTGACGATCGAGGAATCGATCGCGTTCGGGCCGAAGGTGCACGGCATGGCCGATGGAGCCTCGCGTGAGCTCGCCCGCGAGCTGCTCGGCAAGGTGGGCTTACGTCCAGAGATCTTCGCCAACCGCTATCCGCACGAGATCTCCGGCGGCCAGCGCCAGCGCGTCAACATCGCCCGTGCGCTCGCTTTGTCGCCACGGCTCGTCATTCTCGACGAGGCGGTGTCGGCGCTCGACAAGTCCGTCGAGGCGCAGGTCCTGAACCTGTTGATGGACCTGAAGCGCGAGTTCGGCCTGACCTATCTGTTCATCAGCCACGACCTCAACGTCATCAACTACATCTCCGACCGCGTGCTGGTGATGTATCTCGGCGAGGTCGTCGAGCTCGGCCCGGTCGAGCAGGTCTGGGCCAAGCCGGCGCATCCCTATACGCGCGCGCTGCTGGCGGCGATGCCGTCGTCCGATCCCGACAAGCGCACCGAGGTGCCGCCGCTCTCCGGCGATCCGCCCAATCCAATCGATCCCCCCTCCGGTTGCCGTTTCCACACCCGCTGTCCGTTTGCGGAGGCGCCTTGCTCGAATGTTGCGCCAAGGTTGACGGAGCTGGATACAATGGGCCATCAGGCCGCCTGCCACATGGCGATCGCCGGATCGGGACACAGCCAGGCGCCGGCCGTCTGACGGCAGACACCAGCAGCGAGAAGCGGAATGACCAGACCCACGCCCCAGCAAGTCAGTGCCATCGCGGAGGCCTCCGGCCTGCCCGTCGACAAGGAGGTCGCGACCCGCATCGCCGAGTCGATCGGACCGGCGTTCGACAACTTCGCGGCCGTCGCCGGCACCCTGCCGTTCGACCTGGAGCCTTCGAGCTACGTCGTGGCGCAGACGCTGAAGGTGGGCCGATGAGCACCGAACCAGCATTGATGACCCTGACCGAGGCCGCACAGGCGATCGCCGACAAGAAGCTGTCCTCGGTCGAGGTGACGCGCTCCTGCCTGCATCGCATCGCGCAATGGCAGCCGAAGCTGAACGCCTTCATGGCGATCGAGTCCGAGCCGGCGCTGAAGGCCGCGAGCGAAGCTGACGCGGAGTTGGCAACGGTCGGCCCAAGGGGACCGCTGCACGGCGTGCCGCTGGCGCACAAGGACATGTACTACGAGGCCGGCCACGTCTCGACCTGCGGCTCGCTGATCCGGCGCGACTTCGTCGCGACGACTACATCGACCGCCCTGCAGCGCTTGAAGGACGCCGGCTCCATCCGGCTCGGCACGCTGCAGATGGCGGAGTTCGCCTATGGTCCGACCGGCCACAACGCCCATTACGGTCCGGTGCACAATCCCTGGAAGCTGGGCTACGTCACCGGCGGCTCGTCGTCCGGCTCGGGCTCGGCGGTCGGCGCACGCCTGACCTTCGCCGCGCTCGGCTCGGACACCGGCGGCTCGATCCGCATGCCCGCGAATTTCTGCGGCGTGACCGGCCTGAAGGTGACGTGGGGCCGCGTCAGCCGCGCCGGCGCGATGCCGCTGTCGCAGTCGCTCGACACGGTCGGGCCGTTGGCGCAGACCGCCGAGGATTGCGCGCTGCTGCTCGGCCTGACGGCCGGTCCCGATCCGGAGGATCCGACCGCCAGTACCTCACCCGTGCAGGACTATGTCGCGGCTACCAAGGCTTCGATCAAGGGTCTGAAGATCGGCGTACCCAAGGCGTTCTACGTCGATGACCTCGATCCCGAGGTGGCGCGCTGCCTCGATGCAACGATCGCGGTGCTCAAGACCGAAGGCGCCGATGTCGTCCAGGTCGAGCTGCCCGACCAGCGCCAGCTCACTGCGGCCTGCCAGCTCGTGCTGGCGGTCGAAGCGGCTGCCTTTCACAAGCGCTGGCTGATCGAACGGCCGCAGGACTATGGTCCGCAGGTGCTGATGCGGCTGCAGAACGCGTTGGCCGTGTCCGGCGTCACCTATCTCGAAGCGCTGCGCTGGCGCGGTGCGGCGCTGGCCGCGCATGTCACGGCGACCTCCGGCGTCGATGCGGTGATCGCGCCGGTTTCGCCGCTGGTGACACCCTCGATTGCCGAGAGCGATGTCGGCGGCGCGCCGGGGGCAGAGGCCGTGATCCAGCGCATCACCCGCTTCACCCGCCCGGTCAACTATCTCGGCCTGCCGTCGCTGGCGATCCCGACCGGCTTCACATCGACGGGCCTGCCGGTCGGCATGCAGCTGATCGGCCGCTCCTTCGATGAGGCCACCATCCTGACCATCGGCGCTGCCTTCCAGCGCGCCACCGACTTCCACGCCCGGGTGCCGACGCTGCCATGAGCAATGTAGTCCCCGCTGTGTCCGCGATGGCGCTCTGCTTCCTCCCGGTAGGGATCGTCAGCGATGTCTGCGCGCGTCAGTGGAAGACCGATAAACCCACAGCACGGCCGGTAGGCTCCCTCTCCCCGTTCTTACGGGGAGAGGGTTGGGGTGAGGGGCAGACGCACGGGAAGTGTTCGCGGTTAGACCTGTACCCCCTCACCCGGATTGCATCTTCGATGCAATCCGACCTCTCCCCGCAAGCGGGGAGAGGTAAGCACTGCGCGCGCCGCGCCGGCGGAGGACTCATGCGAGCTGCGCCTATTGCCTCTCCTACAAAGACCTGGGCATGACCAACCTCGTCGAGATTAAGGACCTCAGCATCCGCTTCACCGGCGAGCGCACCGTGCATGCGGTGAACGATGTCAGCCTGTCGCTCGCCGACGGCGAGGTGCTGGGCCTGCTCGGCGAATCCGGCTCCGGCAAGAGCGTGACCATGCGGGCGCTGATGCGGCTGTTGCCGAAGAAGCGCACGCAGATCTCCGGCAGCGTCGAGGTCATGGGGCGCGACGTGCTGGCGATGAGCGATGACGAGCTGTCGCAGTTTCGCGGCAGCACGGTCTCGATGATCTTCCAGGAGCCGGGGCTCGCGCTCGATCCGGTCTACACCATCGGTCAGCAGATCGCCGAGACCGTGATGCGGCACGAGCGCAAGAGCCAGGCGGAAGGGCGCGCGCGGGCGCTGGAGATGCTCGACATCGTCAGGATTCCCTCGGCCAAGCGCCGGCTCGACTCCTATCCGCACGAGATGTCGGGCGGCATGCGGCAACGGGCGATGATCGCGCTGGCACTGGCCTGCCGGCCCAAGGTGCTGCTCGCCGACGAGCCGACCACCGCGCTCGATGCCACCGTGCAGATCCAGATTCTGCTGTTGCTGCGCGAGCTGCAGCGCGAGTTCGGCATGTCCGTCATCTTCGTCACCCACGACATCGGCGTTGCGATCGAGATCTGCGACCGTGTCGCCGTCATGTATGCCGGTCAGATCGTCGAGCAGGGCGCCTTGCGCGACATCGTGCGGACGCCGGTGCATCCCTACGCAAGGGGATTGCTGGCCTCCACCGTGCACGGCGCGAGGCGCGGCGAGCGGCTGCAGACCATTCCGGGCACGCCGCCCTCGCTCGACCAGGCGCCGCTGAACTGCTCCTTCGCGCCGCGCTGCAGCCTGGCCCAGCCACGCTGCAGCGAGGCCCTGCCGCCGAACGTCGCGCTCGGGCCGCAGCGGCTGGCGCGCTGTATCCTGGCCGAGGCGCCGGCGAGTGTGGCGGCGACGTAACGGTTGGGCCGAAACGTGCTGTTCTCGGGACGAAACTGCGCTTGGTGTGTCGTCGCGTCGCGGCTGCGTCTCTAAGATGCACCGGGCGTATGGACTGATCGTCCATGCCGGGTGAGGACATGCGATGCACGTATCGAACGAAGGTATTCTGGTCATCTTGTTTGTGGGCCTCGTGGCCGGATGGCTCGCGGGCAAGATCGTGCGCGGCACCGGCTTCGGCCTGGTCGGCGACATCGTGATCGGCGTGCTCGGCGCCCTGGTCGCGAGCCTGATCTTCCCGCGGCTCGGCATCCGGATCGGAACCGGCCTCGTGTCGGAAATCGTCTACTCCGCGCTCGGTGCCATCATTCTTCTGCTGGTGGTGCGGCTGGTACGAACCGGCGGACGGCTCTAGGGCTGCGATCCGGTGCGGCTGAACGTTTGCACTGCGCCGCGCGACATACACCGGGCACAATAGCCAATTTACGCTAAAGCGAGCGTCGTTGGACGCTCGTCGCAGGAATCAGTATATTTCGCCTTGTTTGCCGCCAACTTGTCCGTTTGATCGGCGGTAACGTAACTCATTGAACCAATTGAAAGACGGTGGTGATGGCGGCCGCACCTCACGTGAGGCACTCCGAACTCAGCAATGCCTTGCGCGGTTGCCGCAGCGCCTTCATCGGCGTCGGTGTGATGAGCTTCATCATCAACCTGCTGTATCTCACCGGCTCGATCTTCATGCTCGAGGTCTATGACCGCGTGCTGCCGAGCCGCAGCGTGCCGACCCTGATCGGCCTCATCATCATCGCGGCCGGACTGTACGCCGCCCAGGGCGCGCTCGACATGATCCGCAGCCGCATCCTTGGCCGGATCGGGACCGCGCTGGACGAGAGCCTGAACGCGCGGGTGTTCGAGACCGTGGTGAGATTGCCGCTGTCGGTCGGCGGGCGCAACGAGGGCCTGCAGCCGCTGCGCGATCTCGACAACATCAGGAGCTTCCTGGGCAGCCAGGGACCGGGCGCGTTCTTCGACCTGCCATGGCTGCCGCTTTATCTCGCAATCTGCTTCGCGTTCCACGTGCTGCTCGGCGTCACCGCGCTGGCCGGCGCCGTCATCCTGGTGACCCTGACGCTGATCACCGAATTCCTCACCCGGACCCCCGCCAAGGAGGCCATGGGGCTGGCCGCTCGTCGCAACGATGTCGCGACCGCAAGCCGTCGCAACGCCGAGGTGCTGGTCGCGATGGGCATGACCGGACGGATGCTGTCGCGCTGGAGCGAGACCAACGAGAAATATCTCGCCGGCAACCAGCGCGCCAGCGACGTCGCCGGCGGCCTGGGCGCGATCGCCAAGGTGCTGCGGATGATGCTGCAGTCGGCCGTGCTCGCGGTCGGCGCCTATCTCGTCATCCACCAGGAGGCGACCGCCGGCATCATCATTGCCGGCTCCATCCTCAGCGCGCGGGCGCTGGCGCCGGTCGATCTCGCGATCGCGCATTGGAAGAGCTTCGTTGCCGCGCGCCAGAGCTGGCGCCGCCTCAATCAGCTGCTGCAGACCATGCCGGAGCGATCAGCGCCGACCCAGCTGCAGCCGCCGGTCAGCAAGCTCTCGGTCGAAGCCATCTCGATCGTGGCGCCGGGCGACCAGAAGCTGATCGTGCAAGATGTCACCTTCGCGCTGTCGGCGGGCAACGGCCTCGGCGTCATCGGCCCGAGCGCGTCCGGCAAATCCTCGCTGGTGCGCGCGCTGGTCGGCGTCTGGCGTCCGGTGCGCGGCCATGTCCGGCTCGACGGTGCCGCGCTCGACCAGTGGTCGTCGGACGAGCTCGGCCGCCACATCGGCTATCTGCCCCAGGACGTCGAGTTGTTCGCAGGGACCGTGGCGCAGAACATCGGCCGCTTCGATCCGCAGGCCTCCGCCGACGGCGTCATTGCCGCCGCCAAGGAGGCCGGCGTGCACGACATGATCATCAAGATGCGCGAGGGCTACGACACCCAGATCGGCGAGCAGGGCGCGGCGCTCTCGGCGGGGCAGGCGCAGCGCGTCGCGCTGGCGCGCGCGCTCTATGGCAACCCGTTCCTGATCGTGCTCGACGAGCCCAATTCCAATCTCGACACCGAGGGCGACGAGGCGCTGTCGCGCGCGGTGCGCTCGGCGCGGGCGCGCGGCGCGATCGTGGTCGTGGTCGCGCACCGGCCGATCGGCATCGAGGCGGTTGACCAGATCCTGGTGATGAAGGATGGCCGCGCGCAGGCGTTCGGGCCGAAGGACACCGTGCTGGCGCAGGTGCTGCAGCCGCGCCCGCCGGCACCGATCAAGATCGTCTCGGAAGCCGGAGTGACGAAGCCATGAGCAGCCAAATCCCATGAGCAGCCAGGTCATCACCGGTCCGGTTCCCGGCGCGCGCAAGCCGGAGGGCGTGCGGCAGTCGATCCGGCGACACCTCCTGGTCGGCATGGCGGTCGTCGTTGCGGTCGCCGGCGGGCTCGGCGGCTGGTCCGCGACGCAGCAGATCTCCGGCGCACTGATCGCGCCCGGCCAGATCGTCGTCGAATCCAACGTCAAGAAGGTGCAGCACCCGACCGGCGGCGTGGTCGGCGAGCTCAGGGCGCGCGACGGTGATGTCGTCAAGTCCGGCGACATCGTGGTGCGGCTCGACGACACCGTCACCAAGGCGAGCCTCGCCATCGTCACCAAGAATCTCGACGCGCTGCAGGCGCGCGCCGCCCGGCTCGAGGCGGAGCAGCGCGGCTGGGCCAAGATCCTGTTTCCACCGCAGCTGCTGCAGCGCCTGAGCGATCCCGACGTCAACAGCCTGCTCGCCTCGGAGACCAAGCTGTTCGAGGTTCGCGTCAACGGCCGCATCGGGCAGAGGGCCCAGCTGCGCGAGCGCGTCACCCAGCTGAACGAGGAGATCGAGGGCCTCTCGGCGCAGGTCAATGCCAAAGAGCAGGAGATCGCGCTGGTGCAGAAGGAGCTCGATGGCGTGCGGCAGCTCTACGATCAGCACCTGGTGCAGCTGTCGCGGCTGACGACACTGGAGCGCGACGCTGCCCGTCTCAATGGCGAGCGCGCGCAATTCATTGCGGCGCGGGCGCAGGCCAAGGGCAAGATCAGCGAGACCGAGCTGCAGATCATCCAGGTCGACAAGGACATGGTGAGCGAGGTGTCCAAGGATCTGCGCGAGACCACCGACAAGATCGGCGAGTTCGTCGAGCGTAAGGTCACCGCCGAGGATCAGCTGCGCCGGGTCGACATCCGCGCGCCGCAGGACGGCATGGTGCTGCAATCGACCGTCCACACCGTCGGCGGCGTCATCACCGCCGGCGACGCCATCATGCTGATCGTGCCGCAGAGCGACGACCTCCAGGTCGAGGCCAAGGTCAATCCGCAGGACATCGACAAGCTGCAGGTCGGCCAGAAGACGCTGCTGCGGCTATCCGCCTTCAACCAGCGCACGACGCCGGAGCTGAACGGCGTGGTCAGCCGCGTCTCGCCCGACGTCACCACCGACCAGCGCACCGGCCAGAGCTACTACACGATCCGCGTCTCGATGCCGCCGGAGGAGATCGCAAGGCTCAGCGACGCCAAGCTGATCCCGGGCATGCCGGTCGAGGCCTTCGTGCAGACCGGCGACCGCACCGTGCTGTCCTACCTGATGAAGCCGCTGCACGACCAGCTGATGCGTGCGTTCCGGGAGAAGTAGTGCGCGGCCTTAGTCGTCGAGCTTCGCCAGCAGCAATTCCAGGGCGCGTGTCGCGAACAGCTGCATGTTGGCAAAGCGATCGCTGCTGCCGCTCTCCAGCGTGATCACACCGGAAGCCGGGCCCGCGACGGCGAAACAGGCGTGGCCGGCGGCATCGCCGTAGCGGTTGCCGGTCGAGCCGGCGGCGCCGGTTTCCGACAGGCCCCAATCCGTCGCAAAGCGCGTGCGGATCTGCCGGGCCAAGAGCTCCGCATAGGGCTCGGAGGCCGAGCGGATGCCCTTCATCGCCTCGTCCGGGATATCCATCAGGATGCGGCGGGCGTCGCGCGTATAGACCACGGCGCCGCCGAGGAAATAGGCCGAAGCGCCGGGCACCGCGAGCAGCGCCGCCGCGATCAGACCGCCGGCCGAGGACTCCGCAACCGCAATGGTCTCTTTGCGTGCGATCAGGCGCGTTGCGACGCTCTCGGCGACGGCGATCAGGTCGTGCACGGCGTTGTCCTTCAGGCCGTCACCGGCTCGCGCGCCGCAACCGCCTGGCGGCCGCCGCGATAGACAGTGAGCGCCGCGATGATGCCGAGCGCGGCGGCGAACATCAGCCAGTAGCCGGGCGAGGCCTTGTCGCCGGTCTTCTCGATCAGCCACGTCGAGGCGAACGGCGTGAACGTGCCGAACAGCGCCGCGGCGAGTGCGAAGGCCAGCGAGAAGCAGGTGGTGCGGACATGCGCCGGCACGATCTCGACCAGGGCGCCGAGCATGGTGCCGCTGTACATGCCGAAATAGAACGAGAACATCATCTCGACCGCGAGCATCTTGCCGAAGCTCGGCGCCGCCACCAGCCAGCTGAGCGCGGGATAGGCGGTCAGCAGTGCCAGCGCCGCGATCGTGAGCAGCACCGGCTTGCGGCCGTATTTGTCCGACAGCGCGCCGCCGACCGGATTCCAGATGAAGTTGGTGACGGCGACCAGCAGCGTCACCAACAGCGCATCCGCGGTCGACAGCTTCAGCACGGTCTTGCCGAAGGTCGGGGTATAGACGGTGACGAAGTAGAACGTCGTCGTGGTCAGGATCGCGATCATCATGCCGAGCAGCACGATGCGCCAGTTGGCGAGTGCGGAAGCGAACACCTCGCGCGCGGTCGGGTGCTTCTTCATCGCCAGGAAGGCCGGCGTCTCCTCCAGCGTGCGGCGCAGGAAGAAGATCAGCGGAATGATCAGGCAGCCGACGAAGAACGGAATACGCCAGCCCCAGGCCGTCACGGTGGCGGGGTCCATGCTCTCGCTCAGGAGATAGCCGATGATCGAGGCGACGAAGATCGCGACCTGCTGGCTCGAGGACTGGAACGAGGTGTAGAAGCCGCGATTGCCCGGCGTTGCGATCTCCGAGAGATACACCGAGACGCCGCCGAGCTCGACGCCGGCCGAGAAGCCTTGCAGCAGGCGGCCGAGCAGCACGATGACCGGCGCCGCGATGCCGATCGTGGCGTAGGTCGGGCAGAAGGCGATGACGACGGTGCCGGCCGCCATGATCGCGAGCGTCACGATGAGGCCCTGGCGGCGGCCGATCCTGTCGATATAGGCGCCGAGCACGATGGCGCCGACCGGGCGCATCAGCGCGCCCAGCCAGAACACGCCGAACGTGTTCAGCAGCGAGGCGGCCTCGTCGGTCGATGGGAAGAACGCCTTGCCGATTGCGCTCGCATAGAAGCCGAACAGGAAGAAATCGAACTGCTCGAGGAAATTGCCGCTGGTGGCGCGCAGGATCGCGCCGATACGCGATTTGACGTTGGCCGGCTGCTGGGTTGAGGTCGTTGACACGCGAGAAAACTCCTACCGTCGAGTGGCTCGTGCGGAAGACATTCTGCGCCGGCCGCGGGGAAAAGGTGTGGCAATCTGCCACGTGCGGCCGGGCCGGCCAATAGCTTTGCGGTCAAATGCCTAACGCTGAACAGGATTTGGCGACGCGCCATTTTGCTGCGCTGCAGCTTTGAGCCACTGCCGAAAGGCCTTCAGCTTGGGCGGATCGCTGCGCCCCTCCGGCGTCACCAGATAGAAGCCGGCGTCGGTCGGCAGCGCCATCTTGAACGGCACGACGAGCCGGCCCTTGGCGATGTCGTCCTGGACGTAGGACGTGCGGCCCACCGCGACGCCGAGCCCGTCGATCGCGGCCTGGACGGTCATGAACACCATGTCGAAGCTCAGGCTGGCCTGTTTGGAAATCTCCACGGGCAGCCCCGCCGCCGTCAGCCATAGCCGCCAGTCGTCGTCATAGCCGCTGCTCGCCTGCAGCAGCGTGTGATGGGCGAGGTCTTCCGGACAGCGCAGCGGTCTGCCGCCCTGCAGCAGCGCCGGGCTGCACACTGGAAACAGCTCATCGGCCATCAGCCATTCCGCGCGCACGCCCGGCCAGTGGCCGCGGCCATAGCGGATCGCGGCGTCGACGTCGTCCTTGCGGAAATCGACCAGCCCCATCGAGGTCGTGATGCGCACGTCGATGCCGGGATGGGCTTCCTGGAACGCGGTCAGCCGCGGCAGCAGCCATTTGGCGGCAAGCGAGGCGATGGTGGAGACCGTCAGCACCTTGCCATTGTCCTTGCGGACCAGCCGCTCGGTCGCCAGCCTGAGATCGTCGAACGCGGCCCGCACCAGCGGCAGGTAATCGCGGGCCTGCGGCGTCAGCGCCAAGCTGCGATTCTGCCGCACGAACAGACGGATGCCGAGCTCGTCCTCCAGCCGCTTGATCTGATGGCTGATCGCGGTCTGCGTCACGTTCAGCTCGGACGCGGCCTGGGTGAAGCTCAGATGCCGCGCAGCGGCCTCGAACGCCCGCAATCCGTTCAGCGAGGGCAGCCGTGCCGCCATCGAAGGTCTCCCCAGTCCATGACGTTATTTCATCCGAAACGGTATTAAATGTCGTTTGCGGATGAAGGCGGCCCCATCAATATTGCAGTCTCAAGATAATTTCAGGAGGCTTCGATGTCTACGTGCGTCTCCTCGTCGATGACGAATCATCATGATCATGGCTTCTGGTCGGGCGTTGCCGAGCTGATCGCTGCATGGCGCTTCCGCTACCGGACGCGACACGAGCTCGCGCTCTGGTCGGAGCGCGACCTGCACGATCTCGGCCTGTCCCGCAGCGATATCGCGGCCGAAATCGACAAGCCGTTCTGGCGGGCCTGATTGAGCCGCCGCGCCGGCGCCGCTCCTCGGAGGGCGCCAGCGCACCCCTTTGTTGGAGCACGTCATGCCGACGCCCGGTGTCGCCGACCTCGTTGTCACGTCTGATATCATTCACACCCGGCGCGGCGACGAGCTGAGGCTGCGCTTCCTCACCCCGGCGGATGCGGAGGCGCTGCAGGCGTATGTGCGCGGGCTCAGCTCCCGCTCGCGCACCAAGCGTTTTCTCGGTGCGCTGAGCGAGCTGCCCAGATCCGTGCTCGAGGATTTCGTCGCGCTCGGCCGCAACGACCGCTTCAGCCTGATCGCGACCATGGCGGGCGACGGCGGCGAGATCATCGTGGCCGAAGCGCGCTACGCGCTCGATCGGGACAGCGGGCGCGTGGAGTTCGGGCTCTCGGTGCAGGACCGCTGGCACGGCCATGGCATCGGGCCGGCCTTGCTGCACAATCTCGAATGCCGCGCGCTCGCGCTCGGCGGCGCCACTCTCGTCGGCGATACTCTGCGCTCCAACGACGTGATGATTGCCCTGGCGCGCAAGGCAGGCTTCACCCTGCAGCCGCATGCCGACGATTGGACGCTGGTGCGGTTCGAGAAGGCGCTGACCGGCCCGGTCGCGCAATCGCCAGGCGCTGGCCTGCAACTGATCGATTGTCAGCCGCGCATCGCGGACCATGCATGAGATGACGGCCGTCATGCCCCGCGCATGCGGGGCATCCAGTACGCCGCGGCCTCTCGGTGTCGTGCGCTGCCAGCTGCGGATACTGGATCGCCCGGTCAAGCCGGGCGATGACAGCCGTTGCGGAGCGGGCATGTTTCCGCGTCATTGCGAGCGAAGCGAAGCAATCCAGGGCCGAGCAAGGACTCTGGATTGCTTCGCTTCGCTCGCAATGACGAAAATCGAATTGATGCTACGCGGCGCTCAGAACGTTTCGACCCACGGCCGCAGCTCGACTTCCCAGCTCCAGGCGCTGCGCGGTTGCTGCAGCACGCTCCAATAGCTGGCGGCGATCGCGTCGGGATCGAGCATCGAACCCGGACGGTCGGCCGGCTCCTGGCGGGCGGCGCTGCGGATAGCTCCATCAATGACGAAATGCGCGACATGAATACCCTGCGGCGACAGCTCGCGCGCCATGCTCTGGGCGAGGCCGCGCAGCGCGAACTTGCCCATCGCGAACGGCGCCGACTGCGCATAACCCTTCACGCTGGCCGACGCGCCGGTGAACAGGATGGCGCCGTTCCTGTTCGGCAGCATGCGCTGCGCCGCCTGCTGCGCCACCAGGAAGCCGCCGAACGCACTGACCGCGATCGACTGCTGCACGTCGGCCGGCACGAGATCGACCAGCGGCCCGCGCGCCCGCGCGCTGGCATTGTAGACCACGAGATCGGGCGTGCCGATCTCGCGCTCGACCAGGCCGAACAGCCGCTCGACCTCTTCCGGATCGGTGGCGTCGCAGGGGTAGGCGCGCGCGCCGGTCTCGTTGCAGAGCGCGCCGAGCTTCTCGACCTTGCGCGCGGCCAGCGCCACGCGAATCTTCTCGCGGGCGAACAGCCGCGTCAGCGAGGCGGAGACGCCTTCGCCGGCGCCGACGATCAGGGCGATCTTGTAGGCAGGGATGTCCATGAGCTTGTCCTTGCAAAGCGTCCGCAGGCTCAAGCTAATGCAGCCGAGACCAACTTCCTATGGTGCATCCCGGATTTTTGACGATGCCTCGAGTCGCGGCTGCAGCCCGGCGAGGCAGCCGATCTGATCCAGCACCAGATCGAGCCGGCTTCGGTCATGCAGGAAGGCGTATTTGCCGCGCAGCAGTGCCAGCGACCTCGCGTGATATTTCTGTGGCTCCTGAGTCCAGACGGCGTCGCCCAGCGTGACGCTGAACGTGTCCCGATGCTCGGCCAGCGCCTTCTCGTTGGCGAGCGTCCAGGGCATGAACAGCGCCCCGACCTGACGGCTCAGGATCGGCATCAGGGTCAGCGACAGCTCGGACCACAGCTCGAACTCGCCTTCCACGCGCGGCCATAGCATGCGCTGGATCCAGGCCAGAACGTGCGGTGCGCTGCCCTCGATCAGGGCGCCCGCGGTGGGGTCGGTCCAGAGTTCGTAGAACTGGCCCCACAGGCCGAAATCGCCATAGGCCGGCCGTCCGCCGAACAGATAGGGCCGTGTCGCGAGATGCCGCTCCAGCAGGCCGAGCATCTCGATGAAGCCCTCCTCGATCTGCGGCGCGTTGGTCTCGTTCGATCCGACGTACCAGAGCCGCTCGACCATGCGGGCGCGCACCTTCTCCACGACGGCGGCAAACTCGGCCTCGCTCGCCTTCGGTGCACGGATGCGCGCGATGCGTCCCGCCGACGCGCGCTGATCGAGATCGCGGGCCCAGCGGTAGTGGAACATCCACTTGTTGCCCCACTCGTCGCCGAACTCCTCGATCAGGGCCGAGATGAAGCTCGTCAGCACGTCGCCCGGATGGATCGACGGCTGCGGATGTTCGTGCTCCAGGGCGTCGATGATCGGCGTCGAGTCCTGCAATGGCGCGTCGTCGGGAGTCACCACCAGCGGGATGATGGGGAGGTTGGCGTGGCGTGCATACTCCGCTTCGCTTTCCGCATTGCGCAATATCCAGTGATGCGGAAGGCCCTTGTAACGCAGATACGAGCGCACCTTCACCGAATAGGGCGACATCTCCGCCCCGAAGATGCGATAAACCTCCGTCGGCTGATTGGCCATGGATCTGCTCCCTCGCGTGTTCGAGCGTGGTGCGTGGTGTATCCGATCAGGTGCAACCTGTCGAAGAGTCCCTGAAGAGACTGACAGGCGGAAACGAACGAGGGCTTAAAGACAATGGATCCGCTCCTGAAGCGCGACGTGATGACGGGAGGTGTCCGGCCGGCGCTGCTGGCGCCCGATACCACTGGACTCAATTTCTATCGCGCCGATCCGGCGTTGACGGACCTCCTGCGCATCCATCTGCCGGACGCGTTGTTTCGCCATATCGCGCCGCATCTCGACCGGCTCGGCGAGCTTGCCGGCTCCTATCTCGACGAATGCGCCCGGCTCGCCGACCGCCATGGACCGGTGCTGCATCAGCGCGATCGCTTCGGCCGCGACGTGCAATGGATCGAATATCATCCGGCCTATCGCGAGCTGGAACGTGCCGCCTTCGGTGAGTTCGGCATCCATGCGATGTCGATCCGCAAAGGCATCCTCGGCTGGCCCGACAAATATCCTGTCGCGGCCAAGCACGCCTTCACCTTCCTGTTCAATCAGGCGGAGTTCGGCTTGGGCTGTCCAATCAACGTCACCGACGGCTGCGCCAAGCTATTGGCGCGCTTCGGCAGCGACGCACTCAAGGCCCGCTATCTCGACGGCCTGACCCAGACCGACATGGCAAAGCTGACCCAGGGTGGTCAGTTCATGACCGAGAAGGAAGGCGGCTCCGACGTCGGCACCTTGACGACGGTGGCGGTGCAGGAGGGCGACCGCTGGCGCCTGCATGGCGAGAAGTGGTTCTGCTCCAACGCCGACGCCAAGGTGGTGATGCTGCTGGCGCGGCCTGAAGGCGCCGAAAGCGGCACGCGCGGCGTCGGCCTGTTCCTGATGCCGCGTTTCCTCGACGACGGAACTCAGAACCACTATCGGATCGTGCGCCTGAAGGACAAGCTCGGCACCCGCTCGATGGCCTCGGGCGAGATCAAGCTCGAAGGCGCGATCGCCTATGCGGTCGGCCGGCTCGATCGCGGCTTCGTGCAGATGGCCGAGATGGTAAATTCGTCGCGGCTCTCCAACGGCGTCAAGTCGACCGCGCTGATGCGGCGTGCCTGGCACGATGCGATCACGGTCGCGACCAATCGCGTCGTGTTCGGCAAACGCATCGTCGATCTGCCGCTCGGGCGCCGCCAGCTGATGAAGATCCTGTTGCCGACTGAACAAGCGCTGTCGATGAGCTTCGTCACGGCAGATGCGCTCGACCGCGCGGAAGGCGGCAGCCAGGAGGCGGCGGCGCTGTTGCGCATCCTGACGCCGACCTTGAAGTTCCGTGCCACGCGCGACGCCCGCAAGGTCTGCGGCGATGCCTTGGAGATGCGCGGCGGCATCGGCTATGTCGAGGAGTTCGCGACCGCGCGCCTGCTGCGCGACGCCCATCTCGGCTCGATCTGGGAGGGCACCGGCAACATCGTCGCGCTCGATGCGCTCAAGCGCGCGGTCGGCCGTCACGGCGCGGAGTCCGCACTATTAGCCGATCTGCATGCGCGGCTCGATGACAGCGCCGATGTGCCGCAGGCGTGGCGTGATCAGCTGCGTCGGCTGGTCGATCGCGCCGTCGGCTTTGCGCGGGAAGTCGCCGGGCACGCCGACAACGAGGCCGAGGCGCGCCGCGCGACCAGCCTGCTGTACCATGTCGCCAGCGCCGTCTCGCTGACGTGGGAGAGCGCGCGGATCCAAGACATGCGCGGCGACGCGCGCCGGCTGCTGCTCGCAAAGCTCGTGGTCGCACATCGGCTGACGCCGTCCGATCCGTTCCGGCTCGTCGAAAATAAGACGGATGATGCGATTACGACGCTGCTGCTCGGCGAGCGCTCTGCCAGCATGGACGAGGTTGGCGAACTGCTGTCAGCGGCGTAGGCTTGCAGTCAAATTGCGACGAACGACATCTGATGTCGTCCGATGCGCGGTGATTGCGAGCTGTCTCCACGGCGTCGGTGCCCCCTCTCCCACTCAGGCAATCGCTTCGCGATTGCCGCGAGGGAGAGGGGGCACCGAGTTCGTCGCCACAATCCAAGTTACAACAAACAACATAAGGGAGAACGCGAATGAAAGCCGCCGTGCTGATGGAGGTCAACAAGCCGCTCATCATCGAGGACGTCAGCGTGCCGAAGCCGGGCCCGCGCGAGGTGCTGATCCGCACCGCGGTCGCCGGTCTCTGCCATTCCGATCTGCACTTCATCGAAGGCCTCTATCCGCATCCGCTGCCCGCCGTGCTCGGCCATGAGTCCGCCGGAATCGTCGAGCAGGTCGGTTCCGACGTCACCTATGTGAAGCCAGGCGATCACGTCGTCACGTGTTTGTCAGTGTTCTGCGGCACCTGCGACAATTGCACCACGGGACGACCGGTGCTGTGCACCGACACCACCGTGAAGATGCCGCCCGGCGCCTCCAACCGGCTGTCATGGGGGCGGCCAGAGAAGCTGCATCAGTTCCTCAATCTGTTGTCCTTTGCCGAGCAGATGCTGGTGCACGAGAACGCGATCGTGAAGATCCGCCAGGACATGCCGCTCGATCTCGCCGCGCTGATCGGCTGCGGCGTCATCACCGGCTATGGGGCCGTCGTGAACACGGCGCGGGTCACGGCCGGTGAGACCGTCGCCGTGATCGGCTGCGGTGGCGTCGGCATGGCCGCGATCAACGGCGCCGAGATCGCGGGTGCGGGCCGCATCATCGCCATCGACACCAACCCGGCCAAGCTGCAACTCGCGACGAAACTCGGCGCGACCGACATCATCAATCCGACCGAGGGCGACGTCGTGGCCCAGGTGCGCGAGCTGACCAAGGGCGGCGTGCATCACGCCTTCGAGGTGCTCGGGCGCAAGGAGACCGCAGAGCAGGCCTTTGCGATGCTGGCGCCGGGCGGCACTGCGACCATCGTCGGCATGATCCCGTTCGGCCAGAAGATCGAGCTGCACGGCTTCGACTTCCTGCGCGAGCGCCGCATCCAGGGCTCGTCGATGGGCTCCAATCATTTCCGCGTCGACATGCCCCGCCTCGTCGAGTTCTACCTGCGCGGCAAGCTGCACCTGGAGGACTGGATCTCGGCCAAGCTGAAGCTGTCCGAGGTCAACGAGGGCTTTGCCAACATGAAGGCCGGCAAGACGCTGCGCAGCGTGATCGTGTTCGATACGTGAGGGGCGTGCACGATCTTGCGCGCCATACACCGCTGTCGTCCCGGCGAACGCCGGGACCCATAGCCACCGGCCGCAATGAGACGATGATTGATAGTTGTGCTTCCCCGATAGACTCCGCGGTATGGGTCCCGGCGTTCGCCGGGACGACGATGGTGGGCGGCGACGCAGCGGTGCCTCAACGCGTCATTGCGAGCGAAGCGACGCCTACGCCTTTCGAGCTTCGGCGGACACGTCGGCGCAAGGGCGCCTCGCAACGACGGTGGAGTGCGGGGACGTGGCGTGCCCGGCAATCGAGTCGCCCGACGGGCAATCGTAAGCAGCTTCGCGAGCTTCGCAGCACCTCGAAAGGTTCGGTCGGCGGCTGCGGCAATCGGTGAAATTCGCCAGTGCGATCAGGCTGATTTGTCCTGTCCAGTCCTACGGCGCAAAATATTCTTATTGCTGTTTTTCAGAAATAATGATTTTGTATCGCCAGCCCGCCTCCTGCTGAGGGGCGTACGCGTCGTCACGATACGCGAGGTGGGCTGCGGTGGCCGCGACCGGATGCGCCTGACGAGCGCAGGCGGCACGGACCTGAAGTGGCAGCGTCCTGACACCCCGATGCTGGTGTCACGTTCACGACGGCGCTCGAGGCGTCGCGCGGATCATGGTGGCCAACAAGCCCGGCGCACCAGGGAGACTGTCTATAAGGGTGAAGCCCATCGCGCAGGGAAGGCCGGGTCGCTCCGGCTGAACCTGTGGTTCCTTCCCCGTGCTTTCTTTTCGCACGGGGGCCACGGGTGCCAGTCGGCACCCGGCCTTCCCTGCGCCCTCACATTGTTCGAGGGACATGCGGAGCGCATCACCCGGGCGTCACGCGCCGCGGGACTGCGGATGCATGCCCAGCTGTTTCAAACGTGATTGGTCATGAGGTGGACGCGACTGCCTCCACATCGTCGGTGCGAGCGAAGCGAGGTGTCCGCCGTAGCCGGAGACGTCGGCGGAAGCAATCGAGTCTGCCTCCGCCGACGCCGTCTGGATTGCTACGGCGCAGGGGCGGCTCGCAATGACGGCGGGAAGAGCGTTGAGGCCCCGGCTGTCAACGTTATTGCAGCCACGCGGGCGCCGCGCGGCGCGCCACAAGGGCCGACTAATCCGCAAACAGCGGCGGCGGCACGAAGCCGCCGAATTCGCGCTCGATCAGTTCGGCGAATTTGAGCGGCGTGCGGTCCTCGAGGAACGGGCCGATGATCTGCACGCCGACCGGAAGGCCGTTCACAAGCCCGAGCGGGATCGCGGTGGCCGGCAGGCCGGGCAAGGTGGCGATGCCGGGCCAGACGAACTGGTCGCCATAGGCATGATCGACGCCGTCGATCGTGATGCGGCGCTGCCCCATATCAGGCGAATGATCGTGTGGATAGGCGGGCGTCGGCATGATCGGGCAGACCACGGCATCGAAGCTCTCGAACAGGAGGCTCCACTGCGCGCGCAGCCGGGCACGGGCGGCGTTGGCCTGAATCCAGTCGCGATGGCTGAGCACGAGGCCGCGCAGCCGTTCGGCCGCGAGGCTCGTCGCATCCGCAGGGAGGCCCACAGCCGCCTGGCTGGCTCCGGCATAGATCTCCGGCGGCATGGTGGCGCCGAGGAATGCGTGCAGCATGCGGAAGTAGAGCCGGCTCGACGCGGCGAAGTCCGGCAGCAGCGGGCTCTCTCTGGTGACGCTGACACGGGCTCCGGCGAGCTCGGCGGCGAGCCGCTCGATCGCGCCGCGCACGGCGGCATCCGTCGGCAGCAGCGGATCGCTCGCGATCACCAGCACGCGAAAATCCTGCAGGCGGTGATGCCGTGGCAGAGGCAGATCGAGGCGATAGGCTTTGCCGGCCTCCAACGGGTCGGGCCCTGCGATCACATCGAGCAGCAGCGCGAGATCGGCGGCCGAGCGCGCCATCGGGCCGGTCACCGCGAGATCCGCCTCGTTCGGCAGCGGCTGGAATGGGGGTGGCGTGTGGCCGCGCGAGGCGACCACGCCATAGGTCGGCTTGTGGGCGAAGACGCCGCAGTGGAACGCCGGCACGCGCAGGGAGCCGCCGATGTCGGAGCCGAGCGACAGCGATCCGAAGCCGGCGGCGAGCGCCGCCGCCGATCCGCCGGACGAGCCGCCGGGCGTGCGGCCGAGGTCGAAAGGGTTGTTGGTGATGCCGTAGATGTCGTTGTAGCTCTGCCAGTCGCCGAGCCCGAGCGGCACGTTGGTCTTGCCCAGCACGATGCCGCCGGCGTCCTTGACGCGGATGACGGCGAGCGCATCCTCTGTGGCGATGAAGTCCTTGTGTTGCGGATTGCCCCAGGTCGTCGGCAGGCCCGCGACGTTGTAGGACTCCTTGAACGTCAGCGGCAGTCCAAGCAGCGGCCGGCGCTCGCCACGCGCCAGCGCCGCGTCCGCGGCGCGCGCGGCTGCAAGCGCGCGGTCGAAATCGCGCACGCAGACCGCGTTGATCCTGCCATCATGCCGTTCGATGCGGTCGATGGCGTGCCGGGTCAGTTCGACCGACGAGATCGTGCGATCGGCCAAAGCCTTCGCCGTGTCGACGGCGGTGGCGAACGTCCATTGCGATGCGGCCAAGGTTCCAACTCCCCAAGTCTCGTGACAAGGGAAAGTCTAGCCGTGGCCGATGGCGGAGGCTTGACCGAAATTGCCCGCCAGAGACTATCCCGGCAGCATGCGCCGCATGATGCGGTCGCGATAGATGAAGATGTGCGCGAGCGCAGCGCCGACATGAACGATGATCAGGATCAGCAGCAGCCATTCGGCGGCCTGATGCAGCCCATCGATGGCGCTGTTGCCGGCCGGGTTGCGCGCGGCCAGCATCGGGAGGGGAAAGAGGTAGAAGAACGAGACGCTCCAGCCGCGGAAGGACGCGAACAGCCAGCCGGTGAGGGTGGTCGCCAGCACCATCACATAGAGGATCCAATGCACGGCTTCCGAGCTCAACCGCTGCCAGGGGGGCAGCGAGCTTTCCGGCGCGACTGGATGAGTGAGCCGCCAGACGAAGCGCACGAGGATCAGCGCCAGGATGGTCAGGCCGAAGGAGATGTGCAGGATCATCGGCGTGCCGGGCGGCGTGTTGGCGTGGAGATCCGGCATCAGCCAGCCGATCGGATATTGGATGACGAGCAGCGTCACCACCAGCCAGTGGAGGATCTTTGCAGGCGTGCCGTAGTGCAGGCGTGGCGTCATGGCGGGGCCTCGTTCGGAATAGGTCTGGCGCAATCAGGATCGGAAGTTCCGCGACACGACACGAGGCGGCCGCTAGGCCGCGCCGATCAATATCCCGACGCCGAGCACGATGACGCCGCCCAGCACGATCTGGAACACCGCCTGCAGGAACGGCGTGTCCATGTAGCGGGCACGGATATAGGCAATCGCCCACAACTCGAAGAACACGACCACCCCTGCGATCGCGGTCGCGATCCAGAACGCGTTGGCCCAGGAATCCGGGACGAGATAGGGCAGCGAATGGCCGAGGCCGCCGAGCGCCGTCATCGCGCCGCAGACCGCGCCGCGCAGCCAGGGCGAGCCGCGCCCGGTGAGCGAGCCGTCGTCGGACAGCGCCTCGGCAAATCCCATGCTGATGCCGGCGCCGATCGAGGCGGCGAGACCGACGAGGAAGGTCTGGAAGTTCTGGTGGGTGGCAAAGGCGGCAGCGAACAGCGGCGCCAGGGTCGACACCGAGCCGTCCATAAGTCCGGCGAGGCCGGGCTGCACATATTGCAGCACGAAGACGCGGCGGCGCGTCTCGTCCTCCTTGTGGCGGACGTCGGGGCTGAGAATCTTGTCGGTCAGCTTGGCCGCGACCTTCTCGTGGCCCTTCTCGGCCTCGGCGAGATCGCCCAGCAGCCGGCGCACGCCGACGTCCTTGGCCTGCTCGGCGGCCTTGGCATAGAAGCGCTCGGCCTCGAACTCCATCGTCCCGACTTCCTTGCGAATGGTGTCGAGCGGCAGGTTCTTGGTCAGCCAGATCGGGCGGCGCTGCATGAAGCCCTTGACGTTCTCGCGCCGGATCGGCGGCAGGTTCTTGCCGAAGCGCTCCTCATAGAGTTCGAGCAGCATGTGGCGGTGGCCCTTCTCCTCCTCCGCCATCTGCTCGAACAGTTTCGCCGAATCCGGATACCGCTCCGCCAGATCTTCCGCGAAGCTCATGTAGATGCGGCCGTCTTCCTCTTCGGCCGAGATCGCGATCGCCAGGATCTCGCGCTCGGTGAGGTCGGCGAAGTTCTTCATTCCAAGGTCCCCGGATCTGTCGCTCTCAACATTCGAATGTTTAGAACGTTTCTAAAGTCTATATGGATTTGCCGCATCGCGGTCAAATTGCTGCCGCGGAGTAGTCGCGAAACATTTCGTGACGTCGCATTCAGGCCCCAGTCAGGGAGCCTCCGCACTAATTCACGGTTCGCGTTTCGCTTTGCCACCTAAGGAGTTCCAATGGACAGCGTCAAATACCGGCTCAACGATCCACGACTGGCGCCGCGCCGAACCAGGATGGATATCCCAGGCTGGGCAGGTGAACGGCAGCCGCGCGCGAATGGCTCGCATGAGCAGGTCTGGCATTGCGTACCATTCTCGGAGGGCGCGCAATATGGCATCGAGCTGTTTTACCCCTACGACTTCGAGCTGCAGGTCACGACGCGCGACGGCAAGCTGGAGCTGTCCGGCGACTGGGGCGAGCCGCCGAGCCCGAGCCTGCAATGGCCGCCGTTCCGCAACTTCGGCGACGGCTTCTACACCTACCAGATCCTGCTCGATCTGAAGGTGCCGAAGGGTTACGCCATCAGGACCGAACCGCATCCGCGGTTCTATACCGACCGCACCGATACGTGCCCGATCGCGGTGCCGGCGCTGATCCGCAACTTCTGGCCGATGCTGTTCTTCTGCGTGTTCAAGGCGCCGGCGGAAGGCCGGACCCACATCTTCCGCCCCGGCGAGCCGTTCGCGCAGGTGATCGTGATTCCGGAGGAGGCGAACTTCACCGTCGAGCCAATGAGTCCCGACGAGGCGGCCGAGCGCGAGCTGCAGTCGCGCCGCATCCATGCCAGCCGGCCGACACTGGGCAAGGAGACCGAATGGGTCTCGAACACCGACACGGTCTTTGACGGCACCTATCGCCATCTGCACCGCGCCGCCAAGGAGAAGGCGCGCAAATCGTGATGGCCGTGGGCCGAAACGAGAAGGACGCCGGCCTCGCGGCCGGCGCCCTGAAGACCGCTATCGCAGTGCGATCAATAGCGATCGTAGCGCCAGTGATGGTGATGATGGTGGTGGTGGTGATGGTAATACCGGCGCGGCGGCACCACGTACACGCGCGGTCCGTAGCCGTAGCCGTAGCCATAACCGCGCCCGTAGCCGTGGTGATGGTGATGATGATGATGGTGGTGATGGTAAAACTGTGCGAGCTGCACCGTCGGCTCGGCCGACGGCTGAGCCTGCTCGTCGAGCGCCTGCAGCACCTTCGCGGCGTTCGGGATCGGTTCGAGAAGGTCGGCGTAGGAAGTGGCCTTCAGGACCTCGGTCGGGGCCGGAGCCGCCGAAGCCTGTGCCGTACCGAGCGCGCCGACAGCGGCGACCGCGCCCAACAAGCCTGCGATCTTCTTATCCATAAATCATCTCCTGATGCGCATCGCCCGGATGCAGAAACGTCAACCCCGAGTGCAAGTTCCTCGATTCGTTTGATAAGGCAGAACGGCGTCGGAAATCAGGCTGTCGATCTGTTCAGGAATCTCAACAGGAGCTGATTGACTCGTTCATGTTGCTCTTGCTGCACCCAATGTCCGGCACGATCGATCAGCTCGCACAAGATAATATTGGTGCAGATTCGGGACTTCATCGCTTCGAACACGCCGGGCCGTTGGTAGAAGCCCCAGTCTTGCAGACCGGAGATGAACGCAGACGGAACGTCGATGCGGCGATCGGACCAAATCTGCAATTCAGCGTCGAACAGGCCCGATGTGCCGCAGCGATACCATTGCAGGCCGCCCTGGAAGCCGGTCCGTTCATATTCGCCGGCATAGACCGCAAGCTCATGGTCCGGCAGCCAGCTGTTCTCGGCGATCGCGGCTGCGTCCGGCATCTCCTCGGCAACGGTCTCCGCCATCGTCTTGGCGAGGTCCATCACGTAGTAGGTCGGCAGCTTGGCGAGCTCGCTCGCGTTCCAGCCTCGCAGCGGATACGGGGCGTTGCCCGGCCAGTCGGCGCTCTTGTGATGATAGTAGGCGCGCAGGAAACCGTGCAGGCCTTGCGGCGCGCGCTGCATGTCCGCGTTTGCCTCGCGCGTCGCGTAATACCCTTGATAGTGCTTGCGCGGCCGCGACAGCGCGGCCAGCTCGCGATGCAGGGGATCCTCCTGCGGCGCGAGGGGATGGTTGGCGATGTCGAACGGTGCTGCGGGCGGTCCCGCGAACGGCGCGCTCATCAGCACGACCGCGTGGAAGACGTCCGGCCGGATCACCGCGCACCACGCCGCGACCGGGCTGCCGAAGTCGTGGCCGATGACAGCCGCGACATGGCGATGGCCGAACGCGTAGACCACGCCGAGCGCATCGCGCACCAGATTGGTGAAGCGGAATGGCGCGAGATCGCCGTCATAGTCGGCGCTCCACCCCGTGGTGCGGCCGTAGCCGCGCTGGTCTGGCGCGAGCACGTGATAACCGGCGGCGGCCAGCGCCGGCATCACCTTGCGCCAGCTGTAGGCGAGCTCGGGAAAGCCATGCAGCAGAAGCACGCAGGGGCGGCCGGGCGTCTCGAAGCCGGCTTCGAGCACGTGCATGCGCAGGCCGTTGATGCCGTCGACGAAGCGGGAGCGGATCGATGGCGGCAGGGGAAGTGGCGGAAAGGGCTGGGACATGGTGGCGCGTTCCTTGTCACCCTCCCCTGGTGGGAGATGGCGGTTTCGCGCGTCAGTGAGCAACCGGGTGAGGGGTCTGTCTCGACAAACGCGATCGCGGCTATATGCCCCTCACCCGCCTCGCTTCGCTCGGCATCCTCTCCCGCAAGGGGAGAGGGAGAGCAATCAGCTACGCCATCGCCTTCTTCGGCCAGTAGCGCTCGCGCAGATGACGCTTGACCAGCTTGCCGGTCGGCGTGCGCGGCAGCTCCGGTTCGAAATCGATCGAGCGCGGGCATTTGATCGGCGACAGGTGCTGGCGGCAGAACAGGATCAATTGCTCCTCAAAATCCTTGCCGGCGCGCGCCATGTCGTGCGGCTGCACGACAGCCTTGACCTCCTCGCCCATTTCCTCGTTGGGCACTCCGAACACGGCGACATCGGCGACATCGGGATGAGTGATGAGGACGTCCTCGGTTTCCTGCGGGTAGATGTTCACCCCGCCGGAGATGATCATGTAGGACTTGCGGTCGGTCAGATAGAGAAAGCCGTCGGCATCGAGATAGCCGACATCGCCGAGCGTCGACCAGCCCTTGTCATTGTAGGCGCGCTTCGTCTTCTCGGGATCGTTGTGATAGGAGAACACAGGCGCGTCGGCGAAATAGACCGAGCCGATCTCGCCGGTCGGCATTTCCTGATCATTCTCGCCGAGGATCTTGATCTTGCCGACCACGGCGCGGCCGACGCTGCCGCGATGCTCCAGCCATTGCTTCGAGGTGCAGACGGTGACGCCGTTGCCTTCCGAGCCGGCATAGTACTCGATCAGGATCGGCCCCCACCATTCGATCATCTTCGCCTTGACGTCGACCGGGCAGGGCGCCGCGGCATGGATCGCGCCCTTGAGCGTCGAGACGTCGTAGCTCTTGCGGATCTCCTCGGGCAGCTTCAGCATGCGGACGAACATGGTCGGCACCAGCTGCGACTGCGTGACCTGGTAGGTCTCGACCAGCTTCAGGAACTCCTCGGCGTCGAAATGCTCCATGATGATCGACGTGCCGCCGAGCACGGTGACCATCATGTTGAAGCGCAGCGGCGCGGCATGATAGAGCGGCGCCGGCGACAGATAGATGCTGTCTGCATTCATGCCGCACATGTCGGCACAGAGCACGCGCAGGAGTGGGCTGGTCTGCTCGATCGGATTGCCCTCGAAATCCTTCTTGATGCCCTTCGGCCGTCCCGTCGTGCCCGACGAGTACAGCATGTCGTAGCCAGCGACCTGGTCGGCAATCGGCGTCTTGGGCTGCGCGCCGGCCTCCTTGTCCCAGGAGCGGAAGCCCGGCTCCGGCTCGTCGACCATGAAGAACAGCGGACCATCAGCGGCGGTCGCGAGATCACGCACCTGCTCGGCGCATGTCGGCGAGGTTATGAAGACCTTGGCGCCGCAATCCCTGATGATGTAGGCGATCTCGTCTTTGGTGAGATAGCGGCTGATCGCGGTGTAGTAGAGGCCGGAGCGCTGCGCCGCCCAGGCGATCTCCATGAAGGCGAGCCGGTTTTCCATCAGGAAGGCGATGTGGTCGCCGGCTTTCAACCCCAGTGCACGGAACAACTGGGCGCCCTGGTTCGAGAGCTCGTCGAGTTCGCGATAGGTGATGGCTTTGCCGGTCCCGGCCATCTGGTAGGCGATCTTGTCGGGATGGCTGCGGGCGTGGATGGAGGGGTGGGTCATGAGGGGCACACCAGCAATTCGGAGAAAAGGTGTCGTCCCGGCCTTGCGCCGGGACCCATAACCACAGGAGCCTGTGGCCAGAGCGAGCTGTGGCGACAGCCCGCACAAAACTTGCCCCGGTGGTTATGGGTCCCCGCGTTCGCGGGGACGACACCGGTGTGGGGGCGAGAGCTACAGTCGCTCGACGATCGTCACATTCGCCATACCGCCGCCTTCGCACATGGTCTGCAGGCCGTAGCGCTTGTTGCGTGCCTTGAGCGCATGCAGCAGCGTGGTCATCAGCTTGGTGCCGGAGCCACCGAGCGGATGGCCGAGCGCGATCGCGCCGCCATTGACGTTGAGCCGGTTCGGATCGGCGCCGATGGTCTTCAGCCACGCGGTCGGTACCGAGGCGAACGCTTCATTGACCTCGTAGAGGTCGATCTCGTCGATCGACATGCCGGCCTTCTGCAGCGCGCGCTGCGTCGCCGGCAGCGGCGCCTCCAGCATGATGACGGGGTCGCCGCCCATCATGGTCATGTGATGGACGCGGGCCAGCGGCTTGACGCCGAGCGACTTCAGGCCGCGCTCGTTGACGACCATCACGCCCGAGGCGCCGTCGCAGATCTGGCTCGCTGATGCCGCAGTGAGCTTGCCGTTCTCGGCAATCAGCTTGACGCTCTTGATGCCGTCGAGACTGACGTCGAAGCGGATGCCTTCGTCGATGTGGTGGGTGTCGGTCGAGCCGTCGGCACGGGTGATCTCGAGCGGGATGATCTCGTCCTTGAAGTGGCCTGCTTGCGTAGCGGCAATCGCGCGCTGATGGCTGTTATAGGCGTATTCGTCGAGCTCATCCTTGGAGAGACCGTATTTCTCCGCCATCATCTCCGCGCCGGTGAACTGGCTGAACTGGATGTTCGGATAGCGGCTCTCGATGTTCGGGCTCTTGTAGTGCCCGAAACCGTTCTTCGCCGGAAGAGCGGAGGACAGACCCATCGGCACCCGGGTCATGGATTCCACGCCGGCCGCGATCACGCAGTCCATCGCGCCCGACATCACCGCCTGCGCGGCGAAGTGCAGCGCCTGCTGCGATGAGCCGCACTGCCGGTCGATCGAGGTGCCCGGCACGCTCTCCGGAAGCTTCGATGCCATCACCGCATTGCGCGCGATGTTGTTGGACTGCTCGCCGGTCTGCATGACGCAGCCCATGATCACGTCCTCGACCTGGTCCGGTGCGGCGCCGGCGCGCTCGACCAGCGCATCCAGCACCTTCGCGGCGAGATCGGCCGGATGCCAGCCGGCCAGTCGGCCTCCCTTACGGCCGCCGGCCGTGCGCGCAGCCGCGACGATGTAGGCTTCCGCCATGACGTGTCCTCCCTAGACTTGGTATTCGTGGTTGGCGGCGATTTAAATGCTCGAACGAGCCTTAGTCAATCGATCAATTAACTCTTGAGATCAACTCTGGCTTCGGCTTAGCTGGCCGGATCAATCGCGAGATACTTTGTGGGACCTCAGCTTCAGAACAGCGCGTCGGAGAAACTTGCCGTGGGGCGGAATGCCACCGCGGAGAAGCTCTTGGTCGCCGCCAGCGATCTGATGATCGCGAGGTCCTCGATCGAGATTTCGCTGAGCGACATTGCGCAGAAGTCCGGCGCCAATGCCGCGCTGGTCAAATATCACTTCGGCAACAAGGACGGGTTGCTGCTGGCGCTCTTGGCGCGCGATGCCGCGACCGAAGTGACCAACCTTGAATTCCTGCTGGCGCAGCCGATCGCGCCGACTGCCAAGCTGAAGCTGCACATCAACGGCATCATCCGCGCCTATTACCGGTTTCCCTACATGAACCGGCTGATCCATTATCTGCTCCACGAGAGCAGTCCTGAGGCCGCCGACGAGGTCTCGAAATTCTTCGTCGCGCCACTGTTGGATTTTCATCGCAGGCTGCTCGACGAGGGGGTCGCCAAAGGCGAGTTTCGCGCCGTCGATCCGGTGCTGTTCTACACCAGCCTGATCGGGGCCTGTGATCACCTGTTCTTCGGCCGGCACGCGATGTCGCGCGCGATCGGCGTCGGCCCGGTCACCGATGATGTCTGCCGCCAGTACATCGCCCATATGGAGGCGTTGATCTGCGGCGGGATATTGAAAGGGGCGAATGGCGAATAGGGAGGTGCGAAGAGTGAGGTGTCGTTCTTCCCTATTCGCCACTCCCTATTCGCTACTCGTCAACAACAAAGAACCAAGGGAGGAACATTCATGCAGTTGAACAACGTTGCCGTTCTCATCACCGGCGGTGGCTCGGGTCTCGGTGCAGCCACGGCGCGCGCGATGGCTGCGAAGGGCGCCAAGATCGCGGTGCTCGATCAGAGCAAGGAGAACGCGGAGAAGGTCGCTGCCGAGCTCAACGGCGTTGCGCTTCATGCCGATGTGACAGACGAGGAGCAGGTCAAGGCCGGCATCGCCAAGGGGGAAGCCGCGCATGGCGTCGCCCGCGTGCTGGTGAACTGCGCCGGCATCGGCGGCTCGCAGCGCATCGTCGGCAAGGACGGTGTCTATCCGCTCGCCAAGTTCGCGCGCATCATCAGCGTCAACCTGATCGGCACCTTCAACGTGCTGCGGCTGTTCGCCGAGCGCCTCGTCACCGCCGAGCCGATCGGCGAGGAGCGCGGCGTCGCCATCAACACCGCGAGCGTTGCCGCGTTCGAGGGCCAGATCGGCCAGATTGCCTATTCGGCGTCGAAGGGCGGCGTGGTCGGCCTCACCTTGCCGGCGGCGCGCGATCTCGCCAGCCAGAAGATCCGCGTCAACACCATCGCGCCCGGCCTGTTCCTGACGCCGCTGCTGATGGGCCTGAACGAAGAGGCGCGCAAGAGCTTAGGGGCGCAGGTGCCGCATCCGGCCCGCCTCGGCGATGCCTCGGAGTATGGCAACCTCGCCGTCCACATCGTCGAGAACCCGATGCTGAACGGCGAGACCATCCGCCTCGACGGCGCCATCCGCATGGCGCCGCGGTAAGGGGGAGAGGTAAGAGAGCCTGGGCGCAGTGCGCTCCCTCTCCCGTTCTTACGGGGAGAGGGTCGGGGTGAGGGGCATCCGCACGGGAAGTGTCCGTGGAGAGACCTGTACCCCCTCACCCGGATCGCATCTTCGATGCAATCCGACCTCTCTCCGCAAGCGGGGCGAGGTCGCAGCGAGCGCTACGCACCAGCGAGCCAAATAATGCCGGCGGCAACGATGTGCTGCTTCGCCGGGATGACAGTGAGGGTGGAGCGTGCGATGACCCAACCGCTGCTGATCGAACATGACAACGGGGTCGACCGGGTGACGCTCAATCGTCCGGACAGCCTCAATGCACTCGATTCCGCTCTGATCGAGGCGCTGAACGGCTATTTCGAGAGCCTGCAGCGCAACCGCACGACGCGCGTCGTCGTGCTCAAGGGCGCGGGCAGGAATTTTTGCGCGGGCCTCGACCTCAAGGCGGCGATGCAGCGACGCGGCGGTCGCAACGATCCTCCGACCGTCACCGAATCACTCGACTCGCAGCGCCGCATCGCCGACATCGTGATGCTGATGCGGCGCTGTCCGCAGCCGATCATCGCGCTGGTGCAGGGGGCGGCCGCCGGCGGCGGCTTTGCACTGGCGCTCGCCGCCGACATGCGCATCGCGACGCGCTCGACGCGCATGAACTGCGCCTTCATCAAGCTCGGTCTCGGAGGCTGCGACATCGGCACCAGCTACTTTCTGCCGCGCCTCGTTGGCGTTTCCGTCGCATCTGAGTTGATTCTGACCGGGCGCTTCATCGGCGCGGAACGCGCGCTCATGGTCGGCCTGGTATCGGAGATCGTCGAAGAGGATGCGCTCGAAAGCGCGGCCGCGCCCTATGTCGACGCGATGATGATGGCTTCACCCGTCGGCCTCCGACTGTCGAAGGAATGTCTCAACATGAGCGTCGATGCGTCGTCGATCGAAGCCGTCATCGCGATGGAAGATCGCAACCAGGTTCTGTGCAGCCGCTCGGAAGATTTCAAGGAGGGCATTGAGGCCTTCCTCCAGAAGCGCAAGCCGGTCTATACAGATCGCTGAATATCAAGATCCGCAAAGGACGATATTTCGGGAGACGCAAAATGGACGGGACGGCCGCGAAGGTGCTGGAGAAGCCAGCGTTCCGCAAGGTCAATTGGCTGGCGCGTGACATCGACGTCGAACGTCGCGATGACGGCGTCGTCATTATCAAGTCGCGCATTCCGCTGCAGGCCTTCGAGGCTCATCTCGCGGCGCCGCTCGCCCGATGGGCGACGGAGGCGCCGACGCGGACCTGGCTCGCGCAACGCAGCGGTCCCGAGCGGCAATGGCGCAAGGTGTCCTATGCCGAGGCCAAACGCACCGTCGACGGGCTGACGCAAGGGCTTCTCAATCTCGATCTCGGCGGTCGCCCCGTCGCGATCCTCTCCGGCAATTCGATCGAGCATGCGCTCCTCACCCTGGCGGCGATGCAGGCGCGGCTGCCGGCGGCGCCCGTGTCGCCGGCCTATTCGCTGATGAGCCACGATCACCTCAAGCTCAAATATCTGTTCGGGCTGGTGAAGCCCGCCGTCGTCATGGTGCAGGACGGTCCGACCTTCGAGAAGGCGCTGCAGGCGCTCGATCTCGACGGCGTCACCGTGATCCACGTCGCGCGTCCGTGCGAGGGCATCGCGAGCACCAGCTTCGCCGATCTCGCCGCGACGCCCGTGACCAGCGAGGTCGAGGCGTCGATCGCGCGGATCACGCCGGAGACGGTCGGCAAGCTGCTGTTCACCTCCGGCTCGACCGGCATGCCCAAGGCCGTCATCAACACGCAAGCGATGATGTGCGCCAATGCGGCGATGATGATGCAGACGCGGCCGCGGGGGCCGGATGCACCGATTTCCACGGTGCTCGACTGGATGCCGTGGAACCACACCATGGGCGGCAATGCGCTGTTCAATCCGCTGCTGATCGAGGGCGGCACGCTCTACATCGACGATGGCCGGCCGATGCCGGGCATGTTCGAGGAGACGATCCGGAACCTGCGCGAGGTGTCGCCGACCTACTACGCCAACGTTCCTGCGGGATATGCCGCGCTGGCTGCCGCCATGGAGAAGGACGACGCGCTGTGCCGCAGCTTCTTCAGGGATCTCGGCATCATGGCCTATGGCGGCGCGCGGCTGCCGGACGATCTCTACGAGCGGATGCAGGCGCTTGCAGTGAAGACGACCGGCGAGCGCATCGTGTTCTACACCGGCTGGGGCTCGACCGAGACGGCGCCGACCTCGACCGGCACCTATTGGAATACGGAGCGTGTCGGCCTGATCGGCCTGCCATTTCCGGGCGTCGAATTGAAGATGGTGCCGACAGGCGACAAATATGAGCTGCGCCTGCGCGGCATCAACGTGATGCCCGGCTATTTCGGCCAGCCGGAGCTGACGAAGAAGGCCTTCGACGAGGAGGGCTTCTACTGCATCGGCGATGCCGGGATCTTCGTTGATCCCGCCGATCCGGTCCAGGGCATCATCTTTGCGGGCCGCGTGGTCGAGGACTTCAAGCTGACCACCGGCACCTTCGTGCATGTCGGCTCGCTGCGCACCGATGCCATCGCGGCTGCGACGCCGGCGATTCACGATGCGCTGGTGACCGGGCAGGACCGCGATTATGTCGGCCTGCTGGCATGGCCCAATCTGCACGCCTGCCGCCAGCTGGTCGGCAATCCCCAAGCGACGTTCGAGGATGTCGTCAAACATCCTGCCGTGATCGACTGCGTCCGCCGCGGTCTCGAGGCGCACAACAAAGAGTGCGAGGGCGCGACCAGCCGACGAATCGGCCGCGCGATGCTGATGGTCGAGCCGCCCTCGATCGACGGCCACGAGCTGACCGACAAGGGCTACATCAACCAGCGCGCCGGACTCGAGCGCCGCGCTGCGCTGGTCGCGCGGCTCTACGCGGCCGAGCCGGACAGCGAGGTGATCGTGCTGTGATGATGCCCCACTCTCTCCACTCGTCATTCCGGGATGCGTGCGAAGCACGCAGGCCCGGAATCCATAACCCCGATCGGGCGTATGGATTCCGGGCTCGCGCTCCGCGCGCCCTGGAATGACGGAGACATTTCTTCGAATTTCCAACGCGAGTGACATCCCATGAACTTCGATTTCTCCGACGACCAGAAGCAGCTGCGGGATCAGGCGCGGAAATTCCTCGCCGAGAAGTGCCCGCCCAAGGCGGTGCGCGTCGTGCTCGACGGCAACGAGCCGTATGACCGCGCGCTGTGGAAGGGCTTTGCCGAGATGGGTTTTCTCGGCGTCGCGATTCCGGAGGAGTATGGTGGCGCAGGTGCTGGCCATCTCGAGCTCTGCGTCATCGCCGAGGAGGTCGGCCGCGCGCTGGCGCCGGTGCCGTTCTCGTCCACGGTCTATCTCGCCGCGGAAGCCCTGATGCTGGCCGGCAGCGACGCGCAGAAGCAAGCCTGGCTGCCGAAGATCGCGAGCGGCGAAGCGATCGGCACTTTGGCGCTGTTCGAGGGTACCGGCAATCCGTCGCCGAAGGCGATCAAGCTGGAAGCCGTCAACGGCGTGCTCAACGGCGTCAAGAAGCCGGTCGCCGACGGCGCCATCGCTGATCTCATCATCGTCGCCGCGCGCACCGCCTCGACCGGCCGCGACAGCGATATCTCGCTGTTCCTGGTCGACGTGAAGGCCGGCGGCATCGAGGCCAAGGCGCTGACCAATCTCGATCCGACGCGCGGCCAGGCCGAGCTCACCTTCACGAACTGCAAGGCGGAGCCGCTGGGCGCCGCCGGCGAAGGCTGGAGCATCATCACGGAGGTGCTCGACCGCGCCGCGGTGCTGACCGCGTTCGAGCAGGTCGGCGGCTCGGATCGCGCACTGGAGATGGGCCGTGACTACGCGCTGGATCGTATCGCCTTCGGCCGGCCGATCGGCTCGTTCCAGGCGGTCAAGCACATCCTCGCCGACATGTATGTCTCTGCTACGCTGGCGCGCTCCAATTGCTACTACGGTGCCTGGGCGCTCTCGACCAATGCGCCTGAGTTGCCGGAGGCCGCGGCGTCGGCGCGCATCAGCGCGACGCAGGCCTATCAGCATTGCGCCAAGAACAACATCCAGGTCCATGGCGGCATGGGCTTCACCTGGGAGTTCGACTGCCACATGTACTACCGTCGCGCCAATGCGCTCGCGCTCGGCCTCGGCAGCCTGTCCTATTGGGAAGACCAGCTGATCGACCGCATGCGCAAGCGCAATGCGGCGTGAGTCAACGCGAGAATCCGTAGGGTGGCAAAGCGAAGTGTGCCCACCAACTGCGGGCGAGGATTGGATTGGTGGGCACGGCGCGTTGCGCCTTTGCCCACCCTACGACAGCAGAGGCTTGCCGATGAACTTCGATGACACTCCGCAGGAGGCCGTGTTTCGCGCTGAGGCCCGCGCCTGGATCGTCGCCAACGCGCCGAAGCAGTATGAGGACGAGCTGCGCGCGTCCTCGCTCGGCCGCATCGCGCTGAAGAACGCCGACATCCTCGACGTCGCCAAGGCCTGGCAGAAGAAGAAGGCGGACGCCGGCTGGGCCTGCCTGCACTGGCCAAAGGACTATGGCGGTCGCGGCGCCTCGCCGATCGAGCGCGTGATCTGGCAGCAGGAGGAGGGGCCATTCGGCAAGCTCTCCGGTCTGTTCATCATCGGCCACGGCATGTGCGGTCCGACCATGATGGCCTACGCCTCGGAGGAGCATAAGCGGCAGTATCTGCCGCCGCTCGCCTCGGGCGAGAAGGTCTGGTGCCAGCTGTTCTCCGAGCCAGCGGGCGGCTCCGACGTGGCCGGCTTGCGCACCCGTGCCGAGAAGCGCGGCGACGAATGGGTGATCAACGGCCAGAAGATCTGGACCTCGGGCGCGCATTATTCCGACTACGGCATCCTGCTGACGCGCACCGATCCGACCGTCCCGAAGCATAAGGGGCTCACCATGTTCTTCCTGGACATGAAGAGCCCGGGTGTCGAGGTGCGTCCGATCAAGCAGGCGAGCGGTCATTCGGACTTCAACGAGGTCTACTTCACTGACGTGGTGATTCCGGATTCGCAGCGGCTGGGCGCCGTCAATGACGGCTGGAACGTCGCGCTCACCACCTTGATGAACGAGCGCATGTCGATTGGCGCCGGCGTCGCCACGGGCGTTCCGGAGCTGTTCGCGTTCTGCTCCAACCTGATGCTGGACGATCGTCCCGCGATCGAGGACCGCAATGTGCGCTCGAAGCTCGCACATTGGGCGGTCAGAGCGAGCGGGCTCAAATACACCAGCCTGCGCGCCATCTCGGCGCTGTCGAAGGGCGAGCGGCCGGGACCCGAGAACTCGATCGGCAAACTGGTCGCCGCGCCGATGATCCAGGACGTCGCAGCTTACGCGCTCGATCTGCAGGGCGCGGCAGGTGTGCTGAGCGGCCCGGAGGCCGAGCTTGCCGGCAAATTCCAGGCGATGTTGCTGCGTGCGCCGGGCACCCGCGTCGAAGGCGGCACCGACGAGATCATGCGCAACATCATCGCCGAACGCGTGCTCGGCCTGCCCGGCGATGTCAGAGTCGACAAGGACGTGCCGTTCAATCAGGTGCCGACGAAGGGACGCGCGTAGTTATCGTCATTGCGAGGAGCCGAAGGCGACGAAGCAATCCAGCTCTTTGCGTGCGGCTCCTGGATTGCTTCGCTTCGCTCGCAATGACGCGGAGATTGCCTCTCGATCTTTGCCACTAAATTGAGGTTGACCATGAACTTCGACGACACCCCGCAGGAAGCCGCCTTTCGCCAGACCGCGCGCGCCTGGGTCGCGGCCCATGCGCCGAAGGAGCTGGAGGCGGAGCTGGCGAGCTCCTCGCTCGGGCGTATCCGGCTCAAGCATGCCGACATCGTCGAGGTCGGCAAGGCCTGGCAGAAGAAGAAGTCCGGCGCCGGCTGGGCCTGCCTGCACTGGCCGAAGGAGTATGGCGGCCGCGGCGCCACGCCGATCGAGCGGGTGATCTGGCAGCAGGAGGAGGGCGTCTATGGCAAGCTGACGCAGCCGTTCCAGATCGGCGAGGGCATGTGCGGGCCGACCGTGATGGCCTATGGCAGCGAGGCGCACAAGCGGCGCTATCTGCCCAAGCTCGCCTCCGGCGAGGAGATCTGGTGTCAGCTGTTCTCCGAGCCCGCCGGCGGCTCCGACGTTGCCGGCCTGCGCACTCGCGCCGAGAGGCGCGGCGGCGAATGGGTCATCAACGGCCAGAAGATCTGGACGTCGGGCGCGCATTACTCGGACTACGGCCTCTTGATCACGCGCACCGATCCCAACGTGCCCAAGCACAAGGGGCTGACGATGTTCTTCCTGGACATGAAGAGCAAGGGGGTCGAGGTCCGCCCGATCAGGCAGGCCAACGGCATGCAGGAGTTCAACGAGGTCTATTTCACCGACGTGGTGATTCCAGAGTCCCAACGCCTCGGCGCGGTCGGCGACGGCTGGAACGTGTCGCTGACGACCTTGATGAACGAGCGCATGTCGATCGGCGCGCGGCTCGCCACCGGCTTTCCGGAGATGTTCGAGTTCTGCGCCAACCTGATGACCGAGAACGGGCTTGCGATCGACGATCGGGCGACGCGCTCGAAGCTCGCATCATGGGCGGTGAAGGCGAGCGGACTCAAATACACGAGCTATCGTGCGATCTCGGCGCTGTCCAAGGGCGAGCGTCCGGGACCGGAAAACTCGATCGGCAAGCTCGTCGCCGGCACTATGCTGCAGGACATCGCGACCTATGCGATGGATCTCGAAGGCGGTGCCGGCGTCCTTGCCGGTGCCGACGAGGAGGTGAGTCAGGGCCAGTTCCAGCAGATGTTGTTGACCTCGCCCTCGATGCGCATTGCCGGCGGTACCGACGAGATCCTGCGCAACATCATCGCCGAGCGCGTGCTCGGCCTGCCCGGTGACATCCGGGTCGACAAGGACGTGCCGTTCAACAAGGTGCCGACGAAGGGGCGGAGCTAATTGCCCCCGGAATGACGAATGTGGACGGCGAGCGCAACGTAAGCGCCTCCAGGTCGAAATGTACGGAAGGTCGTAATGACATCAGCAGCGCCGAAGTCAGAGCAAGATCCCATCTCCATCCTCGAAGACCTGATGGCCGCGCGTTTCTCTTGCCGCAGCTTCCGGTCCGAACCGGTCGCGCGCGCGACCATCGAGCGCATCCTGACGGCGGCGCAGAAGACCGCATCGTGGTGCAACAGTCAGCCCTGGCGGATCGAGATCACGTCGGGCGGGGCGACCGAGTCGTTCAGGAAGCTCATGTACGAGGCCGCGTCCAGCGGCCGGCCGCCGTCAGGCGATTTCGCCTTTCCGCGGGAATACCGTGGCGTCTATCTGGAACGCCGGCGCGAGAGCGGCTTCCAGCTCTACAGCGCGCTCGGGATTCCGCGGGGCGACAAGGCTGGCTACGCCATGCAGGCCTTGGAGAACTACAACTTCTTCGGCGCACCGCATGTCGCGATCATCCACAGTGACGAGGCGCTCGGCACCTATGGGGCGATCGACTGCGGTGGCTACGTGACGAACTTCATGCTGGCGGCACAGGCGCTCGGCGTCGCCACGGTACCGCAGGCTGCGCTGGCCTTTCATTCCGACGTGGTGCGAACGTATTTCGGTCTTGGTGACGACCGCAAGGTCGTCTGCGGCATTTCGTTCGGCTATCCCGACCCGGGCCACAAGGCCAACTCCTATCGGACCAGCCGGGCGTCAATTGCGGAGACCGTGCGTTTCAAGGACGAGTAGTGCGGGCGATCAGGCGCGACAGGAGTTCCGCTATGCAGAACTCGGCGCGTCGGCACGTCGCATTTCCGCGCGAATTGCGGAGCGACTTGCCAGGGCTGATGCGGCGAGTTGAAGTTCCGCAGACATATTAGTCGACGTTCGATTCGAAATCGACTTCCATTCAAAGCTGCCCTGGAATCAAAGGTTTGCAATCAAATTTTGCCAGTGCTCATCGTTACAAGGCTTCGCAACCTAACGTGCGGCCGTTCGACACCAACTTCAGCAGCGGAACATTAGTGACTGCTGTTCGTCGACTTGGGCGTGCATTTTTCCTTGAGCTCGTGGGCTTCAAGCAATGATATTGACAAAATCCTTTCTAACATTTTGAGTTGCATCGCCCGAGCGTCGACGATGCAGAATTGCAGGCGCTCGATGATCTTCTCGATTGAAGGTTCAGTCACGGTTCAAAACCCGAAGTGTCAGCTATGGATTCCATGAACACGCCGCCCAGCCTGCGCGCCCTCGAGGTGGATGAGGCGACGCTCCTTGGTCATCGCCTCCTGAAGGCTTTTCACAAGCTGAGGCTGACGCGGCACCGTGAGCAGCTCATTGTGCTGGCTGAACGGCTGGTGGCAGATGAAGAAAGATTTCCGGCAGGGCCTGGCGGCTGACGTCTTCGAGGCCTTGCCATGTCAGCGTCGGCCGCGTCAGGCCGATCTGAGTGCACAGCGATTTCCAGGTCGTGTCATCGCAATCAACGAGAACGGCCATCACCGACATCCCGTCCATCATGTGAGGAACCCCTAGAGGTCGCGCTTTCCAGCCGCACTTCTCGAAGCGCGGCAGCCACCAGGTTTCAAGCACGATGGAGAAGCCGGTGAGCCCGATCGAGATGCCGTATTCCATGATCGCGGTCAGCAGAAGCATGTCGATCCGCGGACCGGCATGCTCGCCGCGGCGTTCCGGGATTACGAAGACGCGAGACAGCTCGTAGACGTCAGGACGTCGCACGGTGCCGCGGAGATTGAGATAGGGGAAGATGTCGCTCATCAGCGTCGGCAGCACCGTCGGCACCGCGCGCATCGCACCGATCAACCGACCCTTGTCGATGCAGAACAGATAGACGGCATCTTCTGTGTCGAACTGGTCGATCTCGCGCCCGTCGGGCCGGTCGAGCGCCATCCATTTGCGCTGCTTGACGTAGATCTCGTGGCGCAGCCGAAAATACGGATCGAAGTATTTCTCATACAGCGAGCGATTATCTTTTCGAACGACATGAATCTCAGGCATCGAAACCCCCGGTCGTCTGAATCAATTTGGGGTTTACAGATTGCCGATGCGGTTCGATTGATCCAGTGGGAAAAACGCCAGATCAGATCGAGATCTCGCCGTTGACAAGAGCGGTCGCAACCGTCGCCGTCTTGTTCTTGGTTGCAAGCTTGCGCTGGGCCTCTTCGAGATGCCAGCGGACGTTGCGCTCGGAGACGCCGAGGATGCGCGCCGTCTCCCATGCCGTCTTGCCGCGCGCCGCCCAGCACAACACTTCCGCTTCGATCCTCGACAGGCGTCGCTGCTGGTTGACGGCGGTGGAGCGCGCCAGCGCCCGCAGCCTGCTGTGGGTGAAGATGCTGATCAGATGCAGTGCCCCCCTCGCATCGGGCGCGAGGTTCGGATGCTCGCCTGCGAGGCTGACGGCGCCGACCGCGTCATCGTAGTGGATGGGCACGCAGAAGCCTTCGTTCAATCCGAAGTCCCGCGCCCGGGTCATGACTTGATGCGCACCCGGCTCGTCGTCGCGGTCGTAAGGCACTTCCGACCACGCGAAGGGATTCAGCGTCGAGAGGCAGTGCCGCGGTATCGGATCGTGGCGGTGAAACTGCTGCCGCGCATACATGTCGAACCATTCCCGCGGCCAGCCATTGGCCAGGATGGTCTGCTGCAGCGATTGGCCCGGAGTCGGCACCCCGGCCATGATGTAGGCGTGAAAGCCGAGATCGCCGATCATCTTTTCGAACTGGGAGAGTACGTTCGCGCCGGTCGTCGATGCTTCGATTGCATCGACGTAGTCCAGAGCCCGTCGTCCCCAATACGCGTCTATCACTTGCATGTGAAAGTCTCCGCCCACGGCCAAGCTAACTGCGGACAGAAGGCTGTCAACCGCAAATTGGAGGTTTACATCGATAGTTCGTCGAGCGTGTGCCGGCACACCGATTGGATACAGTACGCGGTATGCAAGATACGGCAGGCCGAGGCCGGCGTTTACGCTGAAAATTTCGGCATTCGCCTCTCTGCAAACGATTTCATGCCCTCGCGAATCTCTCCGCCGCTCATGCTGTCCCGATGCCTGCGGCGAGCAGCCGCATCGTCGAGGGCTCCGCGCGCAAATTCGTTAATGGCGCGTTTCATGCCACGCATTGCGACCGGCGCATTGCCGGCCAGCACCGTCGCCAGGCGATCGACCTCAGCATCCAGCGCGGTGCCGGCCACCACCGCTGTGAGGTAGCCGATGCGCAGCATCTCGGCGGCGCCGATCTTCTCCGCAGTCAAGAAGAGACGTTTGGCATTGTCGATGCCAAGGCGCGACACGTAGCGCTTGATCCCGTCGGGGTAGTAGTGGAGGCCGAGCCGCGCGGCGGGCATGAACATCTCGGCGGTGTCGGTCCCGATGCGAAAATCGCACGCCAGCGCCAGGTCGGTCGAGCCGCCATAGACCCCGCCATTGATCCGGCAGATGGTCGGCAGGGCCAGGTCTTCCAGCCGGTTGACCACGTCTTCGAACGACGGGCCGGAGTGTCCTGCCGGGCTCGCGTCGGGCGCCGCGCCGATCGCGCCGAGGTCATAACCGGCACTGAAGGCGCGCCCGGTGCCGGTCAGAACGAGCACGCGCAACGTCGTGTCGGCCTCGACGCGGTCGAACAGCGCGAGCAGCGCGGGAAGATCTTCCGGCTGCAGCCGATTCAGATGGCGTGGCCGGTTGAGGCGGATCGTGGCGCGCACGCCGTCGATGGCGAGGAGGGGCGTGCTGGCGGCCTCCTCGACCTGCGTGGTCCGTCCGTCGGTCATGTCCTGTTCTCCATTGCTCGGCGTTGCGCCTCGGCATCGATGCTCTGCGCCAGGTCGGGATGCCGCGCCATCAGCACGCGGAAGTCCACGAGGTCCAGAACCAGCAGCTTGGAAAGCGTCGTCGTGCTGATGTTGGCCGAGCGCAGGTTGTTGCCAAGCAGCGCCATCTCGCCGAAGAACGCGCCCTCGCCCAGCCGGACCTTCTTGCCGGGCAGGTCGACCTCGACTTCCCCGGACGCGATGAAATACATGCAGTCGCCCGGCTGGTCCTTGCGGATGACGCTCGTGCGCGGCGGCAGGTCGATGGTGCGCAGCATCTGCGTGACGTCGGCGATCGTCGAGGGCCCGAGGCTCGCGAAGAACGGCACCCTGCTGACCGATTCCCACGTCTTGAGAAAATTGTCGCGACGGGTCTCCGCAGCGAAGCCGGTCGCCAGGATGCCGGTCCACAGACCGAACACGCCGAGGCCCGAGATCATCACGGAGGCGGCGACCAGGCGCCCCAGCGGCGTGATCGGCACGACATCGCCATAGCCTGTCGTGGTCAGGGTCGCTACGGCCCACCACAGCGCCGACGGAATGGTGCCGAAGGTGGCCGGCTGCTCCTCGTGCTCCAGCACATATTCGGCCACCGAGCCGAGGAACAGCACCAGCAGGAACAGCACCAGCACGGACAGCAGCGGGCGCGCGTCGACGACGAGCACCCGCCGCAACTGCCGCAGTCCGGGGACGCCGGGGATGACCTTGACCACCCAGGTGACCGCCAACAGCCAGGCCGCGCGCGGCTCGGTGCCGAGCAGGAGCGCGGCCGGGACGGCCACCGCGGAGACCGTGTCCAGCAGGCCCCGGCCCGACAGCAGGTAGGCTGCAGGACGGTGCGTCCGTGCGGCATGGTGAACCCGGACGGCCCATTCGAAGACAAAAAAGGCAAGGCATCCCCACAACAGGGCGATGATCCAGCGCCGGGCGACCTCATAGGCCGCGTCCACCGTCAACAGGATCATGGCGGCCATGCCGAGCGCCACGGCCACGTAAGCGGCCCTGGTCATGTTTCGTCCGGCGGTTGCCGTGAGGAACGTCGCCAGGACGGGGAAGTGCTGCGATTTGGCCATGGACACGGGGCGCCTGTCGTGGAAGCCGCAGAAGGCGGCGGCGGCAAAGTGCCCCGGGCAGGGAAGGCCCGTCAACGATGCCGAGCGGCGTCATCAGGCCGGCCCGACTGATCCGCTCCGAGCAGGGAATTTTTCGTTCCCGACTCGAATACCGGTTCAAACGTCGCCTGTTCGCCGTATATCAGAAGCCGGCATGGACGCGTTAAATCAGCTGCAGCAGGCCGGAACCGAGCGTCCGCTCTCTGCATCCAAGAGTCTGGTTGATCCCGATGGATACCTCACACCTGGTCGAACATGCAGGCGCCGCCGGCAGCCTCTTCGCCTCGATCTTCGTGGTCGCCACGCTGTCGATGCGGACGATGATTCCGCTGCGGGTTTTCGCGATCCTGACCAACATCGTGCTGATCGCGACGGCACTGCCGATGCACAACTATGCGGTCGTCGTGCTCCATGGCGTGCTGCTGCCGCTCAACAGCTACCGGCTCCACCAGATGCTGCAGCTGGTCCGCGACGTGAAGCAGTCGGTCAACAGCGACCTGTCCATGGAATGGCTGAAGCCATTCATGACGGAGCGCAAATGTGGCCCCGGCGAAGTCCTGTTCTACAAGGATGAAAAGGCCGACAGCATGTACTACATCGTCAGTGGCCGCTTCCGGCTGGTCGAGTCCGGCATCGAATTGCCGGTCGGCGCCATCGTCGGCGAGTTCGGAATGATTTCGCCGTCCAATACGCGCACACAGACGCTGGAATGCGTCGAAGGCGGGCTCATCCTGTCGGTCTCGTATGACCAGGTCGAGCAGCTTTACGTCCAGAATCCGGCTTTCGCCTTCTACTTCCTGCGCCTGGCCAGCGCCCGGCTGTTCCAGAACATCGAGACGCTCGAGCGGCGGCTGGCCCAGCAGACCGCCGCGGCGCCCGCTGCCGTGGCCAAGTCGGCGTGACCCGGGGAGCCATAGCGGCGGTGGAAAGCGTTCGGTCGTCGCTGCGATACCTGCTCGCCGACTTCATCGGTGACGACGATCGCGAGCAGCCTTTCCTTCCCGACGGCCTGCCGGACGCGGCCGCTCCGGTCGTCAGCGAGGGTATCCACCTGCTGATGGAGTATCAGGGGGCCGGCTACGCACGGCTCTATGTCGATCGCATCAGGCGGTTCGTGCGGCGATCGAACGTCGACCCCGCCATGCTGTGTCAGATCGCGCAGTTCCTGGCCGCCCGCATGGCCTACGAGGATCCGATCTGGATTGCCCAGCTCAAATTGTTCGAGCCGCACACGAGCCGGAGAGAGGGCGGGCGCGAGAGCGACGACGTCAGGAGGTTCCGGCTCGACGAGCTGATCGGCGTGCTGCCGCAGGCATTGGCCGATTCGCTGCTCGCCGGCTTCGAGCAGATCGGCTGGCTGGGACGCCGGCGGCTCAAGGCCCGCTTCTCGAGCCGATCACGGCTTTCGGTCCGCCGTCTCAGGATGCTGGCCGGCCTGCGCCGCTGGCGGCTGCAGTCGGTGCGCTACGCCGAGGAGCGCGCCTGGGTCGAGCGATGGCTGCACATGATCGCACGCGCGCTGGACAAGCAGCCTGCCGCGGCCTCCGCGGTCATCGCAACGGCAACGATGATCCAGGGGCAGGGCGACGGTTATCGCCAGGGTCTGGCCGATTGGCATGCCATCATCGATGGGCTGGCCAAGCCCACCTTCGACGGTGTGCTGCCGATCGCCGATCTCTCCACTGCCATCGCGGAGGCGCGCGCCGCCGCAATGCCCGATCCACGACAGGCCGCCCTCAAGCGAGCCGTCGCGCAGATCCGAGCCCGGGCCCTGGCGCCGAACAGCAACGCTGCGGAATGAGCTCGGCGCGGAGGCGGCTCCCGGCGAGGAGATGCGCGCGCCGCGGCGGTAACCTTACCCCTCGCAGGGCGGTACGGAAGGGTAGCGGAGTGCGATTCAAGGTTCCCTTTCGCGTGCAATTCGCCACCGGAGATGTCATAAACGACGTATACGCGTCGAATTGGCCGGGTATTCTCATCAGATTGCGCTGAACGCCTCCAGTTCCCGGTGCGTCCAAGGGTTAGTCGTAGCGAGAGCGTCAGCTTTGTCTTTTCCCTCTTTGTCGTCGTCGATCCCGGTTGGTGCGCTGGTCGGCTGGATGCTGCTGCTCACCTTCAAGCACATCATTGGCGATTTCGTTCTACAGAACGCCTGGATGGCCTATGGCAAGGACCAGCGGAAAGGTTGGGCCCTGCCGCTTCTGGTGCACTGCCTGATCCATCTCGCAGTGGCCATGGTCCTGATCCTGATCGTCGCGCCGAAGTTCTGGTTCGTTGCCGTGGTCGATTTCGCCATTCACATCACGATCGATCGCATCAAGGGCATCTGCTCGTCCCGCTTCGGCGTGAACGTTGAGCATCCCTGGTTCTGGACGCTGATCGGTGTCGACCAGGCGCTGCATCACCTGACCGGCTTCGGACTGTCGATCTTCATGGCTGCGAACGGCTGAGTTCCGTATCGGGCCACCTTTGCGAATCGGTCCGGCCCGTAAGAGTCCCGTGTCGAGCCGATGCTGAGGCGGCCGTTCGGTTTGGTTAACCGAGCGTTAGCGATTTGCGCTGCATCGTCACGTCATGGGGATCAAAACGATGCTTCCAAGCAGTAATGCGTTCGACGGCGACTCCTGCCCGGTCGGTGATGAGCTCCTCGGGGAGCTCTATCGCGCCGACGCCAACGGGCTGCCCGCTCTCGTCGAAAGCGTCTCCGCCGACGTCAGGGCCATGCTGGCGCTGTTCTGCTACCGGCGGAAGCATCTGCATGCGCTGGCGCTCGCGATTGCCTCCACCTGCAGCGAGCATGATCTGCAGCAGTTCGGCGGGCGCGTGGGTATGGCGCTCCATGCGCAGTCTCGCGGTGGCCGATCGAGCCCGGCGGGAGCGTCGTCCAGCCGCAAGCCGATCTCGCTCTCGACCAAGCCACTGTCGGTGATCAAGCCGTTCGAGGACGATCTCGACGACAGCCTCGAGCCGTTCACCGCCTGATTGATGGACTGATCTCTCCGCGGCTCGCTCAGGCGAGCGCGGGAAGTCCAAACTTGCGCCGGGCCATCGCGCATTCGGCATCGCCGGGCATGCAGGTGCGGCAGACGTCGGGGCGCAGCGCATAGATGCCGCACGCGGTCGCTTCGCCGATCCGCCCCCGAAGCGCACAGCAGCGGTCGCCGTCGCAGCGCATCCCCGACAGCCGGTCGTTGACGAGCTCCGAAGGAATGAGGTCGAGCGCGGCATCCTCCTCGATGGTGAAGCGCGGCCAGTTCGACGAATAGGCGCAGCACGCGCCGCAGGCTTGGCACGGGCTGGCCGCGGCGGCGGGATCATCAGACATCGGTTCAGACATCGGTTTAGACATCGGTTTAGACATCCTTGGGAACCTCCCAGACCAGGCTGCGCCGCCATTTGGCGCGCAGCGATTCCCGCCGCTCCGGATATTTGTCGTCGAGATAGTCCGCGTCGACCACCCGATCGGTGCGGAAGCTGCGGAAGTCGCGGCGCAGCTCGCACCAGGCGGCGAGGATGCGCACCGCGTCGTGATAGCCGATCGCGATCGGCCAGATCACGCGCTCGCTGTCGCGGCCCTGCTCGTCGCGATAGCGCAGCTTGATCTTGCGGCCCTCGTGGATCTGCGAACGCGTGCGTGACATGTCGATGCGGTCGGGCTCGCGGCTCCAGGGCCGCGGCGCGCGGCTCGCGGGCTCCAGCACGAACGGCCGCAGCCGTTCCGGCACGGTGTCGGCGATCTTGGCCATCAGATCCTCTGCCGCGCGCGCCAGCACCGGGTCGGCGTTGACAGCCACCCATTGCGCGCCGAGCACCGCGGCCTCGATCTCGTCCGGCGTCAGCATCAACGGCGGCAGATCGAAGCCCTTCTCCAGGATGTAGCCCATGCCGGCCTCGCCCCTGATCGGCACGCGCTGGCCGATCAGGGTGGCGATGTCGCGATAGATCGTGCGCTTCGAGGTTTCGAGTTCGGCCGCGATCGCGTCGGCCGTCAGCGGCCGTCGCGTGCGTCTCAGCACCTGGATGATCTGGAACAGCCGGTCGGCGCGTCTCATGGTTCGTCCTGCATGGGCCAGGCCCCCCGCCGATGCTGACAGGATGCTGGCAGCAGCCCGTCTTTATACCGGGCCAACACTGCATTGAAGGGGTGATGTCGATGATGATGCTTTATGGCCTTGGCCTTGCCACCACGCTACTGCCGCTGCTGCCACCATGGTGGCAGCAGCATCTCGCTAGCTTCCGGCGTCTGCTGAGGAAGTCGGGAGTGCTGTCATGATCACGCTGTTCGGTTTGGGTGCGGGCTTCGGCCTGCCGGAGATCAGCCCGTTCGTCACCAAGACCGAGGTTCAGCTCAAGATGGCGGGCATCGCCTTTCGGAAACAGCGCGCGATGCCGCCATCGTCGCCCAAGGGGCAGTTGCCCTTCATCGACGATGGTGGCGAGCTGATCGCCGATTCGACCTTCATCCGCGCGCATATCGAGCGCAGACATGGTTTCGACTTCGATCACGGGCTGGATGTGCGATCGCGGGCGCAGGCGTGGGCGTTCGAGCGCATGATCGAGCACCATCTGTATTTCGCGCTGGTCGGCGCGCGCTGGGTCGATCCGGTGAACTTCGCCAAAGGACCGGCGCATTTCTTCGACGGCGTGCCGGCGGACAAGCGTGAGAAGCTGCGCGAGGACGCTCAGTTCCGCGTCGCCGAGAACTATCTGATCTCCGGACTCGGGCGACATGCCCCGGACGAGGATGTCGATCTGGCGGCGCGCTCGCTCCGCGCGCTGTCGGTGCAGCTCGGTGACAGGCCATATCTGATGGGGGACCGTCCGTGCGGCACCGACGCTACGGCGTTCGCCGTCTTGGCCGGCATTCTCACGCCGTTCTTCGAGTCCGAGATGCGCCGGCGCACCGAAAGCTTCGCAAATCTCGCGGCCTATGCCGATCGCATGATGGCGCAATATTTTCCGGCGTTCGACTGGAGCCGGGCGCGCGAGGCCGCCTGAGCTGGTGCATCACAACCACCGTCATTCCGGGGCAAGGCCGCAGGCCTTGAACCCGGAATCTCGATATTGTCTTGCGTTCCAACCATCTCCAGATTCCGGGTTCAATCGCCCGTCCGCAGCCGCTGCGCGACTGCGAACGGACGATTGCCCCGGAATGACGACCAAGGCGCCGCCCCGTGCCTTCCTGTATCGCCGGAGAACTAGACAGAGGGCGCAGCTTCACCCTTCAATCTCGCCAGCTCAGCCTCGAGCTCGGCAATGCGGGTGTCGCGGACCGCCAGGGCCTCCGCGACATCGGCGGCGTCGAACTTCTGCGGGATGTGCTGCGGGCAGTTGGTGTCCCAGGCTTCGATCGTGAACAGGATCACCTGCTCGGGACGCGCCTTGTAGCCCTTCGGCATCAGGGACTCCGTCAGCGCCGCATCGTCCTCAACCACGCGTGCGGTGCCCCAGATCTTCACGCGCCGCCGATGGGCGTAGTCCATCACGAAGATGTAGGCGCGCGCATTCTCCGACAGGTTGCCCTGCGTGATGTATTGCCGGTTGCCGCTGTAATCGGCGAATGCCAGCGTATGACTGTCGAGCACCTTCAGAAAGCCCTTCGGCCCGCCGCGATGCTGGATGTAGGGCTGGCCGTCAGCCGAGGCGGTCGCGAGATAGAAGCTCGTGGCCTCGGCGAGCCGGGCTGCGAGATCCGCGTCGACCTCGTGGCGCCAGCCGCGGCCCTGCTCCATGCGGGCATAGCCCTCGCGGGATCCCTTGCGCCTCTGGATGTCCTTCACGGCCGGTGAGAACGCGACATCGGCGGGCGCTTTGATGGCTGTCTGGGTCATTGCAATGACTCCTTGTCGATGCGGCAGTGACTGCCGCCGTGCCCGGAATATGGTCCGGCCCGCCGCTGGAAATAATCGGGACAGTTGACACTTGATCATTGCAAGTGTTGCAATAATCCCATGGACCGTATCGACGCCATGCAGGCTTTCGTCACCGTCGCCGAGCTCAACGGCTTTGCGCCCGCGGCGCGCCGGCTCAAGCTGTCGCCGTCGGCGGTGACGCGTCTGGTCGCCGCACTCGAAGAACATCTCGGCGTCCGTCTGCTGCAGCGGACGACGCGCTCGGTGACGCTGACGGACGCCGGGCGGCGTTATCTCGAACGTATCAGGCGCATCCTGGCCGATCTCGAGGAGGCGGAGCTCGCCGCGGAGAGCGAACGGCTGCAGCCGGCCGGGCGGCTCGTGGTCTCGGCGCCGGTCGGCTTCGGCCGCCTGCATGTCGGCCCGGTGATGTCAGCCTATCTGAGCCGCTACCCTGACGTCTCGGCCGAGCTGCGTCTCGAGGATCGCATCATCAATCTGGTCGAGGACGGCATCGACTGCGCCGTGCGCATCGGCCATCTCGGCGATTCCTCGCTGGTTGCCCGCCAGGTCGGAAGCATGCGGCGGATCGTGGTCGGCGCGCCCTCCTACTTCAAGGCGCAGGGCGAGCCGCGGACGCCGGAGGCGCTGGCCAGCCACCAGACCATCCAGTTCGGCCCCGCGGCCGACTGGCGCTTCGTGAAGGAGGGCCGTGAGCTGAGGATCGCGATCAGCCCGCGCCTCGTCACCAACAACGCCGACGCGGCGATCCAATATGCCGAGGCCGGCGGCGGAGTGACGCGGGTGCTGGCCTATCAGGCCGCGGAGGCGCTGCGCAGCGGCCGCCTCAAGCGCGTGCTGGAGAAACATGAGCAGCCACCGCTGCCGATCCACATCGTGTTTCCGAGCTCGCGGCTGCTATCGGCCAAGGTGCGCGCCTTCATCGATCTGGTCACCACGACCTGCGACTGGCGCTTCGGCTGACGTCAATTCAACTCCGCCACAACGACCGTCATTCCGGGGCAAGGCCGCAGGCCTTGAACCCGGAATCTCGACATTGTCTTGCGTTCATTCCTGATAATCTCGGGATTCCGGGTTCAATCGCCAACGCGCGGCCGCGCATTGGCGACTGCCCCGGAATGACAGCGGTTGTGGCGCGTCAAAACGAGTCCGTCACTCCTTCTTCGGCACCACGCGGAACGTCGCATTCGCCCGTGCGATCACGGTCTCGTCGGCGAGCACCAGGCTCTGCGCGAAGCAGACCGTGCGCCCGCTCCGGATCACGTCGCTCTCGACGCTGAGCCACTGCCCGGTCCCGGCGCTGCCGACATAGTCGACCGCGAGGTTGATCGTGACCAGCGACACCTTCCAGCCGAGCGCCTGGGCGCAGCTATAGCCCATCGCATTGTCGGCCAGCGATGCGATCAGCCCGCCATGGATCAGCCCGCGCGCGTTGGTGTGCGGTGTAGCCAGCCGCAGGCCGAGGATGACGGCCTTGTCCGTCCTCTTCGCATAGAGCGGCTCCCAGGGGTCAGTGAAGGGGCTGCGTCGGAAGTGCGGTTCGAATCCGGCGGGAATGGTGCTCATGCGCGTCTCGATCGTTCTGGTGATGTCGCCAATGAACGACGGTCGCGTGGGTTTTGCACCGCCAACAAAGTTTCAAACACCATCTGTAACGTCGAACGCTGGATGACCGCCGTGGTGAGCCTGTGGCTGACCTTCCGCCTCGCCGTGGTGATCGAAAATCTACGGTTGTCCGGCTTGGCGCCGACGCGCTCCGGGCACTCATCTGTGCCGTTCGCGTTGCCTGCAGCGGATGCTATAGGCTGCGGCGGCGTGCAGCGGCGGCGCGACTGCCGCGGCGCTTGCAATGATGGTTATATGCTATAACAATGAAACAAAGGGCCCTCGAAGGCCCGCGGAATGAGGAGACGATCTCGATGAGGAAGACGCTTCTGGCGTTGGCGCTGGCCGCCGCTGTCACCCCCGCTCTCGCGCAGGACAAGACGTTCGATCTGAAGATCTCGCATTGGGTGCCGGCGAGCCATCCGCTGCAGAAGGCGCTGGAGGACTGGGCGGCGTCGGTCGAGAAGGCCTCGGGCGGCACCATCAAGGGCAAGGTGTTTCCGGCGCAGCAGCTCGGCAAAGCGTTCGACCATTACGACATGGCGCGCGACGGCATCGCCGACGTCACTTACGTCAACCCCGGCTATCAGCCCGGCCGTTTCCCGATCATCGGCGCCGGCGAGCTGCCGTTCCTGGTGTCCGACGCCAAGGGCGGCTCGGAAGGCCTGGATGCATGGTATCGCAAATATGCCGAGAAGGAGATGAAGGACGTCAAGTACTGCCTCGCCTTCGTGCACACGCCCTCGTCCTTCCACACCCGGACCAAGAAGGTCGTCGTCCCCGAGGACGTCAAGGGCATGAAGATCCGCCCGGCGGACGCGACGATCGCGAATTTCGTGACGGTGCTCGGCGGCACCAACGTGCAGTCCTCGGCGCCGGAAGTGCGCGACATCATCGAGCGCGGCGTCGCCGACGGTGTCACCTTCCCGGCGGGCTCGCTGGTGCTGTTCGGCGTCGACAAGGTCACGAAGTACCACATGGACGCGCCGTTCTACGTGACGACGTTCGTGTTCGTGATCAACAAGGACAAGTACAACCAGATGTCGGCGGCGCAGAAGAAGGCGATCGACGACAACTGCAACACCGAGGCGGCCGGCAAGGTCGGCGAGCCCTGGGGCAAGTTCGAGGACGCAGGCGTCGACAAGATCAAGGCCGAACCGGGCCAGGAGGTCTACAAGCTGACAGCGGAACAGACCGCGGCCTGGAAGAAGGCCTCCGAGCCGCTGTTCAAGACCTGGGCCGACGGCGTCAAGAAGACCGGCATCGACGCCGATGCCGCCATGGCCGAGCTGAAGGCCTCGCTCGCCAAATACAACGCGCTGGCGCAATAGCCGCGCCGCATTTCAAGCTGTTGAGCAGTAGACGGTGCGCTCCCTCTCCCCCGTCCTTACGGGGAGAGGGTTGGGGTGAGGGGCAGCCGCACGGGAAGTGTCCGCGGTAAGACCTGTACCCCCTCACCCGGATTGCATCTGGCGATGCAATCCGGCCTTTCCCCGCAAGCGGGGAGAGGCTGCCCACCGCCTGCTGCGCAGCAGCTCGCCCGACAATCTTCGAGATGCAAACCTGATTGCTAGAACGGGGACGCCATGCCGCGCGCCTTCATGGACCGGATCATCGATGGGATCGAGTGGATTGCCGCGTTCTTCGTCGGCATCGTCGCGCTCGACATCTTCCTGTCGGTGCTGTTGCGCAATACGCTGAACTATTCGATTCCCGATTCCTTCGACATCGGGCGCATGCTGCTCGGCATCCTGATCTTCTGGGGCATCGCTGCGACATCCTATCGCGGCACCCACATCACGGTGGATCTCATCTGGGGCAATGTCGGCCCGCGCTACCAGCGCTGGATCGACATCTTCGCCACGCTGGTGCTGCTGTTCGTCGTCACCGTCCAGACCTGGACCCTGTTCGACAAGGTGCGCGGCACCTATGAGGACAACGTTCTCACCTTCGACCTGCACATGCCGACCTGGCCGTTCTTCGCCGTCGCCTGGATCGGCGACGTCTCGGCAGTGCTGCTCATCGCCATCAGAACCTATCGCCTGATCTTCCACCCCGAGGAGATTCATGACCCCCACGTCAAGGTCACGGAGTAGCGTCGCATGAGTACCGATGCAGTTGCCGTCATCGGCTTCGTGGCACTGTTTGCGCTGATGCTGCTGCGCGTGCCGGTCGGTATGGCCATGGGGCTCGTCGGCGTGTCCGGCTTCGCCTACCTCGTCAACGGCACGGCGGCGCTGAAGCTGGTCGGCCAGACCTCGATGCGCACGGTCACGGACTACACGTTCGGTGTGATCCCGATGTTCCTGCTGATGGGAACGTTCGTGTCCAACTCCGGCATGAGCCGCGAGCTGTTCCGCGCCGCCAACGGCTTCGTCGGCCATCTGCGCGGCGGGCTCGGCATCGCTACTGTCGCGGCCTGCGGCGGCTTCGCCGCCATCTGCGGCTCCTCGGTCGCGACCGCCGCGACGTTCTCGGCGGTGGCCTATCCGGAGATGCGCCGCTTCGGCTATCCGCAATCCTTCGCCACCGGCGTCATCGCCGCGGGCGGCACGCTCGGCGCCATGCTGCCGCCGTCGACCGTGCTGGCGGTGTACGGCATCATCACCGAGCAGGACATCGGCAAGCTGTTCATCGCCGGCATCATCCCCGGCCTGCTGGCCATGACCATGTACATGATCACGATCACCGTGATCGGCCGCGTCAGGCCGGATTTCCTGCCCAAGGGCGAGGCGCTGCCGTGGGCCGACCGCATCAAGGGCCTCAAGGGCATCTGGGCGCCGATGCTGCTGTTCCTGTTCGTGATCGGCGGCCTCTATGGTCTTCCTTTTCTGCCGCGCTTCACGCCCACAGAGGCCGGCGGCGTCGGCGCCACCGGCGCGTTCCTGATCGGCCTGTTCACGGGACGGCTGAACAAGGACAAGATCCTGGCCTCGCTGCTGCAAGCGACGCGCACCGCGGCTGCCGTGTTCACGGTGCTGATCGGCGCGCTGATCTTCGGCTACTTCCTCACGGTGACGCAGACGCCGCAGAAGGTGACGGAGTTCCTCACCGGCCTCGGCCTCGGGCCCTATGGCGTGCTGGCACTGATCATGGTGATGTATCTGGTGCTCGGCTGCCTGATGGACGCGATGGCGATGATCATCCTGACGGTGCCGATCATCTTCCCGGTGATCTCGCATCTCGGCTTCGATCCGATCTGGTTCGGCGTCATCATCGTGATGACCGTCGAGCTCGGCCTGATCCATCCGCCGGTCGGCATGAACGTCTTCGTCATCAAGAGCGTGGTCAAGGACGTGTCCTTCTCCACGATCTTCAAGGGCGTGCTGCCGTTCGTGGCGACCGACCTGATCCGTCTCGTGATCCTGATCGCGTTCCCGCTGCTCGCCACTTGGCTGCCGCAACAGATGATGAACCGATGACCGCGCCCGTTCTCGACACGAAGTATGTCTTCACCCTCACCGTAATGATCGGCGACGTCACGAGCGCTGGCGAGACCGGCATCGGCGTGCGCCGGATCATCCCGATCCATGGCGGCGAGGTGACGGGCCCGGGTCTGAACGGCGAGGGTGTCAGCGGCAGGATCAGCAATTTCGGCGCCGATTTCCAGATCATCCGGCCCAACGAGCTGATCGACCTCGAGGCGAAATACGCGTTCGAAACGGATGATGGCGCGACCATCTACGTCGAGAACCGCGGCATTCGCTTCGGACCGATCGACCTGCTGCAGAAGCTCAAGCGCGGCGAACCGGTGGATCCGAAGCTGATCTACTTCCGCACCCACCCGCGCTTCGAGACCGGCCACGAGAAGTACCGCTGGCTGATGCAGCACATCTTCGTTGGCTCGGCCGCCCGCCACGCCGACCGCGTCGTCGTCGACGTGCACATGGTGCTGTAGGCCGGGCTGTTCGCGACAAACTCCGTCGTCGTCCCGGGCAAGCCACGGCGGCGCGCAGCGCCGTCGCGGCGCCGACCCGGGACCCATACCGCGTGATCTATCGGGGAACGCTTGAATGGCGACGATTTGTCGCCAAACCGACGCCGGTGGCTATGGGTCCCGGGTCGGCGCCCGGCCAACGCTGTCGCGTTGCCCAGGCTTGCCCGGGACGACAACGGAGCTTGCGGGGGCGTTGTCCGGACGCCGTGGCGTTGAGCAAGACAATCGGGACGCTCGAATTCCGCGAGAGGTCGGACTAATCCTCGTCGTCCCAATCCGAAGCCCTGCGGTAGCCGTGGTCGCAATTGCGATAGCGGTGAGCCGGCACGTAACGGTAGCCCTCGTAGCCGTAGCCCTCATATGCCGCGTCGCGGTAGTGGGACCGGTAGACCGGCGCAGGCTCATACGCTTGCGCTTCCGACGCCAGCGCGCCGCCGATGAGAGCTCCGACGAGCAGGCCGCCGATCAGCGCCCCATTGCGTCCGTCATGGGCCTGAGCTGGCGCCGAACCGGCGAACAGGGTTGCGGTCACGGCGAGCGCAGCGATGCCGCCTGCGATAGATTTCTTCAGCGAAACCATGGTCCCCTCCATTGGGAAGTGTGGTGACGTTCTACATGGCCGCCTTTGAAGCCATGCTGAACGCGATGTTGCCGGCCGTTCATTTGCGAAGCCGACCTCGAAGCCCCGTGGTGGAATGCCGGAACGCCTTTGGGGCATCAGCAGCCGTTTGGCGCTGGATTACGATGAGACATCGCCACGGAGAGCGAAGCACAGTCTGGCGATGCGTCACTGCTCTTCAGGAATTCAGAAAAATCACTTGCGGATTTTCGGAAATTGTGGTTCTCTCTCCGCATCCCGTCCCAAGCCGAGGGGCGTTGCGCGCGATCGTCACGACACGCGGGGCGGGGAGCGGTGGCCGCGACATGACGCAGCGTAGTTTGCTACGCGGACGAACGGCATGGCGCGGACGCGAAGTCGTGTGGTCCTGACCTCCCGGTGCCGAGGTCAAGTCGACGCCAGCGCTGACGCGTTGCGGCGATGACGGGGGCAATCAAGCCGGTCCCCGGGGAGAGCACGAAGTAAGCGTGAAGACCACCGCGCAGGGAAGGCCGGGTGATTCCGGCTGCACCTGTGGTACCTGCCGCCTGCATTTTTTGAGCAGGCGGGCCGCAGGCGTCAGTCGGCGCCTGGCCTTCCCTGCGCCCTCTGCATCTCGAGGGCGAACGAGATCAGCACGACCCGGGCGTGATTTCGCCGCGGGAACGCCGGATCATGTGCGTTGCCTTTGCGCCGGCGGGCCTTACGATGAGGCGCGCGCCAGAGACCGGCGGCCTCATTTCGCATTGCACAACATGATCTCCCGAGCCGCTTATTGACTCCTGCCAAGATCGTTATAAAACATAACTATTCTGAATAGGACACAATAGAGCCGATGGGAAACGCCGACACCGCCACGCCCGCGGGGGATCCGTCTCTGCTGCAGATCGAACAGCAGGGGGCCGTCCTGACGATCGGGCTCAACCGCCCGGCCAAGCGCAATGCGCTGAATGACGGCATCATCCTCGCCATTGGCGATTGCTTCACCAGCCTGCCCGAGGACGTCCGTGTCGTGATCATTCACGGCATCGGTGACAATTTCTCCTCCGGCCTCGATCTCTCCGAGTTGCGCGAACGCGACGCCACCGAAGGCCTCCAGCATTCGCAGATGTGGCATCGCGTGTTCGACCGCATCCAGTATTGCCGCGTGCCGGTGATTGCCGCGCTGAAGGGCGCGGTCATTGGCGGCGGCCTTGAGCTGGCCTGCTCCGCACATATCCGCGTCGCCGAGCCCTCGGCCTATTTCGCGCTGCCTGAAGGCCAGCGCGGCATCTTCGTCGGCGGCGGCGGCTCGGTGCGGCTGCCGCGCCTGATCGGCGTCGCCCGCATGATGGACATGATGCTGACCGGCCGCGTCTATTCCGCGACCGAAGGCTCGTCCTACGGCTTCGCGCAATATCTGGTCGACGCCGGTGCGTCGATGACCAAGGCGCTGGAGCTGGCAACGAAGATCGCAGGCAACGCGCCGCTCACGAACTTCGCCGTGCTGCAGGCCCTGCCGATGATCGCGGAGGCCAACCCGCAGACCGGCCTACTGATGGAATCACTGATGGCGACCGTCGCGCAGAGCGACAAGGAAGCCAAGAGTCGCATCCGCGCCTTCCTCGATCACAAGACCGCCAAAGTGAAGCCGACGTGACATGACCGCACAAACAATAAAAAGCACACAGGGAGGAATGGATGACACGGCGCGCAGCGCCAGTGTGCATCCGTTGCGCGCGATCTCGTTCAACGATCCCGCAGTCACCGTCGATCGCCGCGACAACGGCACCATCTATCTGCGGCCGAAACAGCCGTTGGGCGATTTCCCGCAGCGGATCACCGATCGGCTGCATCATTTCGCCGAAGCCACGCCACAGCGCGTGTTCATGGCCGAGCGCGTCGGGCCTGCGGGCTGGCGCGAGCTGACCTATGCCACGCTGCTGGCGGCGAGCCGGCACATTGCGTCGGCGCTGCTCGCGCGCGGGCTGTCGCCGGACCGTCCGGTCATGATCCTGTCGGGCAATTCGATCGATCATGCGCTGGTCGCGTTCGGCGCGCTCTATGCAGGGGTTCCGTTCTGTCCGGTGTCGCCCGCCTATTCGCTGGTGTCGCGTGACTACGGCAAGCTCGCCTATCTGATGAAGCTGCTGACTCCGGGCCTCGTCTTCGTCGACGACGCCGACAAGTTCGCCGATGCGCTGGCCGCGAACGTGCCGGAGGGCACGGAGATCGTCGCGGCGTTCGGCTCGGTGCCGGGCCGCAACGTCACGATGCTGGCCGATATGATCGCGACGCCGCTGTTCCCGGGCCTCGGCGCCGCGCATGCAAAGATCGGCCCGGACACGATCGCGAAATTCCTGCTCACGTCAGGCTCGACCGGCAATCCCAAGGCCGTGATCAACACCCAGCGCATGATCTGCGCCAACCAGGTGATGATCCGCGAGACGCTCGCCTTCCTGAAGGACGAGCCGCCGGTGATCATCGACTGGTTGCCGTGGAATCACACCTTCGGGGGCAACCACAACATCGGCCTGACCTTGTTCAACGGCGGCTCGATGTATCTCGACCAGGGCAAGCCGGTGCCCGGCGGCATCGAGGAGACGGTCCGCAATCTGCGCGAAATCTCGCCGACGGTCTATTTCAACGTCCCCAAAGGCTACGAGTCGCTGCTGCCCTATTTCCGCGAGGACGCGGGCCTGCGGAAGACCTTCTTCCAGCGGCTGCATGCGATGTTCTTCTCCGGCGCCGCGCTGGCGCCGCATGTCTGGAACGAACTCGACGAGCTCTCGGTGGCCGAGACGGGCTATCGTGTGCCGATGCTGACGGGCCTCGGCTCGACCGAGACCGCGCCGTTCTTCATGTCGGTCAATCCCCGCACCAGCCGCTCCGGCCATGTCGGCCTGCCGGTGGCGGGCAACGAGGCCAAGCTCGTCCCCAACAACGGCAAGATGGAAGTGCGGGCCAAGGGTCCGAACGTCACGCCGGGCTACTGGCGCCTGCCCGAGGTCTCGGCCGCGGCGTTCGACGACGAAGGCTACTACAAGATGGGCGATGCGCTGAAGCCCGTCGATCCCGACGACTTCAATGCCGGCTTCGATTTCGACGGCCGTGTCGCCGAGGACTTCAAGCTGGCGAGCGGCACCTGGGTCTCGGTCGGCCCGCTGCGGGCCCGCTTCGTGGCTGCGTGCGCGCCGCTGGCGCGCGACGTGATCATCGCCGGCATCAACCGTGACGAGATTGCCGCCATCGTCGTGCTCGATCTCGATGGTTGCCGCCTGATCAACGCGACCTTGCCGTTCGACGATCTCGCCGCCACCGCAGACGATCCGCTGATCATCGCGGCCTTCCGTGAGCGCTTCGCAAAATTCCTGCAGACCGCGACCGGCTCGTCGACGCGGATCACACGCGCCGTGCTGCTGGGGACGCCGCTGTCGATCGACAAGGGCGAGGTCACCGACAAGGGCTCGATCAACCAGCGCGCTGTGCTGGAGCATCGCAAGGACCTGATCGAGCGCATCTACGCAGCGCCGCCGGACGACGACGTCATCATCGCCGGCTGATCGACGCATCCAAGGGAGAAACGACAATGTTGTTGAAGGATCAGGCCGCCATCGTCACCGGCGGCGCCTCCGGCCTCGGGGCCGCCACCGCCCGCAAGCTCGCTGCCCAGGGCGCCAAGGTCGCCGTGTTCGACCTCAACGCCAAGCTGGCGGAAGAGGTCGCGGCCGAGATCAAGGGCGTGGCGGTGGTCTGCGACGTGTCGGACGCCGCCGGCGCGGAAGCTGCCGTTGCCGAGGCGGTCAAGGCGCTCGGCCAGCAGCCGCGCGTGCTGGTGAACTGCGCCGGCATCGGCGTCGCCAAGCGCGTCGTCGGCCGCGACGGCCCGATGGCGCTCGCCGATTTCGAGAAGGTCATCAAGGTCAATTTGATCGGCTCGTTCAACATGCTCCGGCTCGTCACCAATGGCATGACCAAGCTGGAGCCGCAGGCGGCGACCGGCGAGCGTGGCGTCGTCATCAACACCGCCTCGGTCGCGGCCTATGACGGCCAGATCGGGCAGTCCGCCTATTCGGCCTCGAAGGGCGGTATCGTCGGCATGACCCTGCCGATCGCGCGCGAGCTGGCGCAGTTCGGCATCCGCGTGCTGACCATCGCGCCGGGCCTGTTCCTGACGCCGCTGCTCGCCAATCTGCCGCAGGAGGCCCAGGACTCGCTCGCCGCCGCGATCCCGTTCCCGCGCCGGCTCGGTCACGCCGACGAGTTCGCAGCACTTGCGCTGCATATGGTCGAGAACCCCTACCTCAACGGCGAAGTGGTCCGTCTCGACGGCTCGCTGCGCATGGCGCCGAAGTAGGTGCGACGCGCCGACGTCGATATGGTTGTCATTCCGGGACGACGCGTTAGCGTCGGGCCCGGAATCCATCTGGCGTCTAGCACAGTGGAGAAATGGATTCCGGGCTCGCGCTTCGCGCGCCCCGGAATGACGGAGAGAAACGTAGGGTGGGCAAAGCGCAGCGTGCCCACCGGCCAGGACAATGGTGGTGCGTTGGTCAAATTGATGAGCTCAACTGTAAGCCAGAGACTCGATGCCAGCCTCTCCCCGCTTGCGGGGAGAGGTCGGATTGCATCGTCAGATGCAATCCGGGTGAGGGGGGACAGGTCTAACCACTCACACCACGCGCGCGTCTGCCCCTCACCCCGACCCTCTCCCCGTGAAGAACGGGGAGAGGGGGCGCACCGTCTCCGCGGTTTGTAGCGAGGTTCACAATCGATGTTCGTCCATCGCCGCGACGTGCAGATCCAGTGGGGCGACTGCGATCCCGCCAACATCGTCTACTATCCGCGCTATTTCGCGATGTTCGACGACGCGACCTCCGTGATGTTCGAGGCGGCCGGGTTCTCCAAGCAGGACATCGTCCGCCGCTATGGCCTCGTCGGCATTCCCATGGTCGACACCCGCGCCAAGTTCTACATCCCCTCGACCTATGGCGACTGGATCACGATCGAAAGCCGGATCGAGAGCATCAAGCGCTCGTCGTTCGACGTCACCCACAAGGTGTTCAAGGGCGAGGCGCTGGCGCTCGAAGGGTTCGAGACCCGTGTGCTGGTCGGGCGCGATCCGGCCGATCCCGACAAGCTGAAATCGGCGCCGTTCCCGGAGGAGATGCGAGCCAAATTCCTGGAGGGCTGAGCTTTGAAGGGTGCGACATGCGGCCGTCTTAAGGATGAATCGGCGTCGTGCTTTGGTCGACTGGTAGAAAATGATCTTGTCATGTTCAATGCCACGATCACGCCTGCAGAACATCTCGGCTGGCCTGGATTGGGCCGGTTCGATCCCGAAATTCGAACAAGTGCAAACGGAGCGCAAGCTCACGAGCTCAACTGAAAAGACGAGAGGGAGGACCAAATGAAGACGACCTATCTGGCGGCAGCCGGCGTCATCGCGATTCTGGCAGCTGCTCCGGCGCTGGCGCAGACCAGTGAGATCACCATCGGTATCACCACCACCACGACCGGCCCCGGCGCCGCGCTCGGCATCCCCGAGCGCAACGCGCTCGAGTTCGTGCCGAAGGAGATCGGCGGCGTGCCGCTGAAGGTGATCGTGCTCGACGACGGCGGCGATCCGACCACGGCGACCACCAATGCGCGCCGTTTCGTGACGGAGTCCAAGGCTGACATCATCATGGGCTCGGCGCTGACGCCGCCGACCATCGCGGTGTCCAACGTCGCCAGCGAAGCCGGCATTCCGCATTTCGGCCTCGCGCCGTTCCCGGTGACGCCGGAGCGCGCCAAGTGGTCGGTGGTGATGCCGCAGCCGGTGCCGATCATGGGCAAGGTGCTCTACGAGCACATGAAGGCGCACAACATCAAGACCGTCGGCTATATCGGCTATTCGGATTCCTACGGCGATCTCTGGTTCAACGACCTGAAGAACCAGGGCGTGCCGACGGGGATCACCATCGCCGACGAAGAGCGCTTTGCGCGTCCCGACACGTCGGTGACCGGCCAGGTGCTCAAGCTGGTCGCCGCCAACCCCGATGCGATTCTGGTCGGCGCTTCCGGCACCGCGGCCGCCCTGCCGCAGACCGAGCTGCGCGAGCGCGGCTACACCGGCCTGATCTATCAGACCCACGGTGCTGCGAGCATGGATTTCATTCGCATCGCCGGCAAGGCAGCGGAAGGTGTGATCATGGCCTCGGGTCCGGTGATGTCGCCGGAAACGCAGGCCGACAGCGCGTTGACGAAGGCGCCGGGCCTGGAGCTCAACAAGGCTTATGAAGCCAAGTACGGCCCCAACAGCCGCAGCCAGTTCGCCGGTCACTCCTTCGATGCGTTCGAGATCCTCAAGCGTATCATCCCGACGGCGCTGAAGACCGCCAAGCCCGGCACGCCGGAGTTCCGCGAGGCGATCCGCCAGGCGCTGCTGTCAGAGAAGGATCTGGCCGCGTCGCAGGGCGTCTACAACTTCACCGAGAAGGACCGCTCCGGCCTCGACGACCGCGCCCGCATCATCCTGACCGTGAAGGACGGCAAGTACGTGCCGGCGCAGTGAGCCACGGCGCTGAACGCAATGATCAATAACGAGGCCGGCTCGATGAGCCGGTCTTTCGGTTTTATTCCGGCCAGAACCGATGGGCGGTACGAGCTGCGCTCCCGCTCATGATTGATCGCGCCCCGCGGTAGACACCCTCATATTGCTCGGCTAACGTGTGCTCACTTTTCAAGTGCCATGGCGTCTGAGGGCTCCAAGGTGTTTCGTATTTTTATATCGTATTCTGGGAAAGACATTTTCGAGGCGCTGGCGCTTCGCAACTGGCTTGTGTCCGAGGGATGGGCACCTACCGATGTCTTCCTCGACGTTCAGGGCGTCGGTGCTGGTGTGCGCTGGAGAGAGGCGCTGGCCAAGGCGAACGAGCGCTGCGAGGCCGTTCTGTTCCTCGTCTCGACCCACTCGCTGGAGTCAAGAGAATGCTACGTCGAGATCCGGATGGCCGAGGATATGGGCAAGGTCATCCTGCCGATGATCTTGCCGCCGCGCGTGCCGGAAGACAGGCTCTCCATCGACGACCCTCGCCTTATCAGCCATCGGGAGCGCCAAATCGTCGATGCCTCGATCGAGCCGAGGGAGGCAGCCTTCACGGTCGAGCATCAGGGGCAACGACGCTCGGTCTCGTTCCACGCGCCGACGCTCGCCCGGATCAAGGCGCGTCTTACTCAGCTGGGAATTTCGCCAGACAGCTTTCCATGGACACCAAGTGATCTCAGCACGGCCTCACCCTATCCCGGCCTGGCAGGTTTTTCGGAGAAGGATGCGGGGCTGTTCTTTGGGCGCGCCGGTGACATCGCGCGCGGCTTCGCGAGCCTGCGGATGGTGCGGCGTACCGGGCTGAACTGCAGCCGTGGCAGTCTACTCGTCATTCAGGCCGCGTCAGGGGCCGGCAAATCCTCGTTTCTTCGCGCCGGCCTCTGGCCGCGGCTCGCGCGCGACCCCGACTTCACGCCGATCGGCATCTTGCGGCCGGCCACCGGTATCTTGACGGGCGACACCGGCATCGGCCGTCAATTCGCGGCATTTCTGGCTCGCCATGGCGGGTCGCGGTCGGCAGGCGAGATCCATCGCCAACTTGCCGCCGCCGACACGAAAGCGGTAGCGGCACTTCTTGCCTTGTTCGCCGAGGCGACCGAAATCGGCCAAACAAGTCAAAGGCTCACGAACCCGGACGCGCCGCCGCCAACGCCCGTGATCGCCGTCGATCAGGCCGAGGAGTTGTTTGCGGCTGCAGATGCCGAGGAAAGCCAGCGCTTCCTGTCACTCATCGCCGGAGTCATCGGTGACCACGCGCCGCACAAGTCGAGTTCACCGCCACTCTTCATCTGGACCGTCCGCGCCGACAGCATGGATGCTTTGCTCCAAGCGTGCACGATGCATGGCATTGGCGCACCTGAGCTCTTTCCCTTGCCGCCGATCCCGCGAACCGCCTTCGCTGAGGTCATCAATGGTCCGCTCGCTGTCGCGAATCAGGCGGGGATGCGCCTCACGATAGACCCGCTTCTGGCGCAGGCGCTGATCGACGCCTCAGTCGGTGCCGACGCTCTTCCGCTCCTTGCCTATACGTTGAGGCAGATCATCGAGGACAATCGTGCAGGCCGTCGTGCCGACCTTTCGCTGGACGCCTTTGAGGCGGCGGGCGGCGTTGCAGGTGTATTGCGCAAGCGCCTGCTCACGGCGCAGCGCGACGCCAGCGCCAGCGATGATGACCTCAAGCGGCTGTTCATCCCTCGTCTCGCGACATGGGACGAGGAAGCAAATCCGCCGGCCGCCAGACGTCTCGTGGCCGATGAGGCCAAACTTCTGCTCGGCGAACGTAGGAGGCTGAGGCCCCTCGTTGACGCGCTCGTGGAGGCCCGCCTGCTGACGCGGTTTAGCGGCGAGGATGGTGACATTCGACTTGAGGTGGCGCACGAGGCGTTGCTGCGGCTTTTGCCATTGAGCGCCTGGCTCGAGGAAGCGCGCGAGTTTCTCACCTGGCGTGACGGCATTAAGCGCGCAGCGCGGGAGTGGGCGGCGAACGCAAATTCCCCGGTATGGCTTGTACATGTTGGTGAACGACTCAAAGAGGCCCAGCTTCTGCTCTCGTGGTCTGAACTTGCAGAGCACTTGGAGCCGGCGGAAAGATCTTATCTCGTGGCCTGCCGGCGACGCGGCCAGCAGGCGAGACTGCGCCTGATCGCGGTGGTCAGTGCCGCCACGCTGGCGGCTCTCATCGTTTTGGCCGTCGCTACCCATCGCGTGGAGATCATCGCTGACACGGTTTTCGAGGCTAACCAAGCCTCGGGTTGGAATTTCGATGCGCGCGGTACGCGTGGCCTCGCGATGATCGATGAGAACGATACGACGATCGCCAAGGTCTGGCAGCTCTATCCAAGGATCGAGAAGCAGCCACTGCTAAGCCTCCCGGCGAGCATGGCCAGACTGTCGCCAGACGGCGCTCATTTGCTTGTACTAAGCGGTCAACGACTGTTCCTATATTCGACCAATGGGCCACCGACCCCAGAAAAGCCGATCGCGGATTTCAGAAACGACAAGGAGGTCGTATCGATAGCTGCTTTCAATCAAGCCAAGTTTTCGGTGGATGGTCGGTGGCTACTCGCGCCAAAGAGTACGAGTGAGCTGGCGTTGTTCGATGTGCGGTCGAACGACGCTGAAACGGTCGTTCAACAGAATTCTGATATCGTTCAGTCTTATGGTATTCTTGAATTCTCTGTCGCTCCGGTATCGGCGAGTTTCGCCATTTGCTCCCAGACAGAAGTCGTACTCTATTGGCCGCAACATCAACCGAGGCGCCAAAACCTGCCGCTTCCCAACGAGCACGTCGTGTCTTGCGATTTCAGTCCCGACGAAAAATGGCTGCTTGTAGGGGCCGATGACCGCACGGTTGTCGTCATGCCTATTGAAGCTGGAATACTTCGACCAGGTTGGCGGGTGACGTTTCCTGGCCCGGCACGAGCGGAGCCGTCGGGTGGCAGCGACGAATCCACGACGCCCAATGCTAGCGATCGGGATATTGTACGTTATGTCATCGGCAATGAGGGGCATACACTTTACGGCTACGTTGGGAATGGGCCGATTGCGGCAGCCGAGCTTGCCGCAGGCAAGGACGGGCCCGCATCGACCGTGCTGTCGACCCAGGAGTCTCAAGCCTTCTTCGCTCGAACTCTTTGGTCTTCCGAGACGGGAATGTGGGTCTCCGGAACAGGCCAGGATGGTGTCCAGTACATTTGGGAAGCCGGAAACGATCGGAGCCCTGTTTCTATCAGCAAGGCTCGTGGCCGCGTGATTGCTGAACCAACGCAGGTCTCGACGATTGAAGCACAGCGAAAGGCGCTCGTGTCGAACGGTCAAGGGCGGTGGCTCTCGTTCAATCTCGGTCAGCAAGTGCCGGCAGTACCCGGTGACAGGCTCAGCGGTAGGGACTACCGAATTGCGCCATTGGCGGATGGCACCGGATGGCAAGCCCTGTCGACTGCCGAGGTGCAACTCATCGATCTCGGCTTCAATGCGGTGCGGAGTCAGACAATCAGTCCTGACATATCGGCCACCATCCGCTCTGCCGACGGTCAGTCCTTGCTCGCTGGTACGGACGCCGGCCTGTACCGCTTCCGAAGGTTTGAGGGAGTTTTCGGCATACCCTTTTGGGCGCGCGAATGGCCAAGAATCCGTTTTGGCATGGCATCCTCGGCGGGGCTCACGACTGATGATGGTGGTCGAGCCCCCTTTGTCGGCAGCGGAGGAGGAGACGGCGGAGGAGACGGCGGTGGTGGCGGTGATGGTGGCGGTAGCGGCCACTAATAAAGAGGGCCATGTGTCTTAAGCGAGGCACGAGATGTGAGTGTCGAGATAATTGCGACTCTCGAAGCGATGGAGGACTCTTCGCTCCGAAAGGTCGTAGATGACAGAATCGCGAAAGCTGGTTGATACGGCAACATACGGGGTTCCGGCAACGTCGGTCACACCGGTCAGCGACGAAATCCCAAGTTCGTCTGCGGTCACGATGGTGGGCTCGCCGATATGGGGAATGACCAGAAGAACGTCCGAATGCGTGTAGCTAACGATCGCGCATTTGCAAGTCTGGTTATAGGCGACTGATTGTGAGCGGAGATGATATCGATCGGCAAGCCGGATGGTGTGACGTGAGCCGGTTTGGGTGTCGATCTTGATGACCGGTAACGGCACTGCGAGCAGGCGTTGCTCGAGTGCGGCGCGCGGGATGTCGTAGTCCAGCGGCCGCCCAAGGTAACGCTCGAGACGGGCGACGACATCGCCATAAGACATGTTCTTGGGAAACCTTACGAACTGCGTCAGCGCCAAATAGGCAAAGCCACCTTCGTCGACGCTCATATGGGTTACCATTGCCCCGAAATCGGCCAGCGGGTAGTGCCGCTTCGGACGGAACGTAACTGCATCGAGGATTGTCAGCTTAGGATCAAGGACGTTATGTTGCAGAACCGCATCGGGATGAGCGATGTCGCCATAGTGAGTGACGGCAAGCTCGGCCCGGCCTGGGATGGGCTGAATTTCGTGAGGATGAATGCCTTCTGTTTCGATCGTGTCGAGGTGCCTGAAGGTCAGACTATCAAACACGAGCAGAGATCCAACGTCCGCTTTGGTCAGTGCGATCTTACGCCGTTGCGGAAGCAGGATCAGCCGTCGGCCCGTCTCGATCCACCCATGTCCGCCAAACAGATTCTCTGCCGATGCCTCGAGCTCTGTCACGATGGCATGATCGGCGTCAACGACAAGGCATTTTGGCCCATGCTGAGCGGTGCAGATGATGTGTTGCTCGGAGCACCGGAGGACCGCATGTCCGCCCTCCATCGGCAGGATGGTTTGACGAGCTGCGCCGCTTCCGTAGTCTATCGTTGTAAGTACGCTTGCCTTGGGTTGTTTGATGATGTCGGAATCCGGGTGAAGGCTCGGATCTCTCCCCAGGAGATGAAGATGGCGGCTTGGGTTCCCGGCGATAACACCTGCGGTGCAGGGGCCGAGGCTCGGCATGAGCGCCATGCCGAGAAGGCCGAGCGTATGTCGTCGCGAGAGGCTGGTCGTCATGACGGAATCCCGTGCGCTCTGCTAGGCTCGAGGTCACCACCATACAAGAGTCCGGGGGATGGCACCAGTTTGCTGATCGATCGAATGGTTCGCGGAGAACCTGATTGTTGATCAGCGCGAAGCCGATTCCCGTCGATGGTGATCACGTCTTACGCGGGCGTTGGGCGGATGCCCCAATCGCAGCTACGGTTGTTGCCCTGGCATATGCTCAGTTGAGACACCGCGATATCAGTGACACAGAATTGGCTCTCGGGCTCGTCGCGTCGGTAGCGATTGTGATGAGCGCGATCGAGTATCGCCGAGCAAATATCGGCGTTGTCCGTCCTCGGCTCAATTGGAGAGATGCTGCGGCTCGCGTGGCACGGAACTGGGTCGAGGCCATGTTGGGTGCCATTGTTGTGGTAGGTTTCTGGACCCTGGTTCGTGTCGAGTACGGCCGACCTGAATTTCGACCTTTGTGGGAAGCCCTCGACGTATCGCTTCCGGTCGTGGCGCCAGCGGTGCTTCTGCACGCCGTGATCGCCGAATGGCGACTGGGACGTACCCGAGATTCGGGAACGCCGGTGCTGAGTTTGTTGCTTGCGGGCAGATCGGGAGTCGACGTCGATGGTTTACGGAGAACGGCTCTCTCGCTCCTGGTGCGAGCAATTTTCTTGCCGCTGAATTTTTGTTCGCTTGTCGGTGTATTACACCACTTCAGGTGGTATGAGTATGACCTTCTGACCGGACGCTATGGGGGAGCTGAAACAGGCGTTGTCATCTATGGCCTGCTCATTGCTGCGATTACTCCGGGTTACCTTTTCAGTTCGCGCCTGCTTGCCACGCAGGTAAAGTCGGTCGACTCGAGCCCGTTGGCTTGGTGTGTAACGCTGGCGTGTTACAGCCCGTTCAGTGCCCTGATCTTTGATCGGCTCCTGGACTATCGTGCACGCGCTGGAGGTTCGCTGACCTACAAATCTTACGTCGACATACTTGAGTATCGACCTGGGCTCTCGGCCCTTGTCATCTTCGCGGCCCTCATGTGCCAGCTGTTCCATTACTGGGGCGAGGCGACGTTCGGGCTTCGCTCCTCGAATCTCAGCAACCGTGGTATCATCGTCGACGGGCCATACAGGTTTACGAAACACCCCGTGTACCTGTCAAAATGCGTCGGTTGGTTTATCATTTATTGTCCGGTCTTTGCGAATGATGCGTTGGGAGTGCTTCGCTCTACGGCCTTGCTCGGCTCCGTTTTTTTGATCTTTGCTCTGAGGGCGCGCTGTGAGGAGCGGTTCCTTTCCGGCGATCCGAGCTATGTGGCATACGCACTCTCGATGGATTCAAAAGGCATGTTCGCCCCACTGTCGCGCCGCATATGTTCACTTCGGTTTTCTTCCCGCCTGGAGAGATGGCGATACGCACAGGAAAAACATTCTCAGCGCTGATGGTGTGAAAGGCCGGGGTCGTCTGGAAGCAGCCGACCGGGGCGGCAGGTCGTTAGGGTTGGATCGCAGCTACACCGCTACCTTCGGCAAAGCCGAGATAGCTCGCGGCGACGCGCTGGTCGGTCGCGATCTCCGAGGCCTTGCCGTTCAGCACGAACTCGCCGAGCTCCATCACATAGGCGCGGTCGGCGACCTGCAGCGCGGCCTTGGCGTTCTGTTCGACCAGCAGCACCGAGACGCCTTCCTGCCGCAGCTTGGCGACGATCTCGAAGATGCCGGCGACGATGATCGGCGCAAGCCCCAGGCTCGGCTCGTCCAGCATCAGCAGCTTCGGCGCGCCCATCAGGGCGCGGCCCATCGCCAGCATCTGCTGCTCGCCGCCCGACAAGGTGCCGGCAAGCTGCTTGCGGCGCTCCTTCAGCTTGGGAAACAGCGTGTAGACGTGCTCGAAGCCCCTGGTGGCGTGGGCCTTCGACATGCGGAACGCACCGAGCTGCAGGTTGTCCTCGACGTTCATGCTGGCGAACAGCTCGCGATGCTCGGGCACGAGAGAGAGGCCGCGGGCGACGCGGTCCTCGATCTCGTAGCGTGCGAGGTCCTCGCCGGCGAAGCGGACTTTGCCCTTCAACGGCAGGACCCCCATGACGGCGCTGAGCAGCGTGGTCTTGCCGGCGCCGTTGGCGCCGATGATGGTGACGATCTCGTTCTCGGCCACGGTGAGCGAGACCGAGCGCACGGCCTCGACCTTGCCATAGGACACATGGGCGTCGGCGACTTCCAGCAGCGTGCTCATGCGGTGGCTCCGAGATACGCCTTGATCACCTCGGGATTGGTCTTGATCGCGGCCGGTGTGCCCTCGGCGATCTTGGTGCCGAAATCGAGCACCACGATGCGGTCGGCGAGGTCCATGACGAAACCCATGTCGTGCTCGACCAGCAGCACCGACATGCCGCCGGCGCGCAGCTCGCGCAGCAGCGCGCCGAGGCGCTGCTTCTCCATGTGGCGGAGGCCTGCGGCGGGCTCGTCGAGCAAGAGCAGCATCGGATCGACGCAGAGCGCGCGGGCGATCTCGACGATGCGCTGCTGCCCCAGCGAGAGGGAGCCGGCGAACTGGTGCATCTGGTCGCCGAGCCCGACGCGCTCGATCTGCCGCGCGGCTTCCGCGAGCAGCTTGGCCTCGTCGGCGCGGTCGAGCCGGAACATGCTGGAGATCGCGCCGGAGTGGCCACGCAGATGTGCGCCGATCGCGACGTTCTCCAGCACGGTCATGTCCGGCACCAGCTTGACGTGCTGGAAGGTGCGGGAAATGCCGAGCTTGACGACGTCCTGCGGCGGCGCGTTGCCGACGGCCTTGCCGAGCACCGAGATGTTGCCGGAGGTCGGCGGCAGCACGCCGGTGATCAGGTTGAAGGTGGTGCTCTTGCCGGCGCCGTTGGGCCCGATCAGCGCGACGATCTCGCGGGCCTGGACGTCGAACGATACGTTGTTGACCGCGACCACGCCGCCGAACTGCTTGCGGGCATTGTCGACCTGCAGCAGCACGCTGGGGGCGGATGCGGCGCGTATGCGGGCCGGCAGCTTGATCGTGGTGTCCGGCTTCTTGGCGACGGGCTTGAACGGCAGCCGCGCGGTCAGCCACGGCCACAGGCCGGTTGGCGCGAGCTGCAGCAGCGTGACGAGCAGGATGCCGAACACGATGGTCTCGAGCTGGCCCTCGCCATGCAGCAGCAGCGGGAGGTAGCTTTGCAGCACCTCCTTCAGGATCACGACGATCGCCGCGCCAAGCACGCCGCCCCACACATAGCCGGCGCCGCCGACGACGGCCACGAACAGATATTCGATGCCGGCCTGCGCGCCGAACGGCGTCGGGTTCACGGCGCGGGTGAAGTGCGCATAGAGCCAGCCGGACAGGCCGGCGAGCACAGCGGCATAGATGAACACCAGCATCTTGGCGCGCGGGGAATAGACCCCGAAGGCCTCGGCGGCGATATGGCCGCGACGCAGCGCGCGGATGGCGCGGCCGGTGCGGGAGTCCAGGAGATTCATCGTCAGCAGCGCCGAGACCAGCACGGCGGCCCAGATCGCGAAGTAGATGGTGCCGGGATCGAGCATCCTGAGGCTGCCTATCGACAGCGGCGGGATGCCGGAGATGCCGTCATTGCGGCCGAGGAAGGCGAGCTTGCTGAACAGATAGAACAGGCCGAGGCCCCAGGCGAGCGTGCCGAGCGGGAGATAGTGGCCGGACAGCCTGACCGTGACGAGGCCGAGCAGCACGGCCGCAAGGCCAGACACCAGCAGCGACAGCGGCAAGGTGAGCCAGGGCGATACGCCGTAATTGGCGGACAGCACCGCGGTGGTGTAGGCGCCGAAGCCGACGAAAGCCGCCTGGCCGAACGAGGTGAGACCGCCGACGCCGGTCAACAGCACCAGCCCCATCGCGACCAGCGCGGAGAGACCGATATTGTCGAGCAGCACGATCCAGAACGGCGGCATGCCTGGGATGAACGGGATCGCCGCGACGATGACGGCAAAGACGATGAGAGGCCAACGCTCGCGCACGGATCAATCCTTCTCTTCTTCGACCGCGGGCGCAGCGAGCGAACGCAACAACAGGACCGGGATCAGCAGCGTGAAGACGATCACTTCCTTGAAGTTCGAGGCGTAGAACGAGGAGAACGCCTCGACGATGCCGACGACGAGCGCGGCAACGGCGGTCAGGGGATAGCTGATCAGACCGCCGATGATCGCGGCGATGAAGCCCTTCAGGCCGATCAGGAAGCCGGTGTCGTAATAGAGCGTCGTGATCGGGACGATCAGGATGCCCGAGAGCGCGCCGATCGTGGAGGCCAGCAGGAACGCGATCTGGCCCGAGAGCGTAGTGCGGATGCCGACGAGGCGGGCGCCGAGCCGGTTGACGGCCGTGGCGCGCAGCGCCTTGCCGTAAAGGGTCAGGCCGAAGAACAGCCAGAGGCCGACGATGAAGGCGATGGTGATGCCGTAGACGGCCATGCCCTGCCCGGTGAAGCGCAGCGAGCCGAGCGTCGCCGTGGCATTGAGCAGCGTCGGGCCGCGCTGGCCCTCGGCGCCGAAGAACAGGAGACCGAGGCCTTGCAGTGCCAGATGAACGCCGACTGAGGCGATCAGCAGCACCAGCACCGAGGTGTGGGCAAGCGGCTGGAACACGATCCGATACAACGATAGGCCGATGCTGGCGACGATCAGCAGCGACAGCACCAGGCTGACGCCGGCCGGCACGCGCTGGTCTGCGGCCCACATGCTGGCCAGGAGCACGGCCACCGGGAAGACGACGTTGAGGCCGAAGGCGCGAAGCATGCGCGATGCATGCAGCGTCTTGCGCATGGCGTAGAGATCGAAGGCAAAGGCCACCAGGCCGATCACGACGGCAAGCTTCGCGGTCCCCGGCATGCGGCCGGCGGCGAGCGAGGCATAGGTGAGGGCGCCATAGGTGACGAATTCGCCCTGCGGGATCAGGATCACCCGGGTGACGGCGAACACGAGCACGAGCGCCAGCCCGAGCAGCGCATAGATCGCGCCGTTGGTAATGCCGTCCTGCAACAGGAACAGCAAGATCGTTGTGTTCAAGACCGGACGCTCCCCCTCCATGGTGACCGGACGCGGGCGGCGCCCTGCGCCATCCGCTGGTCGGGGCAGTTGAATTGGGCTGCCCGTGTTTGGTATAGTGGATAACAATTATCGAATATAATCTCAAGGCCGCTGTTCCGGCTGCGGCTTTCGAGACCAGGGATGGAAGCGCGGGCGATGAATTGGGCAGATTGTGATGGCCGATAGCACCAAGCCCGTCGGTAAGGCCCAGAGAGAAAGCCGCCGGGAAGCTGCCGTAGCCGCGGACGAGACGCAAGCGGTCCAGCTCGGCGAACTCTCCGATCTGCTCGGCTATGTGTTGAAACGGGCGCAGCTGAAGGTGTTCGAGGACTTCCTGCGTTGCGTCGCACCGTTGCAGCTGACCCCGGCGCAGTTCTCGGTGCTGCTGCTGCTCGATGGCAATCCGGGCCGGAACCAGACCGAGATCGCCAACACGCTCGGCATCCTCCGGCCCAACTTCGTCTCGCTGCTGGACAGCCTGGAGAGCCGCGACCTCTGCACCCGGGTGCGCTCGGCCAATGACCGACGCTCCCACATCCTGATGCTGACCGAAAAGGGGCGTGCCGTGCTCGCCCGGGCCAAGAAGCTGGTCGTCTCCAAGCACGAAGCGCGGTTGAACGAGCTGCTCGGCCCGGCCGGGCGGGACGCCCTGCTCGCGATGCTCACCAGGGTCGCGGAGGAGTTTTGAAGCGCGCTGTCGTCAACCCCGAGTGACGCCAGAGATCAATCCACCAGGATCACCCTGACATCGTTGACGTTGGTGAGCGTCGGTCCCGTCTGCAGCAGGCCGCCGGTCGCGGCGAAGAACGCCGTGGCGTCGTTGTTGGCGAGATAGGCCTGCGGATCCAGCCTCTGCGCGCGCATCGCCGCGATGACCTCGGCATCGACCAGCGCGCCGGCCGGATCGGAGGCGCTGCCGCCGCCGCCGTCGGCGCCGTCAGTGTCGCCGGCGAGCGCCGCGACGCCGTCCATGTCCTTCAGGAGGTCGGCGAGGGCAAGCGCATATTCCTGGTTCGGCCCGCCGCGGCCCTGGCCGCGCACGGTGACCGTCAGCTCGCCGCCGGACAGGATCGCCATGCGACGGCCGAGCGCACGGGCCTCACGCGCCAGCTTGGCGTGGTCGGCGGCAACCTCGCGCGCCTCGCCTTCGAGGTCGGCGCCGAGATCGAGCACGTCGTAGCCCGCGGCCTTGACGCTGGCGACGGCGGCTTCGAGGGAGCTGGCGGGGCGCGCGATCAGCTCGAACGAGGCGCGGGCGAAGGCCGCATCGCCCGGCTTGCAGCTCTCATTGGCCGCATTCTCGAGCGCCCGGGTGACCGCCGGGTCGACGTCGAGCCGGTATTTGGCGACGATGGCGCGGGCATCGGCGAGCGTGGTGGGGTCCGGCACGGTGGGCCCCGACGCGATGGCGGAGGGATCGTCGTGCGGCACGTCCGAAATGGCGAGCGTGACGATTTCCGCTTTCTGCCCGGCACGCGCCAGGCGACCACCCTTGATGCGCGACAGATGCTTTCGGACCGTGTTCATTTCGCCGATCGGTGCGCCTGAGCGCAGCAGCGCTCGGGTCAGCTGCTGCTTCTGCGTGAAGCTCACGCCATTGGCAGGCGCGACCCAGTTGGCAGAGCCACCGCCGGAGATCAGCACCAGCATCAGGTCGTCGGCTTCAGCCGTCGCGGCCAGCTGCAACGTGTCGTCCGCCGCTTTGAGCCCGGCCTCGTCCGGCATCGGATGGCCGGCTTCGATGACCTTGACGCAGCGGGTCGGTACGCCGTGGCCGTGCCGGGTGGTTGCAATGCCGGTCAGCTTCGCCGGATCGAACCCGAGCGTGTCCAGGTAATGCCGCTCGGCGGCTGCCGCCATGGCAGCCGCGCCCTTGCCCGCAGCGAGGCAGATGATCCGCCCCTGCGGTGCGGCAGGCAGATGCGCCGGCAGCACCACGTCGGGATGGGCCGCGGCGACCGCGGCGTCGAAGATCGCGCGCAACAGCGGACGGCGGCCGGTCATGCGGCGCCGCCCGCGCGTGCAGGAGTCACTTGGGCTCGCCGTTCATGACCTCGCCGAACAGCTGCCAGCGTTCGCCCTTGAACTGCATCAGCTGCAGCTGTTCGATCGGCTGGAAATCCTCGGGACCCGTGGTCAGCGTGATGCCGGGCAGCAGCCCGCCTTGCGGAAACTGCCGCAGACTCGCGGCCTGCTTCATGACATTGGCGCGGGTCAGTTCGTCGCCGCATCGCTTCAGCACCTCGACCATCGTGGTGGCGATGTTGTAGCCGGTCAGCGCCGACGAATCCACGGGATTGATCTCCGGCAGATACTTGGCGAGCAGCTCCCTGAACGCGCCGAGACCGGGATCGTTGGCCCATTGCGGATCGGAGGCATCCTTGGCGTAGGCGGCCGAGATCACGCCTTGCGAGTTCTCGACGCCGGCCGGCCGCATCACGGCCGCGGTCGAGGCACTGACATTGGAGATGATGGTGAGCGGCTTCCAGCTCATCTCACCAAGCTTCTTGATCGCCTGTGCGCCTGATTTCGGCGTCGTGAACAGCACGACGATGTCGGGGTTGGCCGACTTCATCTTGACGATGTGCGATTCCACCGTCGGCTCGGCGATCTCGTAGCTTTCCTCCAGCACCAGCCGCGATGTGTCGCCGAGGCCGTCCTTCAGGCCCTTCAGATAGTCCTTGCCCATATCGTCGTTCTGGTACAGCACCGCTATCTTGCCGGTCGGCTGCTGGGCCGTGAGATACTTCGCGTAGATGCGCGCCTCGGACTGGTAGCTCGGCAACCAACCCATGGTCCAGGGAAAAGTCTTAGGCTCATTCCACTTGGTGGCGCCGGTCGCGACGAACAGCTGCGGCACCTTCTTGGAATTGAGATATTTCTGGATCGCGGTGTTGGGCGCGGTGCCGAGCACGCCGAACAGGAACAGCACCTCGTCGCTCTCGACCAGCTTGCGCGCCTGTTCGACGGTCTTCGGCGGCGAGTAGGCGTCGTCGTAGGAGATGAAATTGATCTTGCGGCCGTTGATGCCGCCGTCGTCGTTGACCTTCTTGAACACGGCCGTCATCGCCTTTCCGACCGAGCCATAGGCCGAGGCCGGACCGCTGTAGGGCACGATGTTCCCGATCCTGATCTCGGTATCGCTGGCGCCGGTGTCGTACTTCTTGTCGGCGATTGCGCTGCCGGCGGCGACGCCGACGAGTGTCAGGCCGAGCAGACTCGAAACGGCGCGGCGGGTGAGGGCGGTGGTCATGGTGATGGGGCTCCTTTGGCCTTCGACGTTGGCCTTGTTGTTGGATCCGCCCGCGGCGCGGGCGACTCGTTTCACTCCGGATGATCCCCATAGCGCGGCAGCGCGCGGCACGTAACCGCCGCCGATGCATGACCGCCGTTCTATGAACTCCTAGCTTGAGGAATGCTGGGCAAGACAGCAGGGATGCCTAGTAGAGGCTGCCTCCTGCGGCGCGACGCCGCAGGAGGCCCTGCTCATTTGGTCTGACCCGTCAGCCGCCGACGTCGGCCGAGACGACGTCGCCGAACAGCTGCCATCGCTCGCCGGTGAAGCGCATCAGCTGAAGCTGGCTGACGGGAGCAAAGTCGGTGGCGGAGGTGTTGATGGCAATGCCCGGCAGCAACACCTCGGTGCGGAAGTCGCGCAAGCTCGCGGCCTGCTTCATGACGTTCTCCCGCGTCAGATTGTCCCCGCATTGCTTGAGCACCTGCACCAACGTCTGCGCCACGCCGTAACCGACCACGGTGCCGTTATCCAGCTTGTCGCCCTCCGGAAAATCCTTGGTCATGAACTCCAGATAGGCCTTCATGCCCGGATCATTCGCCCATTGCTGGTCGGTGGTATCCTTCAGGTAATGGGCGGAGACGATGCCCTGGGCGTTGGCAAAGCCCGCGGGCTTGATCACGCTGCCGACGGAGGCCGAGACATTGTTGAGAATGTGCAGCGCCTTCCACTCGATTTCGGCCGACTTCTTGATCGCCTGCGCCGCGAATTTCGGCGTCGTGATGTCCATGAACACGTCGGCGCCGGTCGACTTCAGCTTGACGATGTGGTTGTCGATCGTGGGCTCGGTCGTCTCGTAACTTTCTTCCATGACGATCATGCTCGCAGCTTTCGCGCCGAGGCCGTCCTTCAGACCCTTCAGATAGTCCTTGCCGTAGTCGTCGTTCTGGTAGAGCACGGCGATCTTGGCGTCGGGCTTCTCCTTCAGCAGATACTTGGCGTAGATCCGCGACTCCGCCTGGTAGCTCGGTTGCCAGCCCATGGTCCAGGCGAAATTGGACGGGTCGTTCCACTTGGTGGCGCCGGTGGCGACGAACAGCTGCGGCACCTTCTTGGCGTTCATGTATTTCTGGATCGCCGAGTTCGAGGGCGTGCCGAGCGAGTTGAAGATCAGAAGCACCTCGTCGCTCTCGACCAGCTTGCGCGCCTGTTCGACGGCCTTCGGCGGCGAATAGGCGTCATCGTAAGAGACGAAGTTGATCTTGCGGCCGTTGACGCCGCCCTCGGCGTTGATCTTCTTGAAGTAGGCCGCCTCCGTCTTGCCGATGATGCCGTAGGCCGAAGCAGGGCCGCTATAGGGCATGATGTTGCCGATCTTGATCTCGGTGTCGGATGCACCGGTGTCGTATTTCTTGTCGGCGGCGAATGCGCTGCTTGCGGAGAGGACGGCGGCAGCGGCCGTGGCGAGGGCTGCCCTTCGCGTGATCATCATGGTGCGTTTCTCCCGTGTCGTTGTTGATGACGTGTCCCGGCTTCCTTGGCGGAAGCTCTCGTTGTGACGGGAACTATAGCAGAGCCGGTGCGGCGCGGTTGCGACATCGCGGCACGGTCCGTGTTTTCGCGGTTCCGCACCGGGATCGCGTGATGTGCAGCTGCGAGAGGCGCGCACAATCTCGGCTTGTATGTGCTGCGCAAGAACAGCTCGAGGTCGCCAGGGCGGTGGTCGCGCACCGTGTCCAAGTGCGGGCAGCGCGTGACAAGAAAAAGCCCTCCGCGCGATTGCGCGAAGGGCCAGGGCAGAGGTCGGCACCGCGTTCTGCGGCGATGCTCTACTGCTCGATTTCGCCGCTGATGGCCTCGCCGAACAGCTCCCACTTCTCGCCCTTGAAGCGCTGCATCTGTAGCTGCTCGATGGGGGCGAAGTCGGTCGCCGAGGTGCTGATCTTGACGCCCGGCAGCAGCGTGTCGGGCGTGAAGTCCTTCAGGCTCGCGGCCTGCTTCATGACGTTGGCGCGGGTCAGGTCGTCGCCGCACATCTGCAGCACCTTCACCAGTGTCTGCGCGGCGCCGTAGCCGTACACGGTCGAGCTGTCGAGCTTGTTGGCGTCCGGATAGTATTGCGCGAGGAACTCGGTGAATTTCTTCATGCCGGGGTCGTTGTCCCACTGGGTATCGGCGGCGTCCTTCGCATAGGCGGCGGAGAGGATGCCCTGCGCGTTCTCGAAGCCGGCCGGCTTGATCACGCTGCCGACCGACGCCGAGACGTTGACGACGAGATGGGTCGGGTGCCAGTCGATCTCGGCGAGCTTCTTGATCGCCTGCGCGGCGAATTTCGGTGTCGTGACGCTGAAGAAGACGTCGGCACCCGAGGCCTTCAGCTTGACGATGTGGCCGTCGATCGAGGGCTCGGACGTCTCATAGCTCTCTTCCATGACGATCATGGCGGCGGCCTTGTCGCCGAGGCCGTCCTTGAGGCCTTTCAGATAGTCCTTGCCGAAATCGTCGTTCTGGAACAGCACGCCGATCTTGGCGCCCGGCTTGTCCTTGAGCAGGTACTTCGCATAGATGCGCCCCTCGCTCTGGTAGCTCGGCTGCCAGCCCATGGTCCAGGGGAAGTTCTTCGGATCGTTCCACTTGGTCGCGCCGGTGGCCACGAACAGCTGCGGGATCTTCTTGCTGTTGAGATATTTCTGGATCGCCGAGTTCGACGGCGTGCCGAGCGGGTTGAAGACGAACAGCACCTCGTCGCTCTCGACCAGCTTGCGCACCTGCTCGACCGCCTTGGGCGGCGAGTACGCATCGTCATAGCTGATGAAGGTGATCTTGCGGCCGTTGATGCCGCCCTCGGCGTTGATCTTTTTGAAGTAGGCTTCTTCGGTCTTGCCGATCACCCCGTAAGCGGACGCCGGGCCGCTATAGGGCATGATGTTGCCGATCTTGATCTCGGTATCGGTTGCGCCGGTGTCGTATTTCTTCTGGGCGAATGCGCCGCCCGAGGTGAGGGCGATCACCGCCGTGGCTAGCGCGGCGATACGTAGGTGTTGAGAGACGAGCAAGATTTCCTCCTTAGCTCTTACGGACTTTGCCCAGAACTTGCTGAGCCACCATCGCCACCTGCCGCGCGCCGTGCGGAACGAGGAAGATGATCAGGAACAACAGGACGCCGAACACCGCGCCGGACAGCCCCTTGGAGATGCCCTCCGCGATATTGGGAACGAAGATGATGAAGGCCGAGCCGATGAAGGAGCCGGGCAGCCAGCCGACGCCGCCGACGACCATGCCGAGGAACAGCGAGATCGCGAGAACGATCGTGTAGCTGTCGGGTGCCACGAACTGCACCGCGATGGCGCCGAGCCCGCCGGCGACGCCGGTGATGCCGGCGCTGACGCCGAACGCCAGCGTCTTGTAGGTTGCGACGTCGATCCCCATCGCGGAGGCCGCGATCTCGTTGTCGCGGATCGCCATGAAGGCCCGGCCCGAGCGCGAGCGCAGCAGGTTGACCGAGAACATGTAGATCGCGATCGTGATCGCCAGCGTGAAGTAATACAGCCACGTGTCCTGCGACATCGGCAGGCCGAACGGCGCGTCGGGCTTGGTCACGACGAGGCCCTGCACGCCGCCGGTCCACGGCTCGAAGAAGCCGAGCTTGAGGATCTGCGGCATCGCGGTCGCGAGCGCGAAGGTCGCGAGTGCGAGGTATACGCCGGACAGCCGCAGCGCCGGCTGGCCGAACAGGAATCCGAAGCCGAAGCAGATGACGCCCGCGACCGGCAGGGTCAGGGCGTAGTTGACGTTGTACTGCTCCATCAGGATCGCCGAGGTATAGGCGCCGACGGCATAGAACGCGCTGTTGCCGAGCGAGAACTGGCCGCTGCCGCCGGTCAGGATGTTCAGCGCCAGCACGGCAAGCCCGTAGATCAGCAGCATCGTCATCTGGAAGATGATGAAGTTCTTGACGAACAGCGGCACGATCAGGAGCAGCAGCACGACGACGAGGCTCGTGCCTGAACTCAACGTCATGGCCCGTTTCGGAACGGCCTCGACCGCAGGCGCCTGGGATGCGATGTCCTCGATTGCGCTCATGATCAGACTCGCTTCACGATGTTGCGGCCGAACAGGCCGGCGGGCTTGATGACCAGGACGGAGATGATCAGCGCCAGCGCGATCGGCAGCTTCATCTCATTGCCCACGTGTGGAATGTAGGTTCCGGCGAGGTTCTCGAAGACGCCGACCAGGAAGCCGCCGAGCACGGCGCCGAACGGGCTGGTGAGGCCGCCCAGCACGGCCGCGGCGAAGCCGTAGATCAGCACGCCGCCCATCATGTTGGGCTCGAGGAACACGACGGGGGCGATCAGCATGCCGGCGATCGAGCCGATCGCCGCCGCCATGCCCCAGCCGAGCGCGATCATCCAGGAGGTGTTGATGCCGACCAGCCGCGCCGATTCCGGCACGGCCGCGGCCGCGCGCATCGCAAGGCCGACCCGCGTGTACTGGAAGAAGAAGTACAGTCCGACCAGCAGCAGAACGGTGATGCCGATCATGCCGGCCTGATGCGTCGAGATCAGCTGGCTGCCGAGGAACGGCGACGAGCCGAACGGTGTCGGATATTGCTTGATGGTGAAGTCCCAGGTCAGTCCGGCAAAGGAGTTGATGATCGAGTACAGCGCGATAAAGCCGGCGACCTGGGTCAGGATCGGCGCCTTGGCAAGCGGCTTGAACAGCACGCGCTCGATCGCGATGCCTCCGGCGAAGGAAAAGGCCAGCGTCACCACGAAGGCGACCCAATAGGGCAGGCCCCACTGCATCAGCTGCCAGGAGATGAAGGTCGAGAACATCGCCATCTCGCCTTGCGCGAAATTGAGATGGTCGATCGCCTGGTAGATCATCACGACCGCGAGCGCCATGCAGGCGTAGATCGCACCCGTCGCAATGCCGGCCAGGACCTGGTTGGTAAAAAGCTCCATTGTCCAGCCTCCGTTAGTAGCCCAGATAGGATTTGCGGACGTTCTCGTCGTTCGCGATGTCTTTGGCCGCGCCGGACATCACGATGCGGCCGGTCTCGATGACATAGGCCCGGTCGGCGAGCTCGAGCGCGAGCTGCGCATTCTGCTCGACGACGAGGATCGAGACCTTCTCCTCGCGATTGATCTTGCCCAGGATCTGGAACAGGTCGCGCACGATGAGCGGCGCGAGCCCGAAGGACGGCTCGTCCAGCAGCATCAGCCGCGGACGCAGCATCAGCGCGCGCGCCACCGCCAGCATCTGCTGCTCGCCGCCGGACAGCGTGCCGGCCTGCTGGGTGTGGCGCTCCTTGAGCTTCGGGAAGTAGGAATACATCCGCTCGATGTCGGCAACGATGCCCGGCTTGTCGCTGCGGGTGATGGCGCCGAGCTGCAAATTCTCCTCCACCGTCATGTTGGTGAAGGTGCCGCGGCCCTGCGGCACGTGGGCGATGCCGAAGCGGACGATGCTCTCGGTCGATTTGTTGTTCAGCGGCTTGCCCTCGAACTCGATCGCGCCGGTCGAGCGCACCATGTTGCAGATCGCGCGCAAGGTCGTGGTCTTGCCGGCGCCGTTGGCGCCGAGCAGCGTCGTCAGCGAGCCCTCGTTGAGCGAGAAGGACAGGCCGTGAAGGGCCTGGACCTGGCCGTAATAGGCGCGCAGATCCTTGACGTTCAGAAGCGCCGTCATTGATCCTTGCTCCCGAGATAGGCCTTGATGACGTCGGGATCGGCCTGCACCTGGGCCGGCGTGCCCTCCGCGAGCTTGCGGCCGAAATTCAGCGCCACGACGTGGTCGGCGATCGACATCACCAGGCCCATGTGATGCTCGACTAGCAGCACGGTGACCTTGCGGTCGTCGCGGATGCGCCGGATCAGGTCGCCCAGCACGTGGACTTCCTCGTGATTGAGGCCGCCGGCGGGCTCGTCGAGCAGCAGGATCTTCGGATCGGCCGCAAGCGCGCGTGCCAGCTCGACGCGCTTCTGGGTGCCGAACGGCAGTCCCGATACGATCTTGTGCGCGACGCCTTCGAGATCGAGATAGGCGAGGATCTCGTGGACCTTGGTGTTGACGGACGTCTCGCTGCGGCGGACCCAGGCGAGCCGCAGCGAATCCGAGATGATGTCGCTGGACGTCCGCGCGTGGGTGCCGACGCGGACATTGTCGAGCACGGACAGGTTGGGAAACAGCGCGACGTTCTGGAAGGTGCGGCCGATACCGATCTCGGCAATGCGGTGCGGCGGCCGTTTCAGGATGCTCCGCCCCTCCATCAGGATGTCGCCGGAACTCGGCTGGTACAGGCGGCTGAGGCAATTGAACAAGGTCGTCTTGCCGGCGCCGTTGGGGCCGATCAGGCCGAGGATCTGACCCTGGCGCATGTCGAAGGAGACGCCGTTGAGCGCGACGATGCCGCCGAACACGACGCTGACGTCGCGGACCGCCAGCAGCGGGTCGTTGGTCTGGGCGAGTTGGACCTGCGTCATCTCGTCTCGCCCTTCCGGATCACGTCAGCGGAAGGACGCGGCGTCGGCCGATCGTGACGGTGCAGGCTATCTGATACCCTCGGCAACACGGGCAACTTTTCCTCCTGACTTCGGCTTTTTATTGATTTCTTTGTTTGATGGGGTGCTTGTTTGATTAGTTCGCGGCACATGTCCCCCCAAGGCCGCTTCGATGTTCCTTACCATCGTGACAAGACGAGGTCCAATGTCGGTGCGCAGGCGCTCTTCCGTGAAGCGGAATGCAGGCGCGCCGCAGTTGATGGCATAGGGCCCCGTTCCGTCGTTGAGCCTCAGCGCAACGCCGACGGCGTGAACGTCGTCCTGCCATTCGCCGGCCGAAATCGTGAAGCCGTATTTGGCGACGGTCTCGCCGGCGCGCTCGATGCCGTCGCGGATCTTGGGCCAGCGGCTGCCGTAATGCTCGCGCAACTCGCGCATGAGAACGGCGCGTTCATCTTCGGGCAGTGCCCAGATATACGCCCGCCCCATCGCCGTGGTGGCGATGGGAATCCGCGATCCCACGTCGAGCTGAACGTTGACGACGCCGTGGCGGCTCTGTCCGACGTAGATCATGCTCAGACGGTCGCGGCCGCCGATCGCCACCGCGCCGCCGGTCTCGCGCATCAGCTGTTCACGGAACGGCTCGGATAGCTGCCGCACGCCGAGATTGGCGAGCGCGGCGTAACCCAGGAGCAGCGCGGACGGCGCCAGCTGATACTTCTCGAAGCGGGGCACCGCAGTGAGATAGCCGAGCTTGGTCAGCGTATACGTCAGCCGCGAAACGGTAGGCTTGGGCAGGTTGGTGCGCGCGGCGATCTCCTGGTTGCCCAGCAGTCCGTCATTGGGCCGGAAGGCCCTGAGGACCTCGAGGCCCCGGGACAGCGCAACGACGAAGTTGCGATCGGTCGCAGTTTTCTTCCCTGGGCGTTTCATGTCATCGGCTGTTGATTGATGAGCCTCGTTGACAACGCTCGTGCTTCAAAATAACCCTTGCTGTCAAGATGTGGAATTAGATTTCGCAGTGCGGAATTGATGTTCCGTAGCGGGTAGACGCAAGCAACGCCGATACTCTACGCGAATGAAGAGCCAAGAACCGGCCGGGACGTTAACCGGCTGCCAAGAAACGACATCCCAAGGAGCTTAGCGTGAGCGAAGTGGCAAAGCTTGAACGTCATGACATCGTCGGCATCGTCACCATCGACAGTCCGCCCGTCAATGCGCTGAGTGCCGCAGTTCGCGGCGGTATCCTGGACAACGTCAAGGCGGCGATCGCAGATCCCGAGATCAAGGCGATCGTGCTGACCTGTGGTGGGCGCACCTTCATCGCGGGCGCGGACATCACCGAATTCGGCAAACCGCCGAAGCCGCCGGCGCTCAACGACGTGCTGAGCGCGATCGAGAGCAGCCCCAAGCCGGTGATCGCGGCCATTCACGGCACAGCGCTCGGCGGCGGCCTCGAAGTGGCGCTCGCCTGTCATTATCGTGTCGCCACCAAGGAGGCCAAGCTCGGCCTGCCCGAGGTGAAGCTCGGCCTGTTGCCGGGCGCGGGCGGCACCCAGCGCCTGCCGCGCGCCGTCGGGCCGGAGTTGGCGGTCAAGATGATCGTCGGCGGCGACCCGATCAGCGCCGCCGAGGCGCACCGGGCGGGCCTGGTCGAGGAGATCGTCGAGGGGCCTGCCGCGGGCGGCGAGGCGTTCGCGCGCAAGGTGTTGGCTGAGGGCCGTCCGCTGCGCAAGCTGCGCGACGACGATTCCAAGCTGGCGGCGGCCAAGGCCGACCGCTCGATCTTCACCAGTGCGGTGGCGGCGATCACCAAGAAGTCGCGCGGGCTCGAGGCGCCGTTCGCAGCCGCCGATGCAGTCGGCTATGCGATCGACCTGCCGTTCGACGAGGGCCTGAAGAAGGAGCGCGAAGGCTTTCTCAAGCTGCTCACCAGCGATCAGTCCAAGGCGCAGCGCTATGCGTTCTTCGCCGAGCGCGAGGCCGCCAAGATCGCCGGCGTGCCTGACGGCACCAAGGGCCGCAAGGTCGAGCGCGTCGCCATCATCGGCGCCGGCACCATGGGCGGCGGCATCGCCATGTCGTTCGCCAATGCCGGCATTCCGGTCACGCTGATCGAGACTGCCGAGGAGCAGCTCAAGCGCGGCATGGGCATCATGCAGAAGAACTGGGAGGCGACCGCGGCGCGCGGCGGCATTCCGGCCGATGCGCCGGCCAAGCGCATGGCGCTGATCAACGGCGTCGTCGGGCTCGAGAACGTCGGCGATGCCGATCTCGTCATCGAGGCGGTGTTCGAGACCATGGCGGTGAAGAAGGAAGTCTTCGGCAAGCTCGATCAATTCGCCAAGCCCGGCGCGGTGCTCGCCTCGAACACGTCGTATCTGAACATCGACGAGATCGCGAAATACACCGCCCGTCCGCAGGACGTGCTCGGCATGCACTTCTTCTCGCCGGCCAACGTGATGAAGCTGTGCGAGATCGTGCGGGCGGAAAAGACCGCGCCGGACGCGCTCGTCACCGCGGTGTCGATCGCGCGCAAGATCGCCAAGGTGCCGGCCGTCGTCGGGGTCTGCGACGGCTTCGTCGGCAACCGCATGCTGGCGCAGCGCGGCAAGCAGGCGGAGAAGCTGTTGTTCGAAGGCGCCTTGCCGCAGCAGGTGGACGCCGTCGTCACCAAATTCGGCATGCCGATGGGCCCGTTCGCAATGGGCGATCTCGCCGGCCTCGACATCGGCTGGCGCTCGCGCAAGGACCGCGGCATCAAGAGCGAGATCGCGGACGCCTTGTGCGAAGCGGGCCGCTTCGGCCAGAAGACCGGCAAGGGCTACTACAAGTATGAGTCCGGCTCGCGGGCGGCGCTGCCCGATCCCGAGGTCGAGACGCTGATCGACGAGACGCTGGCCAAGCTCGGGCGCAAGAAGCGCGCCGTCAGCGACGAGGAAATCCTCGAGCGCATGATGTATCCGATGATCAATGAAGGCGCGAAGATCCTGGCCGAGGGCGTTGCCGCGCGGCCGTCGGACATCGATGTGGTCTGGCTCTACGGCTACGGCTGGCCGATCTATCGCGGCGGTCCGATGTACTGGGCCGACCAGGTCGGCCTGAAGCATATCGCCGAGCGGCTCGCGTTCTATGCCAAGGAGACCAACGATCCATCGCTGGAGCCGGCGCCGCTGCTGAAGCGGCTTGCCGATGAGGGCAAGACGTTCGCCTCGCTGGCAACCGAGGGAAAGGCCGCTTGATGCGGCCTGTTGTTTCCAAATGGTCATTCCGGGGCGCGCGCAGCGCGAGCCCGGAATCCATAGCCACCACCGTGAATATGGATTCCGGGCCTGCGCCTTGCGGCGCATCCCGGAATGACAACGTCACTTTTGGCAAGCAGATCAGCGCATGATCCATCCTGGCGAACAGTTCTATCCCGAAGGCGTCCACTGGGACGCGCCGATTGCGCGCGGCACCTTGCCGGATCTGCTGACGCAGGCGGTGAGCGAGTTCGGCGATCGCGACGCGCTCGAGTTCCGTGATCGGCCGATCACATTCAAGCAGCTCTCCGATCTGGCCGACCAGGCCGCTGCGGCGTTCCTGCGCGCCGGTTTCGGCAAGGATTGCTCGATCGCGCTGTTCCTCGGCAATACGCCCGACCATCCGATCAATTTCTTCGGCGCGCTCAAGGCCGGCGCCCGCGTGGTGCACCTGTCGCCGCTCGACGGCGAGATCGCGCTGTCGCACAAGCTCACGGATTCCGGCGCGCGCATCCTGGTGACGTCGAATCTGTCCGCGCTGCTGCCGACCGCGCTGAAGTTTCTCGACAGAGGTTTGATCGACCGCCTGATCGTCTGCGAGGACGATTCATGGGGCAACATCGGCACCCCGCAGACGGCGCTGCCGGACAATCGCGACGTGATCACCCATCGCGCCTTCGTCGACGGCGCGGCAGCGCCGGCCGCGTGGCCCGAGATCACGCCGGACGACGTCGCGCTGCTGCAATATACCGGCGGCACCACCGGCCTGCCCAAGGGCGCGATGCTGACGCACGGCAATCTGACGGCCGCCGTCTCGATCATCTCGCTCTGGGGCCGCGCCACGCGATCCCGGAGCGACGGCATCGACCGTGTCATCTGCGTGCTGCCGCTGTTCCACATCTATGCGCTGACGGTCGTGCTTCTGTCCGCGCTGCGCCTCGGCAACCTGATCTCGCTGCATCAGCGCTTCGACGTCGCGGCCGTCATGCGCGACATCGAGGTCAAGCGCGCGACCTATTTCCCCGGCGTGCCCACGATGTGGATCGCGATCGCCAACCTGCCTGATCTCGACAAGCGTGATCTGTCGTCGCTGATGAGCGTCGGCTCGGGCGGCGCGCCGTTACCGGTCGAGGTCGCGCGCATCCTGGAGCGCCGCGTCGGCATGAAGCTCAAGAGCGGCTGGGGCATGACCGAGACCTGCTCGCCCGGCACAGCTCATCCCAAGGAGGGGCCGGACAAGCCGGGTTCGATCGGGATCGCGCTGCCCGGCATCGAGATGGACGTGGTGTCGTTGGAAGACCCGACCAAGGTGCTGGGCGTGAACGAGGTCGGCGAGATCCGGATCAAGGGGCCGAACGTCACCAGTGGCTACTGGAACAGGCCGGAGGAGACGACGCAGTCTTTCGTCGACGATCGCTTCCTGACCGGCGACATCGGCTATGTCGATGCCGACGGTTTCTTCTTCCTCGTCGACCGCAAGAAGGACATGATCATCTCCGGCGGATTCAACGTCTATCCGCAGATGATCGAGCAGGCGATCTACACCTACCCGGCCGTGCAGGAGGTGATCGTGATCGGCATTCCCGACGCCTATCGCGGCGAGGCCGCAAAGGCCTTCATCAAGCTGCGCGATGGCGCCGCGCCGTTCCCGGTCGACGATCTCCGCGCATTCCTCACCGGCAAGCTCGGCAAGCACGAGCTGCCCGCTGCGGTCGAATTCGTCGACGAGCTGCCGCGCACCCCGGTCGGCAAGCTGTCGCGTCACGAATTGCGCCAGCAGAAGTCATCCACGTCTCACGGACAACATCAGCAACAACAATAGGAGGTCCCCATGACCGACGCCGTCATCGTTTCCACCGCCCGCACGCCGATCGGCAAGGCCTATCGCGGCGCGCTCAATGCCACCGGCGGCGCGACGCTGCTCGGCCATGCCATCGGCGAGGCCGTCAAGCGTGCCAAGCTCGATCCGGCCGAGATCGAGGACGTCGTGATGGGCGCAGCCCTGCAGCAGGGCTCGACCGGCGGCAACATCGCGCGCAAGGCGCTGCTGCGCGCAGGTCTTCCGGTGTCGGTCGGCGGCACCACCATCGACCGCCAATGCGCCTCCGGCCTGCAGGCGATCGCGCTGGCCGCCCGCTCGGTGATCTTCGACGGCGTCGAGATCGCGGTCGGTGGCGGCGGCGAATCGATCTCGCTGGTCCAGAACGACAAGATGAACAGTTTCCAGGCCACGGATCCGGCGCTGCTCGAGATCAAGGGCGACGTCTACATGCCGATGATCGACACCGCCGAGATCGTGGCCAAGCGCTACGGCATCTCGCGCGAGCGCCAGGACGAATATGCCCTGGAGAGCCAGCGCCGCACCGCGGCCGCGCAGCAGGGCGGCAAGTTCAATGACGAGCTGGCGCCGATCACCACCAAGATGGCGGTCACCGACAAGGCCACCGGCGCCATCTCGTTCAAGGACGTGACCTTGTCGCAGGACGAGGGCCCGCGTCCGGAGACGACGGCAGAAGGTCTCGCCGGCCTGAAGGCGGTGCGCGGCGACGGTTTCTCGGTCACGGCCGGCAATGCCAGCCAGCTGTCCGACGGCGCCTCGGCCTGCGTCATCATGAGCGATGCCAACGCCGCCAAGCGCGGCCTGCAGCCGCTCGGCATCTTCCGCGGCTTCGTCTCGCATGGCTGCGAGCCCGACGAGATGGGCATCGGTCCTGTGTTCGCCGTGCCGCGGCTCCTGAAGCGCCACGGCCTGACCGTCGATGACATCGGCCTGTGGGAGCTCAACGAGGCGTTCGCGGTGCAGGTGCTGTATTGCCGCGACAAGCTCGGCATCGATCCGGACAAGATCAACGTTGACGGCGGCGCCATCGCGGTCGGTCATCCCTACGGCATGTCGGGCGCACGGCTCACTGGTCACGCGCTGATCGAAGGCCGCCGCCGCAAGGCCAAATACGCCGTCGTCACCATGTGCGTCGGCGGCGGCATGGGCGCCGCCGGCCTGTTCGAGGTGCTGCAGTAAAGTTGTAGCTGTCGTCCCGCGCGAATCTCGCGCGGGATTTCCCACAACTGTCGTCCCGGGCAAGCGCAGCGCAGACCCGGGACCCATACCGTGTGACCCCGCTTGGGGCATTTTGGTAGATGCCTGTGCTCCCCACGAGGGCCAGTGGCTATGGGTCCCTGCGTTCGCAGGGACGACAGCGGAGCGAGACGAACTAACGCGGTTCAAACGACCACACGACACACGGGAGGATCCGATGGATCTTGCATTCACGAAGGAAGAGCAGGCGTTCCGCGAGGAAGTCCGGCAGTTCTTCAAGGACAACGTGCCGCCGGAAACACGGCGCAAGATGATCGAGGGCCGTCATCTGTCGAAGGACGAGATGGTGACCTGGTGGCGCATCCTCAACAACAAGGGCTGGGGCGTCTCGCACTGGCCGAAGGAATATGGCGGCACCGGCTGGACCTCGGTGCAGCACTACATCTTCAACGAGGAGCTGCAGGCCTATCCGGCGCCGCAGCCACTCGCCTTCGGCGTCAGCATGGTCGGCCCTGTGATCTACACCTTCGGCAACGAGGCGCAGAAGCAGCAGTATCTGCCGCGCATCGCCAGTGTCGACGACTGGTGGTGCCAGGGCTTCTCCGAGCCGGGCTCGGGCTCCGACCTCGCCTCGCTGAAGACCAAAGCCGAGCGCCGCGGCGACAAGTGGATCATCAACGGCCAGAAGACCTGGACCACGCTCGCGCAGCATGCCGACATGATCTTCTGCCTGTGCCGCACCGATCCCGCGGCGAAGAAGCAGATGGGCATCTCCTTCATCGTGTTCAGCATGAAGTCCAAGGGCGTCACCGTGCGCCCGATCCAGACCATCGACGGCGGCCTCGAGGTCAACGAAGTGTTCTTCGATGACGTCGAGGTGCCCTACGAGAACCTGATCGGCGAGGAGAACAAGGGCTGGGACTACGCCAAGTTCCTGCTCGGCAACGAACGCACCGGCATCGCTCGCGTCGGCGTCTCCAAGGAGCGCATCCGCCGCATCAAGGAGCTCGCCGCCAAGATCGAGTCCGGCGGCCGTCCGGTGCTGGAGGACCCGTCGTTCCGCGAAAAGCTCACCGCCTGCGAGGTGGAGCTGAAGGCGCTGGAGCTGACGCAGCTGCGCGTCGTCGCCGACGAGGGCAAGCACGGCAAGGGCAAGCCCAATCCGGCCTCCTCGGTGCTCAAGATCAAGGGCTCGGAAATCCAGCAGACCACGACCGAGCTCCTGATGGAGGTGATCGGTCCGTTCGCCGCGCCCTACGACGTCCATGGCGACGACGACAGCAACGAGACCATGGATTGGACCGCGCAGATCGCGCCGAGCTACTTCAACAACCGCAAGGTTTCGATCTACGGCGGCTCCAACGAGATCCAGCGCAACATCATCGCCAAGGCGGTGCTGGGACTTTGAGTTGCTGTCATTCCGGGGCGCCGCGAAGCGGCGAGCTACGACGCGCAGTTGCGCGTCGGAGAATCCATAACCACCATCGTGAGTATGGATTCCGGGCCCGCGCCTCGCGGCGCGTCCCGGAATGACGCCGATGATGAATTTCTGGTACGAGGATAGAGCAGATGGATTTTGATCTCAGCGAGGAGCAGCGCCTCCTCAAGGACAGCATCGACGGCCTCTTGGCGGATGCCTATGATTTCGACAAGCGCAAGCAGTACATGAAGGAGAAGGGCGGCTGGAGCCGGGCGATGTGGTCCAAGCTCGCCGAGCAGGGCCTGCTCGGTCTGCCGTTCTCCGAGGACGATGGCGGCTTCGGCGCCGGCGGCGTCGAGACCATGATCGTGATGGAGGCGATGGGCCGGGCGCTGGTGCTCGAGCCGTATCTGGCGACCGTGGTGTTGTCGGGTGGCTTCCTCCGCCACGGCGGCTCGGCGGCGCAGAAGGCCGCGCATCTTCCCGGGATCATCGACGGCAGCAAGACCTTTGCCTTCGCGCAGCTCGAAAAACAATCGCGCTACGATCTGTTCGACGTCGCGACCTCGGCCAAGAAGAAGGGCGACGGCTACGTCATCGACGGCGAGAAGTTCGTCGTGCTCAATGGTGAGAATGCCGACACGCTGATCGTGACCGCGCGCACGGCCGGCGGTCAGCGCGACAAGTCCGGCATCGGCGTCTTCATCGTGCCGACCGACGCGAAGGGTGTCACCCGCAAGGGCTATCCGACCCAGGACGGCCTGCATGCGGCCGACATCACCTTGACCGGCGTCGAGGTCGGCGCCGACAGCGTGATCGGCGATCCCGCGAACGGCCTGCCGCTGATCGAGCGCGTCGTCGATGAGGCGCGCATCGCGCTGTGCGCCGAGGCGGTCGGCCTGATGGACGAGTCGCTCAACACCACGGTCGAGTACATCAAGACGCGCAAGCAGTTCGGCGTCGCGATCGGCTCATTCCAGTCGCTGCAGCACCGGGCGTCCGACATGTTCGTTGCGCTGGAGCAGGCGCGCTCGATGTCGATGTTCGCGACCATGGCGGCCGAGTTCGACGACGCCAAGGAGCGCGCGACGTCCATCGCCGCAGCCAAGGTGCAGATCGGCAAATCGGCCAAGTTCGTCGGCCAGCAGGCGATCCAGCTCCATGGCGGCATCGGCATGACGATGGAAGCCAAGATCGGCCACTACTTCAAGCGTCTGACGATGATCGAGACGACGTTCGGCGACACCGACTACCACATGCGCCGCGTCAGCGAGGCCGGCGGGTTGATCTGATCTGAGCGACGTCATTCCGGGGCACGCGCGATAGTGCGTGACCCCGGAAGCCCGATGTTGTTGTAACTGTCATGCCCCGCGAAAGCGGGGCATCCAGTATTCCAGAGACGTCGCGATCATCACAACCGCTGCGGCGTACTGGATCGCCCGGTCGAGCCGGGCGATGACGGCGGAATGTGCCGATGCTGCGGAGGATACAATCAATGACCCTCAACCCCTTCAACCTCTCCGGCCAGGTCGCCGTCATCACCGGCTCCAGCCGCGGTATCGGCCGCGCGTCAGCCGAATTGCTCGCCCAGCTCGGCGCCAAGGTCGTGATCTCCAGCCGCAAGGCGGACGCCTGCGAGGAGGTGGCGCGCGGCATCCGGGCGAATGGCGGCGATGCGCACGTCATCGCCTGCAATATCTCGCGCCGCGCTGAGGTCGACGCGCTGATCGACGGCGCGATCAAGCATTACGGCCAGGTCGACATCCTCGTCTGCAACGCGGCGGTGAACCCGTATTACGGCCCGCTGCTCGACATCACCGACGAGGCCTTCGACAAGATCATGGCCTCCAACGTCAAGAGCAATCTGTGGCTCTGCGCCAAGGCGATCCCGCCGATGGCCGCGCGGGGCAAGGGCTCCGTCATCATCGTCTCCTCGATCGGCGGCTTGCGCGGCTCGACCGTGATCGGCGCCTACGGCATCTCCAAGGCCGCCGATTTCTCGCTGTGCCGCAGCCTCGCCGGCGAATGGGGGCCGCAGGGCGTCCGCATCAATTGCGTGGCGCCGGGCCTGGTCAAGACCGACTTCGCCCGCGCGCTGTGGGAGGACGAAGCCCGCCTGAAGCAGCGCTGCGCCACCACGCCGCTGCGCCGCATCGGCGAGCCGCACGAGATCGCCGGCGCCGTGGCTTATCTCGCCTCCGACGCCTCGACCTTCATGACCGGCCAGACCATCGTCGTCGACGGCGGCGTCACCACGGCGGCGGTGTAGGTGGTGTAGAAGGCCCGTCGACACGACGGCTGCACCCTCTCCCCTTGCGGGAGAGGGTGGTTTCTCACGAAGTGAGAAGCCGGGTGAGGGGTCTCTCTCCTCAAACTCAGGACGCGGGCGTGGCACCAACCCCTCACCCGAATGAGGGTGTAGCAGGCATCGAGCTGCCCTCTCCCGCAAGGGGCGAGGGCGCAGTCATTCGCACCCGAAGGGGACCCAAAGCAGACAGGTCGCATGCGTGGCCCTGAATTTTGTCGATGTCTTCTGGAGCGACAGCTCGGTGCAGACTCTTCATATCCATGAGCGAGGGATCATCTGTGCCGCAAGCTTCTTGACCTTCCCGGTCCAATCCGCTTGCTTGTCGCCCCAACGTCGTCAACTTCCCGGGAAGAAACACCCATGTCCTTCGTGCTGGCCATCGATCAGGGCACCACGTCCTCGCGCGCGATCGTGTTCCGCTCCGACATCTCGATTGCCGCGGTGGCGCAGCAGGAGTTTCCGCAGCATTTCCCGGCCTCGGGCTGGGTCGAGCACGAGCCGGAGGACATCTGGACCTCGACCGTGATGACCTGCCGCGACGCGCTGGAAAAGGCGGGCCTCAAGGCGAGGGACATCGCCGCGATCGGCATCACCAACCAGCGCGAGACCACCGTGGTGTGGGATCGCGCCACCGGCCAAGCCATCCACCGCGCCATCGTCTGGCAGGACCGCCGCACCGCCGATATCTGCGCGAAGCTCAAAGCAGAAGGCCACGAGCCGGATGTCAGCGCCAGGACCGGCCTGATCATCGATCCCTATTTCTCCGGCACCAAGGTCGCCTGGATTCTCGACCACGTGCCGGGCGCACGCGAGCGCGCCGAGCGTGGCGAGCTGCTGTTCGGCACCGTCGACTGCTATCTGCTGTGGCGGCTCACCGGCGGCAACGTGCACGCCACCGACGCCACCAATGCCTCGCGTACCCTGCTGTTCAACATCCACACCGGCCAGTGGGACGATTCGCTGCCTGAGCTGTTGCGCGTGCCGCGCTCGATGCTCCCTGAGGTGAAGGATTCCTCGGCCGATTTCGGCACCACCACGCCCGATCTGTTCGGTGGCCCGATCAAGGTCGCAGGCATTGCCGGCGATCAGCAGGCCGCGACCATCGGCCAGGCCTGCTTCACGCCGGGCATGATGAAGTCGACCTACGGCACCGGCTGCTTCGCGCTGCTCAACACCGGCGCGACGCCGGTGAAGTCCAACAACAAGCTCTTGACGACCATCGCCTATCAGCTCAACGGCGAGCGCACCTACGCGCTCGAGGGCTCGATCTTCGTCGCCGGCTCCGCGGTGCAGTGGCTGCGCGACGGGCTCGGCATCATCAAGCATGCCGCCGAGACCGGCCCGCTCGCCGACAAGTCCGACTCGATGCAGTCGGTCTATCTCGTGCCGGCCTTCGTCGGCCTCGGCGCGCCGTATTGGAATCCGCGCGTGCGCGGCGCGCTGTTCGGCTTGACCCGCAACACCGGGCCGGCCGAGCTTGCGCATGCGACCTTGGAAAGCGTCTGCTACCAGACCTATGATCTGTGGGCAGCGATGCGCGCCGACTGGCCCGATGCGTCCGCTGCCACCATCGTGCTGCGCGTCGACGGCGGCATGACGGCGTCCGACTGGACCATGCAGCGCCTGGCCGACCTGCTCGACGCGCCGGTCGACCGGCCCATGATCCAGGAGACCACCGCGCTCGGTGCCGCCTATCTCGCCGGTCTCCATGCCGGGGTCTATCCGGAGCCGGAAAAGTTCGCCGACAATTGGCGGCTCGAGCACCGCTTCAGGCCGGTGATGAGCGCAGCGACGCGGCAGCGCAAGCTCGCCGGCTGGGCCCGCGCGGTGAAGGGCGTGCTCGCGAGCGACGAGGGCGAGTAGGAGCAAGAGCGGTGTCCGTTCCCGACGGCTACTATGACGTTCCGACCGGCAAGATCGCCGCCGTGGTCACTTCGCTCGAGATGCTGGCGCCGCCGGTGCTGCCGCCCGATCCGGTCGGCGACTGGACGCTGCGCCGCGTTGCGCATCCTGATGCCACCTGGTACCGCGACCTCTACACCCGCGTCGGCCGGGAATGGCTGTGGTCGCAGCGGCTGCGGATGAGCGACGCGGAGCTCGTCAGAACCATCCGCGCCGACGGCGTCGAGATCTATACGCTGGAGCATGACGGCGGCGACGAGGGTCTTCTGGAGCTCGACTTCCGCACCAAGAACGAGTGCGAGCTGGTGTTGTTCGGCGTCACCGCAAAACTGGTCGGGACCGGCGCCGGACGCCTGCTGATGAACCGCGCACTGCAACGGGCCTGGGCGCAGCCGCTCACGCGGCTCTGGGTCCACACCTGCAGCTTCGATCATCCGCGCGCGCTGGCGTTCTACCAGCGCTCGGGCTTCCGGCCCTATCGCCGCCAGATCGAGATCGCGGACGACCCGCGGCTCGACGGCACCTTGCCGCGCGATGTCGCACCGCATGTGCCGCTGATTGCCTGAATTTGGTAGCTGACAACAGCGCTGAACGACGCTTCACTGCTCTGCACGGGAGGATGCGCCATGTTCCTGATCGGCCAATACGACTCGCCCTTCGTCCGCCGCACCGCGATTGCGCTGCAGCTCTACGGTCTGCCGTTCGAGCACCGGCCGTGGTCGACCTTCGGCGATGCCGACAAGATCGCGCCGTATAATCCGCTGCTGCGCGTGCCGGTGCTGGTGCTCGACGACGGCGAGGCGCTGATCGATTCGGCCGCGATCCTCGATCACCTCGATGAGACCGTCGGTCCCGAGCGCGCCCTGCTGGCGCGCAGCGGGCCGTTGCGCCGCCGGCAGTTGCGCACCATTGCGCTCGCCACTGGCTTGGGCGACAAGGCCGTCAGCCTGATCTATGAGCGCGTGCTGCGCAAGGATCGCCTGGCGCTATGGGTGGCGCGCTGTGAGACGCAGATCTCGGGCGTGCTGGCGATGCTGGAAGCTGAGCGCGCGGCGGTCACCACGGAGTACTGGTACGGCGACATGATCGGCCATGCCGACATCGCCGTCGCCTGCGTGCTGCGCTTCACGCGTGAGGCGCATCCGCATCTGTTCGACGAAACGCGCTACCCGGCGCTGTCAGCCCATGCCGCCCGCTGCGAGGCGCTGCCGCCGTTCCAGGAGATCGTCCAGCCGCTGGCCCCGCCGAGCGGGGATTGATGAGTTTGGGATCGTTGCTGTTGCCACACCGACAGTGCGCTCCCTCTCCCCGTTCTTCACGGGGAGAGGGCTGGGGTGAGGGGCAGACGCCCGGGGAGTGGACGTGGAAAGACCTGTACCCCCTCACCCGGATTGCATCTGACGATGCAATCCGACCTCTCAGCGCGAGCGAAGCTCGTCGCGCCCCCGCAAGCGGGGCGAGGTGCACCGCGCCAGCGGCGAGAGATGTGCTCAACTCAGCCCGCCAGGAGAAGCAGTGCAGCCAAGCGCGGAGTGCAGTTGAGCCACACAACCCCTCACGGCCTGAAATACACATCCACCTTCATGCCCACCGCGAATGGGCCGGGCTCGGCGAGATCGACCAGCACCTCCACCACGTCGACATCGGTCATGTTGCGCTGGCTGAGCGTCGAGGCGCGGCTGCTCTCGACCAGGGGCGCGACGACGGCGACCTTGCCGGCGACGTCGCGGCCGCGGAAGGCTTCCGAGCGCACCACGGCCTGCTGGCCGACCTTGATCTTGTCGAGGTCGCGCTGGTCGAGCTCGGCGCGGACGCGCAACGCCGTGATGTCGCCGAGCAGCACCAGCGGCGGCGTTGCTTGCGGCGAGGCGACTTCGCCGGCGCGCGCATTGACCTGCAGGATGGTCGCGTCGAGCGGCGCGCGGATGGTGAGCTTGTCGAGCGTTGCGCGCGCGCCCTGCAGCTCGCTGCGGGCGACGTTGAGCTGGCCCTCGGCGCTGATCGGCAGCGGCGCATCGGCGGTGACCTTGCGCAACTCGTCGGCCTGCTGTTCCAGCCTGGTCTGCGCTGCTGTCGCTTGCGTGCGCGCGGTCTCGACGTCGGCATCGGCGCCGCGGCCGGCGCGCCGCTCGGCCGCGGCTTTGTCGAGCGCGACGCGGGCGTCGAACAACGCCGCCTGCGCATCCGCAAGGCCATCCTCGGCGCGCCGCCGCGGCCCGGCGCCCGACGGCGTCGATTCCTTGTTGCGCACGCGCTTGCGCATCGCGACCTGCGCCTCGGCGCTGGCGAGCTGCGCTCGCGCCTCGGCATCGGCGAGCCGCACCAACGCCTGGCCGGCGAACACGGCCTCGTTGGCCTTGATCAGCACCTCCTGGATCAGCCCGCCGACGGGCGCGCCGAGCTTGATCAGGCCCGAGGCCGGCTCGACCCGCCCGGGCGCCACCGCGAGCCAGCGCTCGTCCTGGGCGTTGGCGGCGTGGACCGGCCGCGTGACCCAGGCGGGCGCGATGGCAAGTGCAGCGGCCGCCGCCGTGGCCAGCCCGATCGCGCGGACACGAGGTGCGATCCTTGATCCGATCATGCTCACGAGACCTTCTTCATTGAGTCGCCGCCGGCCTCTTCGCTGACGATGCGGCCGTCCTCGATATGAATGACGCGATTGGCAAAGGGCAGGATGCGCGGATCATGGGTCACCACCAGCACCGCGCGCGATGGATCCTTGGCGATGTCGGCGAGCAGGGTCATCACCGCCTGGCCGTTGGCGGTATCGAGCGCGCCGGTCGGCTCGTCGGCGAGAATGACCCGCGTGTTGCCGACGATGGCGCGGGCGATGGCGACGCGCTGCTGCTCGCCGCCCGAGAGCTCGCGCGGAAACGACCGCTTCTTGTGACCAAGGCCGACCCTGTCGAGCACCTCGCGCGCCGCCTTCTTCGCTGCCCGCGCGCGTTCGCCGCGCACATCGAGCGCGAGCCGCACATTGTCCTCGGCGTTCAGCGTCGGAAACAGATGATAGGATTGGAAGATGAAGCCGATGCGCTCGCGCCGGAGCTTCGCCAGCGCCTCCGGGTCGAGCCCCGCGACCGGCTGGTCGCCGAGCCGCACGGCACCACCATCCGGCGTCATCAGGCAGCCCAGGATCGACAGCAATGTGGTCTTGCCGCTGCCCGAGGGGCCCATCAGCAGCGCCAGCTCGCCGCCTTTGAGCGACAGGCTCACACCCTTCAGCGCCTGCACCCGGCCGGCACCCTGGCCGAGGTGATGCACGAGATCGGTCGCCTCGAGCACGGTCGTGCTCATCGGGAGAACACCAGGGTCGGGTCGATGCGCATCACCTTCACGATCGCCGCGATCGCCGAGCCCACGCACATCGTGAGCGTCAAGACAAACAGCGCCACCGTCAGCGCCGGCGTCATGATGACCGGCAGTGCCGACTCCGCGGTCGCCGCCGCCACGATCTTGCCGACCGCTGCGGCGCCGGCGAAGCCGATGACGGCGCTGAGCAGCGCCTGCCAGATGATGACCGTGTAGATGTAGCGGCTGGACGAGCCGATCGCGCGCAGGGTCGCGAACTCGTTGATGTGATCCTTGGTGCTGGAATAGAGCGTCTGGGCCACGATCACGGTGCCGACGATGAGGCCGAGCAGCGCGCCCGCGAACAGCGCGGCACCGGCGCCGGTGCCGAACAGCCAGAACGAGCGGCTGCGGCTCGCGAACTCGGCTGCGGTCAGCACCTCGACGTTGGACAGGCTGTCGCGCAGCGCCTGCTGCACGGTGTCGAGGTCGGCGCCGGCGGCCAGCTTCACCAGCAGATAGGACGCCTTGTTCGGCGCGATGCCGGTAAAGGTCCGCGCGCGCTCGACGTCGGTGAACACGTAGGGCGTGGTCGTGAAGGAGCGGATGCCCTTGGTGACCGCCATCACCTGGATCTTGCGGTCGCGCAGCTCCGCCGCCTGGTCGGTCCCGGTGATGCCGAGCCGCTCGAAATAGGTCTGGTCGATCGCGACCGCACCGGGCACCGACAGATCGTCGAGCCGTCCGTCCACCACGTTCCAGGGGTGCAGCCCGAGCCCACGCAGCTCCGAGCCGACCACGAACACCGGCGTCGTGGTGCCCTGCGGCAGCCGCCATTGTGCGTAGCCGATCACCAGCGGCGTCGCCTCCGCCACACCGGGAACCGCAAGCGCCCGGAACCGCTGCCGCTCATCGAGCAGCGACGGATCCTCGAAGCATTTGGTGCCGACCGGCATGACCCAGAGCTCGGCCGGCGAGTGGTCGATCATGGTCGTGACCATGCGCCGGAAACCGACATAGAGGCCCATCTGCACGGTCACCAGCACGATCGAGAAGATGATGCCGATGATGGTCGCGATGAAGCGAAGCCTGTCATGAAACAGGTTTCGCGACGCAAGCCTGAACTGCAGCGACATGAACTGAAAACCACCCGGAGCCCGGCGCCTATTTCATCCGCTTCCGGCGGAGATGTCCACGCTGCATCGCGTGGCGACGGCTGTCGCGCTTTGTCATTCGGCGCGGTCGTGGCGCGGGGGACACGGGGAGGCGCGTCACATGCGGTGCTGTACCTGCGAATTGCCGGCGGGGAGATGACGGTGGTTCGTCATACTCGGTGTCGTCCCGGCGAACGCCGGGACCCATAACCACAGGGACGAGTTGTTGCACTCGGTATCGGCCACCGCGGATCACCTATACATCACGCGGTATGGGTCCCGGCGCCGCGTGCGCAATTGCGCACTAGGCCGGGACGACGGCTGCGGGTGTGGCTGACAGCGCGGATGACGTCGCGCTGCGGGTGCTACCCGGCGGGCAAATCAGAGGCTTCGATCTTGTACGCTGGCTACCTCGCCACCACGCGTGACCGCTCGGAGGACAAAATTCACCTGCGCCTAGAAACCGAATTCCTGAGCCGCATCAGGCTGATTTGCCCTGTCCAGTCCTGCGCGCAAAAATATTCCGCTTTCGTATTTTCGGAATTCATGCATTCATCATCGCATCCCGTGTCCCCTGGAGGGGCGGAATCGCGATCGTCACGAACGTTGGACGCGGGGAGCGATGGCCGGGGCTTGCTGCAGTGTGTCTCACACCGACGAACGGCAGGCCGCGGACGCCGAAATCGTGTGGTCCTGGCATCCCGACGCTGATGCCAAGCCGGCGGCGATGATCCGCCAGTGACGGGGGCAATCAAGCCGGTCCCCGGGGAGAGCCCGTATAAGGTGTAGCCCATCGCGCAGGGAAGGCCGGGATGTCCTGCCAAACCTGTGGTTCCTGCCCCGTGCTTTTCTTACGCACGGGGGCCATGGGGGCGGCAAGCTCCCGGCCTTCCCTGCGCCCTCCTTGTTATTTCGAGGGCGGACCTGCCGCATCACTCGGGCGCTACGCGCCGCGAGATTGCGGGGCTGTGTCTGCTTGTTTGTTTGATGGGTGAACGCTGCGCATGCGTGCCGATGACGGTGCGTCAAAACAGGTGTCGTCCCGGCGAACGCCGGGATCCATAACCCCAGGGAGTAGTTGTTGAGTTCGACGTTTGCCACCGCGGACTACGGACGGATCACGCGGTATGGGTCCCGGCGTTCGCCGGGACGACAGTTGTGGGCGTGGTGAGTGCGCGGGCTACTTCGCGCCGACGGCCTTCTTGCGCCAGGCGAGATGCACTGCGCAGGCGCAGCCAGCTGGATGGCTGGCGAGTTCGGCGTCGTTAGCTGGAGCGGGCGCGGCAGCTGCGCGCGGTGCCGTCTTCTCGGCCTCCTGTCCGCCCCGTGCCGGGATGTAGTTCAGGATCGGCGCCAGCCAGCGCTCGACCTCGGCGACAGTCATGCCCTTGCGCGCCGCGTAGTCCTCGACCTGGTCGCGCTCGATCTTGCCGACGCCGAAATAGAAGCTCTCGGGCGACGCAAAATAGAGGCCCGAGACCGACGAGCCCGGCCACATCGCAAAGCTCTCGGTCAGCGTGACGCCGGCGTTGGTCTCGGCATCGAGCAGCTCGAACAGCGTCGCCTTCTCGGTGTGATCGGGCTGCGCCGGATAGCCGGGCGCGGGGCGGATGCCCTGATACTTCTCCAGCATCAGATCGTCCGCGCTCAGCGCCTCGTCAGGCGCATAGGCCCAGAACTCACGGCGGACGCGGGCATGCAGGCGCTCGGCAAAGGCCTCGGCGAGACGATCGGCCAGCGCCTTGACCAGGATCGAGGAGTAGTCGTCATTGGCGTTCTTGAAGCGGTCGGCCACCACGTCCTCGCCGAGGCCGGCGGTGACCACGAAGCCGCCGACATAGTCCGGCACGCCGGAAGCCTGCGGGGCCACAAAGTCAGACAGCGCCGTGTTGAAGCGGCCCTCGCGCTTCTCCAGCTGCTGGCGCAGCGTGTGCAAGGTCGCGACCTCAGTGGTGCGAGTCTCGTCCGCATACAGCACGATGTCGTCTCCGACGGCATTGGCCGGCCAGAAGCCGATCGCGGCGCGCGCCGCGAACCACTTCTCGTCGACGATGCGCTTCAGCATCTTCAGCGCGTCGTCATAGAGCGCGCGCGCGGCCTCGCCGACCTTGGCGTCATCGAGAATGCCCGGGAAACGTCCGGCGAGCTCCCAGGTCTGGAAGAACGGCGTCCAGTCGATGTAGGGCACCAGCTCGGCCAGATCGTAATCGGCAAATGTCTTCACGCCGAGGAAGGTCGGCTTGACCGGCCTCGCCTTGGCAAAGTCGATCTTCGGCGCATTGGCGCGGGCATCCGAAAGCCTCAAGCGCTTCTTGTCGGCCTGGCCGCGCAGATGCGCGGCGGCGATCTTGCGGTATTCGCCGCGGACCTCGGCGGCGTAGGCATCCTTGCGCTCCGCCGACAGCAGCGACGACGCGACGCCGACGGCGCGGCTGGCGTCATTGACATGCACCACCGGGCCGCTTTGGTAGTTCGGATCGATCTTGACCGCGGTGTGAACGCGGCTCGTCGTGGCGCCGCCGATCAAGAGCGGCACGTTGAGGCCCTGGCGCTCCAACTCGGCAGCGAGATAGGACATCTCGTCGAGCGACGGCGTGATCAGGCCGGAAAGCCCGACGATGTCGGCCTTCTCGGCCTTCGCGGTCTCGATGATCTTGGCCGCGGGCACCATGACGCCGAGGTCGATGACCTCGAAATTGTTGCACTGGAGCACGATGCCGACGATGTTCTTGCCGATGTCGTGCACGTCACCCTTGACGGTCGCGAGCACGATCTTGCCGGCGTTGGAGCGCTCGTTGGCACGGCCCTTGTTGGCGGCCTTCTCGGCCTCCATGAACGGCATCAGATAGGCGACCGCCTGCTTCATGACGCGCGCGGACTTCACCACCTGCGGCAGGAACATCTTGCCGTCGCCGAAGAGATCGCCGACCACGTTCATGCCGGACATCAGCGGGCCTTCGATGACGTCGAGCGGGCGCGTCGAGGCGGCGCGCGCTTCTTCGGTGTCCTGCTCGATGAACGTGGTGATGCCGTGCACCAGCGCGTGGGACAGCCGCTTTCCGACCGGCCATTCGCGCCAGGCGAGGTCGGCCTCCTTGGTCTGCCGCTCCTTGCCGCGGAATTTCTCGGCCAGCGCGAGCAGCCGCTCGGAGGCGCCGGGGTCGCGGTTGAGCACGACGTCCTCGCACACCTGGCGCAGCTCGGGATCGATGTCGTCATAGACGATCATCTGGCCGGCATTGACGATGCCCATGTCCATGCCGGCCTTGATGGCGTGATACAGGAACACCGAGTGCATCGCCTCGCGCACCGGCTCATTGCCGCGGAACGAGAACGAGAGATTCGAGACGCCGCCGGAGACATGGGCGTGCGGCAGGTTCTGGCGAATCCACCTGACAGCCTCGATGAAGTCGACGCCGTAATTGTCGTGCTCCTCGATCCCCGTCGCGATCGCAAAGATGTTGGGATCGAAGATGATGTCTTCCGGCGGGAAGCCGAGCTGCTCGACCAGGATCTTGTAAGCGCGGGCGCAGATCTCGGTCTTGCGCTTGTAGGTGTCGGCCTGGCCCTTCTCGTCGAACGCCATCACGACCACGGCGGCACCGTGGCGGCGCGCGATCTTCGCTTCGTGGATGAACTTCTCCTCGCCTTCCTTGAGCGAGATCGAGTTCACCACCGGCTTGCCCTGGACGCATTTCAGGCCGGCCTCGATGACGTGGAATTTCGAGGAATCGACCATCACCGGCACGCGGGCGATGTCCGGTTCGGCGGCGACGAGATTGAGGAAGGTCCGCATCGCGGCTTCCGAATCCAGCAGGCCCTCGTCCATGTTGACGTCGATGACCTGGGCGCCGTTCTCGACCTGGTCGCGCGCGACCTGCAGCGCCGCGGTGTAGTCGCCGGCCGTGATCAGCTTGCGGAATTTGGCCGAACCGGTGACGTTGGTGCGCTCGCCGACATTGACGAAGGGAATGGCGGGCGTCAGCTCGAACGGCTCGAGGCCCGACAGCCGCAGCCGCGGCGCGATCTCCGGCACGACGCGCGACTTGTGCGGGGCGACCGCGGCGGCGATCGCCGCGATATGGTCCGGCGTGGTGCCGCAGCAGCCGCCGACGATGTTGACGAGGCCGGCGCTCGCGAACTCGCCGATCAGCCGCGCCATGTAGGCCGGCGTCTCGTCATACTGGCCGAACTCGTTGGGCAGTCCGGCATTCGGATGGGCAGACACCAGTGCGTCGGCGACGCGGCCGATGTCGGCGATATGGGCGCGCAAATCCTCGGCGCCGAGCGCGCAGTTGAAGCCGATGGTGAGCGGCTTGGCGTGACGGACGGAATTCCAGAACGCCTCGGGCATCTGGCCCGAGAGCAGGCGGCCAGACTTGTCGGTGATGGTGCCGGAGATCATCACGGGCACGTCGATGCCGCGCTCCTCGCAAAGCTCGGCGATCGCGTACAGCGCCGCCTTGCCGTTGAGCGTGTCGAAGATGGTCTCGACCAGCAGGATGTCGGCGCCGCCGTCCACGAGCCCGCGCGCCTGCTCGCCATAGGCGAGCCGGAGGTCGTCGAAAGTCACGGCGCGGTAGCCGGGGTTGGAGACGTCAGGCGAGATCGAGGCGGTACGGTTGGTCGGGCCCATCGCGCCGACGACGAAGCGCTGCTTGCCGTCCTCGGCCGCAACGCGGGTCGCGGCATTGCGTGCCAGCCGGGCGCCCTCGCGGTTGAGCTCGTAGGTGATGTCGGAGAGGTCGTAATCGGCCTGCGCGATCGAGGTCGCCGAGAAGGTGTTGGTGGAGACGAGGTCGGCGCCGGCGCGCAGATATTGCGCGTGGATGGCCTCGATCGCCTCGGGCTGGGTCAGGATCAGGAGATCGTTGTTGCCGCGGAGATCGCGATGGAAGTCCTTGAACCGCTCGCTGCGAAAGGCGGCCTCGTCGAACTGCAGCCCCTGGATCATCGTGCCCATGGCGCCGTCGAGGATCAGGATGCGCTTGGCCGCGGCGGCGAGGAAAGCGGTACGCGCTGGAGATACGGGAACGGACATCAGGCGGCGGCCTTGTTGGCGGACTTCGGGCGAATGCCGAGCAGATGGCTGATCGCGAATACGAGGTCGGCGCGGTTCATGGTGTAGAAATGGAAGGTGTCGACGCCCTGCTTGGCGAGCTTCTGCACCTGGCCGGCGGCGACGGTCGCGGCGACCAGCTTGCGGGTCTCGGGATCGTCATCGAGGCCGTCGAACTTCTCGGCGAGCCAGTCCGGCACCGTGGTGCCGGTGCGGGTGACGAAGGCGCGCGCCTGCTTGAAATTGTGCAGCGGCATGATGCCCGGCACGATCGGAATGTCGATGCCGCGGGCACGGACGCGGTCGAGGTAGCGGAAGTAGAGGTCGTTGTCGAAGAACACCTGGGTGATGGCGCGGGTCGCGCCGGCGTCGATCTTGGCCTGGAGCATGTCGATGTCGGCGTCGAAGTCGCGGCTCTCCGGGTGCTTCTCCGGATAGGCCGAGACGATGACGTCGATGTCGGGATGGCGCCTCTTGATGCCTTCGATCAGCTCGGGGGAGGTCTGGTAGCCGTCGGCGCGGGTGGAATAGGGCGCGCCGATGCCGCCGGGCGGATCGCCGCGCAATGCCACGATGTGGCGGACGCCGACCTCATGATAGCGGTCGACGACCTCGTCGATCTCGCCACGGGAGGCGCCGACGCAGGTCAGATGCGCTGCCGGCAGCAGTGCGGTTTCTTTCAGGATGCGCGCGATGGTGGCGTGGGTGCGCTCGCGCGTCGAGCCGCCAGCGCCGTAGGTAACGGAGACGAAGCTCGGCTCCAGCGGCGCCAGACGCTCGATCGAGGACCACAGCGTCCGGTCCATCTCCTCGGACTTCGGCGGGAAGAACTCGAACGAGATTTTCGGCCTGTTGATCGCGGAATGGCCGTCGGTGATGGCGGAGGCGAGGTCGGTCATGGCAACGCAGGTTCCCGATGGGACGTAAATTTCATCTCAATAGGGTGGCCCCATCTCGATCGGGCCAAGATAAGGGAAGTGCGTCGCAATAGACAGCCCACCGGGAATGGGATTTAGCCCACTAATGCACGCATGGTGACATTTTGTGTGCCTTTATCGTCGTCGATGGTGGGCAAGAAAAAACAAGAAATATCAATGGTTATGCGCGTGCCTTGGACGAAACTCGTCGAAATTGATCGTGGGAGATAGTCGTTGTGCCGCTGTATACAGGAAGTTCGTCCCAACCCCATTGTCGCCGATCCCCTGCATTTGCGGCAGGTCACCGCCGCGGTTGGCCCATTGTGGTGCGGCGTGCAGGCATTAGGTTGAGCCAATGATACCGCTTTCCGTCCTCGACCTCTCCGTCACCACCACGGCGACCAAGCCGTCGGCGGCGTTACGCAACAGCATCGACTTGGCCCGCCACGTCGATCAGCTCGGCTATGTCCGCTATTGGCTGGCTGAGCACCACAGCCTGCCCTCGGTGGCGAGCCCGTCGCCCGACATCATGATCGGGCAGATCGCGGCGGCGACTCAGCACATCCGCGTCGGCTCCGGCGGCGTGATGCTGCCCAACCATGCGCCGCTGGTGGTCGCCGAGCGCTTCAAGATGCTGGAGGCGCTGTTTCCCGGCCGCATCGATCTCGGCCTGGGACGTGCGCCAGGCACCGACGGCACCACGGCCTATGCGCTGCGCAGCCGGCTCGACCGCCGCGAGGGCGACGATTTCCTGGAGCGGCTGCACGAGCTGATGCTATGGGAGACGCGCGAATTTCCCGCGGGCCACCCCTATAACAACGTCATAGCGATGCCCGATGATGCACCGCTGCCGCCGATCTGGCTGCTCGGCTCAAGCGACTATTCCAGCGAGCTGTCGGCGCAGCTCGGCTTGGGGTTCGGCTTTGCGCATCATTTCGCCAGCCACGACGCAGTCGATGCGATGACCAATTATCGCGCGCATTTCACGCCGTCGCGCTGGCGGTCGCAGCCGCACGCGATCCTGGCTGTGGCCGTGGTGACGGCGGATACCGATGCCGAAGCCGAGCGGCTGGCGTCGTCGATGGACCTCAATCGGCTCCGGCGCGACCGCGGCCAGTTTCTGCCGCTGCCGAGCCCGGAGGAGGTGGCGGCCTATCTGTATACAGACGCCGACCGCGCCTCGATCGCGCGCAACCGCTCGCGGCTGTTCGTCGGCTCGCCGTCGACGGTGCGGGCCAAGCTCGATCCGATGATCGCCGCCAGCCAGGCCGACGAGCTGATGGTGATCACGGCGACCTTCGACCACGAGGCGCGCAAGCGCTCCTACAGCCTGCTCGCCGACGCGTTCGGTCTGGAGCGGAAGGCGGCAGCGTAAGGAGGGGCAGGCACGCTGCGGCGCTCTCACGATGTGATCAGGGGCGAGCGATGCAGGAAGCTGTCGTCGCTCACCTGGTCCACGACGAAGCGCGCGACATCCGCCCGCGCAATCGTCCCGCCATGAAAACCGGAGAGATCCGTCAATGCGCGCACCGCGTGGCCGCCCGGCTTGTCGTTCAGCACGGAAGGACGAACGAGCACCCAGTCGAGCCCGCTATCCCCGATGATCGCTTCCTGCCGATTCTTGTCGGCGTACACCTTGCGCAGCAGCAGCGGAAAAATCAGCCTGTCGAACAGAAAGCCGCCGTGTGCGGCGCTGTCACCGGCGCCCATCCCCGTGATGGCAACCAGCCGCGAGACGTGCTCTGCCTGCATAGCACTGACCAGCGATCGCGTCACCGTCGAGAGCAGCGTCACCTCGCGGAACGGACTGGCCGGCGTGCCCAGTGCACTGATGACCGCGTCCTGGCCCTTGAGCGCCTTCCGCAACGCAGCTTCGTCGCGGGCGTCACCGACGACGAGACGCGCGCCTTGCAGGTCGCGGGCCTTCTCGGGCGAACGCACCAGCGCGGTGACCTCGTAACCACGCGCCAGCGCCTCGCGAACAATCAGGCGGCCGGCGCCGCCGGTGGCGCCAAGGACAAGGATTTTCGACTTCACGGTGGCGACGTTGTTGGTGTTGAGATTGGTCACGATGACCTCCTTGATTGGCGGCGGGACGCGTCCTTGGAGGCGCCCCGCATGTTGGTTTCGGTCGGTGATCAGAGTTTGTTGCCGTCAGGCCGCGGTCGTGATGTCTGTGACGAAGTTGCGATAAGAGCGCAGCGGGCGACCCAGCAGCGCCGTCAGGCGCGCGACGTCGCCTTCGTCCGGGACCATGCCGTCGGTCAGGAAGCGCTCGCTCATCAGCCGCATGTCGAACGCCGTCCAGCTCGGCATGACCTGCCGGAGGTTGGTCTCGAACTGCGCGGTGTTGTCGCCGCCATAGGCGATCGTCCGCCCCAGCACGTCCGACCAGATCGCGGCGGCATCAGCGCCGGTCAGCGTGTCCGGACCGACCAGGTTGATCCGCGCGAGCGGGAGTGGCGCTGCGGACTGCTCACGGCGGATCAGCTCGATTGCTGCGATCTCGCCGATGTCACGGATGTCGATCATGGCGAGGCCCTTGGCTCCGATCGGCATCGGGTAGACGCCGTAGCCGAGCACGACGTCCTTGATCGTGAGATCGTTGTTCATGAAGTAGGCCGGCCGCAGGATGGTGGCGTTCAAGCCCATCTGCTCAATCATTCGCTCGACACCGAACTTGCCGGCGAAGTGCGGCACGTTGACGTAGACGTCGCTGTGGATCACCGAGAGATAGACGATCCGCTCGATGCCCGCCTCGCGGGCGATGTTGAGCGCGATCAGTGCCTGCGTGAATTCATCAGGCGTGACGGCGTTGAGCAGGAACAGGGTCGAGACGCCCGAGAACGCGCTGCGCAGCGAATCGACGTCGAGCAGGTCGCCTTGTGCGATCTGGACGCCTGCCGGCAAGTTGGCCTTGGCAGGATTGCGGACGAGGGCGCGGACATCGGCGCCGCGCCTGACGAGCTGTTCGACGACGTGACGGCCAACGGTGCCAGTGGCGCCGGTAACGAGGATGGTCATGGGGATCACTCCGGGTTGGGTTCAGAAGACATTCCGAAAATATCGATCCACACGTGGTCCAATAGACGCTATATTTGGACAGGTCGTCTCACTGGTGAAACAGATGGATCTCGTTGCCCTCGCCGATTTCAACCTGGTTGCCCGCCACGGCGGATTCGGTCGTGCTGCGCGCGCCGCCGGGCGTCCCAAGGCGACGCTGTCCCGTCGGGTCATGGAACTGGAGGCCGCCCTCGACCTGCGTCTCCTCGAGCGCGGGGGGCGCGCCCTGAAGCTCACCGAGGAAGGACGGGCGCTGTTCGAGCGGACCGGGGCGTTGCTCACCGAGCTCGACGAGACCGCAGCGGCGATCGCTTCGGGTGGAGACACGCCGCGCGGCAGGCTGCGCATCAGCGCACCCGTGCAGTTTTCGCAGAGCGCGATGGGCAGGATCGCTGCCGGGTTCGCGCTGAAGTTTCCGCAAGTCCGGCTCGAGGTCACGACGGAGGACCGCACCGTCGACATGATCGAAGAAGGTTACGACCTAGTGATCCGGGTCAATCCGGATCCGGATGACAGCCTTGTCGGGCGCATCTTTCTGCGCGACCGGCTGGTGGTCGTCGCAAGCCCGGGCCTCGCGCGACCGGCGGAGAACGTCGCTGTCCCGGTTGTCGCGCGCGGCGCGGGTGATCGCGCTGGCGCGTGGGATGTGATGGCGCCAACTGGAAGATCACGCATCGCGATCGATCCGGTGCTTCGCCTGTCGTCGCTCGTGATGGTCCGCGATGCGGTCCGAGCGGGCGCCGGCGCCGCACGCCTTCCGATCTCGCTTGTCAGTCACGATCTCGCTGCCGGCACGTTGGTCCATTGGGGTGACGTCGACGGACCGGAGATCGCGCTGTGGACGCTCTATCCGTCGCGGCGGCTGTTGAGCGCGCGTGTCTCCGCCTTCCTCGATTTCTTGAAGGAGGCCTTCCCGATGGGAACGCCTGCCGAGCTGGCCGCCTATGTCGGGTCATAGACGGCGGCGTGAACTCTCGGTGTCGTCCCGGGCAAGTCCGGAAGCGCGTCAGCGCTGCCGGACGCAGATCGGGGACCGATACCGCCGGATGTTCCTGTGAGAGGGCGGTCGGAGAAATCGTGCTGCGACCACTTAAGCTCTGTGGTTATGGGCCCCGGCGTTCGCCGGGGCGACAGGAGAGAGCTACTCTCGTGTCTCGCTGAACGTCGCCCGGAACGGATGAGCCGGATAGACGCCGACGATGCGGAGCTCGCGCGAGAAGAACTTCAATTCCTCCAGCGCGAAGGCGAGGCCGCGGTCGTTGGGATGACCGTCGACATCGGCATAGAACTGCGTGGCGAAGAAATTGCCGTCGACCATGTAGCTTTCGAGCTTGGTCATGTTGACGCCGTTGGTGGCGAAGCCGCCGAGCGCCTTGTACAGCGCGGCGGGCAGGTTGCGGACGCGGAACACGAAGCTCGTCACCAGCGGGCCGGAATTCTGCTCGGCCCATTGCTCCTCGCGCGCGAGCACCACGAAGCGGGTGGTGTTGTGGGCCTCGTCCTCGATGTCCTCGGCGAGGATGTCCAAGCCGTAGATTTCGGCGGCGAGGCGCGAGGCGATGGCCGCCACGCTCTTGTCGCCGCGCTGGGACACATCGCGCGCGCTGCCCGCAGTGTCGCCGGCCACGATCGGCCGGACGCCGAGCTGGCGGATGATGCGGCGGCACTGGCCGAGCGCGTGGACGTGGCTCTCGACCGTCTTGATGTCCGCAAGCTTGGTGCCCTTCAGCGCCATCAACTGGTGGCGGACCGGCAGGAACCACTCGCCGATGATGTAGAGGCCCGAGGCCGGCAGCAGGTGGTGGATGTCGGCGACGCGGCCGGCGACCGAGTTCTCGATCGGAATCATGCCGAGGTCCGCCTCGCCGGAGGAGATCGCGCTCAGCGCATCCTCGAAGGTCGGGCAGGGCATGGCCTCAGCGGCCGGGTAAGCCTCGGAAATGGCGATGTGGGAATTGGCTCCCGGCTCGCCTTGGAATGCGATTTTCAAGATCTTGCTCATGAAGGGCCTTTTAGCAGCTCAGGCTTTGGACAAAAGCCGGCGCGCGGTTTCGAGATCGGCCGGGGTGTCGACGCCGCGGGGCACGGCGTCGACGACCATGACGTCGATGCGCATGCCGGCCTCCAGCGCCCGCAGCTGCTCCAGCTTCTCCTGCTGCTCCAGCGGCGACGGCGGCAGGCTGACGAATCGCTCCAGCGCCGCCCGGCGGTAGGCGTAGAGGCCGATGTGGTGGTAGCGCGGTCCGTCGCCATGCGGCGCCGTGGCCCGGGTGAAATACAGCGCGCGCATGCGCCGCCCGCCGAGCGGCGAGCCGACCGCCTTGACGACGTTCGGATTGAGGCTCTCCTCCTCGGTGTGGATCTGGGCCGCCAGCGTGGCGATGTCCACCGTGGGATCATCCAGCGGCGGCAGAACGTCGCTGATGTTCTGCGGGTCGATGGTCGGGAAGTCGCCCTGCAGATTGACCACGATCTCGGCTTCCCGCGCAGGGTCCAGCTTGCAGAGGGCTTCGTGGATGCGATCGGAGCCGGACGGATGATCCGGCCGCGTCATGACCACTTCGCCGCCCGCAGCTTCTATCGCCGCAGCGATTTCGGGCGTGTCGGTGGCCACAGCCACGCGGCCGATCGCGGCTTCCTGCGCGCGGCGCAGCACCTGCACGATCATCGGCTGGCCGGCGATGTCGAGCAGCGGCTTGCCCGGCAGGCGGGTCGAGGCCATGCGGGCGGGGATCAGCACCAAGATACGTGGGTTGGTCATCCGGGGAACGACAGGTCGGAGCCGGTCGCAACAGGCGCGACGGACTTGATGGGGACAGCAAAAGCCGGCTGCTTATACGGGTTGCCAGAGCACGGGCAAACCGATATCTCAATTCCGCTCCAGGGGGAGGCGCGACGGCTCGATTCCTTGGGGCGATTCACGGCCGCGGCCTCGCGACCCCCAAGAACAATGAAATCCGCCCTCGGAGCCTGATTCCAAAATGGACTCCTTCGAACTGAACAAAATCATCGGCGCCGTCCTGGCCGCCTGTCTGGTCGTGCTGGTGACGAGCTTCACCGCCAGCGCGCTGTTTGCGCCGAAAATGCCGGAGAAGCCGGGTTTCGAGATCGCCGTGAAGGAAGCCGAGGGCGCCGCCAAGGGTGGCGCTGCGCCGACCGCCGCCGAGCCGATCGAGAAGCTGCTGCAGACCGCTTCCGTCGAGAAGGGCGCTGCCGCCGCCAAGAAGTGCGCGGCCTGCCACACCTTCGCGAAGGGCGAGAAGAACGGTGTCGGCCCCAACCTCTATGGCATCGTCGGCGACAAGGTCGGCGAGGGCCGCGGCTTCAACTTCTCGGCCGGGATGAAGGGCAAGGGCGGCACCTGGAGCATCGATGCGCTCAACCAGTTCATCACCAATCCGAAGGGCTACGTTCCGGGCACCGCGATGGGCTTCGCCGGTATCCAGAAGGACTCAGAGCGCGCCGACGTGCTGGCCTATCTGAACTCGCTGGCCGACAGCCCGGCCCCGCTGCCGACCGCCGCCAAGTGAGCCGGCTCTGATCCCTGATTTCCGAACGGCCGGGCCCCAAGCCCGGCCGTTTTGCTTTGGGAACGAATTTCGCCCCATTTGGGACCTTTGGTCGCATCCACCGCGTTCACAACCCGGTATCATGAGGAAAAAGCAAGGTTATTGGTCGAAACCTTGCCGTATATTGTCCTCTGAATGGAACATGGTTCGCGGGCTGGAGCGCTTCGCTTCGGCCGGCGCAACCTGCCCCTGAGAATTGGGTTACGATCAAACGTTGGATCACGGAGCAGCAGCGGCCGGCGCCGACCACCTGCTTCGCTGCGGTCTTATTCAGAGGAAGTCTCATTTGACGATTACCCGACGACAGCTGCTGCAGAGCAGCGCCTTCGCTGCGATGACCCCGGCGCTCGGCACCGCGGCCAGCCTCGTTCCTCTCGACGCCGCGCAGGCGCAGGCCGGCGAGCAGCTGGTCTGGCGTCACGGCCTGTCGCTGTTCGGCCAGATCAAGTATCCCGCAGACTTCAAGCGCTTCGACTACGTTAATCCCGACGCGCCCAAGGGCGGCACGGCCCGCATGATCTCGATCGGGACCTTCGACAATTTCAACATCGTCGTGATGTATGTGAAGGGCAACATCGCGCCCGCCGCGGCGCTGGTCTACGAGACGCTGATGACGCGGTCTCAGGACGAGGTCTCGACCGAATACGGCCTGCTCGCCGAGTCCGCCGCCTATCCGGACGATTTCTCCTGGGTCATCTATCGCCTCCGTAAGGAAGCGCGCTGGCAGGACGGCAAGCCGGTGACGCCCGAGGACGTCATCTTTTCGCTCGAGGTTCTGAAGAAGAACAGCCCGCACTACTCGTCCTACTACCGCCATGTCGGGAAGGCCGAGAAGACCGGCGATCTCGAGGTCAAGTTCACCTTCGATGGACCCGGCAATCGCGAGCTGCCGCACATCGTGGGCGAGCTGCTGGTGCTGCCGAAGCATTGGTGGGAGGGCACGGATGCGCAAGGGCGCAAGCGCGACGTTACCGCCACGACCTTGGAGCCGCCGCTCGGGTCGAGCCCGTATCGCATCAAGGAATTCGTTCCCGGCCGCTCGATCAAGGTGGAGCGCGTCAAGGACTATTGGGGCGAAAAACTTCCCGTTCAGGTCGGCCAGAATAATTTCGACGAGCTGCAGTTCGAGTTCTTCCGCGACAACATCGTCGCGCTCGAAGCCTTCAAGGCCGATCAGGCGGACTGGATCAGCGAGAACTCGGCCAAGCAATGGGCCACGGCCTACGACTTCCCGGCCATCAAAGACAAGCGGGTGGTCAAGGACGAATTTCCGATCAGCGATTCCGGCCGGATGCAGGGCTTCGCCTTCAACCTGCGGCGTCCGCAGTTCCAGGACGCGCGGCTGCGGCGCGCCTTCAACTACGCCTTCGATTTCGAGGAGATGAACAAGCAGTTGTTCTACGGCCAGTACAAGCGGATCAACAGCTATTTCGAAGGCACCGATCTGGCCTGCTCCGGGCTGCCGCAGGGCCAGGAGCTGCAGATCCTCGAAGGCATGCGCGACAAGGTGCCGCCGGAGGTTTTCACGACGGTTTATCAGGGCCCGGTGGGTGGCAACCCCGACGCCGTCCGCGGCAATCTGCGCGAGGCCACGAAGCTGTTGAAGGAGGCCGGTTTCGAGATCAAGGACCATAAGCTGACCGATCCCACCGGCAAGCCCGTCACCGTCGAGCTGCTGGTCCAGGATCCGTCGTCCGAGCGTATCGTGCTGTTCTACAAGCCCTCGCTGGAGCGCCTGGGCGTCGCCGTCACTGTCCGCCAGGTCGACAACGTCCAGTATGAGAACCGGGTGCGCACCTTCGACTACGACATGATCGTCGATGTCTGGGGGCAGTCGTTGTCTCCGGGCAACGAGCAGCGCGACTTCTGGGGCTCCAAGGCCGCTGACGAACCCGGCTCGAAGAACTCGGTCGGCATCAAGAACCCGGCGGTCGACGAGCTGATCGAGAAGATCATCTTCGCGAAGGATCGCGCCAGCCTCGAAGCGGCGACGCATGCACTCGACCGGGTGCTGCTGTGGAATTTCTACGTCGTCCCGCAATTCACCTATCCGTTCGCGCGCAGCGCGCGCTGGGACCGCTTCGGCCATGCGGAGCTGCCGAAATACGCCCGGTCCGGCTGGCCGAATCTGTGGTGGTACGACGCCGACAAGGCTGCCAAGGTGAAGCGCTCTTGAGCAGGTTCTCTCATCTGTTGTCACGCCGGGGCGTGCTCGGGCTTGGCCTGGGCGCCCTGAGCGTTTCCCTGCTCAAGCCGGCGTGGGCTGCGGAGTTCGGCGCAGAGTCTCACGGCGCGTCGGCCTTCGACGACCTGAAATACCCGGCCGACTTTCGCCACTTCGACTACGTCAATCCGGATGCCCCGAAGGGCGGGCTCTTCTCGCTGATCCCCTCGGTCCGCGCCTACAACCAGTCCTATCAGACGTTCAACTCGTTCAATGCCTACGTCCTCAAGGGTGAGGGCGCGCAGGGCATGGACATGACGTTCGCCTCGCTGATGGTGCGCGCGAGCGACGAGCCCGATGCGGTCTATGGGCTGGTCGCGAAGTCGGTCGCGATCTCCGCGGACAAGCTGACCTATCGCTTCATCTTGCGGCCCGAAGCGCGATTCCATGACGGCTCGAAGATCACGGCCCAGGACGTCGCCTTCTCGCTGAACACGCTGAAGGAGAAGGGCCATCCGCTGATCGTTGTGCAGCTGCGCGACTTCGTGAAGGCCGAGGCCGTCGACGATGCGACCGTCATCGTGAGCTTCGTCGAGAAGCGCGCCCGTGACGTGCCGCTCTATGTCGTGACCCTGCCGATCTTCTCGAAGGCCTGGTATGCGAACCGCGCGTTCGACGAGGGGCCGCTCGATGTGCCGCTCGGCTCGGGCCCGTACAAGGTCGGCAAGTACGAGATCAACCGCTACGTCGAGTTCGAGCGCGTCAAGGACTGGTGGGCGGCCGATCTGCCGGTCAGCCGCGGCATGTATAATTTCGACATCGTGCGCTACGAGTTCTATCGCGACCGCGACGTCGCCTTCGAGGGCTTCAGCGCCAAGAGCTATCTCTTCCGCGAGGAGTTCACCTCGCGCATCTGGGCCACGCGCTACGACTTCCCGGCCATCAAGGACGGCCGCGTCAAGCGCGAGCTGCTGCCGGACGAGACGCCGTCGGGCGGGCAGGGCTGGTTCATCAACACCCGCCGCGACAAGTTCGGGGATCCGCGCGTCCGTCAGGCGCTGACCTACGCGTTCGACTTCGAATGGACCAACAAGACCATCATGTACGGCGCCTATGCGCGCGCGGTGTCGCCGTTCCAGAATTCCGACATGGTCGCAGTCGGACCGCCGTCGCCGGAGGAGCTGAAGCTGCTGGAGCCGTTCCGCGGCCAGGTGCCTGACGACGTGTTCGGCGAGCCGTTCGTGCCGCCGGTCTCGGACGGATCGGGCCAGGATCGCGCGCTGCTGCGCAAGGCCTCGCAGCTGCTGCAGCAGGCCGGCCTGCCGGTCAAGGACGGCAAGCGGCTGCTGCCGAATGGCGAGGCCTTCGCGATCGAGTTCCTGATCGACGAGGTCTCGTTCAAGCCGCACCACGGCACCCTGATCAAGAACCTGCAGACGCTCGGCATCGATGCCGACTTACGCGTCGTCGACGCCGTGCAGTATCGCGCGCGGGTCGAGGATTTCGACTTCGACATCACGGTGCAGCGGCTGACGATGTCGCCGACGCCCGGCGACAGCCTGAGGCCCTATTTCACCTCGGACGCGGCCAAGACCAAGGGCTCGTACAATCTCGCCGGCATCAGCAATCCCGCGATCGATACGCTGGTCAACAAGGCGATCTCGGCTGCGACCCGCAGCGAGCTGACGCTGGCCTGCCGGGCGCTCGATCGCGTGTTCCGCGCCGGGCATTACTGGATACCGCAATGGTATCGCCAGACCCATCCGATCGCCTATTGGGATCAGTTCAGCCACCCGCCGAAGCCGCCGAAATACGCCTCGGGCGTCGGCGCCCCTGACATCTGGTGGTACGATGCCGCCAAGGCCGCAAAGCTCGAGCAGGCGAAGTAGTTCATGGCTGCCTATATCCTCCGCCGCATGTTTCTGATGCTCCCGACCCTGCTCGGGATCCTCTTCATCTCCTTCGTCGTGGTGCAGTTCGCGCCGGGCGGGCCGGTCGAGCGCGTGATCGCGCAACTGACCGGCGCCGACACCGGCGGCACGTCGCGCATCTCCGGCGGCAGCGGCTCCGATTTCGGCGCGCGGCCGCCCGGGCAGGTCGGGTCCGGCGGCGAGTTGAACTCCAAATATCGCGGCGCGCAGGGGTTGGATCCCGCCTTCATCAAGCAGCTCGAGAAGCAGTTCGGTTTCGACAAGCCGGCGCCCGAGCGCTTCGCGCTGATGGTCTGGAACTTCAGCCGCTTCGATTTCGGCAAGAGCTATTTCCGCGACACCAGCGTGCTGCAGCTGATCAAGGAGAAGCTGCCGGTGTCGATGTCGCTCGGCATCTGGATGACGCTGCTGACCTATCTGATCTCGATTCCTCTGGGGATTCGCAAGGCTGTCGCAGACGGCTCGCGCTTCGATACCTGGACCTCGGCCGTGATCATCATCGGCTACGCCATTCCGGGGTTCCTGTTCGCGATCCTGCTGATCATCCTGTTCGCCGGCGGCTCGTTCCTCAACATCTTCCCGCTGCGCGGCCTGACCTCCGAAGGCTGGTCGGAATTTCCGTGGTACTGGAAGATCATCGACTATTTCTGGCACCTCACCTTGCCGCTGGTGTCGATGGCGCTCGGCGCCTTCGCGACCATGACCTTGCTGACCAAGAACTCGTTCCTCGACGAGATCCGCAAGCAGTATGTGATGACCGCGCGCGCCAAGGGCTGCAGCGAGAACCAGGTGCTGTATGGCCACGTCTTCCGCAACGCGATGCTGATCGTGATCGCGGGCTTTCCGGGCACCTTCATCCACGCCTTTTTTTCCGGCTCGCTCCTGATCGAGACCATCTTCTCGCTCGACGGCCTCGGCCTGCTGTCGTTCGAAAGCATTCTCAATCGTGATTACCCCGTCGTGTTCGGCAACCTCTTCATCTTCTCGCTGCTGGGACTCGCGATCAACCTGATCTCGGATCTGACCTACATGTGGATCGATCCACGGATCGACTTCGAGGCGCGGGAGGTCTGATGACGATCACTGCGCCCCCTCCGGTGGAGACCACCCCGCAGGCACCGCCGGTCGCGGCCGTGCCGCCGACGCGGCATCGCTTCCGGCCCTCGCCGCTCAACCAGCGGCGCTGGCAGAATTTCAAGGCCAACCGTCGTGGCTACTGGTCGCTGTGGATCTTCCTGTTCCTGTTCTTCGTCTCGCTGTTCGCGGAGCTGATCGCCAACGACCGGCCGTTCCTGATCAAGTTCGACGGCCACCTGTACTTCCCGGCCTTCGTCACCTATCCGGAGACGGCATTCGGCGGCGACTTCGAGACCGCCGCGGACTATCGTGATCCGTATTTGCAGAAGCTGATCGCGGACAAGGGCGGCACGGTGATCTGGCCGCTGGTGCGCTACTCCTATGCCACGCATAATCTCGATCTGCCGACGCCGGCGCCGTCGAAGCCGACCTGGATGCTGACGGAAGAGCAGTGCAAGCCGGTGGTCGAGAAGAAGGGCCTGAAGAGCTGCCGCGATCTGGAATACAACTGGCTCGGCACCGACGACCAGGGGCGCGACGTGGTGGCGCGACTGATCTACGGCTTCCGCATCTCGGTGCTGTTCGGCCTGTTGCTGACCTTCTTCTCCTCGATCATCGGCATCGCAGCGGGCGGCGTGCAGGGCTATTTCGGCGGCTGGATCGATCTCCTGTTCCAGCGCTTCATCGAGATCTGGAACGCGATCCCCTATCTCTATCTGCTGCTGATCCTGTCGGCCGTGCTGGTGCCCAGCTTCTTCACCCTGCTCGGGATCATGCTGTTGTTCTCCTGGGTGTCGCTGGTCGGGCTCGTGCGCGCCGAATTCCTGCGCGGGCGCAATTTCGAGTATATCCAGGCGGCGCGCGCGCTCGGCGTCTCCAATGCCGTGATCATGGTCCGCCACCTCTTGCCGAACGCGATGGTCGCGACCATGACCTTCCTGCCCTTCATCGTGTCGAGCTCGGTCATGACGTTGACCGCGCTCGATTTCCTCGGCTTGGGCCTGCCGCCGGGATCGCCGTCGCTGGGCGAGATGCTGTCGCAGGCCAAGGCCAATGTGCAGGCGCCGTGGCTCGGCCTCACCGGCTTCTTCTCGGTCGCGATCATGCTGTCGCTCCTGATCTTCATCGGCGAAGCGATGCGTGACGCGTTCGACCCCCGCAAGACGTTCAGGTGACCGACATGGATGCGATCAGCCAACCGCTGCTCTCGGTCAGGGATCTCTCGGTGGCCTTCCACCAGCAGGGCCGTACATTGACCGCCGTCGACCGTGTCTCGTTCGAGATCAAGCGCGGCGAATGCGTCGCCCTGGTCGGCGAGTCCGGCTCGGGCAAATCGGTCAGCGCGCTGTCGGTGCTGAAGCTGCTGCCTTATCCGGTCGCCTCGCACCCCTCGGGGAGCATCCGCTTCAAGGGGCGCGATCTGCTGCCGCTGTCGGAGGGCGAGATGCGCCAGATCCGCGGGAGCGACATCTCGATCATCTTCCAGGAGCCGATGACCTCGCTCAACCCGCTGCACACGATCGAGCGGCAGATCAGCGAGATCCTGCATTTGCATCAGCCGATCTCCGGCAGCGCCGCGCGGGTGCGCACGCTCGAGCTGCTGACCCAGGTCGGCATTCCCGAGCCTGAGACGCGGCTCGCCAGCTATCCGCATCAGCTCTCCGGCGGCCAGCGCCAGCGCGTGATGATCGCGATGGCGCTCGCCAACGAGCCGGATCTCTTGATCGCCGACGAGCCGACCACCGCGCTCGACGTCACCGTGCAGGCGCAGATCCTGGCGCTGCTCGCCGATATCCGCGCGCGCCTCGGCATGAGCCTGTTGTTCATCACCCACGATCTCGGCATCGTCCGCCGCATCGCCGAGCGGGTCTGCGTCATGAACGGCGGCAAGATCGTCGAGCAGGGGCCGGTCGAGCAGGTGTTCACGGCGCCCGCTCATCCCTACACCAGGGCGCTCCTCGCGGCCGAGCCGAAGCCGGATCCGGCGCCGCCGCGGCCCGATCAGCCGGTGGTAATGCAGGCGAAGGATCTCAAGGTCTGGTTTCCGATCAAGCGCGGCTTCTTTCGGTCGACCGTCGGCCACATCAAGGCCGTGGACGGCGTCAGCGTCGCGGTGCGCAAGGGCGAGACGCTCGGCGTCGTCGGTGAGTCCGGATCGGGCAAGACCACGCTTGGCCTCGCGCTGCTGCGGCTGATTTCCTCGGACGGCCCGATCGTGTTTCTCGGCAAGGAGATCCAGGGCCTGTCCTTCAAGGAGGTGCGCCCGTTCCGCCGTGACATGCAGATCGTGTTTCAGGATCCGTTCGGCGCCCTGAGCCCGCGCATGTCGGTCGGCGACATCATCGCCGAGGGCCTCAGCGTGCACCAGCCGAAACTGACTGACGAGGAGCGCGAGGCCAAAGTCGTGAAGGCGCTCAAGGAGGTCGGCCTCGATCCGGAGACACGCTTCCGCTATCCGCACGAGTTCTCCGGCGGCCAGCGCCAGCGTATCTCGGTGGCGCGCGCCGTCGTGCTCGAACCCAGCTTTGTCGTGCTCGACGAGCCGACCTCGGCGCTCGACATGCTGTTCCAGGCGCAGATGGTCGATCTGTTGCGCCAGCTGCAGCGCAAGCTCGATCTCACCTACATGTTCATTTCTCACGACCTCCGGGTGGTCGCGGCGCTCGCCAGCCACCTGATCGTGATGCGCGACGGCAAGGTCGTGGAGGAGGGGCCCGCGGTGGAGCTCTTCAAGGCGCCCAAGACCGACTACACGCGCGCGCTGTTCGCGGCCGCTTTCCGCATCGAGACGGCGGGGAACGGGACCGCGGCGCCATGAGCTGCTAGTTGTTTGTTCCACCGGGCGAGAACTAAATACGGGCCGCTTCTGAGTTGAATCCGAAGCTGCGACCGCGATCGCGGTGCGCCCCCTCTCCCCGTTCTTCACGGGGCCGCGACGAGCTTCGCTCGCGCTGAGAGGGTCGGGGGTGAGGGGCAGACGCACGGGTGGTGTGCATGGTGAGGCCTGTACCCCCTTCACCCGGATTGCAATCCGACCTCTCCCCGCGCGCGGCAGGGCGATCGCATATGAGAGATAAGGGCGCGCGCCGAGTGAGTCCGCCAATGAGTTACTCCGTCATGCCCGGGCTTGACCCGGGCATCCACGCCTTTCTTTCCAGGCCAAACAGACGTGGATGGCCGGGACAAGCCCGGCCATGACGATGTGGAAAGAGACGGGCGCAATACAGAAATCGCCATATGCGATCGCCCTGCCGCATGTGGGGAGAGGTTAGTACCGAGCGCGCCGCAAGACCGTGGCTCAAGCGAGCGCCGGCGAGAGACGAACTAACTCCGGCTGCATTGCAGCTCTGTCTCAAGCCGTCAGCGCCGGCCTCCGCCTCCGCCACCTCCGCCTCCGCCGCCCCCACCGAAGCCGCCTTGGCCGCCGAAGCCGCCGCCGCCTCCGCCGGGCGGGCCACCCGGCGGTCCACCGAACCCTGGCGCGCCCGGCGCTCCGCCGGGATTGAAGCCGCCGGGTGAGTTCATGCCATTGTCCCGGCCGAAGCCGGGCGCGCCCTGGCGGCCTGGAGCGCCTGGATTGTTTGGTGCGCCCGGACCGTTCGGACCACCCGGATTGTTCAGGCCACCCGGGCCGTTCGGACCGATTGGCCCCTGCATGGGCCCCTGGCCACGCGGCGGCGCTTGCGGGCCGCGAACCGATTCGCCGGGGAAGCGACCGACCGATTGCACCGACTCGGCGCGCAGTCCACCGACGCCATCGGGCACGGCGTCGACCACGACGCGTGTTTCGACCGACGGCTGGAAGCGCGAATTGTCGCGCGCGACATAGCCGGAGCCGAACTGCAGCTCGGTGCCGACGCGCCGGACATAGCCTTCGACCAGCAGGCGGCTGGCGCGCGCGAAATCGGCGAGATCGTCGGGCCGTGCGCGCGCGACCTGCATCACGCCTTGCGCCACGCGGCCTTCGACCTGCACGCGCCGGCCGACCAGCGCCAGGTCGACGCCGGCGAGCCGCAGGCCGCCGATGGAGAGGCCGTTGCGATCGCGCGTGATGACCCCGGTGACGCGGTTCGCCGCGTTGCTGCGCGGGTCGACCAGGCTCGCGACGATCACGCCGTCGCTGCGCCGCAGACCGAAGACCGCGATCTCGGCGCCGACCCGCCGCCAGCTTTCCTGGCCCGGCGAGACCACCGTCTGTCCGAGCACGGTGAGTTCGCCCGGCCTGACGGCCTCGATCGGTCCCGTGACCTCGCTGACGATCTGGATGCTGGCAGTGCTGAGCACGCCGCTGGCGTCCCGCCGCGCCAGCACGCGCGCAAGCTGGCCGACCTTCAGCGCCTTTGGCGACGCCGCCTCGCCATCGATCCGCACCGGCACGGTCGGCGCGTAGCTGACGCGCTCGCCGTTGACGACGATGCTGCCGAAGCGCTGGATCACGCCGACGATCCCGGTGCCGCCCATGCCCTGATCCTGGCCGCCCGTGAGCCCGGTGCCGCCGAGGCCCTGATCGTTGCCCTTGCGCCCCTGTCCCCACGCAAGGGCGGACGATCCTGCGAGCCACAGGCCGGCGAGCAGTGCCCTGCGCGATAGCAACGGCGGCCTGGTCATGATTTGCCGCCTTCGTCGGGCGCGTCCGGGGGCTCGTCCAGATAGATGTAGACGCCGAAATTCCAGCGGGCGTCGCCGCCCTTGTCCTTGGCCAGCGCCCGGTTGGCTTCGCGGTTGGCGGTCTTCAGTGCCTCCATCGCAAGTTCGCGCGAGCGTGCTTCGAGGCGCCTCGCCAGCTTCGGCGACAGCCCGTCATAGTGCACCGCGCGCTCCATGAAGCGCGGCGCGGCTTCGGACACGTTGGCCGCGGCAGCGGCGATGTGATCGTGCAGATTGCGGCCGAGGTAATACCATTTGCGGTCGTCGTCGCCGCGCGGCACGAATCCGGTCTCGGCGAGCACGATGTTGTCGTCGGCATCGATGGTCACGAGCCTGCGGTCGAGCCATTCATCGAGCACTGCGCGCGGCCGCACGTCCTTTGTGATCGCACCGACCAGCGCCTCGAACGATGGCGCATCGCCGTCGGCCGTGCGTGGCAGCGGCAGCGGATCGCCCTTGGCATCAATGAATTCGGGCGCGGCCAGCCAATGTGCGATGATGGCGCTGGTGCGTGACAGCGTGGCCGGCACCTCGTTGACCGGCGCTCCGGCCCCGCGCAGCCGCGCCACCTCCTTGCGATGAATGCCGGTGAGCAGACTGACGCGGCTGTCCGTCTGTGGCTTGCCCTCCAGCGCGAAGTCGTGCTCGGCAACGTTCACGAACAGCTCGCGCAACAGCTGGGCCAGCGCCGGAAACGTCATCCCGCTGCGGATGCACAGACGCACGAGCGGACGCAGCAGTCGCGCCAAAGGCGCCTGCAGTTGCGTCGCGGCGAGCGGCGCCGGCGCCCGGGATGTCGGATCCATGACCAAATTTTAGCTCGCGCAATTGTGGGACACAATCCCACACATTCGTTTGACGTGTGAAAAATTCCCACGTAATGAGAGGGGCGTTCAACCCATGGCGGGTGCAGCAGCCGCAATGCCAGGGCGCGTTGCGGCGGTATCCGGCAGTCTTGTCTGAACGGGGAGTTCGATATGCTCCAGGAGGCGTATCTCATGAACGTCGAGGGCGGCGCTTCGAACTCGCCGGCGGACCTGGGAAACACCGGCTGGGCGCCGCCGTCATGGGCGGAGGCTCCAGCCTATGCCGTTGTCGTCGACCTGCTCGTGACGCTCGCCGCGGTGACCTTGCCGTGGTCGATGACGGCAACAGCGGTGCTCATGGTGTGCTGGTCGATCGCGGTCATTCCGACGATCGATTGGGACGAGCTCATCAGAAGCCTGACGCTTCCGGCCTGCGCGCTGCCGCTGGCGCTGTTCGCGCTGGCGGATGTCGGCGTGCTCTGGTCCGAAGGGCCCTGGGAGGCGGAATTGCAGGCCATCAATCCCGTGTCGAAACTGCTGCTGCTTCCGCTCCTTCTCTATCATTTCAGGCGCTCGGAGCGCGCCGTCTGGGTATTCGTCGGCTTTCTCGTCTCGTCGATGGCTTTGATGATGCTGTCATGGATCGCGTTGGCTGATCCGTCGCTGATGCCGGCCGGCCTGCGGATCGACCGGGAATTCGGGCAGCGTCAGCAATTCACGCTGTGTGCGCTTGCCCTGGCGGCAGCGGCTCTCGCTGTCTACGAGCGAGGGCAGATCCGGATGGCGATCGGTCTGGCCGGCTCGAGCCTGGTGTTCTTCGCCCATGATCTGGTCGCCGATCCGGCGCGAACGACATGTGTCGCCACGACGATCCTCCTGCTCGTGCTCCTCATACGCCATTTCAGCCGGCGGATCGCAGTCGTGCTGCTGGCATCGGCGGCCGTCACCGGCGGGGTTGCCTGGGCGGCGACACCGTTGTTGAGCGGGCCGATCGTGGAGATCGTCGTGCACCGCCACATGTCGGCGCTGAACGGTGGCGGACCAGTCGACCGCCAGGCCGATTGGCGGCGGTCGATCGCGTCGATCGCCGAAGCCCCGCTGTTCGGCCATGGCACCGGGGCGATCCGCCCGCTTTCCGCGATCGATGCACCCGGTCCTCGGGAGATGCGAGGCACTGCGCGTGATCCGCAGAACCAGAGTCTGTCCGTCGTCTTGCAATGGGGACTGGCCGGTCTCATCCTTCTCTACGCGATGTGGATCAGCCACATCAGGCTGGTCCGCGGTGGGGATTGGATTGCCTGGGTTGGTTTGGTGATCGTTGTCCAGACCGTCGTCGGCTCGCTGTTGAGCGCCAATCTGTTCGACCTCAACGAGGGATGGATCTATGTGATCGGCGTCGGCGTGGCCGGCGGCGTCGCGCTTGGCCGCGGCAGCGCTGCCGATCCGCTGGAGAGCCTGCGATCCGGCCTCGGTCGCATGACCGTTGGTAGCCACGACGGCGAGGCCACGGCCGCGTGATAGTAGGCATCAGCACGCGCACCGGACCGCCATAGGTCGGGTGAGTTGCCCGACGGGCCGGTGTTCGGAAAAACAGTCAAGACATTCTGCAAAAAAGAATCAGCTTGCGCCGTCGGGCAAATCAGCGCCATTCATTGCGCCGTCCCGCCTCACGAGAGGGGCGTACGCGTCGTCACGGACGTCGGGTGCGGGATGCGATGGCCGTGAGGGTGGTGCTGGACGTGCGCCTGCTTTCGCGGACGGCGAAGTCGTGTGGTCCTGGCGCCCCGATGCTGGCGTCAAGGTCGCTGGAGGCGATGAGCTCCGTGGCCGACAGGGGCAAGAAAGCCGGTCCCTGGGGAGATCACGTATAAGACGTAACGCCATCGCGCAGGGGAGGCCGGTTGTTCGGCTCGTACCTGTGGTGACTACCGCGTGCTTTTTGCACGCAACCACGGGTGCGGTCGGCACCCGGCCTTCCCTGCGCCCTCTCTCCATCTTCGAGGGCGATGATGTCGCAAAGCTCGGGCCGTTCGTGCTGCGAGGATGCGGGCGCCTGACCTACGCTGTTTGAGACGTGAAACCGTGCCATCAGCGTTATGAGAGCGCTCGTCGCGATAGTGCCCCCGCCTGATCGTGGCACTCCGTCATTGCGAGCGTAGCGAAGCAATCCAGGATCTCTCTGCGGTGACAGTCTGGATTGCTTCGCTGCGCTCGCAATGACGGAGGAGAGATGGTGTATTTCTCTCTGTCGTCATGCGCAGGATGCTTATAGCCCCGCGAGCGAGAAGCTGGCTCTGATGCTTTCTAGTCCCCGACAACTCCGCTGTCGTCCCGAGCAAGCCCCAGCGCCGCGCGAGCGGCGTTGGGGCGCCGACCCGGGATCCATACGCCGCGGCGGATGTTGTGTGCGAGCAGCCAACTACCAGCCAGCCTCGGTGGGCAAGGCGCGCTGCGCGACGCGGACGCGTCGTGATCGCGCCTTTGCCCACCCTACGACATCAATCGAGCCGCTTGATCGCGAGCACGTCGCTGCCGCCGGCCTTGATGCGCGCGATTGCGTCGCGCGTGTTCTCGATTGCGGTGGCCATGTGAAACGCATTGGCGTGCACGATAGTATCCGCGTCGCGCACGATCGCGACATGGCCCGTCCAGAAGATGAGGTCACCGCGGCGGAGCTGTTGCCGCTCGCTGTCGTCGAGAACCCGTCCCAGCGCAGCTAATTGCATGTCGCTGTCGCGCGGGCAGGAGATGCCGGCGGCATTCAGCGAGACCTGCACCAGACCGGAGCAATCGATGCCGAGGCTGCTCTTGCCGCCCCACAGATAGGGCGTGCCGACGAAGCGCTCGGCGACGGCGACATAATCGGGATCGACTTGAGCGAGCGGAGCGACATGCTGCTTCGGGACGAACTGGCCTTCATGCGTGACGACGAAGCTCGCCTCCTCGCGGGTCACCGCGATGGTCGACCCCATGACCAGCGTTTCGGTCGGCGGCAGCTTGATCGACGGCCCGGGGAACGCGAAGGTGCGCAACGCGCTGATCTTATGCGTCGGCGCCGCGGCAGGCGCTGCCAGAGCGGCCTCCGGCAGCCAGCCGACATAGCTGTCTGCTTCGAGTTGGCCCCAGGCCCAGCCCTCGCCATTGCGGTCATAGATCGTGACGCGCTCGCCCTTCAGCGCCTGCGTCGCCAGCTCGGCGCCGGAGAAGGGCTGCTGGCGCAGCGGTGCGATGGAATCAACGACGACCAGCGTCTCGCCCGCAACGAAGCGCTCTGCCATCACTTGGCCTTCGAGATGCTTCGCCGCGATGTCGCCCCGCGCAGGCGTGATGCGCGGATCAGCCATAGCGCTCGCTCAGCAGCTTGTAGAGCGCGCGCGCGGCCTGGCACTCGCCGCCCTCGGGACGGCCGGGCTTGGACGACGGCGTCCAGGCGAAGATGTCGAGATGCAGCCAGCTCGCGGCGTGCTCGACGAAGCGCTGCAGGAACAGCGCGCAGGTGATCGAGCCGGCGAAGCCGCCTGATGGTGCGTTGTTGATGGTGGCGACCTTCGAATCGAGCCAGCTGTCATAGGGCGCCCATAGCGGCATCCGCCACAGCGGATCGTTCTCGGCGGCGGCGCAGCGCGCGACGTCGGCGGCCAGCGCTTCGTCCTGGGTGTAGAACGGCGGCAGGTCGGGACCGAGTGCAACGCGCGCCGCGCCGGTCAGCGTGCCCATGTCGATCAGCAGATCGGGCTTGTCCTCGTCAGCGAGCGCCAGCGCATCGGCGAGGACCAATCGTCCTTCGGCATCGGTGTTGCCGATCTCGACCGTGAGACCCTTGCGCGACGGAAACACGTCGAGCGGACGGAAGGCGTTGCCGGCAACCGCATTCTCGACCGCCGGAATCAGCACCCGCAGCCGCAGCTTGAGCTTGGCATCCATCACCATCTGTGCCAGCGCGAGCACATTGGCGGCGCCGCCCATGTCCTTCTTCATCAGCAGCATGCTGCTCGACGGCTTCAGATCGAGCCCGCCGGTGTCGAAGCAGACGCCCTTGCCGACCAGCGTCACCTTGGGGTGGGAAGCGTCGCCCCACACCAGCTCGATCAGGCGCGGCGCGCGGGTCGAGGCGCGGCCGACGGCGTGAATGAGCGGATAATTCTGCTGCAGCAGATCGTCGCCCACGATGCTGGTGAAATCAGCACCGAAACGATCGGCGACCTGCTTCGCGGCAGCTTCCAACTCCGCAGGTCCCATGTCGTTGGACGGCGTATTGACGAGATCGCGCGCCAGCGTCGCCGCCTCGGCCAGGCGGTCGAGCTCTGCGGCATCGACGCCATCGGGCGGAACGAGCCGGACCTCCGGCGTCTCGGTCTTGCGGTAGCGGCCGAAGCGGTAACTGCCGAGCGCGAAGGCGAGCGCCGCCAGCCGCGCATCATGGGGAGCATTGGCGAAGCGATAGGTTCCGGCCGGCAGCAGGCCGGGGAGGGTGCCCGGTCGGAACGGATCGCGGTGCTTGGCATCATCGCCTTCGATCCCGAACAGCACCTGTGCGATGCGGCCGTCCGCACCGGGAAGGATCAGGCAGCTACCGGGCTTGGCCGTGTAGGCGTTGGCCTCGGCGAAGGTGCGCGCCTCCGCGGGCAGGCCGTCGCGAAGCCCCGGCCAGCTCGCTTTCGTCGCGAAGGTGATCGGGATGGCGGACGATGTGGAGGCAGTCTCGAAGATCGACGGCATGCCTAATGATTCCTTAAGTGGCGCGCTCTGCAGCCAGACTTCGCAGAGTTTGGCAGCTGCTGCAATCGCGCCGGCCGCATTGCCGGCAAGCCGACGCAGAGCTGCCATCCGCGCCCCCATCACGCCATTAACCGGCTGTTAGCGTTAACAGTTTATTGCTGGCGCGTTCAATTCGCTCGTCTCTCGAGTCCCCGTGACATGCGTCAGCAGCCTCCCATCACCCGGCTCCTCGCCTCAGCCGCGCTCGCCGCTCTCATTGCTGCCGGCCTCGGCGGGTGCCAGACCGTGTCCGACGTCACGGGGGCGCTGGGCAGCCGGGCCGAGCCGCCGCCGGCGACGCCGCAGCGCGCGGCCGAGGTCTATGGCGAGCGCTACCGCGCCAACCCGAAGGACGCAGCCAACGCCGTTTCTTACGGCCAGGCGCTACGCGACAACGGCCAGCGCGAGCAGGCTGTCGCCGTGCTCGAACAGGCCACGCTGGCCAATGCCGGCAACAAGACCGTGCTTGCCGCCTATGGACGGGCGCTGGCCGACAACGGCAATTTCAAGCTGGCCTTCGACGTGCTGTCGCGCGCGCACTCGCCCGATAATCCCGACTGGAAGCTGCTGTCGGTGCAGGGCACGGTGCTCGACCAGATGGGTCGTCACGACGAGGCGAGGCGCTACTATGACAGTGCGCTGAAGATCATGCCGGGCGAGCCTTCGATCCTGTCCAATCTCGGCCTGTCCTACATGCTCTCCAAGGAGCTGCCGAAGGCCGAGGAGGTGCTGCGTCAAGCTCACGCCTCGCAGCGCGCGGATGCGCGGGTGCGCCAGAACCTTGCGCTCGTCGTCGGCCTGCAGGGCCGCTTTGCGGAGGCCGAGCAGATTGCGCGCGCCGACCTTCCGCCCGACGAGGCCGCCGCCAACGTCGCCTATCTGAAGCAGATGCTTCAGGGCCAGAGCCAGAGCCAGAGCCAGAGCCAGAGCCAGAGCAAGGGCAAGCCGCAGGCCAGGAGCGCGCCGATGGCGGCGCTCAATCAGCCCGAGTAGCTCATCGCGTCGACGACGTGAGCAGACGGCGGCAGGTGTCGACGAACACGTCGGCACCCGTGACGATGTCGGCGTCGGAGGTGTTCTCGGTCCAGTGATGGCTGATGCCGCCGATCGACGGCACGAACAGCATGCCGGCCGGCATGATGGTGGCCAACACCTGCGCGTCGTGGGCGGCGCCGCTCGGCATCCGCAGCGACTTGCCCGCGGCGAGCCTCAGGCTCGCGGCCTCGATCGCATCCTGGAACGTGCCGTTCATCATCGCCGGTGCACCGGTGCGGATGCGCTCGACCACGATTTGGCAGGGCCCTGCCGCAGAGGCCTGCGCGGCCATGCTGCGCAGCAGCTGCTCGAGGCGATCGATCACGGCGGGATTGTCGTCGCGGATCTGGAACAGCATCTCGGCCTGCCCGGGGATGATGCTCGGTGCCCCCGGATCGAGCGTGATGCGCCCCGTGGTCCACACGGTGCGTGGACCACAGGCCGCGGGGAAACGCTCGTCGATCGCGACGCAGAGCTTTGCGAGCGCGAGCCCGGCATCCCTGCGCACCGCCATCCGCGTCGTGCCGGCATGGTTCTGCTCGCCGGTGAAAATGATGCGGTACTGCCAGATGCCGACGATCGAGGTGACGACGCCGATCTTGAGCTCGCCCGTCTCCAGCGTGTCGCCCTGCTCGATATGGGCCTCGAGATAGCCGATGTGCCGGCCGTGCTCCGCCTGCAGCCGCGGCCGCCCGGCAAGACCGGCCTCGGCCAGCGCCTCGCGCATCGTGCGCGGGCTGCTGCGGTCGCGGGCAGCGTCGATGTCGGCCTCGCTGACGTCGCCGACATAGGAGCGGCTGCCGAGGAAGCTGCCGAAATGGCCCTCCTCGTCGCACCAGGAGGCCACCTCCACGGCGCCATCGATCGATGAATCGGGATTGAGTACGCGCGCCGCTTCCAGCGCGTAGACGACGCCGAGCGGGCCATCGAGCCAACCGGCATGATTCTGGCTCTCCAGATGCGATCCGGCCAGCAGCTTGCGCCCGGGCTTGTCGCTCTTGCCCAGCACATTGCCGATGCCGTCGATATCAGGCGTGAGCTGCGCGTCGGGCAGGCGCTCGGCAAGCCAGGTCAAAGACTGCCGGTGGGCCTCGGAAAACGTCGGCCGGTGGACGCCGGTCTTGTAGATGCCGAACGCGCGCAGCGCGTTCAGGTCGGCGAGGACGCGGGCGCCATCGGCGCGGCGGATATCATCTGACATCAGGCGGAGACCTCGATCATGCTCCGCCCAGCATTCAGCATGGCGCAGCAACCGCAAGCGAAATTTCTCGCCGGCGATCTGCGGCTACTGCATGGCGGCGACCTTGATCCCGGTCGGTCCCAGAATGACCACGAACAGCACCGGCAGGAAGAACAGGATCATCGGCACCGTCAGCTTCGGCGGCAGCGCCGCGGCCTTCTTCTCGGCCTCGTTCATGCGCATGTCGCGGTTTTCCTGGGCCATCACGCGCAGCGATTGACCGAGCGGCGTGCCGTATCGCTCGGACTGCATGAGCGCGAGGCAGACCGACTTCACGCCCTCGAGGCCGGTCCGCTTGGCCAGGTTCTCATAGGCCACCTTGCGGTCCTGCAGGTAGGAGAGCTCCGCCGTGGTCAGCGTGAACTCCTCGGACAGCGCGATCGACTGGCTGGTGATTTCGACCGCCACCCTGCGGAACGCCGCTTCGATCGACATGCCGGACTCGATGCAGATCAGCAGGAGGTCCAGCGCATCGGGAAAGGCGCGCTTGATCGAGAGCTGGCGCTTGGAGATCGCATTGCTGAGGAACAGCATCGGCGCCTGCAGGCCGAGATAGGCCATGCCGACGCAGATGCCGATCTTCACCGGCATCGATTTCTCGAGATGGGCGATCACGAAGACGTAGAGCACGGAGCCGACGAACAGCACCAGCGGCGTCACCATGCGCGCGAACAGGAACGTGATGTACGGCGCCTGGCCGCGATAGCCGGCCATGATGAGCTTGTTGCGCGCGGCCTCCTGGGCGAGCCATTTGGTGAGATTGAAATCATCCACCACCTTGGCCACCAGCTGCTTCGGCGTCTGCCGCAGCGAGACCTTTTCGCTGGTGTTCATCCGCTCGCGCTCACGCTGCTTGATTCGTTCGCGCTCGCTCGCGACCGCCTTCATGCGCTTGTTCAGGTTCTCGCCTGCGAACAGCGGCGTGATCAGCGTATACACGGTGGCGGTCGCCGCGATCGAGGCGAACACCATCGTCATGAAATGCGGATCGTGCAGCTTGGTGACCAGAAATTCGAGCATGGTCCCGCCTCAGAAATCGAAGTTGATCATCTTCTTCATGACCATGATGCCCATCGACATCCAGATCACGCAGCCGACCAGCATCAGCTGGCCGGTCGGATGGGTCCAGAGCAGCGAGATGTACTCGGGCGTGCTCAGGTAGACCAGCAGCATCACGATCGGAGGCAGCGATCCGATGATGCCTGCGGAGGCCTTGGCTTCCATCGACATCGCCTGGATCTTCTCAGCCATCTTCTTGCGGTCGCGCAGCACCTTGGAGAGGTTGCCGAGCGCCTCGGAGAGGTTGCCGCCCGACTTCTGCTGGATCGCGACGACGATGCCGAAGAAATTGGCTTCGGGCAGCGGCATCCGCTCATATAGTCGCGCGCAGGCCTCGCCGAGCGGCATGCCGATCGCCTGGGTCTCGATGATCGCCAGGAATTCGCTCCGCAGCGGCTCGGGTGCATCGGCCGCGACCACCTTGATCGACTCGAACAATGGCAGGCCGGCCTTGATGCCGCGCACGATCACGTCGACCGCGTCGGGCAGCGCTGCCAGGAATTTCTTCTCGCGTCGCTTCTTGAGAAAGTTCAGAACCCAGCGCGGCAGGCCGAAGCCTGCGGCGAAGCCGAGCCCGAGCGCGCCCAGCGGGCCGCCGCCGGCAAAGAAGGCGATCGCGCAGGCGGCGAAGCCGAGAGCTCCGGAAATGATCCAGAATTTCTGCACGGTCCAGTCGAGCCCGGCCTGCGAGATCCGCAGATTGAGCGGCACCTTGCTCTGCTTCTGCGCCTTGGCCTCGATATCCTTCAGCGAGGATTCGACCTGCTCACGACGCGAGCGCTGGCTGCGTTCCGCTTGGCGGACCACCGGCTCCGATTTGGCGACGGTGCTGCGCCGCTGCTCGGCCTTCCGCTCTCCCGACAGCATGGGATAGAGGAACACCCATGCGATGCCGCCGATGGCGGTCGCGGCGAGGAAGGCGAGGGCAAGAGCCTGAAGCTTCATGGGTCTGCTCCTCAGTCCTTGGCCGCGACTTCGGCCGCGTCGAGCGCAGCCGCAAGTCGCTTCTCTTCGCCGTAATAGCGCGCCCGCTCCCAGAAGCGCGGCCGGCCGATGCCGGTCGAGCGGTGGCGGCCGATGATCTTGCCGTTCGCATCCTCGCCGATCATGTCGTAGAGGAAGACGTCCTGGGTGATGATCGTGTCGCCTTCCATGCCCATCACCTCGGTGATGTGTGTGATTCGGCGAGAGCCGTCGCGCAGACGGGCCGCCTGCACGATGACGTCGATCGACGCGCAGATCATCTCGCGGATGGTCCGCGACGGCAGCGAGAACCCGCCCATCGTGATCATCGATTCACAGCGCGACAGCCCCTCACGCGGGTTGTTGGCGTGCAAGGTGCCCATCGAGCCGTCGTGGCCGGTGTTCATGGCCTGCAGCAGGTCGAACGCCTCGGGTCCGCGGACCTCGCCGACGATGATGCGCTCGGGACGCATACGCAGACAGTTCCTGACCAGCTCGCGCATCGTGACCTGGCCTTCGCCTTCGATGTTGGGCGGGCGGGTTTCCAGGCGCACCACGTGCGGCTGCTGCAGCTGAAGCTCGGCGGCGTCCTCGCAGGTGATGATGCGTTCGTCGTGATCGATGTAGTTGGTCAGACAGTTCAACAGCGTGGTCTTGCCCGAGCCGGTACCGCCGGAGATCAGCACGTTACAACGCACGCGCCCGATGATCTGCAGGATCTCCGCGCCCTCCGCTGAGATCGCGCCGAACTTGACCAGCTGGTCAAGCGTGAGCTTGTCCTTCTTGAACTTACGAATGGTGAGCGCGGGGCCGTCGATCGCCAGCGGCGGAACGATGGCGTTGACGCGCGAACCGTCGGCGAGGCGCGCGTCGCAGATCGGCGAGGATTCATCGACGCGGCGGCCGACCTGGCTGACGATGCGCTGGCAGATGTTCAGGAGCTGCTGGTTGTCGCGGAAGCGGATGCCGGTACGCTGGATCTTGCCGGCGACTTCGATGTAGACCGTGCCGGCGCCGTTGACCATGATGTCGGCGATGTCGTCGCGCGACAGCAGCGGCTCGAGCGGACCATAGCCGAGCACGTCGTTGCAGATGTCGTCGAGCAGTTCCTCCTGCTCGGCGATCGACATCACGATGTTCTTGATCGCGATGATCTCGTTGACGATGTCGCGGATTTCCTCGCGCGCGGACTCGCCGTCGAGCTTGGCGAGCTGCGCCAGGTCGATCGCCTCGATCAGGGCGCCGAAGATCGTCGCCTTGACCTGATAGTAGTTGTCCGAGCGCCGCGTCTCGACGACCGGCGGCGGAGGTGGAGGGGCCTGCCGGGCCGGAGCCAGAGGAGGCGACGAGACGGCCGGGGCGGCCGAGCGCGGCGCCGCCGGCGCCGGTTCGGGCGCAGGTGCTGCCGGCCTGAGGGCCCTGGTATCGTTATCCGATCCGCTACGCTTACCAAACACGACTTAGAACTCCACGGGCTTTACTTCGCCCTCAGTTTGTCCAGCAGGGGCGACAGGAAGGAGCCTTTCGGCTTCTTGGTCTCGCTGCGGCCGGTGAGCCGCTGCGCGATCTGCAGAAACATCTCGGTCGTCCGATGACTGGGAGACATTTCCGCGATCATCTGGCCATTGTTCGCAGCCGCGCCGAAGATCTGCGGCTCGAACGGGATCGTCACGATCGGCGGGCTTTCGATCGCCTTGGCGAATTCGCTTGCGTTGATCTCCGGCCGTTTGGGCACGCCGACCTGGTTCAGGCAGTACAGCGGCATGCGATCGTTCGGCCGTGCGGCCTTCAGAAGATCGAACATGTTCTTGGTATTGCGCAGCGAAGCGAGATCCGGTGCGGCAACGATCAGGATGTCGTCTGCACCGATCAGCGCGCGTTTGGTCCAGCCCGTCCATTGATGGGGAACGTCGAGCACGATGCAGGGCATCGACGCCCGCAGCGTGTCGAAGATGGCGTCGAAGGCTTCCGCGCCGAAATCGTAGACCCGGTCGAGTGTCGCCGGCGCTGCCAGGAGACTCAAATGGTCGGTGCATTTCGACAACAGCCTGTCCACGAAGGCAATGTCGATCCGATCAGGCGAGAACACGGCGTCCGCAATGCCCTGCGCGGGATCCTGATTGTAGTCGAGACCGGCCGTGCCGAAGGCGAGATCGAGATCCGCCACAACCGAGTCCATCGAGAGATCGCGCGCGATCGCCCAGGCGATGTTGTGGGTGAGGGTCGACGCCCCGACGCCGCCCTTGGCGCCGACGACGGCGATGATGCGGCCGACGGCCTTGGCTTCCGGCGCCGAGAACAGGTTGCAGATCGAACGGACGACGTCGATCGGTGTGACCGGGGACAGCACATAATCGCTGACACCGCGGCGCACGAGCTCGCGATAGAGCGTGACGTCGTTGACGCGGCCGATCACGACGACACGCGTGCCCGGATCGCAGACCGTCGCGAGCTGATCGAGGCCCGCCAGGATGTCAGTGCGGGCGTCTGTCTCCAGGATGATCACGTTGGGCGTCGGCGCCGAACGATAGGCCTCGATGGCCGCCGCCATGCCGCCCATCTGGACCTTCAGATGCGCCTTGCCCAGACGCCGGTCCTCGCCGGCGGCCTGGACCGTGGCCGCGGTCTCTACCGTCTCGCAGAACGCCTGCACCGACACGCGCGGGGCCGGCGCGATATGATCGTCGGCCGGCGGCGGCACGACGTCAGGCTGCTCCTCTTGGGTCTGTCGGGCGTAGCTGATCATTTGCCTGTATCGCTGAGTTTGGCCTTGTCGGCTTCGGGATAGGTGATCGCGGTTGACGTTCCCTTGCGGTATTTGTCGAAGAATGCCGTGCGCCGGGTGGTATAGGACGGGGTCTCGGAACGCGGCTGCACGAGATCGGCAGGATTGTCGACCATCGCCGCCATGTTGCGCTGATAAGCGCAGCCGTAATTCCAATCAGGCTTGTTGTCGAACCAGTTCTTGTTCTTGATCGAGGGCCCCAGATCGTCCGGCCAGATGCCGCAGGGACCCGCCGTCGCCGAGAGCTTCGGATAGCTCAGCCGGATCGCGGCCATCTGGCGCGGGTCCTTCGGCTGATAGTTCCGGATGGTGAGGCCGTGCGGCGGGACACCGGCCGCCGCGAGCAGGGACTGGATCTCCCGTATGGAATCGCCCGCCGCGCGCGCGTTGGGCGTTCCGGTCGGCACGTCCGCACTGATGGCGCCGGTACCCTGGCGCAGCCAGCTCTGTGCCAGACCCATCACGTCTGCGCGCTGCTCGGCGGTCAGGCCGCCGCGGCCCTGTCCGACGAACACGATGAGAGAATCGGGGGCCTCCTGGACCGCGATGGGGTGACGCAGCCGATAATCGTCGGGGATGCTGGCCGTCGTGGCCGCGTCTCTCCCGTGATTGCAGGCGCCGAGCAGGGCTGCGGCCCCTGCCAGAGCAGCGGCAAGCGGCAGGCGACGGTGCAGAGCGGGGCGGAATTTCGTGGTCATGGGTGCAAGTCCTTGTCCCGGCTCAGTCCGTGATGAAGCCATAAGTGCCGCGATAGCTGCGCCCGGGCTCGACCCGGCCGGGCACGCCGTAGATGCGGTTGATGCTGCCCAGCAGATCCGCCTGCGGGTCGGACGCCGCGGCAAAGCCGTCGTCGGGGCGGGAGAGATCCTTCTGTGCAACAGCGCGTACGACGAAGGGGGTCACCAGCACCATCAGCTCGGTCTGATTGTTGACGTAGTCGCGGCTGCGGAACAGCGCGCCCAGGACCGGCAGTTGCATCAGGCCGGGCATGCCGCTGATCGCCAGCTTGGTCTGCTGCTGGATCAGGCCGGCCATCGCCATCGCACCGCCGGAGGGGATTTCCAGCGTGGTCTCGGCACGGCGGGTCTTGATCGAAGGGACCGTCAGCGAGTTGACGGTGGACGAACTCACTGCCTGCGACAGGGTGATCGCATTCTCGTTGGAGAGCTCCGAGACCTCGGTCATCACGCGCAGCGAAATGCGACCTTCGCTGAGCACGATCGGCGTGAAGTTGAGCGAGATGCCGAATTTCTTGAAGCTGATCTGCGTCGTACAGACATGGGTCGTGGGATCGCACGAATAGCCGGCGGGAACGGGGAATTCGCCGCCGGCGATGAACGTCGCCGACTCGCCTGAAATCGCCGTCAGGTTGGGCTCGGCGAGGGTGCGGATCACACCGGCGTTCTCCATCGCCCGCAGTGTGGCCTGTACCGACGGCGTCGATCCGAACGCCGCGCTGATCGCATTGTTGGAGACGAGGTTGCTGCCGTAGGCGGTGAACGGATTGGAGTTCGCGAATTTGACGACGGCCGTGCCGTAATTGAGCTGGCCGGACAGATCGATACCGAGCTGCTTGACGATCGAGCGCTGCACCTCGGCGACCGTCACTTTCAGCATCACCTGGTCGCGGCCGCGTACCGTGATCGAGTTGACGACCTTATCGGCGCCGCCGGCGAGGCGTGCGGCGAGTTCGCCGGCCTGCTGGGCCTCGATCTGGCTCGACGCCGAGCCGGTCAGCACGACGCCATCGCCGATGCCTTCAATCTGGATCTCGGCGTTCGGCAACAACTGCTTCAACGCGGCGCGCGCGCCGTTGAGGTCGCGCTTGACCGCGATGTCATAGGCCATGATCTGCTGGCCCTGCGCGTCGAAGAACACGATGTTGGTCTGGCCGACGGCAGCACCGATAATGTAGGCGCGCTGCGACGAGCGAACGACCGCATTGGCGATCTTCGGATCGGCGACGAGAACGTCCTTGATGTCGCGCGGCAGATCGATCACGACCGACTTGCCGATCCCGAGCGCGAGGAAGCGGGCATTGATCTGGCCGTCGGCCGTCGCGGCAGCGGCCGCCGGCCGGTAATCCGCCGCAATGACCGGCGCCAGGGCCGGATTGAGGGTCAGCGCAGCGGCGGCCGAAAACGACAGAGCGCGGACCAGCAGGGTCCGCATCTTCCGCTGATTTTCGCTGCATGTCATCGTGATAGTCCTCTCGGTCACTTCTGCGTCGTCATCGTGCTGGAAATGCCGAAGCGGATGACGGCGACGCTGTCGCTGCGCCTGCGGCTTCGGTCATCGGAGCGGCTCTCGGCCATGTTCACGTCGGCGATGCTGCGGAGCGCGAGAGACAGCGTTCCGGTCTGGCGCGCGCGCGCGAGCGTCTCGGCCTGTTCAGGTTTCAGCTCCAGCGTGACCGTCTTGCCGACAACGGTGGTCTGGCCATCCTTTTCCTTCGGCGCCTGGTCGATCGCCAGCACGCGAATGTTCGCCAGAATGATGTCTGAGCTGATGACGTCGCCAGCGTTGGGCTGATCCGGATTGCGCTCGCGCTTGGACAGGATCACGTCGACGCGGTCATTCGGCAGGATGAACCCGCCGGCGCCGGTCTCCGGCGAAATCTCGGTCGAAACGGCGCGCATGCCGGCGGGCAGGATCGCGGCCATGAAGCCCGAGCCGTCGGCCTTGACGAGCTTCTGTTCGCGAATGGGCTCGCCGGCAATGAACGGCGCCCGCGCGATCGTGCCGGTTATCTGCGTCTGGCCTTCAGGCCGCTCGTTGCGCCGGATGAAGCTGGAACTGGCCGTGGCCGCCGGCCAGCTCTGCCATTGCAGATCGTCGGGCTTGAGCGATTGGCCGAGGCCGATGTCGGACTTCGCGACGAGAACGTCGACGGCCTGCATCTGCGGCACCGGTGCGGCAACCTGTGCCGGCCGGTCGTCGGACCCGCTCGCGAGATATGCGGCCACGCCGCCAGCGCCCACAGCGATGGTCAGAACCACAATGCGTGCGGTATTCATACGCTTCACTTTCCACATAACGCCGCGACGCTTCCGCCGCCGTGATGGGAGTTGAGCAGTTATTCGTCAAAGCATGGTTAATGAGGCGTATCTAAATCGCCTTAACACCGCGTTGACACGGTGTGGTCATTGCATCGCGAAGCGTGCAGCGTCGATCGCCTTCACCCAATCGGTCTCGGGATAGATCATCAACGCACCCAATGCGAGCGCGATTCCATAGGGAATACCGCCGTCCTTGGCATGCAGGCGCACGAGCCAGGGCTGTCCCGCCAGCATGTAGGGCAGCGGCCATTGCCGGAACTGCATGAGCGCGAGGGTGAGGATGCCGCCAAAGATCGACGCGTACAGCAGATAGTTCATCAGGTGCGCGAAGCCGAACCACAAGGCTGCGGCGGATGCGACCTTGGCGTCGCCGCCGCCGATCCATCCGAATGCAAAGCACGCGAAGGCGATCACCAGCAGGACAGCGCCCGCACCAATATGGGAGAGCACGTCCGGCATGCTCATGCCGCTCAGCGGCGCCATGACCAGGAAGCCGGCAACGAGGGCCAGCGACACCCGGTTCGAGATGGTCATCGTGAAGAGGTCGCTCGCCGCGGCGAATGCCATCAGGGCCGGAAACAGCAGCAGACGCGCGAGATCGAGGGTCATGGGCTCTGGACGGCATGAGAGCGGCGCGGGATGCGCCGGCGCCCGAATCTAGCGGCAAGAAATAAACGATCGGGAAACAGGCGGAGGTGCTGAACCCTTGCGCCTTGCCGCGGCCTCACCAGATGCTGACGATCCGGAGCGCGAGAGCGAGGATGGACAGGCCGAGAGCGAGGCACACCCAATGCACCGTGGCATCGGCCTGCGTGAGCGGGCGGCTGGAGGCGACTAAGGGTGCAACGTGGTTACGCATCACTGAACGCTGCCGGACTGAATGTCGAAATGATAAAGGCCCCGGATATCCGGGGCCTTCTTTGCTCGGCGTGACGGCCGCTTACTTCAGCGAGGTGTTGATCGCGCCGAACTTGGAGCTCAGGCTGGAGCCGAGACCGTTCACCGCGGCAATGATCGCGAGCGAGATGCCAGCAGCGATCAGGCCGTATTCGATGGCGGTCGCGCCGGATTCATCCTTCACGAAGCGAGCAAGAAGATTCTTCATAGGGTAACTCCATGTACACGTGGCTGGTCGAACAAAATCTGGTCGTTGCGGCGTTCTCAGCACCGTGACCATACGGCGACCCTAGGGGGCAGGAATTTCGGCGTAGTTAATTCGGTCGACGAAACATGGCGACAAGTGGCTGTTCTTGCTCAGAGTAAATTTCCGATGAAGCGCGCGAGAAAGAATTGAAACAGAAGACAGCAGCCGTCGTATCCGGATGCGAACTGGCGAGCCGGTGCCTTCGTTCCTCGCGATGCGTGAGTCTTACGTGTCGTCGACTGAAGCGGTTCACGGCTCCTTAAGCGCGGAGGAGTACGCCTCGGCAAAGTTCATGAAATGAGGCACGTTATGTCCGGTCTGCCGTGGGAAGTCGCGCTGATGCTCGGCCAAACCATCGAGAAGGTGCTGCCGATCACCCTGATGCTGGCGATCGTGTTCTCGGTGCTCAGCCATTTCTGGGCGTGCAATCCTGGCAAGCCCTGGTGGCAGAAGCGCGAGCTCGTCACCGACATGGTCTACTGGTTCTTCGTGCCGGTGTTCGCGCGCGTGCTCCGCATCGGGTTGCTGGTGCTCGGAGCCGGCGTTGTCTTCAAGATCCATGACGCGGACGAGCTGATTGCCTTCTACGACAACGGCCACGGGCCGTTGGCTCAGCTGCCGGAATGGCTGCAGGGCCTGCTGTTCCTGGTGCTCTCCGACTTCCTGCTGTATTGGACCCATCGCCTGTTCCACGGCGGCGAGTTCTGGAAGTACCACGCCGTTCACCACTCCTCCGAAGAGCTCGATTGGATCTCGGCCGCGCGCTTTCATCCGATCAACCTGATCCTCGGCACCATTGCGGTCGACGTGATCCTCCTGATGGCGGGGATCTCGCCCAATGTGATGATCTGGGTTGGGCCGTTCACGACGTTCCACTCGGCCTTCGTGCATGCCAATCTCAGCTGGACTCTCGGACCGCTCAAATACGTCCTGGCCACGCCCGTCTTCCATCGCTGGCATCACACGCCGATGGATGAGGGCGGCAATACCAATTTTGCCGGCACGTTCCCGGTCTGGGATATCCTGTTCGGGACGTTCCGGATGCCGGAGGGGCAGCTGCCCGCGACCTACGGCAAGGATGAAGCGGCGATGCCGGGCGAATTCGCCGGCCAACTCGCGTTTCCGTTTCGCCGCTGACGGTCTTTCTTTGCAGCCGCTGGGGGGAAGTCTGCAACGTTTGCAGATCGTTCACCAATTGGGCGCAGATTTGTCGCGTCGGGCGCCGTCACCGCTGCGTATCGCTTGAGACGGCTTGTAGAGGTCCCGGGGTTCTTGAATGTCGTTCAGTGTGTCGTCCCGTCCCTGTCTTTCGTTCGCATTGCGCGCCGTCGTGGCCGTGACCTTGCTTTGGCCGGCCGTCGCGTCGGCCGATCCTGATCCTGCGATCGCCGTCAATGTCGACCAGGCCAAGCTGGTCAAGCTGCCGGACCGGGTCGCGACCCTGGTCGTCGGCAATCCGATGATCGCCGACGTGACGCTGCAGAGCGGGGGCATCATTGTCGTCACCGGCAAGAGCTACGGCGCCACGAACTTCATCGCGATGGATCGCGGCGGCCAGGTGCTGATCGACCGTCAGATTCAGGTCGCCGGACCGACCGACCGGCTGGTCACGGTGTATCGCGGCGTCGACCGCGAGACCTACAGCTGCATGCCGGTCTGCCAGCGCCGCGTCACGCTGGGTGACGGCGACAGCTACTTCAAATCGGTGCTCGACCAGGCCGGAACGATGTCGAACCAGGCCAGCGGCAGCGCCGCGTCCGGTTCGAAGGCCAACTGAGATCGGGTGTTGATCTGGCTGCCGGTCACGGCGCGCGCACGAGGCGCGCGCGGTCTGAGCATCGTGCCGTGGACAGCCGCGCAGGCAGGCACGCTCAGTCGACTCGACCGCGCCTGCAGCAGACTTTCGAGCCTGGTTAGCAAAACGTTGCTACGTCCGGCCGTTTGGTTTGGATTGTAGGAAACTCTTTCCCAAGAAGTTTCCGCTAATTCTTTCACTCAGGTTGATGTGCCTTTCCAATCCGGATGAGCCAATGCAAGCCCCCGTATCCTCGACCGCTTCGATCCGCATGCTGTTGCGACGCTTCCGGCGCAACCGCCGGGCGTCGGCCGTCGTCGAATTTGCCCTGGTCGCCCCGGTCTTCTTTGCGCTCCTGTTCGCGATCATCGAAACGGCCTTGATGTTCTTCGCGGGCCAGGTGCTCGAGACGATCACCCAGGATTCGGCGCGTATGATCCTGACCGGCCAGGCGCAGCAGGGCTCCTATACGCAGTCGCAGTTCGCGAGCTACGTCTGTACTCAGGTTCCGGCGCTGTTCGACTGCAGCAAGATCTACATCGACGTGAAGAGCTATTCCTCGTTCTCGAGCGTCTCGATCAGCAGCCAGATCGACAACACCGGAAACTTCGTCAACAACATGACCTACAGTCCCGGCGCCGCCGGAGACATCGTGGTGGTCAGGCTGTTCTATCAGTGGCCGATCTTCGTGACCGGGCTGGGCTACAACATCGCCAATCTGTCCGGCAGCAAGCGGCTGCTGGTTGGCACGGCCGCCTTCAAGAACGAGCCTTACTCATAAGGGGGCCAGGGATCCATCATGCTTCGCGGAAGAATACCCGGTAGGTCTTTGAGCTTCAGCCTGCGGCGCCGCATCGCGGCTTTCGTTGCCGACTGCCGCGGCGTCGCCGCGACGGAGTTCGCATTCATCGTGCCGTTGATGCTGGTGATGTTCTTCGGCACGGTCGAGTTCTGCTCGGGGATCGCCGTCGATCGCAAGGTCACGCTGATGGCGCGAACCCTGTCCGACCTGACCTCGCAGTCGACCTCGGTCAGCAGCAGCGACTTCTCGAATTTCTTCGCCGCTTCGACCGGCATCATGTATCCCTATTCGACGACGCCGGTGAATGCGACCATTTCCGAGCTCTATGTCGATCCGAGCACGATGAAGGCGACCGTCAAGTGGAGCAGCGGCTCGGCACAGCGAACTACGGGGACGCAGGTCGGCATACCCGCCGACCTGCTGGTCAGTGGCACCTATCTGATCTTCAGCGAAGTGAGCTATCAGTACGTTCCGACGGTCGGTTACGTGATGGGCAAGACCGGCATCAATCTCAGCGATGTCGCCTACACCCGGCCGCGGCAGTCGACCTGCGTCTACTTGAGCCCCGCGACATCCTGCTGACTTCGCAGATCGGCGCCTGCGCCGGTCTGCGCCGGTCTGGGGCGCGCCTCGAACGGCGCTGATCAGAACACCCGCCAGAAATGAAAAAGGCCGCGCGAGGCGGCCTTTCGTGTCGTTCGCGGGCGATCGAGCGATCGCCGGGGCGCCGCTCAATTGGCGGCGCGGAGATTGTCGGCCGAGGACTTGCCCGAACGGCGATCCGCCACGATCTCGTAGGAGATCTTCTGGCCTTCGCGCAGCGTGCCGAGGCCAGCGCGCTCGACGGCGCTGATGTGCACGAACACGTCGTTGCCGCCGTCATCCGGCTGAATGAAGCCATAGCCCTTGGTTGCGTTAAACCACTTCACGGTTCCCATGCTCACGGGGGTAGTTCCCTTCTCAGATATCAAATGTCGTAACCCAGGATCCTGGGTTGGTTAGATCGAATTTTTGGAAGGGTCGTCAGCGTCTGAACCGGCTGTACCGGTAATAGCTAATCTCGTCCGGCCGAAAATCGATTGCGGGATATATTATTGGAAATGGCCACGCAAAACAATCCTGAGCTGCGTGAGGCCGCACGAATTTTTTGACGCGCCGGCTCGTCGCCGGCGCGCTGATTGCGCAAGAGATGATCAGGTCGCGACCAGGCGAAACAATGTTCCGCCTGCGGCGCTCAACGACGGCGGAACTGCCCGCCACGCTGCGCTGCACCGCGCGGAGGACCGCCCGCCGAGCTCGGGCGCTCGTCCTTGTGGCGGAAGATCAGCCGGCCCTTTTCGAGATCGTAGGGCGACATCTCGACGGTCACGCGGTCTCCCGCGAGGGTCTTGATGCGATTCTTTTTCATCTTGCCTGCGGTGTAGGCGACGATTTCGTGTCCCGCGTCCAGTTGCACCCGGTAGCGAGCGTCGGGAAGGATTTCGGTGACCAGCCCTTCGAACTGGATCAGCTCTTCCTTAGCCATGTGTCTCTCCAGATCGATAGACGACTAGTTCGGCCGTTGATTGCGGTTGTGAGCGTGGGTTTTGGGTCTGCCCTCGCGATGCAGGAAAGCGACGCCCTGAATCGACCCCGCCTTGCCGCCGCCTTGCGACGGCCGGTTGGGCTCCTGACGATTGCTTGGCAGAGACGCCACCTTAGCATTGGACCCGCGACGACGGCGAGGGCCTTTTGCGGCGTTGCCGCTATCGTTGGTCCGCGCATTCTGCATCCCAGGACGGCCGCCGCGGTGAGGCGGCTTGGCGGCCGGAGGCGCGGCCTCGCGGTGGCCCGGAATACGACGATCTTCGCGCGGCAGCGTGGTCTTGATCAGCCGCTCGATGTCGCGGAGGTAGGACAACTCGTCCGCTCCCGCCACCAGCGAGATCGCGACCCCGTCGGCCCCGGCGCGCGCAGTGCGGCCGATGCGGTGGACGTATGTTTCGGGGACGTTCGGCAGATCGAAGTTCACGACATGGCTGACGCCGTCGACGTCGATGCCGCGTGCGGCAATATCGGTTGCCACCAGCGTGCGGATTTCGCCGGAGCGGAAGGCCGCCAGCACGCGTTCCCGATGGTTCTGCGATTTGTTGCCGTGAATCGCCTGGGCGGGGATGCCGGCCCTTTCGAGGCCCTTCACCACCTTGTCGGCGCCGTGCTTGGTGCGCGTGAACACCAGCGCACGATTGACCGGCTCCTCCTTGAGCAGCTGCGCCAGGAGGTTCGGCTTGGCGGAGTGGTCGACCTGGATCACGCGCTGCGTGATGCGCTCGACCGTCGAGGAGACGGGGGTCACCGCGACGCGCGCCGGGTTGCGCAGCATGGCATCGGCGAGTTCGGCGATGTCCTTGGGCATGGTCGCCGAGAAGAACAGCGTCTGCCGCTTGATCGGCAGCTTGGCTACGATCTTCCGGATGTCGTTGATGAAGCCCATGTCGAGCATGCGGTCGGCTTCATCGAGCACCAGGAACTCGACCTGGGACAGCTTGACGGCGTTGCCCTGGACCATATCGAGCAGCCGGCCCGGTGTGGCGACCAGCACCTCGACGCCCGGCATGACCGCGCGCACCTGGCGTCCCATGGGCACGCCGCCGATGGCAAGCGCAGAACTCAGGCGGATGTGGCGGCCATAGGTGTTGAAGCTGTCGAGGATCTGGCCGGACAGTTCGCGGGTCGGGCTCAGCACCAGCACGCGGGCCGTCTTCGGCTGCGGCTTGATCCGGTTCTCGAGCAGGCGATGCAGGATCGGAAGCGCGAACGAGGCGGTCTTGCCGGTTCCTGTCTGGGCAATGCCGATCACGTCGCGGCCTTCGAGGGCCAAAGGAATCGTCTGTACCTGGATCGGGGTGGGGGTGTGGTAGTTCTCTTCCTTCAGCGCGCGCGTCAGCGCGTCGGCGAGGCTAAAATCCTGGAAGGATGTCAAAAGCTTGGGCTTTCCATAAGAGGATAAGGCCCGAGCCGGCTTGCAAGCCGGATGCGGGCGGGTGATTGAGACACCCGCGTGTTGGGAGCGCCTAGATTGGATTGGTGAGAATGCGAAGCCAGAAGCTCTGAGCGAGCTAAAGAACACGCGGCTTGCAAAGATCCGGCCGATTCGCCTCGATCTATCTGATATATGGAACAGATTGACGGCACTTTCAAGGCCGGTGCGCAACCGAGCGGCGCTGAAAGCGGTACTCTGCTGCTTTAATTTTAGTCATTCAAAACAAAGTGCATAAATCGAAGGCGGTTTGCCGGTGAATTGGTCAGCGGTCTCGCCCAGTTTTGCGCCAATCAGATGCGACCTTCCGTCGCGACGAACCAAAGTTTTCTTTTGTTTTCAATCTGTTGGGTGAGGTGAGGGGCATGGCATGCTTCTTGCGATTCTGACGCCGCAGACGGCCGCCGGCCGCCTTGGCTGCGAAGCACGTCTGCGTCAGGGAGATATTACCTCATGCTTACTCGACTCACTCAGGAATTAACGGCGCCGTTCAGCCGCCGTCGCTGGCTGGCTGCTGCTGCCGGCCTGGCGCTTGGCGTTGCTGGCTTTGGCCCGGCCATGGCTGCCGACGACACCATCAAGATCGGCGTTCTTCATTCGCTTTCCGGCACCATGGCCATCAGCGAAACGACGCTGAAGGATACGATCCTGTTCCTCATCGACGAGCAGAACAAGAAGGGCGGCGTGCTCGGCAAGAAGCTCGAGGCCGTCGTGGTCGACCCTGCTTCGAACTGGCCGCTGTTCGCCGAGAAGGCGCGCGAGCTGATCACCAAGAACAAGGTCGCGGTCGTGTTCGGCTGCTGGACCTCGGTGTCGCGCAAGTCGGTGTTGCCGGTGTTCAAGGAGCTGAACAGCATCCTGTTCTACCCGGTTCAGTACGAGGGTGAGGAGAGCGAGCGCAACGTGTTCTACACCGGTGCGGCGCCGAACCAGCAGGCGATCCCCGCGGTCGATTACCTGATGAAGGAAGAGAAGGTGAAGCGCTGGGTGCTGGCCGGCACCGACTACGTCTATCCGCGCACCACCAACAAGATCCTGGAAGCCTACCTGAAGTCGAAGGGCGTGGCTCAGGACGACATCATGATCAACTACACGCCGTTCGGTCACTCCGACTGGCAGACGATCGTGGCCGACATCAAGAAGTTCGGCTCCGCCGGCAAGAAGACCGCCGTGGTCTCCACCATCAATGGCGACGCCAACGTTCCGTTCTACAAGGAGCTCGGCAACCAGGGCATCAAGGCCAAGGACATCCCGGTGGTCGCGTTCTCGGTGGGTGAGGAAGAGCTCGCCGGCATCGACACCAAGCCGCTGGTTGGCCATCTCGCCGCCTGGAACTACTTCGAGTCGATCAAGACCCCGGCCAACGAGAAGTTCATCAAGGAGTGGCAGGCCTACACCAAGAACCCGAAGCGCACCACCAACGACCCGATGGAAGCCCACGTCATCGGCTTCAACATGTGGGTGAAGGCGGTCGAGAAGGTGAAGTCGACCGATGCTGACAAGGTCATCGACGCTCTCCCCGGCACCGAGGCGCCGAACCTGACCGGCGGCGTGTCGAAGATGCTGCCGAACCATCACATCACCAAGCCGGTGTTCATCGGCGAGATCAAGGGTGATGGCCAGTTCAGCGTGGTCTACAAGACCAAGGATCTGGTCCCCGGCGACGCCTGGTCGAAGGAGTTGGAAGGCTCCAAGGACCTGATCGGCGACTGGGTCGGCAAGAAGTGCGGCAACTACAACGTCAAGACCAACAAGTGCCTGGGCTCGGGCACCTGAGCTGACACGGCTGCAACATGATTGGGGAAGGCGGCGATGACGCCGCCTTCTCTCTTAACCTCCTGCCGGGGTTGTCCAGTGCCTGCCAATGTTTTCGCCGTCCTTCGTCGCCTCTTTCTTTCGATTGCCCTGATCGCCGCAGCCGTTCCGGCCTTCGCAGCCAGCTTCGAAGAGTCGGTTGCCAAGTTCGCCACCGACGACTTCTCCGATACTGACGACGCGGTCGGCGAGATCGCGAGCTCGGGCAACCCCTTGGCCTTTGCGATCATCAGCGCGCTGCAGGACGAGCGGCTGATGTTCGATGCCGAGAGCAAGAAAGTCTTCGTCAAGCAGGCCGACGGCAAGATCATCGACGCGGCCACGGGCGCGGCCGTCGACAAGCTGCCCGACACTGCCGCGGCGGTCAGCCTCAACAACCGGCTGCGCCGTACCGTCGACGCCGCGCTGGGCGGCCTGACGCTGCTTTCACCCGATCCTTCGACGCGCCTGACCGCTGCGCGATCGGTGTTCAAGTCGCATGACGAGGCGACGCTGCCGACCGTTGAAGCGGCGCTCGCCAAGGAAACCAACCGCGCGGCCAAGCAGGCGCTGACCGATGCCCGCGCCGCGATCATCCTCTTCAAGTCCGACGCCAGCGAGGTCGACAAGCTCGATGCGGTCGCGACCATCAGGGCGCGTAGCGACCAGGAGGCGCTGGCGCTGTTGACCGAGATCAGCAGTGGCGATCAGCCCGCGAGCGTCGCCAAGGCGGCCGCCGGCGCGATTGCCTCGATCCAGAGCTCGCTGGCGATCTGGTCGAGCGTGCAGAACGCCTGGTACGGGCTGTCGCTCGGCTCGGTGCTGCTGCTGGCCGCGATCGGCCTCGCCATCACCTTCGGCGTGATGGGGGTCATCAACATGGCCCATGGCGAGATGGTGATGCTCGGTGCCTATACCACCTTCGTGGTGCAGGAGGTCATCCGCACCCGCTATCCCGCCTTGTTCGACTATTCTCTCCTGATTGCCGTGCCGCTGGCCTTCCTGGTGGCTGGGGCGATCGGGGTCGTGATCGAGCGCAGCATCATCCGCTTTCTCTATGGCCGTCCGCTGGAGACCTTGCTGGCGACCTGGGGCCTGTCGCTGATCCTGCAGCAGGTGGTGCGCACCGCCTTCGGACCGACCAACCGCGAGGTCGGCAACCCCTCATGGATGAGCGGCGCCTTCGAGCTCGGTCAGATCACCATCACCTATAACCGGCTCTGGATCCTCTGCTTCACGATGGCCGTGTTCGCGATCCTGCTCGCGATGCTGCGCTACACCGCGCTCGGCCTTGAAATGCGCGCGGTGACGCAGAACCGGCGCATGGCAGCGTCGATGGGCATCGCGACTTCGCGCGTCGATGCGCTGACCTTCGGTCTGGGGTCGGGCATTGCCGGCATCGCCGGCGTGGCGCTGTCGCAGATCGACAATGTCAGTCCCAATCTCGGCCAGAGCTACATCATCGACTCCTTCATGGTCGTGGTGTTCGGCGGCGTCGGCAATCTCTGGGGCACGCTGGTCGGCGCCTTCACGCTCGGCATCGCCAACAAGTTCCTGGAGCCGGTCGCCGGCGCCGTGCTCGGCAAGATCGCGATCCTGGTGCTGATCATCCTGTTCATTCAGAAGCGCCCGCGCGGCCTGTTCGCGCTCAAGGGCCGGGCGGTGGAAGCATGATGCCGCATATGCTCACCCGGTCGCTCGATCGCGCGGCCACCATTTTCGTGCTAGTGGTCGCCGCCTGCGGCATCCTGATCCCACTGTCCAATCTGCTGCTGCCGGCCGGCTCGTTGCTGCAGGTGCCGACCTATCTGGTCGCGCTGTGGGGCAAGTATGTCTGCTACGCGATCCTGGCGCTCTCGATCGATCTGATCTGGGGCTATTGCGGCATCCTCTCGCTCGGCCACGGCGCGTTCTTCGCGCTCGGCGGATACGCGATGGGCATGTATCTGATGCGCCAGATCGGCCCCCGCGGCGTCTACGGCAATCCGGTCCTGCCGGACTTCATGGTGTTCCTGAACTATTCCAAGCTGCCCTGGTACTGGTACGGCTTCGACATGTTCTGGTTCGCCGCGCTGATGGTGCTCGTGGTGCCCGGCCTGCTCGCCTTCTGCTTCGGCTGGCTCGCCTTCCGCTCGCGCGTGACCGGCGTCTACCTGTCGATCATCACCCAGGCGATGACCTACGCCCTGCTGCTCGCCTTCTTCCGCAACGATTTCGGCTTCGGCGGCAACAACGGCCTGACCGACTTCAAGGACATCCTGGGCTTCAACGTGCAGGTAGAGGGCACCCGCGCCGCTTTGTTCGCGCTGAGCTGCCTCGCTCTGATCATGGCGTTCGTGATCTGCCGGGCCGTGGTCTCCTCGAAGCTCGGGAAGGTGCTGATCGCGATCCGGGATGCCGAGTCGCGCACACGCTTCCTCGGCTATCGCGTCGAATCCTACAAGCTGTTCGTGTTCACGCTTTCTGCCTGCATGGCGGGTGTCGCCGGGGCGCTCTACGTGCCGCAGGTGGGTATCATCAATCCATCCGAGTTCGCGCCCGGCAACTCGATCGAGGCGGTGATCTGGGTCGCGGTCGGCGGGCGTGGCACTCTGGTCGGTGCCGCGCTCGGCGCTGTCGTCGTCAACTACGCCAAGACCTTCTTCACCTCGGGCATGCTCGCGCCGTACTGGCTGTTCATGCTTGGCGCGCTGTTCGTGCTCGTGACCCTGCTGCTGCCGAAGGGCATCATCGGCACCTTCAATTCCTGGTGGGAGCAGCTCAACACCAAGACGCCGAACGCCGAAAGCGCCGCCCGCGAGGACGGCGTCACCGAACCCAAGATGGCGGAGTGAGCGCATGAACGTGATGGACAACAGGGCGACGTCCGCGCTGCTCTACCTCGACGGCGTGCACGTCTCGTTCGACGGCTTCCACGCCATCAACAATCTCTCGCTGGCGCTCGAGCCCGGAGAGATGCGCGCCATCATCGGTCCGAACGGGGCCGGCAAGACGACGATGATGGATATCATCACCGGCAAGACCAAGCCCGACGAGGGTACGGTCATGTTCGACGGCAAGACCGACCTGACCCGCCTGGATGAGACGCGCATCGCAGAGCTCGGCATCGGACGCAAGTTTCAGAAGCCGACCGTGTTCGAGAGCCAGTCGGTGGAGGACAACCTGCTGCTCGCCCTCAACGTGGACCACAGCGTCAAGGGCACGCTGTTCTGGCGCGGATCGAAGGTCGAGGCCGAGCAGATCGACAAGGTGCTGGAAACCGTCCGGCTCAAGGATGTCCGGCGCAAGCTCGCCGGCAGCCTGTCGCACGGCCAGAAGCAGTGGCTCGAGATCGGCATGCTGCTGGCGCAGGATCCGAAGCTCTTGCTTGTCGACGAGCCGGTCGCCGGCATGACCGACGTCGAGACGCATCAGACCGCCGAGCTGCTGAAGGCAATCAACAAGGATCACACCGTCATGGTCGTCGAGCACGACATGACCTTCGTTCGCGAACTCGGCGTCAAGGTCACCTGCCTGCATGAGGGCACGGTGCTCGCCGAGGGCACCATCGATCAGGTGTCGTCGAACGAGCGGGTGATCGAAGTGTATCTGGGCAGATAGGCGAACTGCGAGTGGCGAGTAGCGAATAGGGCAAGGGGACAATGACGCAGGAAGTTCATTCTATTCGCTATTCGCTATTCGCCATTCGCCCCTCAGCGGGCGGAGGTCGTTGATGCTCAATGTCGAAAACATCAACCTCTATTACGGCGCGGCCCAGGCCTTGCGCGGCGTCTCAATCGCGGCTGAGCCCGGCAAGGTCACCTGCGTGCTTGGCCGCAATGGCGTCGGCAAGACCTCGCTGCTGCGGGCGTTGGTCGGGCAATATCCGCTGGCCTCCGGCACCATCACCTTCGATGGCGCCGACATCACCCATCTGAAGCCGTATGAGCGGGCGCGGAAGGGCATCGGTTTCGTGCCGCAGGGCCGTGAGATCTTTCCGCTGCTGACGGTCGAGGAGAACCTCAAGACCGGCTTCGGCCCGCTGAAGCGCAGCGACCGCAGCATCCCGGACGACGTGTTCTCGCTGTTTCCGGTGCTGCAGTCGATGCTCGGCCGGCGCGGCGGCGACCTCTCCGGCGGCCAGCAGCAGCAGCTCGCGATCGGCCGGGCGATGGTGATGCGGCCGAAGCTCCTGCTGCTGGACGAGCCGACCGAGGGCATCCAGCCCTCGATCATCAAGGACATCGGCCGGGCCATCTCCTATCTGCGCAATCTCGGCAACATCGCGATCGTGCTGGTCGAGCAGTATCTCGACTTTGCCTGCGAACTCGGCGACAACTTCGCGGTCATGGATCGCGGCGCGGTGAAGTTCACCTGCACCCGCGCCAATCTCGATCCGGCCGAGATCAGCCGCCAGATGGCGCTGTGACAACGACGTAGCTTCCCGACGCGGTCACGCCCGCGTCTGGTCCCAGGGGAGGGGATCGATGCGGGCCGATCCCGCCAGCATTGCTGCCGACATTTTCGAGGCCAACCGCGCCCGCGGCGCGGTGCGCTTCGACGTGCGGCTGCAGGACGGTGTGACGCGGCGCCATCATCTGCATGAGTCCGGCTCGCTGCGGGTCCGCTTTCCCTCACCCGAAGACGATGGTCTCTCGGCGATGTTCGTCAACACGGCAGGCGGAATCGCCGGTGGCGACCGCTTTGCGATCGAGGTCGTGGCCGGCGAGGGCAGCCGCGTCACCTTGTCGAGCGCTGCGGCCGAAAAGGTCTATCGCGCCGCTGGAAAGCCCGCAGAGCTCGATATCGCGCTGACCGCCCATGCGGGCGCGCACATCTCCTGGCTGCCGCAGGAGACCATCCTGTTCGACCGCGCCCGCATCCATCGCCGGATCGACATCGACCTCGCCGCCACCGCCTCGCTGCTGCTGTGCGAGATCGTCGTGTTCGGACGGACCGCGATGGGTGAGCGCATGCTTGAGGGCGAATTCGTCGATCGTTGGCGGGTCCGGCGCGGCGGCAGGCTCGTGTTCGCCGAGACGGTCCGCCTCGACGGCGATATCGGCGACAGGCTGGCGCAAGCCGCTATCGCCAAGGGGGGCGCGGCGATCGGCACCGCGCTGATCGTGCCAGGCGATGCCGCGCTGGTCGAGCGCATCAGGGAGAGCCTGCCAGCCTTCCGGGGAGAGGCCGGGCTGTCCGCCTGGAATGGATTTGCAATGGCGCGCTTCTGTGCCCAAGATGCCGCAAGCCTGCGCGCCGACATGATGGCGGTGCTCGGCTGTGCTTCGAGTGCGCCGCTGCCGCGGCTGTGGCTCAACTAGACGTTTACCAAAGTCGATCACCAGAAGACGATCACCAGAGATTTTCCGCATGAACCTGTCTCCCCGCGAAAAGGACAAGCTCTTGATCTCGATGGCGGCCATCGTGGCGCGCCGCAGGCTCGAGCGCGGCGTCAAGCTGAACCATCCCGAGGCGATCGCCATCATTTCCGATTTCATCCTGGAAGGCGCGCGCGACGGCCGCACCGTGGCCGATTTGATGCAGGCCGGCGCCCAGGTCCTGACCCGCGACCAGGTGATGCCTGGGATTCCCGAGATGATCCACGACATCCAGGTCGAGGCGACGTTTCCGGACGGCACCAAGCTGGTTACGGTGCACGAGCCGATCCGCTGAAGTCCTGTCATGTCATTCCAGGGCGCCCGAAGGGCGAACCCGGAATCTAGAGATTGTCTGCAATTGCTTTTGAGATTCTGGATTCGGTCCTGCGGACCACCCCGGAATGACGGAGAGAGATGAAATGATCCCCGGCGAACTCTTCATCCAGGACGGCGAGATCGAGCTCAATGCCGGCCGCAAGACCGTGACCTTGACCGTCGCCAATACCGGCGACCGCCCGATCCAGGTCGGCTCGCACTACCACTTCTTCGAGAGCAATCCGGCGCTGAAGTTCGACCGCAAGAAAGCGCGCGGCATGCGCCTCGACATCGCGGCCGGCACGGCGGTGCGCTTCGAGCCAGGCCAGACCCGCGACGTGCAGCTGGTGGCGCTCGCCGGCAAGCGCACGGTCTATGGCTTCCGCGGCGACGTGATGGGCAAGTTGTAAGCCGATGCTGACCGGATTGCGCCTCGTCTCCGAAGCCGCCGAGCTGGCGGCGCGCCGTCATGCCGGCCAGCAGCGTAAGGGCCACGACGAGGAGCCTTACGTCAATCATCTCGCCGAGGTCGCGAACCTCCTGTCGGTGGCCTGCAATGGCGAGGATGCCGAGCTGATCGCGGCAGCCTGGCTGCACGATACGATCGAGGACACCGACACCACCCATGACGAGCTGGCGCAGCGCTTTGGCTCGCGTGTGGCCGACCTGGTCGAGGAGGTCACCGACGACATGATCCTGCCCAAGGCCGAGCGGCGCAGGATTCAGGTCGACGAGGCGCCGGGAAAATCTGGCGGTGCCAAGCAGATCAAGATCGCTGACAAGATCAGCAACATCCGCGCCCGCATCTTCTTCGAGCCGGGCTTCGAACAGCAGCTCGAGCTGATCGACTATCTCGGCTGGGCCGAGCAGGTCGTGGCCGGCTGCCGCGGCGTGAACGCGCGCCTGGATGCGCTGTTCGACGAGGCCGTGGCGCAGGCGAAGGCTACGTTGTGAGCACCATGTGCGCTGGAGCAGCGAGATTTCTCTCACGCTTTTTCCTCGCCGCTACGATGCTGTTTACGGCGACACATGCCGAGGCCGCAGAAGATGAGGTGCGATGGCGCGTCATCGAAGATGCAGACAGCGCGCTACTTGTCATCGCGGCTGATGACGCGACGGACAACATCGGCTCGCCGTCCTTCGAATGCAAGAAGGCATTGGGTTATGCGACTGCGAGCGGCGACACGAATGATAGCGTTCGCCGCGCCATAGGTTCGATCATTCTGAACGACAAGGAGCCGGGCATCACCATGGTACCCGAAGATAACACGGTCTCCACAGTCGATGTTGATTTCAGCTATGTCAGCGGATGGCGATATCGCTTTGTGTTATCCGTCACGGGACCTGCATTCGAGGAGCTCAAGCGCACGGGGACTTTCGAATTCAAGGTTGGAGACGCCGCCCTGAAGAGCAAGTTCGATGTCGGCCTGAAGAACGTCGCCAGATTTCAGGAATTGTGTCGGCTGCCACCGCGCAAGTGAGCGCGACTGAGCCGCAGGCGATTTGAGAGTGGGAGCAGGACATGTCCGTCAAGATCAAGCGTTCCGTCTATGCCGACATGTTCGGCCCGACCACCGGCGACAAGGTCCGGCTGGCCGACACCGATCTCATCATCGAGGTCGAGAAGGACTTCACCATTTATGGCGAGGAGGTGAAGTTCGGCGGCGGCAAGGTCATTCGTGACGGCATGGGCCAGTCGCAGGCGACCAACAAGCAGGGCGCCGCCGATACGGTCATCACCAATGCGCTGATCGTCGACCATTGGGGTGTCGTGAAGGCCGACGTCGCGATCAAGGAAGGCATGATCAGCGCCATCGGCAAGGCCGGCAATCCCGATATCCAGCCCGGCGTGACCATCGTGATCGGCCCGGGCACCGACGTAATCGCAGGCGAAGGCAAGATCCTCACCGCCGGCGGCTTCGACAGCCACATCCATTTCATCTGTCCGCAGCAGATCGAGCACGCCCTGATGTCCGGCGTCACGTCGCTGCTCGGCGGCGGCACCGGCCCCTCGCACGGCACCTTCGCCACCACCTGCACGCCGGGCCCGTGGCACATCGGGCGGATGATGCAGTCGTTCGATGCCTTTCCAGTGAACCTCGGCATTTCCGGCAAGGGCAATGCGTCGCGCCCGGCCGCGCTGGTCGAGATGGTCAAGGCCGGCGCCTGCGCGTTGAAGCTGCATGAGGACTGGGGCACGACGCCGGCCGCGATCGACAATTGTCTCTCGGTTGCCGACGACTACGACGTGCAGGTGATGCTGCACTCCGACACGTTGAACGAATCCGGCTTCGTCGAGGACACCATCAAGGCCTTCAAGGGCCGCACCATCCACGCCTTCCATACCGAGGGGGCGGGCGGTGGCCACGCCCCCGACATCATCAAGGTCGCCGGCCTGAAGAACGTGCTGCCGTCCTCGACCAATCCGACGCGCCCCTTCACCCGCAACACCATCGACGAGCATCTGGACATGCTGATGGTGTGCCACCATCTCGATCCGTCGATCGCAGAAGACCTCGCCTTTGCCGAAAGCCGCATCCGCAAGGAGACGATCGCGGCGGAGGACATCCTGCACGATCTCGGCGCGCTCTCGATGATGTCGTCGGACTCGCAGGCGATGGGCCGGCTCGGCGAGGTCATCATCCGGACCTGGCAGACCGCCGACAAGATGAAGAAGCAGCGCGGCGCGCTGCCGCAGGACAAGGGCAAGGACAACGACAATTTCCGCGTCAAGCGCTACATCGCCAAGTACACCATCAACCCGGCCATCGCCCATGGCGTATCGAAGCTGATCGGCTCGGTCGAGAAGGGCAAGCTCGCCGATCTCGTGCTGTGGTCGCCCGCCTTCTTCGGCGTCAAGCCGGATTGCGTCATCAAGGGCGGCACCATCGTGGCGGCGCCGATGGGCGACCCGAACGCCTCGATTCCGACGCCGCAGCCGGTGCACTACCAGCCGATGTTCGGCGCCTTCGGCAAGTCGCTGACCGCCTCCTCGGTGATCTTCACCTCCAAGGCGGCGGTTACCGGTGGCCTCGCCCGCAAGCTCGGCCTCTCCAAGAAGCTCTACGCGGTGCAGAACACCCGCGGCCGCATCTCGAAGAAGAGCATGATCCACAACGACGCGACGCCTGACATCGAGGTCGATCCGGAAACCTACGAGGTGCGGGCCGACGGCGAGCTTCTGACATGCGAGCCGGCCGAGGTGCTGCCCATGGCGCAGCGCTATTTCATGTTCTAAGCTCCTTCCCGGTATCAGACCAAAAAAGTACCGGGAGGACTTGTTCGTGATCTATGTCGTTGCCACGCTGACCGTGAAGCCCGAAACGCGCGCCGAATTCATCGCCGCCGCCACCGCCTGCATCGCGGGGACCCGCCAGGAACCCGGCAATATCGCCTATGATTTGCACGAGAGCGTCACCGATCCGAGCAGGATGGTGTTCGTCGAGCAGTGGGAGAACGCCGAGGCACTGGTGCCGCATCGTGCGACCGAGCACATGAAGACGTTCGGGCGTGTCGCCGTCAAATGCATGTCGGCGCCGCCCAGAATCGAGATCATTACGCCTGAGAAGGTCGATGTCCGCTGAGCGGAATGAGAGAATGAGGGTTTCAGCATGATCCGCGCTACGCGTGTGCTCGGGCAGCATCGTTGGAAAGAGGCCGCCGCCGATTCCGTCCTGCTCGACTTCGACGATCGGCACCGGCGCCGGCTGGCCATGACCGGCACCCGGGGGCTCGCGTTCCTGCTCGACCTCGAGCATGCCACTGCCTTGCGCGGTGGCGATGCCCTGGTGCTGGAGGACGGCCGGCTGATCGAGGTCGTGGCCGCCGCCGAGCCGCTGCTCGAGATCCGCGCCGTCGACCCGCACCATCTGGTGCGGCTCGCCTGGCATCTCGGCAACAGGCATCTGCCGACCCAGATCATGGCGAAGAGCCTGCGCATCCGCCGCGACCATGTGATCGAGGCGATGGTCAAGGGCCTCGGCGCTCGCGTCATCGAGATCGAGGCGCCGTTCGATCCCGAAGGCGGCGCCTATGCGGAGCCCAGCCACGACAATGCGCATCATGATCATGCCGATCATGACCACGCTCATCATGGCCATGATCACCACGGCCATGATCATAACGCCCACGATCATCACGGTCATGATCATCATGACCACGGCCACCCGCACCATGATGATCACCATCATGAGCACGACGAGCATTGCGGGCACGTGCATCACGATCATTCCCATGCTGATGACCACAAGTGAGCTCGGGCGCCAAGAGGACACGATGGGCGCGGAGGCCGCCGCGCTGTATCGGCTGATGACTTGGCTATCCCCGTCATTTCCGGTCGGGGCCTTCTCTTATTCCAGTGGCATCGAGTGGGCCGTGGAGGCGGGCGACGTCAGCGACGCCGCCTCGTTCCGCGCCTGGCTGGCCGCGATGCTCACCCACGGCTCCGGATTCTGCGACGGCGTGTTCGTGGCGCAGTCTCATCGTGCCGCAGGGCTGGGCGATCTGGCCGCCTTGCGCGAGATTGCCGAGCTTGCCGCCGCTTTCGTCCCGTCACGCGAGCGTCAGCTCGAGACCACAGCCCAGGGGCGCGCCTTCATCGAGATCGCACGCTCAGCCTGGAACTGTGCGGGCCTCGGCGAGGCCGTCGCGAACTGTGAGACGATCGTCTACCCGGTCGCGGTCGGGCTGGTCGGAGCGCTTCACTCCGTGCCGCCCGCTCCGCTGCTGCACGGCTTCCTGCATGCCCTGACGTCGAACTGGATTTCCGCAGGCAGCCGGCTGATCCCGCTGGGACAGACCGACAGCCAGCGTGTGCTCGCGGCGCTCGAGCCGGTCGTCGCGGCCACGGCAGAGCGCGCTCTGGTCGCCTCGCTCGACGACATCGGCGGTGCGACCTTCCGGGCCGATCTGTCGAGCCTGTGTCATGAGGCGCAATATACGAGGCTGTTCCGGTCGTGATGCAGTCTCGCGGGCGGTCCGGGCCGGCGTCGGTACCCATGGCCGTCCATGATATGGCCGTTCATGATTGTGCATGGATGGAGCTGCAGCGCAGCGCGATCATCGGTATCGATGGTTTTCGATCCCTGCTTCTTCAGGGACGACAGAGGGGGTTTTGATCATGGCATCGTCTCACGGTCCGCTTCGCGTCGGAGTCGGCGGTCCGGTCGGATCCGGCAAGACTGCGTTGATGGATCTCCTGTGCAAGTCGATGCGGGAACGCTACGACATCGCCGCGATCACCAACGACATCTACACCAAATGGGACGCCGAGTTCCTCGTCCGCTCCGGCTCTCTGACGCCGGATCGCATCGCGGGAGTGGAGACCGGAGGCTGCCCACACACGGCGATCCGCGAGGATGCATCGATGAATCTCGCCGCCGTGGCCGACATGCGGGCGAAGTTCCCTGGCCTCGATCTGGTCCTGATCGAATCCGGTGGCGACAATCTCGCCGCGACTTTTTCGCCGGAACTGGCCGACATCACGATCTATGTGATCGATGTTGCTGCCGGCGACAAGATCCCCTCCAAGGGCGGCCCCGGCATCACCCGCTCCGACCTGCTGGTGATCAACAAGATCGACCTCGCGCCGCATGTGGGCGCCTCTCTCGAGAAAATGGAGGTCGACGCCAAACGCATGCGCGGTGAACGCCCCTTCGTCATGACGAATCTGAAAAAGAGCCAGGGGCTCGACCGGATCATCGGTTTCATCGAGACCAAGGGTGGGCTCAAAACGTCAGCCTGAGCCTGGCGCGGCGCATTGATCCGGTACTCCTCGCTCATCAAGGCAGACGATATCGGCAAGCCTATCAGACGCAAAAAAGCCGCACCGGATCGGAACAACTTGAGCTTCCAGCGGTTTTCCGTGGCTGGGGTGCGTCCCGGCCTGAGGCGCGTTGACGGTTGGTAAAGGGCCAGTATGTCTTGTCATCGTTTCCGTTGATCGTCCGATCATTTCTGCCCGCCTCGCGGCGTTCATTGAGTAGCAGGCCCGGTTTTTGGATGACTCGCTTTTTCCTCCGCCAACCCTTGATCCTAGAGTGAACGAGTGCTCCGGCTGGGTGTCATCATCATCGTGATCGCGCTGGTTGGAACGGTGCTGTCCGGCTTGGCTGCCTACCGCGTACACGACCAGGAATTGGCAATCGATCGTATTGCGCTCGCGCGCGCCATCGACGTGCATGCAAGCCTTGTCCAGGATCGGCTGACCGAGCGGGAGTTGCTGGCCCGGGTCGCCTCGGGGCTGTTCAGGGCGCCCTCGGTGATCAAGGCGAACATGCTGGAGCCGCTGCGGTCCTCGATCTATGCCTTCAAGACTGATTTCGTGGTGGCGTCCTGGATTGCACGTCTCAAGTCGGATGAGCTTTCCGTCGCCCAGGCCGAGCTGCGGCAAGCCGGCTTTTCGAACCCGACCATCCGCAATTACGACGACACGCCGCTGGACAAGGGCATGGCCAGTGGCCCGCTCGACGTGTTGATGGATCTCGAGCCCCGCAATGCCGAGACTTCCAAGTTTCCGGGCGCGGTGCTCGACCGGCAGCCGATCATCGGGCCGATGCTGGCGCGTGCCATGGCGGAGGGCAAGCCTGTCGCATCCGATCCCACGCCCCTGTTGCGGGCCGACGGTCCGATCGGGATCGTTCTGGCGGCCCCTGTGGTCCCGCAGGGGGCGACGGGACCAGCAGGCTTTGTGACGTTCTCGTACGAGATCGGCCCTCTGCTGCTGACCAATGACGATCTCTCGCTGTTCTCAGTCGCGTTGAAGGACCCCCGCAACGCCTCCGATGAGCTGGTTGCCAACGATCAGGGTGCGGTGACCGGCAGGACCCGCGGGCCGGACGATCCGGCGCCCTCGTCGACCCGCACCGTGTCGTTCGGGAATCATGACTGGTCGCTGATCTATTACGCCAAGAGCAACGCGGTCCGGCGGGCGCAGCAGACTGCGGCGATCGTTGGCGTGATCGGGCTTGCGCTCACCGGGATCATCTGCGGACTGTTTGGCTTTGTCGCGTACAACAATCTGCGGCTGAGTCGAGAGATCCAGGTGCGGATCGGCTTCGAGCGTCGCTTGACGGCGGTCATCGACGAGTTGAACCACCGGGTCAAGAACATCCTCGCGGTGATCCAGTCGATCGTGACGCGCACGCTGCGCCACGGCAGCGATATCGATGTCGCCCGCGAGCTCCTGATCGGGCGTATCCACGCGATGTCGAACGTCGTCACGCTGCTGAGCGAGAGCCAATGGCAGGGCGTTCAGCTGCGCGGTCTGTTCGAAGCCCGCGCCATTCCTCATGCCGAGCGGATCGCGGTCAGCGGGCCTGATATCACCGTGAGCGCCCGCGCAGCGCAGAGCCTTTCCTTGTTGTTCTTCGAGCTCGCCTCGCACTCCGACGAGGGGCTTTCCCTGGTGGGAAAGCACCCGCACATCACGGCGAAATGGGAGGTCGCCGGTGACGATTCAGCCGCCGTCTTTCAATTTCGCTGGGAGGAGCTCAATACCAGCGAGGCGACGCGGAGGCCGGACAGCGATTTCGGCCTGATCCTGCTCGATCGGGTCGCTCCGGAGGCCCTGGGGGGCACGTCCAAGCGCTATTTCACCGAGGCCAGCTATGTGTACGAGCTGACCGCGCCGATGGAGACAGTCATCGACATGACCGAGCGCGATCGTACCGAGCAGCTCTCGGCGCCGGTGAAGCCGCCGCGCTAGCCGACGCTGTCGGTCAATCCGGAGCGACCGGTATCGCGGGCAGCGCCGAAGGTATGCCCGAGCTCGTGACAACACAGAGAGGCGGCCTCCGCTGGAGGTCGCCTCTCTGGCACTGGTGAAACGCCGACCGGGCGCAGATTAGCCGCCGCTGCCACCGATTACGGCACGCACGGTTTCATCCGGGCCGAAGTCCTCAGCGCCTTCGACGTAGAGCAGGGCTGCCAGTTTCGATCGCGCGCGGTTGACGCGGCTCTTGATGGTGCCCACGGCACAGCCGCAGATAGCGGCCGCATCTTCGTAAGAGAACCCGGACGCACCGACCAGGATGAGCGCTTCGCGCTGATCCTGAGGCAGTTTCTCCAGGGCCGCGCGGAACTCCTCGAACTCGAGATGAGCTCCCTGTGAGGGATGCGTCTTGAGCGTCTTGGCATAGTTGCCCTCCGCGTCCTCCACCTCTCGCCGCCGTTTGCGGTAGTCTGAGCGGAACAGGTTGCGCAGGATCGTGAACAGCCAAGCTGGCAAATTGGAGCCCGGCTGAAACGAGTCGATATTCGCCAACGCCCGAAGCAGCGTTTCCTGCACGAGATCATCGGCACGATCGCTATTGCCACTCAAGGAAATCGCAAATGCGCGAAGACTTGGGACGGCCGCAAGGATGTCGTCCCGCAAAGAATCAGTGAGAGGCATTCACTCCCTCCCGTCGGTTTGGTCGTTGGATCCCCCGCCGTTTTCCACGTGGGACTGTGCCGCCGGCCCGTCAAGCTTGCGGACGAGGTCGGCAAACCGGTCGGGAACCCCCTGACGAACGACGTCGTCGTACATCGCGCGGAGTTGATGACCAATTCTCGATTGGATTTCCGCGTTCAGTCCGCCGGGCTTGCGCGGTGCCGCATTCTTGCTGGCTTGAGACTTTACATCTTTCATGACCTTTTCCACGTTTCCCCGAGAGTTAAGTCCCTGAAGCTTCAAGAATTATCCTCGCCACCAAGGGGGTCTGATGGGGAACTAATGCGACCGGGCCAGAAAAGTTCCACGCATTTGGGGAACTTTTCTCCGTTTCGGGCGTAATCAGCCCATCATGGAACCCGGGCGGAAGCCCAGAATACCTAATGGAGTGGGGATGAGCCGATCACAGCTAGTTGCTGAACATTTGCCGCTGTTGCGCCGGTATGCGCGAGCCCTCACCGGCAGCCAGGGTTCGGGTGACGCTTATGTGGGCGCCATGCTGGAGGCTCTGATCCAGGATCCATCCGTGCTGGACGAGCGCTATGGAGCGCGGGCAGGCCTGTTCCGGCTATTTACGCAGATCTGGAACTCGGTGGCGCTCAATGATGACGCCGAGGTGACGACCCTTCCAATGCCGCCGGAGCGGCGCCTCTCCAACATCACTCCGCTGCCTCGCCAGGCGTTCCTGCTGTTGTCCCTCGAGGGCTTTCCCGAGGAGGAAGTCGCCTTCGTTCTCGACGTCGATGTCGCGGAAACCCGCCGTCTGGCAGATGCCGCTGGCCGGGAGCTCGCGGCCGAGATCGCCACCGATGTGCTGATCATCGAGGACGAGACATTCATCGCCATGGACCTCGAAAGCCTCGTCAAGAATCTCGGCCACAACGTCATCGGCGTCGCGCGCACGCACGCAGATGCGGTCGCGCTTGCGAAAAACAAGAAGCCTGGCCTGATCCTGGCCGACATTCAGCTTGCCGATGGCTCGTCAGGTCTCGACGCCGTCAACGAGCTGCTGCGGACATTTGAGGTTCCAGTCGTGTTTATCACGGCCTATCCGGAGAGGTTCCTGACCGGTGAGCGGCCGGAGCCGGCATTCCTGATCTCAAAGCCATTCCAGCCGGCGATGGTTTCAGCCGTCGTCAGCCAAGCCCTGTTCTTCCAGCGCAATTCGCGCAACCGGATGCCCAAGCCGGCGGCCTGAAAACGCTTTTTAACAGTTAGATATTTTCGGCGCGTTCCCACGGAGCGCGCCGATTTGGTTTGGACTGGTTGTCAGCAGCGCAGCCGAGCTGACGTGCCGCGGTATCCTCATCCTCCGCAACGTCGGTAGCGAAGCACGAGTGGCGTTCAGCCACCGCGGCAACACACCATCGAGCCGCGCTTTCTGCGCAGCACCGTTCGGTGGGATCGATCTTCGAGCCGTGGAATTCTCGACGCCGCCCGTCCAGAAGCGCAGGCCGTTCATCGGCTGCTCCGGCAAACACACGATGCCGAGCGGCTGGATCTCAACTGCGTTGGCACCCTGGAGCAGAAAAGGATGCGGGGCACCGCCGGCATCACCACGGCGGTGCCCCGCGTCGCCGGTCAATGGGGCAGGGGGAATAACCGGCTGCCGTGATGACGCGCGGCTCAACGAGTCGTTCCCTGGCGAGCGAAATTTTTTCGAAGAAACTCAGGAGTCTTCACACACGGTTAAGTGATTCCCCCATCCGCGAACTCAGTTCCGGCGACTAACGTTGAACTGGCGAACACGTGCGGGCGAGGGGATGAGAGATATGTCGCGGACCAGGAAGATCGTGACTTTAGGTACGCTCGCAGCGTCGGCTATGCTGGCGGGAGCAGTGCAGTTGGCGTCAGGGCATGATCTTGCCTCGGAGCTGCCGACGCCTCAGGCCGACCGTGGCCTTCTCTCCGATGCCTCGACCAACGTAAACCGGGCTGGCAAGTCCGACCGGGCGGGTTCCGTGGCTGAAGCCATGGCGACGCGAACCGTGTCGATCAGGCTGGCCGCGTTCGCGGAGACCTCGTTCCTGCTCCGGCTGCCCGTCGCGAGTCCAGGACCGCGAGCGGGACAGGCCGAGTCGCCGCAGGGATCGAAAATCATCAGTACGGACAGCGAGCGGCGCGAGGCGAAGCGGTCGATCGCGTGCGAGCCTTCAGTGTCCGTCCTGACGGAGATCGCAAAGCGGCTGCAGCCTGGTCGCTGCATCACCTGAAGCGGCAGCGGCTTCGATCGGGCATCCGCCGAGAGAGGGAGCAACCGCGGTTGGGGCGTTCCATTGTCTCGGGCGTCGCGGTTGGGCGGCTGGAGGCAGCTCAAGACCGGAATTTATTCGGTCCGCTGCATTCATTCTGCCGGACTTTGGCCTCCCGCGGCCTGCCGGCTGACGAGGAAACCAAGCGCAAGCCCTCCGATTGCGAGGATGGGGATCAATCGCTTGATGCCGATCATCCGCACCACCTCCAGCCCGCCGGCCAACAGGATCGGATCCGCGAGCAGGGAGTTGGCCGCAGAGCGCGCGGCTTCTGCCGTGTGTGACGCGCGCGCAAGCGCGCGCTTCCGAACCAGGTAGCTGATGGCCGCGATCAAGGTCACGACGAAGAAGATCGCCGCTCCGGTGAGACATGCAGCCACCAGCCCATATCGGTTCAAGACCGCCACAAAGGCGGCAGCGCACAGAAAGCAGGTCGTGACGAACAGACCGGTCGCGGCGGCCAGTGCGAGGGAGGTCAGCCGGACGGTGTGGCCAGTCGATTCCTTGAAGTCTGCGATCATCCGTTGAAGCATGTCAGTCGTCCCCGCGTCTCGTGGATGTTGGCCTGGTCGCCAAATTCAAATCGGCGCCGAAGCCGGCGCCGAGAATATCTTGATGCGTCGTCAAGATCGCGGGAGGCACCGCGTGCGGCGCTCAGCGGCGCCACGCCGCGCCGATCAGGAAGCCGAGCCCGAGCGCAAGACCCACGGTGGCCAGCGGTCGCTGCGAGACGACGTCCTCCAGCCGTTCTTCCAATGAATTCGCGGCGTCATGGGCCGCGCCGAGCATGGCGCTGCCGCGCTCCGACATGTCGTCGAACGCCTGGTCTGCGTTCTCGCGCGCCTGGCGATAGCCGCTGCGGGCCTGCTTGCCTGCCTGACCGGCGAAGGCATTGAGCGCGTCGGTGATCTGTTCAGTGAGGGCAGCAATATCGTTCTTCACGGCGTGGACATCCTTCTGTAGGCGTTCGTAGTTCGCTTTGTCGGCAAGGTCTCTCATGGCAGTCTCACCATCGGTCGTCGGCATTCGGGGCTCCCGGGCAAGATGACGGGCAAGATGAAGTGCGTCAGCTCCAAAAACGCGGCCTGTGAGCGGAAGTTCCTCGATTGAAACCGAATTAGTCGGGAGGCAGTTGCGGCGAATCGTCCGGCAGCAGATGATCCTTCATGATGAGTCCGACGATCAGGAGCGGTGACGCGAGAAAGGCTCCCATCGGGCCCCACAGCCAGGTCCAGAACGCAAGTGCAATGAAGACGGCCAGCGCGTTCAGCGCGAGCCGTCTGCCGATGATCGTCGGGGTCACGAAGTGGCCCTCGATGAAGGTGATGCCGGCGAAGATGAGTGGCGCGGCCAGTCCGCCGCTCAATGTCGGAAACGCAATCGCGCCGACCAGGATCAGCACGGCGAACATGGCGATCGGGCCGACGATCGGAATGAAGTTCAGTGTCGCGGCGAGCGCGCCGAGACCTGCCGGATTGGGCATGCCGGTCAGGGCGCAGGTGAGCCCGGTGGCGACGCCGACCCCGGTGTTGATGAGCGTGACGGTCAGCAGGTAGTTGCCGAGATGCAGCTCGAGCTCGTTGAGGATCCGGAGCGTCCGCAGCCGCGCAGCGTGATCGCCGAACGTCATGATCAGCGTGCGCCGCAGATCGCGCCAACTCGCGATGAACAGAACGAGCGTCGCGAAGAACAGCAGGAACTCGGTGAAGGTCGGCGAAAGGAATTCGATCGTGGGTTGGACCCAGTCGAATTTCGGTAGCTCCAGGCTGGTTGAGGCTTGCGCGCTTCCGCCCCCGATCGCCGTCTGCATCTCATGCCACAATGACAACAGACGATCGAAGACGTGGAGCTTGGCCTTGAGCTGCGCAGCGAGCTCCGGAAGGCGGTTTGTCCAGTCCAGCACCGGCGCCGAGATCAGGCCGATGATGAAAGCCAGGCCCGCCGCAACACCGATCACGATCAGCACGGCGCCTACGCTGCGTGGAATACGACGCCGTTCCAGGAAATTCGCAGCCGGCGACAGCATCGTCCCGACGACGAAGGCCATCACGATCGGGAGAAAGAACGCCTTGGCGACGTAGAGGACGCCGGTGACGCAGATTGACGCGAGAATCACAAGGGTGATCGCGACAACCTCTGCCCTTCTGATCACGGGAGGTAATTCGTTGCGGCTTTCGTTCAGGGCAGAGCCGTCATTGCCGCCGGCCAGGAGCCGCTCGGTGGGAATTACGCGCACCATGGGTTCTCCCCGGACGGACCCTTACGCGCGCAGCTCGCTCGCGTGACGTCCTGCTCGCGCAACAACCGACGAGGCCGCTGTGGGTTCCGTCGCGAGGACGTGAGAACTGCGCGCTTGACGCGCGCGATCCCACCACATTCGACCCGGAACTGAAGCGAGCCATCTGACGTTGGATACCCAGTGGCGCATCGCACCGCGATGCTCGTCTGAGAGGGGCATTCCATGACACAGCCAGTTACGGGCGATCGCAGCTTGTCGCGTCGAACCGCATCATTGATCGCCGGCGTTGCCCTGGTCCTGGTCGCACTTGGCCTGACTGCGGCTCACGCTCAGAGCCTGGGATACGCGCCGGCCGAGCAGCAGACGTTTCCGCCCGACGACACGGCCGCCCCCGCGGTCGCGCAGGATGAGGACGCTCTGCTGCCGGATCGGCTGCGCCGCACGATTGTCAATTACGACAGGCGCGAGGCGCCTGGCACGATCATCATCGATACCGGCAACACCTATCTGTACTACGTGCTCGGCGGCGGTCGCGCGCTGCGCTACGGCGTCGGCGTCGGTCGCGAAGGCTTCACGTGGTCGGGCGTGCAGACGATCACGCGCAAGGCGGAATGGCCCGACTGGCATCCGCCCGCACAGATGATCGCGCGCCAGCCCTATCTGCCGCGCTTCATGGCCGGTGGACCGGGCAACCCGCTCGGGGCGCGCGCGATGTATCTCGGCTCCAGTGAATACCGCATCCATGGCACCAACGATCCGACCACGATCGGCAAGTTCGTGTCGTCCGGCTGCATCCGGCTCACCAACGAGGACGTCGCCGACCTGTTCAGCCGCGTGCAGCTCGGCACGAAGGTCGTCGTGCTGCCGAAGAGTGCGTCGCTGCAGGCTCGCGCCATGCCCGACCGCGGGCAGAGAGTTGCGCCGCGCGTGACCTCCTTGCCGTCCGGGCGGCAGGCGATGTCGCTGCCGGTTGCGGCCGTTAACTGACGCCAGGGAGAGACAGCATGAACGGCCGACGGGCATTCGCCGCGATCGCGGTGACAACCATGGCAACCGCGGGCGCGCTGCTGGGTCCGACGACGGCGCAGGCGCAGGATTTCATCTCTGCGCTGTTCGGCGGCTCCAACGCGCCACCGCGGTCGGCGCCGCAGCCTTACGTCCGAATGCCGTTCGCGGACGAGGCGCCCGCGCCGCGTCCGGCACCGCGCGGCGACGTTGCCTATCGGGGCGGCGGCAGCCAGGCGTGGTGCGTCCGGACCTGCGACGGTCGCTACTTCCCGCTCGGCGCCACCGGCGACCAGAGCAAGGAGGGGGCGTGCAACAGCTTTTGTCCCGCAGCCAAGACCGAGATCGTCTATGGCAGCTCCATCGACGGCGCCGCGACCGACGGCGGCAAGCCGTATTCGGCGCTGCCGAATGCATTCCGCTATCGCACCGACGTCGTCGACGGCTGCACCTGCAACGGCAAGGACCATTTCGGTCTCGCCAAGGTGTCGATCGACAACGACCCGACCTTGCGCAAGGGCGACGTCGTCGCCAGCGACGACGGCCTCAAGGTCGCTGGTCGCAGCAGCGGCAAGCGCGCCGAGCTGAACTTCTCTCCGGCGCCGGCATCGCTGCGCGCGAAATATGAGCGCGTGCCCGTGCTGGCGTCCGACTGAACTCCGCGAAGCCTGCTCAGGCCGCGCGGATCTTGCCGAGGAAATCCGTGACCTGATGACCGAGGTTCCGGCTCTGGTTCTCCAGTGTTTCGGATGCGTGCCGCACGTTCTCGGCAGCTGCCGCCGCCGCGTCGGCGTCCGACTTCACGCCGGTGATGTTGTCGGAGACGTTCTTGGTGCCGTCGGCTGCGAACTGGGTGCTGCGCGAAATCTCCTGCGTCGCCGCGCCCTGCTCCTGCACGGCGGCGGCGATCGCGGTGGCGACCTCGTTGACCTCGGCGATGATGCCGCCGATGCGCTGGATCGCGTCGATCGCATCATTGGCGACGCGCTGGATGTCGGCGATCTGCTCGGAAATCTCGTCGGTTGCCTTCGCGGTCTGGCTCGCCAGTGTCTTGACCTCGGAGGCGACGACGGCAAAGCCCTTGCCCGTCTCGCCGGCGCGCGCCGCCTCGATGGTCGCGTTGAGCGCGAGCAGATTGGTCTGCGACGCGATGCTGTTGATGAGGCCGACGACCTCGCCGATACGGTTGGCCGATTGCGCCAGCCCCTGCACGGTGCCGTCGGTCATGCGCGCCTGTTCGACGGCGCGGCTGGCGATCCCGGCCGCATGCGAGGCCTGCTTTGAGATGTCGGCGATCGAGGCATTCAGCTCCTCCGCGGCGGAGGCGACCGTCTGCACGCTCATCGAGGCGTCGTTCGAGGCCTTTTCGGCGACTTCGGCGCGGGTGTTGGTCTGCCGCGACACGTTGGTGAGGCCGGCCGACGTTGCCTGCATGTCGGTGGACGCCTGGCCGAGCTGCTCCAGCGACCCGCGTACCAGACTTTCGAACTCGGCGACGTAGGTCTCGATCGCGCGCTGCCGCGCCCCTGTGGCGGCATTGCGTTCGCGCTCCTGGGCCTCGATGGCGAGCTTCTCCCTGGCCTGCTGCTTGAATGTCTCGAGCGCACCAGCCAGCGCGCCGATCTCATCCTGCCGCTGGGTGTAGCCAGTATTGACGGCAAGATCGCCCGACGCCACCTTCAGCATCGCGTCACGCATGTTGTGAAGCGGGACAATCACGTGCCGGCTGATGGCCATGATGGCGCCGACGGCGGCGATCACCGCCAGGATGAGCAGCGAAGACTGCAGCAGGAGCGAACGCAGGGCTGCGGCATTCTGGGCGCTGGCTTGCTGTTTGGCCGCATCGAGCGCTGCATCCGCAACCGTGATCGCGCTAGCCATCCGTCCGACCGCCAACGGGCTCCATTGCGTGGTCGTGATCTCCGGCTTCTCGCCTTTCGCGACCGTTGCAATGAGCCGGTCCGCGAGCCCCACATACTGCGGCTCGAAATAGGCGGTTTGCGCGGCTTTGAGAGCCGTCGAGAGGGTGGGAGGCAGCTCCATGGCTGCCGTCGAGAGTTGCAGCGCGGTCCAGCTCGCCTCAGCTCCACCCATGAGTTTCTGATAGGCGAGTTGATTCTCCGGCGCGATGCGTCCCGCATTGATCGCATTGCCGACGATCGACGATGCCTCGCCCGCGACGCTGCGCAACAGCCAGGCGAATTGCTTGATCGACAACAGCTGGTCGATCGCGGCATCCTGATGATTGACGCTCGTGACCAGTGCCGTGCTGATCTTGTCAAGTGTCGTCAGCATGGCGCTGACGGTCTGCACATAGTTGTCGGCGAGCGCCAGACGACGCGAGGATTTCGGCTTGGCGATTTCGTTCCAGAACTCGGTTTGATAGGCCAGGAGGGCCTTCTCGAGACCCTCGAGCTCCGGGACGAGTGACTGGCTTTGTGCGAATTCAATGGCCGGCAGCAGTTCGCGGGCGCGCGCCAGCGCCGGCATTTCGGTCTCGCGCAGCGTGCGCAGATATTTCTCGGCTGCCGGCTCCATCGCCTGTTCGGCATTGAGCACGCGGGGAGTGGTCGATCGATCGCTGCGCAGACTGGTCATTGCCGTGAACAGAAGCGCGGAGGCGTCGGTGACCTTGACGATGTGGCCGGTGACCTGCAGCCGTCTCCACGAATCCCAGGAATTCCAGGCAAAGTTGCTGATGACGATCAGCGCGGAAATCGTGATCACGGTTTTGAGCACCGCGGCGACGGTAAAGCGATTAAGCATGGATCTCTCGAACCTCCTCGGCATTCGACGTGATAGTTGTAAAGAAGTTCATCAGAATGCGCTGACGTTCTCCGAGACGCTTCCGTTACCGCCAGGTCCGGATGACTCGCGTGGCGTCTCAGGCCGCGCGGATCTTGCCGAGGAAATCCGTGACCTGATGACCGAGGTTCCGGCTCTGGTTCTCCAGTGTTTCGGACGCGTGCCGCACGTTCTCGGCAGCTGCCGCCGCCGCGTCGGCGTCCGACTTCACGCCGGTGATGTTGTCGGAGACGTTCTTGGTGCCGTCGGCTGCGAACTGGGTGCTGCGCGAAATCTCCTGCGTCGCCGCGCCCTGCTCCTGCACGGCGGCGGCGATCGCGGTGGCGACCTCGTTGACCTCGCCGATGATGCCGCCGATGCGCTTGATCGCGTCGATCGCATCATTGGCGACGCGCTGGATGTCGGCGATCTGCTCGGAAATCTCGTCGGTCGCCTTGGCGGTCTGGCTCGCCAGCGTCTTGACCTCGGAGGCGACGACGGCAAAGCCCTTGCCCGTCTCGCCGGCGCGCGCCGCCTCGATGGTCGCGTTGAGCGCAAGCAGGTTGGTCTGCGATGCGATGCTGTTGATGAGGCCGACGACCTCGCCGATACGGTTCGCCGACTGCGCCAGCCCCTGCACGGTGCCGTCGGTCATGCGCGCCTGTTCGACGGCGCGGCTGGCGATCCCGGCCGCATGCGAGGCCTGCTTTGAGATGTCGGCGATCGAGGCATTCAGCTCCTCCGCGGCGGAGGCGACCGTCTGCACGCTCATCGAGGCGTCGTTCGAAGCCTTCTCGGCGACCTCGGCGCGGGCGTTGGTCTGCCGCGACACGTTGGTGAGGCCGGCTGACGTCGCCTGCATGTCGGTGGATGCTTGGCCAAGCTGCTCCAGCGACCCGCGCACCAACCCTTCGAAGTCCGCGACATAGGTCTCGATCGCGCGCTGCCGCGCCCCTGTGGCGGCGTTGCGCTCGCGTTCCTGGGCCTCGATGGTGAGCTTCTCCCTGGCCTGCTGCTTGAACGTCTCGAGCGCATTGGCGAGAGCGCCGATCTCGTCCTGCCGCTCGGTGTAGCCCGTGTCGATGCCGAGGTCGCCGCCCGCGACCGCAAGCATGGCGTCGCGCATCCGGTGCAGCGGCCGGATGACGCGGCCGCTGACGGCGGCCATTGCCGCGCCGCTCACGACGACGGCGGTGAGCAGCAGCACCAGCTGCAGGACCAGCGACTGCATCGCTGCGTCCTGCTGCGCGCTGGAATGCTCCCTGGCGGCGTCGAGCGCCGCCTCCGCCAGGGCGACCGCGCTCGTCATCTTGTTCACCGAGAACGGACTCCACTGATACGGCGTCAGCTCGGGTTTCTCGCCTTTCTGCAACGCTGCCATCAGACGTTCGCGAAGGCCGGTGTATTCCGGACCGAAATACGCCTTGTCCGTGCTCACCATCGCTGCAGCGAGCGGCGGCGGCAACTCCATGCCGGAGGTGGCGAGCTGGACCGCCTTCCATCCGGTCTCGACGCCACCCACGAGCTTATTATAGGCGAGCACCAACTCGGGCGACACCTTGCCGGCCGTCAGCCCATTGCTGACGATGAGGGACGCCTCACCGGCCGTGTTGCGCATCAGCCAGGCCATCTGCTTGATCATCAGCAACTGATCGATGGTCGCGCTCTGATGATTGACGCTGGCGGCGACATTTCCCGCGATCTTGTCGAGCAGGGCCAGCAGCGTGTCGAACGTCTCGCCATATTCCTTCGCCAGGGCCGCCCGGCGGGCTGCCTTCGGCTTGACGATCTCGGACCAGAATTCGGTGTGCTCGGCGGTCAGGGTCTTGTTGAGCCGATCAAGCTGGGCGATCAGACTCTGACTTTCCGCGAAATCGACGCCCAGCAGCAGCTCCAGGCTGCGATTCAGCGCGGGTACGTAGATGTCGCGGGCCGAGCGCAGAAATTTTTCGGTATTGCCATCCATCGCCTGGTCTGCGTTCAGAACCCGGATCGTGGTCGAACGGTCGCTGCGCATGCTGTTCATGGCCTTGAACATGCTGCCCGACACCTCGGCAACCCGCGCAATCCGATGGGCGGATTGCAGCCGGTTCCAGGAATTCCATGCGTTCAGCGAAAAGATGGCGACCACGGCCAGGGCGGCCGTGACGATCACCGTCTTCAGCAGCGAAGAAATGGTCAGGCGGTTCAGCATGTTGATCTCCGATTCACTGCATTCGACCGCAAACCGGTAAAAACTTGGATGAGTGTGGCCTCCGTGCAACTACGGAGACGAACCCCGCCGCTGCTCAAGTTCCGGGCATGGAACCGGCGTGGCATCTAGGGGTTAATGAGTCCTAGCCAGCGCATCTTCCATCTCGTCCAGGGGCCTTTCCATGCTCATCAGTGTTCTCGTCACCTTTCTCGTCGTCATTCTCATCCTCTATCTGATCAACCTGCTGCCGCTCGACGGCCGGGCCAAGCAGATCTGCCGCGTCGTGGTGATCGTGCTCGGCGTGATCTCGCTGCTTCGCTACATCGCTGTGATATGATCAGGATCATGTTACCTCTCGCTGATCAAAAAAAGCCCCGGCAAAATCGCCGGGGCTTTTCGCATCAGGCCTGCGCTTTGGCCTCGCGGCGGCGCGCGGTGAGGATGTATTCGGTGTAGCCGTTGGGCTGGGTGCGGCCCTTGAACACGAGGTCGCTTGCCGCCTGGAAGGCGACGCCGTCGAACGACGGCGCCATCGGCTGATAGAGCGGATCGCCGGCATTCTGCTTGTCGACCACGACAGCCATGCGCTTCAGCGAGTCCAGCACCTGCTCCTTGGTGACCACGCCATGGTGCAGCCAGTTGGCGAGATGCTGGCTGGAGATGCGCAACGTCGCGCGGTCCTCCATCAGGCCGACATCGTGGATATCAGGCACCTTGGAGCAGCCGACGCCCTGGTCGATCCAGCGCACGACATAGCCGAGGATGCCCTGGCAGTTGTTGTCGATCTCCTGGCGTACGTCGTCGGGCGCCCAGTTCGACTGCGACACCGGGATGGTGAGGATGTCGCCGAGCTTGGCGCGCGGGCCGCCCTTGGTGAGCTCGTCCTGGCGGGCGTGAACGTTGACCTGGTGATAGTGCAGAGCGTGCAGCGTCGCCGCCGTCGGCGACGGCACCCAGGCGGTGGTGGCGCCGGCCTGCGGATGGCCGATCTTCTGCGTCAGCATGTCGGCCATCTTGTCCGGCGCGGCCCACATGCCCTTGCCGATCTGGGCGTGGCCGGGCAGGCCACAGGTCAGGCCGATGTCGACGTTCCAGTCTTCATAGGCCTTGATCCAGGGCTGCGCCCGCATCTCGTTCTTGCGGATCATCGGACCCGCTTCCATCGAGGTATGGATCTCGTCGCCGGTGCGATCGAGGAAGCCGGTGTTGATGAACATGATGCGCTTGGACGCCGCCTGGATGCAGGCCTTGAGGTTGACCGTGGTGCGGCGCTCCTCGTCCATGATGCCGACCTTCATCGTGTTCTCCGGCAGGCCGAGCAGCTTCTCGACGCGGGAAAACAGTTCGACGGTCAGCGCCACCTCGTCGGGGCCGTGCATCTTCGGCTTGACGATGTAGATCGAGCCGGTGCGGCTGTTCTTGACCTTCGACTGGCCCTTGAGGTCGTGGATCGCCAGCAGGCCTGTGACGGCGGCATCGAGGATGCCCTCCGGCACTTCCTCGCCCGAGGCGTCGAGCACGGCATCGGTGAACATGTGATGCCCGCAGTTCCGGATCAGCAGCAGGCTGCGGCCGTGCAGGGTCAGGGTGCCGCTGGACGGCGTCGTGTAGCTGCGGTCGCCGTTCAGCGCGCGGGTCAGCGTCTTGCCGCCCTTTTCGAAATCGGCGGACAGCGTGCCGTTCATCAGGCCGAGCGTGTTGCGATAGATCAGCACCTTGTCCTCGGCGTCGACGGCGGCGACCGAGTCCTCCATGTCGAGGATGGTCGAGACCGCGGCCTCCAGGATCATGTCGGCGACCCCCGCCGGATCGTCCTTGCCGATGATGTGGCTGCGATCGATCACCACCTCGACATGGAGCCCATTGTTGGCGAGCAGGATCACGCTCGGCGCGTCAGCCGTGCCGTGGAAGCCTGCGAACTGCGTCGCGGTCTTGAGCGCGGTGGCGTTGCCGCTCTTGAGCTTGGCCGAGAGCTGGCCGGCGATGACGCTGTAGGCGGTGACGTCGGTGTGGCTGCCGGTGGCGAGCGGCACGGCTGCGTCGAGGAAGGCCTTGGCCTTGGCGATCACCTTGTCGCCGCGCGCCTTGTTGTAGCCTTTTCCACCTTCGCTCGGATCATGCGGGATGGCGTCGGTGCCGTAGAAGGCGTCATAGAGCGAGCCCCAGCGCGCATTGGCCGCGTTCAGCGCATAGCGGGCGTTGGTTAGCGGCACCACCAGCTGCGGGCCGCAGATCTGGCCGATCTCCTCGTCCACATGGGTGGTCTCGACCTTGTGCGTGGCCGGCTCGGGCAGGAGATAGCCGATCTCCTTCAAAAACGCCGTGTAGGCGCCAAGGTCGAACGCCTTGCCCTTGTTGGCGAGGTGCCAGGCGTCGATCTTGTCCTGCAGCGCGTCGCGGAACGCGAGCAGCTCGCGGTTCCTGGGGGCGAGATCGCGCAGGATGGCGGCGACGCCGGCCCAGAACGCGTCCGGATCAATCCCGGTCTTCGGCGCGGCCTCCTTGGCGATGAAGTCGAACAGGACGGGGGCGATCTTCAGTCCATGAGCGTCGATACGGGTCATGATGAGACGTTTCTCTCAGGTCAAAGGCGACGTTGCGCGTGTTTTGGGCATGCTGAAAAAACCGCCTCAGGGGCGGCATGTGCAGTGCATTTAGCGCCAAAGCGGGGGCCAGCGGAAGGGGGGAGGGGTATCGCAAAAGGTGGGGTGGGGCTGGCGCAAGGCGCTCTGGCCCGGTGGCGGAGGGGATGATCGGCCGTGACGGGCCAATAGCCACGGCATTCGACCCTGCAGCCATCCCCACATTTGTCATCACCCGCGCAGGCGGGTGATCCAGTACGCCGCGGCCTTTCGAGGACTCAAGGCCCTCTCTGGAATACTGGATCGCCCGGTCGGGGCCGGGCGATGACGGCTGTGGGTGTGGATGCGGCGTCCGTCTCATCGAGATCGCAACTCATGAAGCTTCGTTCTCGCGGCGCATGTTTGCGTCCGAGCTTTGCGAGCTTGCCGCCCCTCGAAAACGAGAGGCGCAGGGAAGGCCGGGTGCAGGCTGCACCCATGGCCCGCCTGCAGAAAAAAGCAGGCGGCAGTCACCACAGGTACGAGCCGGACATCCGGCCTCCCCTGCGCGATGGTCTTACGGTTGCTCCGTGGTCTCCCCGGTGCGCCGGGCTTTTTGGTCACCGTTGCCCGCGCAGCGCGTTGGCACTGTCGCAAGCGTGGCATCAGCATCGGGATGCCAGGACCCCACAGCTTGGCCGTGCGCCTCGGGACTGTCCGTCGACATGATCGCTCACGCCGCAGCCCAAAGCGCCCACCGCATCCCGCACCCGACGTCCGTGACGGTCGCGAAACGCCCCTCGATTGGGACGGGACGGGGAGAGATAAGCATAGTTTCTGAAAAAAAGAAAGAAAAATATTTTGACGAGAGTGCTAGACAAAATCCGGCTCACGGGCTCGATGTCTTTGCGGGCACCGTTCGGCCGCCAAGCCATCGCGATTTCGTCGTCCTTCATTCCGGAAGCTCTGTGCTTCGAACGAATAGCCTCTGCCACGTCGAGGGCAGGCCATTGTAGTTCATTTGTCGTGGCCGTTGTGCCTCGCCGGTTGGCGGGAACATGTGCCAATTGCGAGTGCGATATCGTCGAAATTTGTGATGATCGTTCGTATGTTCGCTGAATGCAACGATCTCGCCGGTGCTTTCCCCTTCGGCGTCGCGCTCATAAACGATCCTGGCTGCATAGAATTTTACGGAGACGATCCATGGCGATCTCTTGATAGAGCGCCTTGCCAAGGCCCTCATGTCATCTGCGAATTTTATGTCATCAATCCATTCGCGGGGGATTTTGATAAACACCATACCAGGGACATGCTGGGGCAGTTGCTTCTTCGCTCTCGATAGAGATTCTTGTACCGTCCGCAGAGTGATTTCAGTCTCTTCCATTTTGCACTTTGTTTCGGCCCTCACCGCAACCCCATCTGAGAATCTAATCGAAAGATCATAATCCCGTCTGATGATCTTAGATTCGGGTACAAACCGAAACCAAAGCTTGGTGTCTGTAGTCGTCGTCACTAGCATCCGCGCAATTTCGAGCGCGCCATATGTTGATTCCACATCTCCATTCAGCATTTTCGTCCAAACGGAACGAAAGCCCTCCACTTTTTGGAGGTTAAATAGCATCTCCGCCAAAATTATCCGCCGCATTCTTTGGCGCTCGCGGAGGGCCTCGGGCGCTTCGATTTCTGATAGGAAAGAGGCCTTGGGGGTATCAATGATGTGTTGGTCGATCCAGTCTTGGCCAAAGAACAGCCGAAGGACCGCAGTTGCTAGTTTGTCGGAGCGGGCGACGATAGATTCTGAAATGCGGTAGGGGATCAGCCGATTAATGACGCGGATTCTATCCAGCTTTATGGCTGGGCAAGCCCCTTTCCTTGTTCGGTTTCGAACCATGCAAGAATCTCGCGCAGTGCTATGTTCCCGTTATACTTGAGGACGCGGCGTCCCGTGCGCGTGCAGGGCCGGATTTCACCACCAAATACATCCTCACGCCTCCGCAGCGCAACGGAGCTATGTCCACGCCATGTTAACCGCGACGACCGGACCCTCACTTCCTTGTTGGTCACGCTAGGCGCACGCTTCACGACTCTGGGGCCACCTCCCGCCGATGCCGATCGTCCAGACGCCTTGTCCACAACTCATATCCCGTTCGCCCTGCCGACTCGACTTGCGGATCCGCACTCCCCTCAGCGGAGGCTCCGTGCTATTATTCTCATAACGATTGGATACCGTCGATGCAGATTGAAGTTCATGGCCGTGGTTCTGGTCGGATGTCAGCCTCGGAATTCCGCAGCTTCCAGGCGCGGCGGCCGGATCGCGAGCGCTGGGAGCTTGTCGGAGGTGTCGCCATGATGATGACCCCGCCGACCATTGCCCACAACCAGATCGCCAGCAACCTCGAACGCTTGCTGAATGACGCGCTGGCGCGGCACGCGCCGGCATGGTTGGCTACGCAGTGGCCGGGTCTCGATCTCGGCACCGGCGACTTCAGGCCGGGGCCGGACGTCGGCGTGATCGATGCCGATTACGACGCCGGGCAGCGTTTCGTCGACAAGGCCTATCTGCTGGCCGAAATCGTCTTCGACACCGACGAGGTGATCGTGCCCGGCACCGACCGGCGTTGGATCGAGGTCAAGCGCGAGCTGTATCGCACGCATCCCCATTGTCGGGCTGTGCTCGTCATTGCGCAGGACCGGATGGAGGTCGCGCTTGATCTCAAGGTCGACGGCGCGTGGACGTCGATCCTGCTTCAGGGCCGCGAGGCAGAGCTGTTGCTGCATGAGTTCGGGCTATCGTGCCGCGTGGCCGATCTCTACGAACGAACGCCGGTGCCGCGGACCTAGCTCGTGTGAGCTCCTGCGATAGGCGGGCCCTATCTCTGACGTCGTTTTTGCTAATCCGGAGCTACACGTGCTGCATGCTTTCCGTGCTTGCCTTGCCTTCTTCGGGCGGAGGAAACGGTCGTTCAGGGAGTACGATGTCGTCTGTCTTCGCAGGTCGGTGCCGACCATATCACTCCCAATCGGTGCGCGGGGAACGATCGTCATTGATCATCGCTCCAAGCCGCCGGCATATCTGGTGGAGTTCTTTGCTGACGGAGAGCATGTCGGCCTTTATGACGTCGTGCCCAACGACATTGAGTTGGTGATCCCATATGAGGGATGACCCGTGAAGGGTGCCCGCGTGAGCTCTCGCGTACACCGGTCCTGCCCCGGATGTCGCCGCGCTCATCCGGGCTATGGCAGATTTACTGCTGCCGCGAGTGGCCGGCCTGATGAGCCGCGAGAGCCTCGTCAGCGAAGGCGTCGAGTTTCCCTGCCTGGGCATCGCGCTCGATCGCAGCATCAAATGACCCAGCATCGAACCGTTCGAACCATGCGCGAAAGCGCGCGAGCTCGTCTGGCGTGAGCTGCTGGACGGCCTTTTCGATCTCTTCCGCTGTTGTCATGATTGAAAATATAACACTGAAAACGGTGGCGGCATAGCTGGTCGCCTACGGCGGTCAACGGCCGGTCGTAAGTCAAGCAAAGGCCTGGGGTGCCTGCTCACCATACTTCATCTGTGAGCTACGGTGGGCACGCGCCGCCTTACGGCGGCGCTTTGCGATCGTAGAGTGCTACAGCGCCCCCGACGTGACGAGGCCGAGCTTGAGCCAGGCGGCGGGCGGCACCTCGGTGGGTCGTCTGCGGTCGGCCCAGTTGCGGTCGACGATGTCGATCAGCCCGGCGTCGACGCCCATCTCGCGCAGATAGAGCCGGACCTGCTCGCCATAATACGTGGTCAGGCCGGAGCGGTGCTCGGCGGAGACGTTGGGCGCGAGCCGGTTGCGGATTTCCATGCCGACGAGTTCAACCTTCGTATCCGGCGGCAGGCTGCGATGCGCGCCGCCGGCCAGCATCAGCAGGCAGGACGTCTCGCACACCGTTCTGGAGGCATCGAGCTTCGCCTCCAAGGCGCCGCCCGAACGTTTCAGCGCCAGGCATTCGCCGTCCTGTTTGCCGCGACAGGCTTCGACCAATGTTCGGCCCACGCTGGTGTCGAAGCCGCGGTCGCGCAGGATGCGGCCCATGCTCACCGCGACGTTGAGATTGGCTTCGCCGCGGCTGTTGATGACGACCGGCAGCTTGCGGCCCGATTGGCGGTCGAGGATCGCGATCAGCCGCTTGAAGGTGTCGAACTGGATGGTGCCTTCGGCGGCGATCCAGTCGGCGCAGCCGGGACCGCAGGAATCGGACGGGCCGTGGGCGACGTAGAAGATCATCGCATCGGGCAGCGCGCCGAACTCGGCGATCGGCGGTGGTGTCTCAGGCTGCGCCGCGGCTCTATCCACATCCGCCCCGATCACGCTGGTCACGCCGACCATCACCAGCGCCCGCAACAGTCCGGCAGCCATCGTCACCCCCCAGCGACCCGGCTTGGATTGTCACAGCTGAGAGGTAGTTGTGCAAGCGGCGCCATGCACGTGGACCGTATGACCATTCGCCAATGGCAAAGCGCCGACGACGCGTTCGTCATCCGCCCTGCAATCCGCTCGCCGGTCTCCCTACTGACAACGGCCGTCGGCGTGGGCGGCGGCGAGTTTGATGCGGGCGCGCTGCTCCGGCGTGACGCAGCTGGTATCGGTCGGGATACGCGTCAGACCAGACCGGCCTTGATCCTGTCCTGCTCCGCGCTCACGCGCGCGACGGCGCCAGACGGAATTCGACCACGTCTTCGGCGCCCGACAGGTCACGCGCCATCTGCGCCGTCTCGAACCGGCCGGCAGCCTGCAGCACCAGCTCGAAATGGAATTGCCGCTTCGCCTCGCTGTATTCGTAGCACCAGTCCAGCACGTCGAAGCCATAGGCCCGCATGCATTCGCGCAGTTCGGTCTCGTTCGGCTGCAAGCCGTGGCGGTAGACGAGGGACAGAGACAGCGTGGTCTGATGCGGCAGCCATTGCTCGACCTTGCCGAGCAGGGTCATGGCGGCCAGGGACAGCGCCGTGGCGCAAAGCGCGGTGCCGTAGAAGCCGATGCCGATGATGACGCCGATGGCCGACGTCATCCAGATCGAGGCGGCCGTCGATACGCCGCGGATGGTGAAACCGTCCTTGATGATGACGCCCGCACCGAGGAAGCCGATGCCGGTCATCAGGCCCTGGATCACGCGCGTCGGATCGGCCACGGTCGGTGACACCGCCATGCCGCCATACCAGCTGCCGGGAAAGCCGTTGATCGCCGTCAGCAAGGTCGATGCGACGCAAACCAGCGCATAGGTCCGCATGCCGGCCGCGCGCCCGTGATAGGTGCGCTCGTAGCCCAGCAGCAGGCCGACGGCCGCAGCACCGATCAGATGCAGCAGCAGAATCCCATTCGTCGCCAGCTCCGCCTTCGACCAATAGGCCGCCAAATGCTCCATCATGCGCCTCGACCGCGTTATGCGCGTGCCGTGAACTGTGCGGATCAAGTGCTAATTTCTGCTTGCGGAGATCGCCCCTCCCGCGCGCACGTCCTCGACATCGGCCGAACGGGCGACGCGCTTCCGTAGTTCTTCGGGTTATCGTTGCGCTGAGCAGTTGCTTGCGCGTCCGCATCCGGCGGCGGCGCCGGCCAGGATGCGCGGACGGAGCGCGCCTGCCGGCCGCGGAGGCGGGGCGGCAGATCGTCACCGACCCGATCGTGGAGTTCGGTGCGCACCATCAACGCGATGACGTGGGCGCGCCGCGCGCTGACGGCGCTCGTACATGCAGGCGGTGAGGCCGTCGGCGATCCTCTCGGCTCCGTCGACGCATTGCCTCTTGTTAGTCCCACTTCGGTCGCAAATGCTTCCGACAATTACTTGCATATCGTTTGGGTTGAGGAGTTGGTGATGTCGTTTACTGGGCTGCGGCCGGTCATCCTGTGTCTCGGCCTGCTCACCTTGCCCGCCCTCGCAGCGGACAAGTCAACGGCGACGTATCGCGCCGCGGCTGCGGAAAGGCCGACATTGCTGCAGATCTTTGCGGCTGCAATAAAACCGAAACCCGTGCACGCCGCCGAGCCTGCGCACAGGCGCAGGGTCCGGCACGTTGCCTCGGCGGCGAGGAAGCGGAAGGTCCGGCCCGCCGTTGCGGTGACGCATGCGCCGGTGGCGCCGCCCACCACGGTTGGGGCGGCCGTGACCCCGCCGGCACAGCTCTCCGAGGCGGACCTCGCCGCCAAGGGGCTGGAGCTGTTCAACGACGTCAGCCTCTCGGGCGGCGGCAAGGCGTCGTGCGCGACCTGCCACTTCTCGACCGGGCATACCAACAACAAGACCTATGTCGGTCTCGACGTGGTCGCCGACGGCGATCCCAATGGCCGCAACACGCCGACCTTGTGGGGCGTCGGCGAACGCGCGGTGTTCGGCTGGGCCGGCCAGGCGCCGACGCTCGAGGACAGCATCCGCGGCATCATCGTCAATCGCATGAAGGGGCCGGAGCCGGCGAAGGAAACCTTGGCGGCGCTGGTCGCCTATGTCCGGACGCTGAACTATCCCACGAGCTGGCAGATCAAGGAGGACGGCACGCCGACGGTGAATGCGAGCGCGGCCGTGAAGCGCGGCTACGACCTCTATCTCGGCGATGGCGGCTGCGGCACCTGCCACCAGTTGCCGAGTTTCGACAAGAAGAGCCGCGACGACATCGGCACCGGCGGCAAGTTCAAGGTGCCGGCCTTGCACGCGGTGGCCTCGACCGCGCCGTACTTCCACGACGGCCGCACCGCCTCGCTGCGCGATGCCGTCAAGCTGATGTGGGAGTTCTATGCCAAGAAGATGGAGTCGCGGTTGCCGACCGACGCCGAGCTCGACGATCTCACCGCCTATGTCGGAGCGCTGTGACCCGTGATGCGCTGGCAGCGCTTGGCCGGATGGACATCAGCCGATGATCACCGCTCGCAGGCCGGGCGGCTTGGCATGGCCGTCCGGCTCGGTTCGATCCTGGTCAGCCTCATGATCCGAGACGCGCCGCAGCCGGAGTTCTTCACCGTGCCGGCCGAGGAATTCAGCGTGGATTGCAGCCTCACGCCGGGCAGCATGTCCGCGGCGCGGCTCGCCACGGACGAGGGACCTTCAGGCGACACCACCACGCCGTGGGCCGGATGCGACGGCCAGGCCTCCGGCGCGGGAAGGTCCCTGCGACGGACCGCGTGGTCCGTCCTGCCTTGAGGTGATGGCGCGCTGCCTCAGATGTTGGCGCCGAGATCGGCGATGTCGTCGAACAGCACGCCGGTCCGGGACAGCAGGGCCTCGAGCTCGTCGGTGGCGTCCGCAATCCCGCGCGTCGCGGTGTCGATCACGAGCTCGGCATCGAGCGGCGGCTCGTAGTCGGTGCCGATGCCGGTGAAGTTCTGCAGATTGCCGGCGCGGGCCTTGGCGTAGTGGCCCTTGGGATCGCGGCTCTCGCAGATCTCGGCGGCGGTCGCGACGTAGATCTCACGGAACAGATCGCCGGCCACGCGACGCGCGGCTGCACGGTCCTCGCGCCCCGGCGACACCGCGGCGACGATGGCGATGTGGCCGTTGCGGGCCAGATGCGTCGCGACCTCGGCGAGGCGGCGGATGTTCTCGGCGCGATCCTCCGGCGTGAAGCCGAGATCCTTGTTGAGGCCGGCGCGCACGGTGTCGCCGTCGAGCAGCACCGGGGCGCCGCCGCGGCCGAACAGGCGCCGCTCCAGCGCGCGGGCGAGCGTCGACTTGCCGGCGCCGGGCAGGCCGGTCATCCACACCACCGCGCCCTTGTGGCGATAGCGGTCGGCACGCTCCTGCGGCTGCAGCGCCGATTCCACCGGCATGATGTCGACCGGCTGGGCGCGCTTGCCGGCGTCGACCGTCAGCACCAGACCGCCGCCGGCGATGCGGCCCTGGACCTCGATGACGAGGCGGCCGGTGCGGGCGTTCTCGGTGTAGGGGTCGATGGCGACCGGCTGCGTCAGCGCGATCTCGATCTCGCCGACATGGTTGCGCGCGATCGCGGCGTTCTCCTCGTTGGACAGCGAGCCCGGATCGACCGCCTTGTCGATCGCCACCACGCTGCCGCGCGCCTCGCGGGTGCCGAGCCGCACCACGATGCTGTCGCCTTTCGACAACGGCTGGTCGTGCAGCCAGAAGATGCGGGCATGCAGCCGGCGCGACGCCTGCGGCTCGCGGCCGACATGGGCGATGACATCGCCGCGCTCGATGAACAGCTCGCGGTCGAGCGTGATGCCGACCGAGCGCCCCGCGCCCTGCGGCGTCGTGACCGGCGTCGCCGGCCAGCCCTCGACGGACTTGATCTTGGCGATCTTGCCGGCCGGCATGATCACGATCTCGTCGCCGGTCTTCAGCTCGCCGGCCTCGATGCGGCCGGCCACGATGCGGCGGTCGTCGAACTTGTAGATCGCCTGCACCGGCAGGCGCAGCGGCAGGCTCGACAGCGGCCGCGCCGGCTCGAGGCCGTCGAGCGCCTCGACCACGGTCGGGCCCTTATACCAGCCGATCCGCGACGTGTGCTGGGCCACGCCGTCGCCGTCGCGCGCGGAAATCGGGATCACCGCGACCGGCGTGACGCCGAGGCCCTCGAGATGGGCCGAAATCTCGGCCTTGATCTCGTCGAAGCGGGCCTGGCCGAAATCGACCCGGTCCATCTTGTTCACCACGACCGCGACCTGCTTCACGCCGAGCAGATGCAGCAGATAGCCGTGACGTCGGGTCTGGTCGCGCACGCCTTCGAGCGCGTCGATGATCAGCACGGCGCCGTCGGCCTGCGAGGCGCCGGTGATCATGTTGCGCAGGAATTCGGCATGGCCGGGCGCGTCGATCAGCACGACCTCGCGCTCATTGGTGCGAAAGCGGATCTGCGTGGTGTCGATGGTGATGCCCTGGTCGCGCTCGGTCTGCAGCGCGTCGAGCAGGAACGACCATTCGAACGGCATGCCGCGCCGGGCGCTCACCGCCTGCAGCATCTCGAGCTTGCCCTCGGGCAGGCTGCCGGTCTCATGCAGGAGGCGGCCGACCAGGGTCGACTTGCCGTGATCGACATGGCCGACGATCACGATGCGGACCTGCGGACGCGTGGTGCCGTTCGGCGTGGCGGGGGCTGCTGACGGGACTCTCATGTTCATCGTCTCGAAGCTCCCGCTCACAGATAGCCGGCGACGCGAAGCCGCTCGAAGGCGTCCTCGGTCTCGTGGTCGAGCGCGCGGCCGGCGCGCTCCGGCACCTTGGTGCTTTCGAGCTCGGCGAGAATCTCGGGGATGTTGGAGGCGTTCGACGCCACGGGGAAGGTGATGTCCTGGTCGCCAAGCGAGCGATAGCGTTTGCCGTTGTGCGACAGATACAGGGGAATGATCGGAATGTTCTCGCGCGCCGTGTAGGCCCAGATGTCGGCCTCGGTCCAATGCAGGATCGGATGGATGCGCAAATGCGCGCCCTGCGGCGGCGAGGCGTTGAAGTGATCCCAGAATTCCGGCGGCTGGTCGCGCACGTCCCAATGGCCTTCGGCGCCGCGCGGCGAGAACACGCGCTCCTTGGCGCGCGTCGCCTCCTCGTCGCGGCGGATGCCGGCGATCAGGCCGTCGAAGCCGTGCTTGGCGAGCGCCATCTTCAGGCCCTCGGTCTTGCGCGCGGCCGAGCGCGCCGCCGGCGGCAGGGTCGGATCGACCGCATCGATCGGCGGGCAGGGCTCGACCCGGAGATCGAGCTCCCATTCCTTCGCGAAAGCGTCGCGGAAGACGTACATCTCCGGAAATTTCTTGCCGGTATCGACGTGCATGGCCGGGAACGGCACGCGGCCGAAGAAGGCCTTGCGCGCCAGCCAGATCATCACGTTGGAATCTTTTCCGAGCGACCACAGCAGCGCCAGCTTCTTCAGCCGTGCAAAGGCCTCGCGGAGAATGTAAATGCTCTGCGCCTCGAGCTGATCGAGATGATCCATCGCGGCCGCCCCATGGAGAACGCGCGGCATGGAAGATGCTTTATCAAACTCGGCTGGAGGCAACCGGTCTCTGGAAACGTCGTTGGTGAGAATGTGCATGCTGCCAGCCTTCGCCTGCTTAGGAGAAAATTCTATGGCGCAGCCAAGAAATAATTTTCTCTTTACGTTCGCGTCGTGACACTTATATAGAAAATAATTCCAGTCAACCCCGAAGAGTCGAAGCCGAAGAACGCGATGCAGTATCTGCCGGTGTTTCTCGATCTGAAGACCGGTCCCGTGCTCCTGGTCGGCGCGGGCGAGCTGGTGCGCGCCAAGCTCAGGGTGCTGCTGGCGGCGGGCGCGCGCATCCGCTGGTTCGCGACCGACGGCAATGTCGACCTTGCGGGTCTGCGCGATGATCACGGCCAGATCCAATGCGTCGACGGCGATCCGCTGAGCACCGATCTCGCAGGCGTCATCGCCGTGCTGTGCGCCGGCGCCGGCGATATCGGCGTGGCGATGTCGGCGCGGGCGCGCGCCGTCGGCCTGCCCGTCAACGTGATGGACGACCTCACGCATTCGAGCTTCATCTTTCCCGCGATCGTCGATCGCGGTGACGTCGTGGTGGCGATCGGCACCGGCGGCACCTCGCCGGTGGTGGCGCGCCGCGTCCGCGAGCGCATCGAGGCGCTGCTGCCGGCGCGGATCGGCGAGCTCGCGAGCTTCATCGGCGAGTTCCGCAAGACCATCAATCCCGTCATCGCCGAGATGCCGCTGCGGCGCCGGTTCTGGGAGCGCATCGTCGACGGCCCGATCGGCACACTGGTGCTGGCCGGCCGCAAGGCGGAAGCCGAAGCGGCCCTTCACGGCATCGGCGATCCCACGGCCTATGCCGGTGCTGATCAGGCCGGCCGCAGCGAAGGTCATGTCACGCTGGTCGGCGCCGGTCCCGGCGATCCCGATCTGCTCACGATCAAGGCGCTGCGCGCGCTGCAGGATGCCGACGTCGTGTACTACGACGAGCTGGTGACGCCCGAAATTCTCGATCGCATCCGCCGCGACGCCTCGCGCGTGCCGGTCGGCCGCAGGGTCGGCAAGCCCGGCATCGGCCAGGACGCCGTCAACAAGCTCTTGATCGACGCGGCCCGCGAGGGCAAGCGCGCGGTGCGCTTGAAGGGCGGCGATTGCTTCGTGTTCGGCCGCGGCGGCGAGGAGGTTGACGCGCTGCGCAAGGCCGGCGTGTCCTACGCGATCGTGCCCGGCATCACCGCCGGCCTCGGCGCCGCCGCGCAGTTCGAGGTGCCTTTGACGTTCCGCAGCAAGGCGCTGCGCATCACCTTCCTCACCGCGCACAAGGAGCGCGACGCCGAGGCGGTCGACTGGTCGGTTCTGACCGACACCAAGATGACCGTCGTCGTCTACATGGGCATGACGGCTGCGCCCGCGGTGCGTGCCGGCCTGCTCGCCGCCGGCCGTTCGCCGCAGACGCCGGTCGGCGTGTTCGCCAAGGTGACGCGGGCCGATGCGCAGGCCGCTGTCGGCACCTTGGATCAGCTGCCCGACCTCGTCGCCAGAATCGACGGCGGCCCCGCCATCCTCATCATCGGCGACGTCGTGGCGCATTCTGCGCCATGGCGTCAGCAGAATCTCAGTCGCGTGATCGCCCAACTCCTGGAACCTGCTTGAATGACGTCTCCGCTGCAACAGAAGATCAAGATCACCGGTCCCTCGATCATCACCGCGAACCGGACCTGGGACGGCGCGGTGATCTACCGCACCGGCGCCAAGAGCTGGTCCGATGCGCTGACCGAGGCCGCGATCGTGCGCACCGCGGACGAGGCGCGGGCGCTGCTGACCGAAGCGGTGGCCGATGATCTCGGCGCCATCGGCGCCTACCTCGCGCCGGTCGAGGTCGCTGCCGACGGCGCGGTCAAGCCCGGCAATATGCGCGAACACATCCGGCTCACGGGCGCCACCATCGCGCTGCCGGCTCAAGCCTGAAGGCTCTGTCATGTATGCTTATGACGAAATCGACCGCACTTTGGTCAACGAGCGCGTCGCCGAATTCCGCGACCAGGTAAAGCGGCGCCTGTCGGGCGAGCTCACCGAGGACGAATTCAAGATGCTGCGGCTGCAGAACGGCGTCTATCTGCAGCTGCACGCCTACATGTACCGCATCGCCATTCCCTACGGCACGCTGTCGTCCGAGCAACTGCGCCGGCTGGCGCATGTCGCGCGCCGCTACGACCGCGGCTATGGCCACTTCACGACCCGGCAGAACATCCAGTTCAACTGGATCAAGCTCGCCGAGCTGCCGGATGCGATGGCCGACCTTGCCGAGGTCGGCATCCAGTCGATGCAGACCTCCGGCAACAACATGCGCAACGTCACCTCCGACCAGTGGGCCGGCGTCGCGCCGGGCGAGATCGAGGATCCGCGCATCTGGGCCGAGCTGCTCCGCCAGTTCACGACCCTGCACCCGGAATTCTCGTTCCTGCCGCGCAAGTTCAAGATCGCGATCACGGCCTCCGAGCACGACCGCGCCGCGATCAAGATCCACGACATCGGGCTGCGGCTGCTGAAGAACGCGGAAGGTGAGACCGGCTTCGAGGTGCTGGTCGGCGGCGGTCTCGGCCGCTCGCCCTTCATCGCCAAGACCATCAAGCCGTTCGTGCATGGCCGCGACATCCTGAGCTATGTCGAGGCGATCCTGCGCGTCTACAACCAGTACGGCCGCCGCGACAACATCTACAAGGCGCGCATCAAGATCCTGGTGCACGAACTCGGCATCGAGAAGTTCTCAGCCGAGGTCGAGGAGGAATGGCAGCAGATCCGCGACGGCGTGCTCAAGCTCGACGACGACATCATCGAGGACATCCGCTCGCGCTTCTTCTATCCGGCCTACGAGACGCTGCCGCACATGCCTGACGAGCTCAAGCAGGCCGCGCATGATCAGAAGTTCGAGGCCTGGCGCAAGAACTCGGTGTTTGCCCACAAGGTGCAGGGCCATGCCATCGTGGTGGTGTCGCTGAAGCCGGTCGGCGGACCGCCCGGTGACGCGACCGCCGACCAGATGGATGCGCTCGCGGACATCGCCGACAAATATTCGTTCGGCGAGATCCGCGTCGGCCATGAGCAGAACCTGGCGCTGCCGCATGTCCGCAAGCGCGACCTGCCGGCAGTATGGAAGGCGCTCGACGCGATCGGGCTCGCGATCCCCAACGTCAACCTGGTGTCCGACATCATCGCCTGTCCGGGGCTGGACTACTGCTCGCTCGCCAATGCGCGCTCGATCCCGATCGCGCAGGAGATCACGCGCCGCTTCGCCAATCACGACACGGCGAACCTGATCGGCCGGCTGCACATCAACATTTCCGGCTGCATCAATGCCTGCGGCCACCACCATGTCGGCCACATCGGCATCCTCGGCGTCGAGAAGAACAACGAGGAATTCTACCAGATCACGATCGGCGGCCGTGCCGACGAGGGCGCCGCGCTCGGCACCCTGATCGGGCCCGCGGTGCCGTATGCCGAGGTCGCCGACGTCGTCGAGGACATCGTCGAAGCCTATCTTGCGCTGCGTGCGCATCCCGAGGAGCTTTTCGTCGACACGGTGAAGCGGCTCGGGGTCGAACCATTCAGGGAGCGGGTTTATGCCACTCGTTAAGGGCGGACACATCGTTGCGGACGAGTTCGTCCGCACAGCCGAGGACGCCGAGCTGCCGGCGCAGGGCGCGGTCCTGGTGTCAGCGAGCCGCTTTCTCGCGGATCCGGAAGCCGTGCTCGGTCGCGCCGGCGGCAAGGTCGGCGTGATCTGGCCGAACGACCGCGACGTCGACGATCTCGTGCCCCATCTCGCTCGGCTCGCGCTGGTCGCCCTGGTTTTCCCGAGCTTTCGCGACGGCCGTGCCTACACCCAGGCACGCCTCCTGCGTGAGCGCTACGCCTATCGCGGCGAGCTGCGCGCGACCGGGCAGGTGCTGCGCGACCAGTTCGTGTTCATGCTGCGCGCCGGCTTCGATGCCTTCGAGGTCAAGAAGCAGGCCGACGCCGAAGCCTTCACCGAGACCGTGAAGCGCTATTCGGTGTTCTACCAGCCGACCGGCGACGGACGGCTCTCGGCCCTGCATCAGCGCCTGCAACTGCGCCATTCGGAGAGTGCCGGGTTGTGAGCACGCCTGCTGCATCGTCTTCGGTCGCGGAAACGCCGGTTGCGGCGCTCGATGCAGCGCTGCGCTCGGCTGCGCCGCACCAGGTCATTGCCGCCGCGCTGCAGGCGATCGGGCGCGAGCGGCTCGCCGTGGTGTCTTCCTTCGGCACGGAATCGGCGGCGCTGTTGAAGGTGACAGCCGATGTCGATCCGGCGATCCCGGTGATCTTTCTCGACACCGGTCACATGTTCGCCGAGACCCTCGCCTATCGCGACCGGCTGATCGAGATCCTCGGCCTGCAGGACGTGCGCTCGATGAAGCCTGATGCCGCAGCGCTCGCGCGCGAAGATGCCGACAACGAATTGTGGTTCTCCGATCCCGACGCCTGCTGCCGCATCCGCAAGGTCGAACCGCTGGCACGTGCGCTGGCGCCGTTCGCGGCCTGGATCAACGGCCGCAAGCGCTTCCAGGGGGGCTTGCGCGCCGCGATCCCCGTCGTCGAGCAGGATGGCGCGCGCATAAAATTCAATCCGTTCGCCAACGTCACCCGCGAGGATATTGCGGCGATCTATCGTTCGGCCAACCTGCCACAGCATCCGCTGGTCGCCTCCGGCTTCCGCTCGATCGGCTGCATGCCCTGCACCAGCCGCTCGGACTCCGCCGAGGACGACCGCGCCGGACGCTGGCGCGGCCGCGGCAAGACGGAGTGCGGCATTCACACGGTCACGACGTCGTCGGTGTAGAGAGCCCCGTGCTCTTCGGTGCCATCTAAATTTCCCGCTCAGGTTGCGATCTTGTTTTTCGGACATATCGAGAACGATATCAAGCGCGATGCCGTTGCCGCGCGGTCCCGATCGCGCCAATTCGCTGTGGTTCGCACCTTCATGACGGCAATGTGTCGCGGCACAGAATGCCCATCCCATTGCGTCCCGCTTCGTAGCACAATGGCCATGTCCGGCCGCAAACAAGAGAATCCGGTTTCGTTGACTCTGAACCGCACATCCGGCGATCTGCAGGACGCGCCTGCAACATTGCGGGCCCGTCATTGGAATGGAGAGCTTGGATGATGCGGCGTGTTCTGGCTGTTGTCGCGGGCCTGGCATGGGCAGGGTCGGCGTATGCTGCGGACGTGAGTCTGCTCAACGTGTCCTATGACCCGACCCGCGAGCTCTACGTCGAGTTCAACAAGGCATTCTCGGCCGCCTACCAGAAGGAGAGCGGCAAGAGCGTCGAGATCAAGCAGTCGCATGGCGGCTCCGGCGCGCAGGCCCGCAGCGTCATCGACGGCCTGCAGGCCGACGTCGTGACCCTGGCGCTGGCCTATGACATCGACGCGATCGCGGGCAAGGGGCTGCTCGACAAGGAGTGGCAGAAGCGTTTGCCGCAGAACGCTTCGCCCTACACCTCGACGATCGTGTTCCTGGTCCACAAGGGCAATCCCAAGGGCATCAAGGATTGGGACGACCTGCTCAAGCCGGGCGTCGACGTGATCACGCCGAACCCGAAGACCTCCGGCGGCGCGCGCTGGAACTACCTCGCCGCCTGGGGCTATGCCCTGAAGAAGACCGGCTCGGCCGATAAGGCCAAGCAGTTCGTGGCCGATCTCTATAAGCACGTTCCCGTGCTCGATACCGGCGCCCGTGGCGCGACCGTCACTTTCGTGGAACGCGGCGTCGGCGACGTCCTGTTGGCCTGGGAGAACGAGGCCTATCTGGCATTGAAAGAATTCGGTAAGGAAAAATTCGAGATCATCTCGCCGTCGCTGTCGATCCTGGCCGAACCGCCAGTTGCCATCGTCGATACCGTTGTGGCCAAGAAGGGCACCCAGGCTGTCGCCGAAGCCTATCTCAAGTACTGGTATACGAAGGAAGGTCAGGAAATCGCCGCACGCAACTTCTACCGTCCGCGCGATCCGGAAGTGGCGAAGACGTACGCCGAGTCATTCGCCAAGGTCGACCTGTTCACGATCGACGACGTGTTCGGCGGCTGGACCAAGGCGCAGAAGGAGCATTTCGGCGAAGGCGGGATCTTCGACCAGATCTACAAGAACTGATCGGGACCGAGAACTGATCAGGGAGAATGGCGGGAGACGATGGTTTGAGCCAGGTGGGAATGAGCCAGGTGGCTTCTTGAACGTTCTTGCACCACGACGCAGCACCTTGCCGGGCTTCGGTCTCACCATGGGACTGACGCTGACCTGGCTGTCCCTGATCGTGCTCATTCCATTGGCCGGGCTGTTCATCCGGTCGACCGAGCTGAGCCTGGAGCAGTTCTGGGGCATCGTGACCAGCCGCCGCACGCTGAGCGCGCTCAGGCTCTCCTTCGGGCTCGCCTTCGCAGCCGCCTGCGTCAACCTGGTGATGGGCACGATCGTGGTCTGGGCGCTGGTGCGCTACCGCTTTCCCGGCCGCCGCCTGTTTGACGCCATCGTCGACGTTCCGTTCGCGCTGCCCACGGCGGTTGCCGGCGTGGCGCTGACGGCCCTGTTTGCCCAGAAGGGCTGGCTCGGCGCGCCGCTAGCGGCGCTGGGCATCAAGGTGGCGTTCACGCCGCTCGGCATCTTCATCGCGATGATCTTCATCGGAATCCCGTTCGTGGTCCGCACCGTTCAGCCGGTGCTGATCGACCTCGATCCCGAGATCGAGGAGGCGGCCGCGAGCCTCGGCGCCGGCCGCTGGCATATCGTCACCCGGGTCATCCTGCCCAGCCTGACGCCGGCGCTGCTGACCGGCTTCGCGCTCGCCTTCGCCCGCGCCGTCGGCGAATACGGCTCGGTGATCTTCATTGCCGGCAATCTGCCGAACGTGTCGGAGATCGCGCCGCTCCTGGTCGTGATCCGGCTGTCCGAATTCCGCTACGCCGACGCCACGGCCATTGCGGTGGTGATGCTGGTGGTGGCATTCGTGATCATCTTCGCGGTGAATCGCTTGCAGCGCTGGGCCCAGGCCCAGGCGCCGTCAACTTGAGGCCGCGACATGAGCGTCGAGATGACCCTGCAACGGACGTCCGGTCCATCGGCAAAGTCCAGCCATGTCGAAATGGTCGCCTTGCGCGATCCGCGCGCCGAGCCGCGTGCCGTCCGGATCGCCATCATCACGCTGGCGATCGCCTTTCTCTCGATCTTCGTCGTGCTGCCGCTGGTCGTCGTGTTCGTGGAGGCGTTCGGCAAGGGCGTGGCGGCCTACCTGTCCGCTTTGGCCGACCCGGAGGCGCTGTCCGCCATCCGCCTCACCCTCGCGGTCGCGGCCGTCTCGGTCGGCACCAACCTGGTGTTCGGCCTGGCCGCCGCCTGGGCGATCGCGAAGTTCGATTTTCCCGGCAAGACCTTCCTGATCACGCTGATTGACCTGCCTTTTTCGGTGAGCCCGGTCATCTCTGGCCTCGTCTTCGTGCTGCTGTTCGGCGCGCAGGGTTTCTTCGGTCCCTGGCTGCAGAGCCACGATCTGCAGATCCTGTTCGCCTTCCCCGGCATCACGCTCGCCACCGTCTTCGTGACGTTTCCGTTCGTAGCGCGTGCGCTGATCCCCTTGATGCAGGAGCAGGGCACGCAGGAGGAGGAGGCGGCGATCTCGCTCGGCGCCTCGGGCTTGCAGACCTTCTTCCGCGTCACACTGCCCAACATCAAATGGGGCGTGCTGTACGGCGTTCTGCTGTGCAATGCGCGCGCGATGGGCGAGTTTGGCGCGGTCTCGGTCGTGTCAGGCCACATCCGCGGCGAGACCAACACGATGCCGCTGCTGGTCGAGATCCTCTACAACGAATACCAGATGGTCGCCTCGTTCGCGATCGCCTCGCTGCTGGCGATGCTGGCGCTGATCACGCTGATCGCCAAGACCATTCTCGAACGTCACATCGACGAGGACATTCCTCATGACCATTGAAGTGAGGGGCGTCGTCAAGACCTTCGGCACGTTCAAGGCGCTCGACGGCGTCGATCTCAAGGTCGCCAATGGCGAGCTGCTGGCGCTGCTCGGGCCGTCCGGCTCCGGCAAGACGACCTTGCTGCGGATCATCGCCGGGCTGGAATGGCCCGATTCCGGCGAGATCCTGTTCGACGGCGAGAACGCGCTCGACCGCGGCGCGCGCGAGCGCCATGTCGGCTTCGTGTTCCAGCACTACGCGCTGTTCCGCCACATGAGCGTGTTCGAGAACGTCGCGTTCGGCCTGCGCGTGCAGCCGCGCAGCATCCGCAAGAGTGAGAGCCAGATTCGGGCGCGGGTGAAGGAGCTGCTCGACCTGGTGCAGCTCGACTGGCTCGCCGACCGCTATCCGAGCCAGCTCTCCGGCGGTCAGCGCCAGCGCATCGCGCTGGCCCGCGCGCTCGCCATCGAGCCGCGCATCCTGCTGCTCGACGAGCCGTTCGGCGCGCTCGACGCCAAGGTGCGCAAGGAGCTGCGGCAATGGCTGCGCACCCTGCATCATTCGATCAACGTCACCTCGATCTTCGTCACCCATGATCAGGAGGAGGCGCTCGAGGTCGCGCATCGCGTCGTCGTGATGGACAAGGGCCGCATCGAGCAGGTCGGCTCGCCGAGCGACGTCTATGACAGTCCGGCGACCGCCTTCGTCCACGGCTTCATCGGTGAATCGATCATGCTGCCGGTCGAGATCTCCGGTGGCGCGGTGCATCTCAACGGCCGGCCGCTGGATCTGGCTGCGCCAGGCGATGCGACAGGAGCGTCGACGCTGTTCGTGCGCCGCCACGACATGGTGATCGGCCCGGCCGGTAGCGGTACGCTCGACGGCGCCATCACCCATGTCCGCAGCTTCGGCCCGGTGCAGCGCGCCGAGATCGCGCTCGCTGAGGGCGTCGCGACGATCGAGATCGACGCGCCGCGCGACCGCGAGCTTCGGATCGGCGATCGCATCGGATTGAAGCCAAGGCATTATCGGATCTTCGCGGGGTGAGGGAGGCGATGCGCCCGGCGTAGCTGGCAGAGCGCGATCCTGCGATGCAGAACTCGAGTTCTAGTCGCACGGAGTTGGATCGTAGATTGCCAACCACCGAACCAGTGTCGTCCCGGACAAGCCCGGCAACGCGCAAGCGTTGGCGGGCGCCGATCCGGGACCGATACGCCGTGAAGCCCATGGTTGAGGATGCTGGAGCGGCATCTCCTCTCGCCACGACCGCCGCGGCGTATGGGTCCCGGCGCGGGGGCCGGGACGACACCGAATTTGGGGCGCCGTCCTTAGCTTCACTGCGCCGACCTTATGGTTGACGAACCATTGCCGGCAGGAATGGCCGCAATTGTACCGATGGAACTTACCTGCGATTCACCTTTCAGCCACGGTTGATGTGCAACAACCCGCCTCTCTCGTCGGCACAGGACTGGTTCATCGATGCGTCTGGCACTTGCTCTCTCCATTGCATTCCTGCTCGCCGGCTGCGCGGCTGAGACGCCCGTCGTGCAGGCGCCGACCATGTATGTCGACATGGCCGTCGCAGGGGCAAAGCTCGATGCGGTCGCTGCCGCGACCATGATCTCGCAATACCGCCAGAACAACGGGCTCGGCATGGTCGAGGTTGATCCCGAACTGATGCGGCTCGCGGAATCGCAGTCGCAGGTGATGGCCGACAAGAACAAGCTCGATCACGACGTGCGAGCGCCGCTGGCGAAGCGGTTGACCGGCGCGGGCTACGACGCCACGGTTGCAGTCGAGAACGTATCAGCCGGTTATCACACGCTGGCGGAAGCTTTTTCAGGCTGGCGCGACTCGCCGCCTCATCGTGCCAACATGCTCAAGAACGGTGTCACAAAAATAGGCATCGCGGCGAGCTATGCTCCGAATACCAAGTACAAGGTGTTCTGGACCATGATCCTGGCCGCGCCGGACGGCAAGAAGCCGTCCTGACGGGCAGGCCTGCCGAGCGTTTGCGCAGCGGCTTTTGCGCGCTGTCGTCGCCGGCGCTGATGCTGGGGTTCCATCCCGCTTGCCGGTGGATTGACGTCACCGGGAAGTGACGCCACGGTGGTGCCACGCTTTGCTAATGGCAGCCCCAATGACGCATCACCCGCTTCCCGCACCGCCGACCACCCCCACCCAGTCGCAACGTGTCCTCGTTCTGCAGGGCGGGGGCGCGCTCGGCTCGTACCAGGCCGGCGCCTATCAGGCGCTCTGCCATTTCGATTTCGAGCCGGAATGGGTCGCCGGCATCTCGATCGGCGCCATCAACGCCGCGATCATCGCCGGTAATGAGCGCAGCAAGCGGATCGACCGTCTCAAGGAGTTCTGGGAGATGGTGTCGTCGCCGGTGCCGTGGAAGCCGTTGCTCAACGGCGACCGTCACCGCTCGGCCTTCAACGAGGCCAGCGCCGCGCTGATCGCGGCGTTCGGCGTGCCCGGCTTCTTCACGCCGCGCTTTCCGCCGGCGGCCCTGTGGCCGGCGGGGACCGCGCAGTCCGTCAGCTATTACGATACCGCGCCGCTGAAGCGGACGCTGGAGCGGCTGGTCGACTTCGACCGCATCAACGATCTCAAGACGCGGTTCTCGGTCGGCGCCGTCGGCGTCACCACCGGCAACTTCACTTATTTCGACAATGTCGCGTTCAGGAAGCAGGGCAAGCGCATCGGCCCCGAGCACATCATGGCGTCGGGCGCGCTGCCGCCCGGCTTTCCGCCGGTCGAGATCGACGGCGAGCATTATTGGGACGGCGGCATCGCCTCCAACACGCCGCTCGACTACGTGCTCGACATGGAGACCGACCGCGATCTCCTGATCTTCCAGGTCGACCTGTTCCCGGCTCGTGGCGATCTGCCGAGGACGCTGCTGGAGGCGGCCGAGCGCGAGAAGGACATCCGCTATTCCAGCCGGACGCGGATGAACACCGACAAGAACCGCATGATCCACAACACGCGCAGGGCGCTGCGCGAGCTCTATGCCAAGCTGCCGGCCGAGCTGCGCAATGACCCGTCGCTCGAGATCCTGTGCCAGGCGGCGAAGGAGAGCACCGTCACGGTGGTGCACCTGATCTACCGCAGCAAGGGCTACGAAACGTCCTCGAAGGACTACGACTTCTCCCATGTCGCAATGGTGGAGCATTGGGAGGCGGGCGTCCGCGACGTTCATCTGACGATGCGCCACAAGGACCGGCTGGACCAGCCGCAGTCCGGCGAGACCATGGTCACCTACGATCTCACGCAGGACGGCAACCTCGCTGCCGCCAAGAAGGAGTGACGCGAATGACGACGAATCTCAAGGGCAAGACCGCGGTCGTGACCGGTTCGACCAGCGGCATCGGTCTCGCTTATGCGCGCGCCTTTGCCTCGGCCGGCGCCAACATCGTGCTCAACGGCTTCGGGGCGCCCGCCGATATCGAGAAGGAGCGCACGGCGATCGAGAGCGACTACAAGGTCAAGGCGGTGCATTCGCCGGCCGACATGAGCAAGCCGGCCGAGATCGCTGGCATGATCGCGCTCGGCGAGACGAGCTTCGGCTCGGTCGATATCCTCGTCAACAATGCCGGCATCCAGTTCGTCTCGCCGGTCGAGGATTTTCCGCCGGAGAAGTGGGAGCGGATCATCGCGATCAATCTCTCTTCGGCCTTCTACGGCATCCGCGCCGCGGTGCCGGGCATGAAGAAGCGCGGCTGGGGCCGCATCATCAACACCGCTTCCGCGCACTCGCTGGTCGCCTCGCCGTTCAAGTCGGCCTATGTCTCGGCCAAGCACGGCATCGCCGGCCTTACCAAGACCGTGGCGCTGGAGCTCGCGACCTTCAAGGTCACCTGCAACTGCATCTCGCCGGGCTACGTCTGGACGCCGCTGGTCGAGAAGCAGATCCCGGATACGATGAAGGCGCGCAACATGACCAAAGAGCAGGTCATCAACGACGTGCTGCTCGATGCGCAGCCGACCAAGCAGTTCGTCACGGTCGAGCAGGTCGCCGCGCTGGCGCTGTTCCTGTGCGGCGACGACGCCGCCCAGATCACCGGCACCAATCTGTCGATCGACGGCGGCTGGACCGCGGAATAGCGGTCGCAGCGCCGGACAAAGTGCCAGTTTCGCGCCGGGGCGGGTTTCGCTTCGGCGCGAGCCATTCTACAAGCGTGCTTCCCTTGGACGCATGCGCACGGACTTCCCTTTGCTGACCACGATCATCGGCCTTGGCGCCGCCATCTGCACCACGAGCTCGTTCCTGCCGCAGGTCATCAAGGCCTGGCGGTCACGCTCGACCCACGACATCTCGGCCGGCATGTTCGTGCTGCAGACCACGGGCAACTCGATGTGGCTGCTCTACGGCGCGCTGATCAGCGACCTGCCGCTGGTGGTCGCCAACGCCATCACGCTGGGACTGGTGGCGGCGATCCTCGGCCTCAAGCTGCGCTACGGCTAGGATAGACGGCGCGTCCGGCCGTTCAGCTGCGCCGCGCGAAGACGTTCCCGGTTGATGATGCGACGCTCTGTCCCGGCGGCAGCACGACCACGGTCGATCCCATCTGAACGCGGCCGTAGAGATCGGCGACATCGGTATTGGTCATGCGGATGCAGCCCGACGAGATCGCCTGGCCGATATATTCGGGCTGGTTGGTGCCGTGAATCCGGTACAGCGAATCCTTGTTGCCCTCGTAGAGATAGATCGCGCGGGCGCCGAGCGGATTAGCCGGGCCGCCGGCAACGCGCTTGGGATAGGGACCGAGGCGCGCCTGGATCTCGGGGGTGGGAACCCAGTCCGGCCACTCGGCGAGCTTGCCGACCGTCGCGACGCCGGAGAAGGCCATCGCCTCCTCGCCGACGGCCACGCCGTAGCGGATCGCCTTGCGGTCCGGGAGGACGTAGTAGAGAAAGCGCGCATCGGTATCGACGATGATCGTGCCCGGCTCTTCCTGCCGGGTGTACTCGACGATGTGGCGCTGGAACTGCTGCGGGATCTGCGCCTCCGCGTAGGGCGCGCGCGACAGCAGCTGACGGTCGCGCGGCGTCAGGGCCGCATCCGACGTTGGCGACAGCGTCGCTTCCATGCAGCCGGCCAGCATCAACGTTCCGGCCAGCGATAGTGCGAGCCCCAGTCTCGGCATCTCAATCTCCCCCGCGCGATCAAACCATGTGCCCGGAGGATCGCGCCAATATCAAGGCGTTGCACCAAACGCTTACGTGATCGCTGTGCGATCGGCGAGGGTGTGCGTGCGGTCCCAAGTTCCGTCAAGCGGAGGCCAAGATGACGCAACAGATGCGTCAACAACGTTTCATCAGGATGCCTTGCCGAAGGCGAGAACGTGCAGACCGAGCCGCTGCTTGACGATGTGGAACAGCAGCACGGTCTCGAACACCAGCGACAGCGAGGTGGCGGCCGCGGCGCCATGGCCGCCGAAGCGCGGAACCAGGACGAGGCACAGCATCAGATTCATGACGAAGGCCGCGGCATAGGCGAACGCGCAGGCGCGCTGCTGTCCCAGCATGTTCAGCAGCCGCTCGACGGGGCCGATGGCGGCGCGCACCACGAGCCCGATCGCGGCGATGAACATGATGTCGTAGCCGGCCGTGAACTGCGCGCCGAACAGAAATAGCAGCGGCTTGCCGAGCGCGAGCAGCACCAAGGTCGCCGCGAGCGAGGGCCAGAACGTCCATTTGATGGCATGCGCGACATAGGCCGACAGCCGCGCCTTGTCGCCGAGCGCGTGATATTCGGCGAAACGATGCGCCGTCGTCGCCGACATCGCGTAGTGGATGAACGAGACCAGCGCGAGCGTCTTCACGACCGCGAAATAGATGCCGACCTCTTCCGAAGAGCGGAACTGCTGCAGCACCAGCACGTCGGTGTAGGACAGCAGCAGATAGAAGCTCTCGACCAGCAGGATCGGCAGCGAGATCGCAAGCCAGCCGCGGAGATCATACTGTTTCGGCCCTGGCGCGATGTGCCGGCCGAGCCGCCGGTTCAGCACCAGCATCTGGCCGAGCATCGCGATCCATACGGCGGCCGCGCTCGCGGCCATCGCGGCGGTGGCGCCGAGCTGCAGGCCGAGCACGACCGCGCCCGCGGTGAAGCCGATGATCAGCGTCTGGCGGATGATGAATTGCGGCATCAGCCCGAGCGTCATCCAGTCGTGCGAGCGCGCGATGCCGTCCTGGGTGTTGGCGACCACGAAGGCGGGCAGCGTGAAGCAGCCGATATAGAGCGGAACGATCTCGCTTTCGTCGATCCAGGGCGACAGCAGGGCGATCAGGCCGGCGAGCAGCAGCGCGGCGATGCTGGACGTCGCCAGGGTCAGCCAGCGGCCGCCGGAGAGGAAGCCGCGCAGCAGCGCGTGCTGGCCTGCGGCGCGATAGTCCGGGATGATCTTCTGCGCCGATGAGGCGATGCCGAAGTCGAGCATGCTGCCGAGCAGCAGCACCCAGGTCCAGACATAGACGTAGATGCCGTAATCGGAACCGCCCATCCAGCGCGCGAGCAGGATCTGGCTGAGATAGGCGAGGCCGGCGCTGAGGACGCGGATGAGGAAGATCAGCCCCGCCAGCCGTTGGGTCAGCGACGCTTCGCCGCCGCCCAGCGCACGCAGACGCGCCTTCAGCCGGGCTGCGAGGCCTGTTGATGCGGGGGCGTTGCGGGCATCCATCACGGCCACGGCAGAGGGTCCGGCTCGACGGCCGCGCTCACCGCGGCGATGGTCCCTTGCCTATCAACGCAGCGTTAAGAATCGGTTGGATCGGCGCCGCTCCCGAAAGCGAGGATTCGCCACCCGCGCCGCAGGCAGGTGTGGCGCCGGGATTACGGCAGGTTCAGGTTGAATTCGTAGGCCTTGTCGGGGGTGACCAGCGTGAATTTCAGTGCTGCGCCGTCGGGCTTCACACCCGGCGGAACGCCGTCGAGCTCGAAGGCGAAGCGCTTGATGCCGGGCGTGTCGCTATCGCGCGGCGAAGGGATCGGCAGCGACCAGTCCGCCGTCGGCCCCTCGACATAGAGGTTGACACCGCGCGCATCGGGGACCGCGACGTCGACGATGACGCCCGTCTTGCCGTCCCGCCTGACGTCACGGATCGTGATCGGATTGGGATCGCCGACATTGGTGGGCTTCGGCACGGTGTCGAGTGCGGCCGACAGCGCCGTATCCTCGGTGCTTGCGACGCTGGTGAAGGCGAGCTCGGCCTTGGCTTCGACCGGAATGCAGATCCGCTCGCACACCGCGTAGCTGATGTCGGCGCGCAAAGTCATCGGCTTATCGGCGCTCTTGGCGACGATGCGCAGCGGCAGCACGACCTGATCGTGATAGCCGAGAGAATGGCCGCCGGCGCCGTCGTCGAATTTGGTCGGCGCCGGCCACAGAACGGTCACCGCTTCGACGTTCTCCGACTTGGAAAAGTCGAACCGCGGCGGCACACCTGAATCGCCGGGTGTTCTCCAATAGGTCTTCCATCCCGGCTGCAGCTGAAAGGCGATGCCGCCCAGCATGACCGGCCCGCTGCGCGAGCCCGCGAGCAGACGTATCGCGGAGTGGCTGTCGCGCTGCCACGGCGAGTTGTCCTGCGCCCGCGCGTCGATCGCGAAGCAGGACAACAGCATGAGCGCGGCAGGCAGGGTGGCGGAGTAGCGAGGAACCAGGGCGGACATGAGACGTCTTTAGAGTGCGGTTCAGGCGCAAACCATTGAATTGCTTGTGACCGGATTTCATCGCGAAGGCCTGAACCTTGATTGACAGATGCGCATCCCAATATCAGGATATCAACCAGCATGAGAGTCCTCGCGGATGAATCCTGAAGCAAAACGGCCTGGCGACATTCGCCGCAAAGTGACCGGGATCGGGGATCACACCTCTCACGGCGGTTACCTCGACGGCCAATTGCTGGTGGCGATGCCCGTGATGGGCGATTCCCGGTTCGAGCGCTCGGTGATCTATCTCTGCGCGCACTCGGCCGAAGGCGCCATGGGTATCATGGTGAACCGGCCGGCCGGCAGCATCGATTTTCCCCAGCTCTTGATGCAACTGAATATCATCGACAAGAACGATCAGATCAGCCTTCCTGACAGCGCCGAGACGATGAAGGTCCTGAGCGGCGGCCCGGTCGACACCGGTCGTGGCTTCGTGCTGCATTCGAGCGACTACTTCATCGCCAATGCGACATTGAAAATTAACGACGGCGTCTGCCTGACCACGACGATCGACATCCTCAAGGCGATCGCGAAGGGGGCCGGTCCGAAGCACGCCATCCTCGCGCTCGGCTATGCCGGCTGGCGCGCCGGCCAGCTGGAAGAAGAGATCCAGGACAATGGCTGGCTGCATTGCGACGCCGATCCGGAACTGATCTTCGGCGAGAATGTCGAGGACAAGTACGATCTTGCACTGCGCAAGATCGGCATCGATCCCGGCATGCTCTCCAACGCCGCGGGCCACGCGTAGGCCTTGCACGTGCACGGTCTCATCGGGATGACGGCGAAGATTGAACCAGGCGCCACGATCTCGACGGCGTCATTGCGAGCGTAGCAAAGCAATCCAGTCTGCCGCGTCTGAGAGATCCTGGATTGCTTCGGCGCAAGGGCGCATCGCAATGACGACGTACAGAGAGCCGTCGTCAGCTTCTCAACCGTGACAGCGACTGAAAGCCGTCCCACTCCGCCGCCTGCTGCGCGACGGTCGGCTCGGTGCCGGCGACCGTGGCGCGGCGCATATCGCGCGGCTGCGACTGATCGTAGCGGCGCACGCGGTGCATGGTCTGGCGATTGTCCCACATGATCAGATCGTGCAGCCTCCATTGATGGACGTAGACGAACTGCAGCTGCGTGGCGTGCTCGGTGATGTCGCGTAGCAGCAGGCGTCCTTCAGGCACACTCATGCCGACCACGGCACCGGCATGCGACGACAGATAGAGCGACTTGCGGCCGTGCGTAGGATGCGTGCGCACCAGCCGCTGTCTGACCGGCTTGAACATCTCCTTCTCGTCGTCGCTGTAGTCGAGGAAGCCAAGCGAGCCGCGCGAATACATCAGCGAATGTTCGCAGACGAGATCCTCGATCTCGGCCTTGGTCTCCCCATCGAGCGAATCATAGGCGGCGCGCATGTCGGCAAATTCCGTGTTGCCGCCCTTCGGGTTCACGACCCGTGCCGAGAGGATCGAGTACTTCGCCGGGATCGGCCGGAACGAGCTGTCGGAATGCCACAGGCAGTTGCCGAGGTTGAACAGATGCGTGCGATGGTCACGCGGCAGCGGCCTGCCGTCCTTGCCGAGATTGGAGACGTCGTTGAGACCGGTCGAGAGGCGGTAATCTTCCTTCTTGGTGACCGTGCCGCCGCGCGCCTGCTCGCGTTCGCCGAAACTGAGTGCGAAGTCGAGCTGCTGCGCGTCGGTGATGTCCTGATCGTGAAGCACCAGCACCGCGTAACGATCGATGGCGGCCTGCAGCTGCGCGATCTCATCTGATGCCAGCGGCCGGCGCAGGTCGACGCCCGACACTTCGCCGACGAAATGGGGATGCAACTGCCGAATGGCGATCGCCATGGCGTCCTCCTTGGTGTCCTCGGCGGATCTGTGCGTCCGCTTCTGGCAGAAGAAGCTACGCCGGCGGCATCCGAAGTCAACGCGAGCGCCGATCACCTGCGCGCACGGCTGTCATGCCGGCGCGGCCGAGATCACGCGTTGCGCGCCATCAGCCCGCCGTCGACCGGAATCACCGCGCGGTGATCAGGACGGCCGATCCCTTCACCGGTCGGCTGCGTTGCTTGTGCGCCTGCAGATTTGCGGCTCACGGAAAAATGCGCATCGCAGGCTCGGAGCCGGGCTATCAACAATCGGACCCATTCGACAGGCACCGATCGGGAATGGCCGCATTCATGCTGCATGCGACGGGCATCAACAGACTGGAGTCATCATGGCGCTGCACAAGACATTCGCGACGTTGGCGGTGGTGGCGGCCCTCGTCGCAGCCCCGGTCGCTCATGCTGAGAGCATCAATGCCGGCGGCCGCATGGCAACCGCGGTCCAGCCCTTCGATGCGCAGAGCGTGGCCGAGTTCGATACGCCCTGGGCGATCGCGTTCATGCCCGATGGGCGGATGCTGATCACGGAGAAGCCGGGCCGGATCTTCGTCGTCACCCAGAGTGGACGGAAAGTTCAGGTCGGCAACGTGCCCGCCGTTGCTGCGCGCGGACAGAACGGCCTGCTCGACATCGCGGTGTCTCCGACCTTCGCAACGACGTCGCAGGTCTACCTCACCTATACCGAACCGGGCGCCGAGGGCAGCCGTCTCGTTCTCACCCGTGCCGGCCTTTCTCTGGCGAACGATGGCGCCACGCTGACCGATCCCGTGGTGATCTGGCGCCAGACGCCCGCGGGCGGCGGCGGTCAGCCCGGCGGGATCATCGCGTTCGACCCGGCGGGAACGCACCTGTTCCTGAGCGTCGGCGACCGCATGCTGCCGAACAGCGCCCAGGATCCGCTTCAGGCGCGGGGCAAGGTGCTGAGGCTCAATCTCGACGGCTCGACACCATCAGACAATCCGATGGCCGAGGACAAGGGCGTACCGGCCCAGACATGGACCACGGGCCATCGCAATCCCTATGGTCTGGCGTTCGCAGCGGACGGCCGGCTGTGGCTGCATGAGATGGGACCGCGCGGAGGTGACGAGCTCAACCTGATCGAGCCGGGCCGGAACTATGGCTGGCCGCTGGTCTCGAACGGCGACAATTACGATGGCACGCCGATTCCGCGTCATGCGACGCGGCCCGACCTTGCCGCGCCGCCGCTCTACTGGGATCCGGTGATCGCGCCGGCCGGCCTCGCCTTCTACGATGGCGCGATGTTTCCGCAATGGAAGGGATCGGCACTGATCGGTGGCTTGCGGGCTCACGCGCTGGTTCGCGTGGCATTCCGCGCGGACGGCCAGCCCGATGAAGCCGAGCGCTGGGACATGGGCGAGCGCATCCGCGATGTTGCGGTCGCACCGGACGGCGCGGTCTGGATCATCGAGGACAGCTCGTCCGGCCGCCTGAGGCGGCTGACGCCGGCGAAGTGAAACCTCGGATGTGGCTCACGACGTCGATGCCACATTCTTGAACGCCGTTGACAGTCCCGGCGCTGCCGCTCACTGAGGAGAGCCTACCGACAACAAATGGCGGGGCAGGGGAGATGAACGCGCTCGACTTCTCGGGGCGGCAGGTGCTGGTGATCGGCGGCTCCAGTGGCATCGGCAACGGTATCGCACAGGCGTTTCGGACGCAGGGCGCTCGTGTTGCTGTCTGCGGCACGCGGGCCAGCGCGGCTGATTATGTTGCAGACGACGGTTCCGATCTCGCAGGCCTGGACTATCATCAGCTCGACGTGAGCGACAGCAGCGCGATCGAGGCGTTCGCGCCGCGCTTGGATCGGCTCGATGTGCTCGTGCTGGCGCAGGGCGCGGTGCTCTACCGGCGCGGCGAATTCGCGATGGACGGCTTCCGCAAGGTGTTGGAGGTCAATCTCATCAGCCTGATGGCCTGTGCGACAAAGTTTCACGACATGCTGCGCGAGGCGAACGGCGCGCTGATCATCGTCTCGTCGACGGCAGCCTATCATTCGACGATGGGTAATCCGGCCTACAACGCGTCGAAGACCGGTGCGGTCGGCCTGACCCGGACTTTGGCCGAGGCATGGGCCGAGGACGGCATCCGCGTCAACGGCATCGCGCCTGGTCTTGTCGACACCAAGATGACCAGGGTGACGACGGCGAATCCAAAACGTCTCGCGGGTGCTCTGCAGCGCATTCCGCTGAAGCGGCTGGGTACGCCGCAAGACATGGCTGGCGCGGCCCTGTTCCTCGCCTCGTCGCTGTCGTCCTACATCATCGGCCAGACCATCGTGGTCGATGGCGGGCTGATTTTATAGGCGTTCGGAACCGTCTCCGCCCCAACCGGTTAGTTCGACAGCAATCCCGCTGAGTGCAGGACAAGGAGAGCGGTAATGGATCAGGATCGGCTGACAGGTACGGCCAAGGATGTCGCAGGCAAGGTCGAGGGCGGCGTCGGCGAAATGCTGGGCGACAAGAGCACGCAGGCATCGGGGCGCGCCCGCGAGGCCGCTGGCGTGGTGCAGAACCTCTACGGCCAGGCCAAGGATGCCGCACGCGACGCCGGCGATGCCGCAATGGATTACGCCAAGGACACGTTCGGTAACGGCACTGACACGCTGCGTGACGGCACCCAGGCTCTGACCAAGCGCGTCCAGGACAACCCGATGGGCGCGCTGCTGGTCGCCGGTGGCATCGGCTTCCTGTTGGCGATGATCATGACGCGCCAGCCGAGCCGGCCGCAGCCGCAGCGCTGGCGTTACTGAGTTCGAAGCACCGAGTCGAACGACTGACGACGGAATGAAAAATCGGCCCGCATTCGATCTCGAATGCGGGCCGATTTATTTATTGGCTGCGTTTCGTCCGGGCGACGAACGTTCGCTGCTCGATGTGCTGCGCTTTCCAGACCGACCGCTCCGGAGATCAGCGCGCCGGCGCGTCCAGCACTGCCGCCGCCCGGCCGACGGCTCCAGGCGGCCGCGGCGGCGCGTTTGGATTGCGCGCGGCGGGCGGCTTCGAAGGCTGTGGTTGCTGCTGTTGAGGCGCACCGAGGCCGAAGAACTCGCGGACGCCCTGACCGGCCTGGTTCGGCTGTTGGGCCTGGGCGGGCGGCACCTGGCCAGGCGCCGTCAACCGCTTCGGTCTCTGCTGGGCCGGGAGCTGTGCCGCCGGTGCACTCTCGGCCGGCGACGTGGCCGCCATCGGGGCATCGGGCTTGGTGAGCTCCTTCGGTGGTTCCTTGGCTTGTTCCCGGCCGACTTCGCGGCGCGGCCACATGAAATCGTCGGCGCGGCCGGCCGGCGGGCTCAGCGCCTCGCCCTTGACCAGCGTCCGTGCCGCCAGCGCGTCGACGGCCGCGGGTCGCGAGCCGGGGCCGCCGAGCAGCTGATCGGTGCCGACCGATGAGGCGACGAGCGGCAGAATCGGGCCGGCGACCGGGCGCGGCGCCGGTTGGCCCGGCACGGCATTGGCGTCCGGCGTCGCCGGCTCGCTCGGCAGCTCGAGCGGCGATGAGCGGGCCGCGAGCAGCCGGTTGATCTCGCGTTCGGCGTAATGCGCCAGCTTTCGGGCGCCGGGCTTGGTAAAATAGACGCCGTCATAGGAGCGCAATTGGCGGATCTGGCCCTCGAAGTCCGGGCCCTTCTGCAGGAAGCGGCCCGTTTCGTCGACGAACCCGTCCCAGACATCGACATAGGTGATGCCGGCCTTGCCGGCGGCGTCGCGATACAACGAATCCAGGAACAGCGTGTCGGCCGTGCCCTTCGGACCGCGGACCGCCGGCAGGCCGACCCAGAGCACCGGTACGCCCTTGCTCTTGGCGACCGCGATCATCTCCTCGATCTTCTTGGTGTAGAGCTCGACCCAGCGTTCGTCGCGGAATTCATACAGGCCGTTGGGCGAGCGTGCGGTCTTTTCCGGCGCCGCCACCGCGGGCGTATCGTTGTCGGCCTCGTCCTGCGGCAACTCGCTGTCGACAGGCTTGTCGTCGGCCTTGGCGGCTGCGTCCGGCTTGGCATCGCCGGACTTGGTGTCGCCAGTCTTGGCGTCATTGGGCTTGGCCTCACCAGGCTTGCTCTCACCAGGCTTGGCCTTGGCATCCTTCTTGGTCTTGTCCAACTTCTTGTCGTCGGGCTTGTCGGTCTTCTCCACGACGGGCTCGCGGATCGAGAGGCGGTCATTGAGCCCGAGCATGATCACGATCGCGTCGGCCCGCTCGGCCGCCAGGATGCCCTTGGCGGCGGCGGCCCAGTCGGCCGGCTCGCCCTTCGGCTGGTATTTGATCAGGCCCGAATTCGTCTTGATCTTGCGAGTCACGCCCATGTCGGGCTGCTCGGCATAGGCGTCCTCCAGGCCGTAGGCGAGCCAGTCGGCCATGCCGTCGCCCAGCACCAGCACATAGCGGTCCGGGGCGTTGTCGCGCTTCTCCGGCGGTGGCGCCTTGGAGTAGTCCTGGGTGACCTTCCTCGGCTGCTGCGGCTGGAACGGAGTGAAGAAGTCGTTGCCGAACCAGCCGCCGCCACCACCGCGGGGGACCGGACGGGGCGAGGCGAACGGGTTGAAATTGAAGAACTGGGCCGAGGCAGGGCCGGCAATGCCGACGAGCATGGCGATGACGACCGCCAGCACGACCAGCGGGCCGGGCTCGTTCAACAGCTTGAGGAAAGACTTCAGCTTTGACATGCGCACCCGTCGCGCGGCGAAATCGTGACAGCCCATATAATAGGACCCGAATCAGGCCGCAAACAGGCATTCACCAGATGGTGTTAATGCGGGTCGGTATTCGGCCCAAAAGGTTACCAGTAAAAGGCGACCAGAGAGGCGGAATGCCTGCCGTCAACGGCCGCGCAGCCGCTCCAGCACGTCGGCGGTGGCAAAACCGTCCGCCGGCGCCCCGATCGAGGCCTGGAAGCTCCGCAGCGCCTCCCGGGTCTGGCCGCCGAACTGGCCGTCCGGCGTTCCGCGGTAAAATCCGCGCTGGGCCAGCAGCTGCTGGAGTTCCAGCCGCTCGGCCCGGGACAGGGTGCGTTCCTCGCGCGGCCAGGCCTGGACGAAGGGCGGCGCGCCGCGCAGCCGGTCGGCGAAATGCCCGATCGCGAGCGCATAGGCCTCGGCGGGATTGTATTTCATGATGACGCGGAAATTCTGCAGCATCAGGAAGCCGGGCCCCTGCGCGCCCGCGGGCGCCAGCAGATAGGCCTTCTCGGTCGTGGCCGGGAACGGCTGGCCGTTGGCCCGCTTCAGCCCGAGCTGTTCCCATTGGCCGACGGTCATGCTCTTGGCGCGGTCGGCAAGCATGTAGTTGAAGCCTTGCGGCAGCGCGACCTCGTAGCCCCAGCTCTGACCGCTCTGCCAGCCGTCCTTCTTCAGGTTGTTGGCGGTCGAAGCGATCAGGTCGGCCGGATTGTCGACGACGTCGCGGCGGCCGTCGCCATCGGCGTCGACGGCAAAGCGTTTGAACGCCGTCGGCATGAACTGGGTGGGTCCGAATGCGCCCGCCCAGGAGCCGCGCAACTGCTCCGGCCGCAGGTCGCCGCGGTTCAGGATCTCCAGCGCCGACAGGAACTCATCCTTGAAATAGGCTTGCCGGCGGCCGACGCAGGCGAGCGTCGCGGTCGACTGCAGCACGCTGCGGTCGCCGATCTGGGTCGAGTAGTTGGACTCGATGCCCCAGATCGCGGCGATGATGTAGCGGTCGACGCCGTAGGCCCGCTCGGTCGCATCGAACTGCGCCTTATACTTCGCCAGCACCTCGCGGCCTTTGGCCAGCCGGTTGTCGTTCACGAGGATGTCGAGATAATCCCAGATCGCCTTGGTGAATTCGGGCTGGGCGTCGAGCAGGTCCATGATGCGCAGGTCCGGCGCGAGGCCGGCGGTGAAGCGCTGGAAATTGTCCTGCGTGATGTTGCGGCGTGCGGCATCTGGCCACATCCCGGCGACGCAGCCGTCGAAATTGGCGGCAGCATCGCGGATCGCAGCCGCCGTCATCAGCGGGTGGCCCGAGGCACCGTCTTCGCCGCTCCAGGGCTGCGGCCCTCCCGGAGCCTGCGCTGGCGGGGCCGGCCCGGGGTCTGTCTTGTTCAGGGAGTTCGTGAACAGGCCGTCGAGAAAATTCAACGGCCCGCCGCCCGACTGTGCCGAAGCGGAACCCGACACCACCGCCAGCGTCGCCGCCAGCGCGGCGGCCGTGAGGACTCTGGTGAAATCGGCCCGTTCTGCCATCTGTCGATCCATCCAGCGGGGGAAACTCAGCCTCCAGGAGGCGTGCTGCTGCTTAACAGGAGATTAACAAGGTTAATCAATTCACAGGCTGAAATTTTGACCTTTCGCTCGCGGTCAAACGGAACACCGGACCAACATCCGCCTTTGTTCTCGGCTGCAAAACAGCTACCAACATGCGATCGATTTCGCATTCATATCGTCACAAGGTTTAGTCATCCCCCATGAAGATCCGCAAAGCCGTATTTCCGGTCGCCGGTCTCGGCACCCGCGTCCTTCCCGCCACCAAGGCGATGCCGAAGGAGATGCTGACGATCGTCGACAGACCGCTCATCCAGTATGTCTTCGACGAAGCCAGGGAAGCGGGGATCGAGCATTTCGTGTTCGTGACCGGCCGCAACAAGACGGCGATCGAGGATCATTTCGACCGCATGTATGAGCTCGACGCGACGCTCGCGGCGCGCGGCAAGAAGACCGAGATGGAGATCCTGGCGCGCGACCAGCCGGAGGCCGGCGCGGTCAGCTTCACCCGCCAGCAGGCCCCGCTCGGCCTCGGTCATGCGGTGTGGTGCGCGCGCGACATCATCGGCGACGACCCGTTCGCCGTGGTGCTGCCGGACGAGCTCGTGCTGAACACGCCGGGCTGTCTGGCGCAGATGATCGCGGCAGCCAATGAGCTGCCCGAGAAGAGCAACGTGCTCGCGGTGCAGGAGGTGCCGGCCGACCAGACCCATCAATACGGCATCTGCGGCGTCGGCAAGCGCGATGGCAAGATGTTCGAGGTCGACGGCATGGTCGAAAAGCCGGCCCAGGGCACCGCCCCGTCGAACTTCTCGATCACCGGGCGCTACATCCTGCAGCCGGAGATCTTCCAGATCCTGGCGACGCAGGAGCGCGGCGCCGGCGGCGAGATCCAGCTCACCGACGCGATGATCGGGCTGTCGAAGACGCAGAAATTCTACGGCGTGGACTTCGACGGCGAGCGGCATGATTGCGGCTCGAAGTCGGGCTTCCTGCGCGCCAACATCGCCTTCGCCATGGCGCGGGCCGATCTGCGCGACGGCCTGCGTGCCGACATGAAGAAATACCTCGACGGCAAGAGCTGAAGCCCGCCGCGGCTGGCGGCGTCATGCCGCCAGTGACGCCGCCACCGACGACGTTTGTCCGGCGGCGGTGGCGCAGCGGTTGCGGCCGGCCGCCTTGGCGTCGTACTTGGCGTCGTAGAGGCGGCGGGGCGTGTGCCGCCAAGGATGCCGCGCCGTGGATGCTACGATGGAGTTGAGACTTGCCGGACTATGATGCGCTCCGAGACTATCTCGAGCGGCAGACCCGTGCCGAGCTGGTGCTCAGTTACGAGGAGATCGAGGAGTTGCTCGGCGACAGCCTGCCACGCGCGGCGCAGCGTGCCTCGTGGTGGGACAGCCTGCGGAGCCCGCAGGAGAAGATGCCGCAGCGCGAGGCCTGCCTGGCCGCCGGCTATGTCGCGACCCGGATGCCCGACGGCAAGAGCGTCCGCTTTCGCAAGCAGAAGCGCCAACCGTGACGCTCCGCCGCTAGGCGGACCAGCGATCGTGCCTCTACGATCGCATGGGAACGATCGCATCGGACTGGCCCGGATCCTGCCTTCGGCTTCGGTCAGCTGCGATCCGCTCGCGCGGCGTTACGATTCGGAGAGGATCCGCGCCGTAGCATTGCCGGTAAATTGGAGACTTGAATATGGACGAACAGGACCTGCGCCGCGACGTCGCTGCGGTCAAGGAAGGGCGGCTGTCGCGCCGCGATTTCGTGCAGCGGATGCTCGCCGTCGGACTGACGGCACCGCTGGCCGGAATGATGCTGGCGCATGCCGGCGTCGCCATGGCGGCGCAGGCGTTTCCCTACAAGCCGACCAAGGCGGGTGGCGGTGGGCCGCTGAAGATCCTGCTGTGGCAGGCGCCGACGCTGCTCAATCCGCATTTCGCCATCGGCCTCAAGGATCAGGAGGCGGCGCGCGCCTTCTACGAGCCGCTCGCCGGGTGGGATGCCGACGGCAATCTGGTGCCGGTGCTCGCCGCTGAAATTCCCAGCGTGGCCAACGGCACCGTCGCGGCCGACGGCACCTCTGTCGTCTGGAAGCTCAAGCCGAGCGTGAAGTGGCACGACGGCCGGCCGTTCACGGCCGACGACGTCATCTTCAACTGGCAGTACGCCACCCATCCCGAGACGTCCGCGGTCACCATTGGCGACTACAAGGACATCAAGACGATCGAGCGGATCGACGACCACACCGTGCGGCTGGTGTTCGGGCAGCCGACGCCGCTGTGGTTCACGCCGTTCGTCGGCGCGCGCGGCGGGATCATTCCGAAGCATCTGTTCTCCGATTACATCGGAGCCAAGTCCCGCGAGGCGCCGAACAACCTGGCGCCGGTCGGTACCGGCGCCTATCTGTTCGTCGACTTCAAGCCGGGCGACATGCTCACGGCGAAGCTCAATCCCGACTATCACGTGCCCAACCGGCCGCATTTCGACACCCTGGAGATCAAGGGCGGCGGCGATGCGGTGTCGGCGGCGCGCGCGGTGCTGCAGACCGGCGAATATGACTACGCCTGGAATCTGCAGGTCGAGGACGAGATCCTGGTCAAGCTGGAGGCTGGCGGGACCGGCGTCGCCGAGATCGTGCCGACGGGGAATCTCGAATTCATCCTGCTCAATGCCACCGATCCGAATGTCGAGGTCGACGGCGAGCGGTCGAGCCTCAAGACCAGGCATCCGCTGTTCTCGGATCCCGCAGTGCGCGAGGCCATGAATTTGCTGATCGACCGCGCCTCGATCCAGAAGTTCATCTATGGCCGCGGCGGCATCGCCACCGCGAACAGCGTCAACAATCCCGAGCGCTACCGTTCGAAGAACGTGACCTTCGAGTTCAATGTCGAGAAGGCCAACCAGATTCTCGAAAATGCCGGCTGGAAGAAGGGGGCGAGCGGCGTTCGCGAGAAGGACGGCAAGCCGCTCAAGCTCGTGTTCCAGACCTCGACCAACGCGCCGCGGCAGAAGAACCAGGCGATCATCAAGCAGGCCTGCCAGAAGGCCGGCATCGAGCTCGAGCTGAAGTCGGTGGTGGGCTCGGTGTTCTTCTCCAGCGACGTCGCCAACCCCGACACCTACACGCACTTCTATTGCGACATGGAAATGCTCATGATCACGATGGCATCGCCCGAGCCGCAAGCCTTCATGACCCAGTACGTGTCATGGGAGGCCGCCAGCAAGGCCAACAAATGGCAGGGCCGCAACATCTCGCGCTGGCAGAACAAGACCTACGATGATCTCTACAACGAGCTGACCCGTGAGCTCGATCCGGTCAAGCGCGCCGCGCTCTACATCAGGCTCAACGACATCGTCTGCTCGGATCATCACGTGCTTCCCGAGCTCAACCGGCCGCGCGTCAGCGGAATCCGCAAGGGGCTGCAGACGCATTCGTCGGGCTGGGACAACGATCTGTGGCAGTTGCCGAGCTGGTATCGCGAGGCCTGAGGCGCAATCTCTGCGGCTATATGTCGGCGGAACATCCTGACGTAGTTCCGACGCCTGACGACGCTTAGTTCCATTTTCCGGGATGTCGTGCGGCAAGTATTTGCCGCACATGCGAAGTGCGACAATCATTCCCTTCCATAATACGAAATTGGCCCGGATTCTGCTTTGACAGTCGCTTCGAAGGCTGATCCAATTTTGTGCAGCTCCCGCGGATGCATGGCGTGGCGCTTTATTTGGGCATTCAGCATCACCTGGAGTCGATTGAATGAACGAGCGTGACCTCCGTAACCAGATCGCTGATGTCAAAGCGGGACGCCTGTCGCGGCGCGAATTTGTGCAGCGGATGATTGCCGTGGGGCTGACCGCGCCGATGGCCGGCACGATGCTCGCCCATTCCGGCGTGGCCTTCGCAGCCGAATCGATCGAGTACAAGCCGACCAAGGCCGGCGGCGGCGGCCCGCTCAAGCTGCTGTTCTGGCAGGCGCCGACGCTGCTCAATCCGCATTTCGCCAACGGCACCAAGGACCAGGAAGCCTGCCGGCTGTTCTACGAGCCGCTCGCCGGCTGGGACGCCGACGGCAATCTGGTGCCGATTCTCGCGGCCGAGATTCCGACCAAGGAGAACGGCCTGCTTGCCGCCGACGGCCTGTCCGTCACCTGGAAGCTGAAACAGGGCGTCAAATGGCACGACGGCAAGCCGTTCACCGCCGATGACGTCATCTTCAACTGGGAATATTCGGTCAATCCCGACACCGCCGCGGTGTCGGTCGGCAGCTATCGCGGCATCAAGTCGGCCGAGAAGATCGACGACTACACGGTGAAGCTGACGTTCAAGCAGACGACGCCGTTCTGGGCCGACGCCTTCGTCGCTGCCTACGGTCTCATCATCCCGAAGCATCTGTTCGCCGACTATATCGGCGGCAAGTCGCGCGAGGCGCCGGCCAATCTGAAGCCGGTCGGCACCGGTCCCTACATCTACGTCGACTTCAAGCCTGGCGATTCGATCTCCGCCAAGCGCAATCCCGACTACCATCAGGCGAACCGGCCGTATTTCGACACGGTCGAGGTCAAGGGCGGCGGCGATGCGGTGTCGGCGGCGCGCGCGGTGCTGCAGACCGGCGAATACGACTATGCCTACAATCTGCAGGTCGAAGATGAGATCCTGACCAAGCTGGAGGCCGGCGGACAGGGCAAGGCGCAGCTCACGGTGACCGGGCACATCGAATACATCGCGCTCAACGTCACCGATCCCTGGACCGAGGTCGACGGCGAGCGCGCGAGCGTCAAGACCAAGCATCCGTTCTTCACCGATCCGGCCGTGCGCAAGGCGATCAACCTCCTGATCGATCGTGGCTCGGTGCAGAAGTTCATCTATGGCCGCGCCGGCGTCGCGACCGCAAACTTCCTCAACAACCCCGAGCGCTTCCGTTCACCGAACAACAAGTTCGAGTTCTCGATCGACAAGGCCAATCAGATCCTCGAGGAGGCCGGCTGGAAGAAGAATTCGTCCGGCGTGCGCGAGAAGGACGGCAAGCCGATCAAGCTGGTGTTCCAGACCTCGATCAATGCGCCGCGCCAGAAGAATCAGGCGATCATCAAGCAGGCCTTCCAGAAGGCTGGCATCGAGGTCGAGCTGAAGTCGGTCGTGGCATCGGTGTTCTTCTCCTCCGATCCCGCCAACCCCGACACCTATCCGCACTTCTATTGCGACATGGAGATGTACCAGACCACCATGCCGCAGGCCGACCCTCAGTTCTTCATGAACCAGTTCACCTCGTGGGAAGTTGCCTCAAAGGACAACAAATGGCAGGGCCGCAACGTCTCGCGCTGGCAGAACAAGGACTATGACGAGACCTACAAGCAGGCCTCGAGCGAACTCGACCCGGTCAAGCGCGCGGCACTGTTCGTCAAGCTCAACGATCTCGTCGTTCAGGACAACTACATCCTCCCGGAGATCAACCGCCGCAACTGCATCGGCCTGAAGAACGGGATGGTCGCGAACAAGAGCGGCTGGGACAACGACCTTTGGCAGATCGCCAACTGGTATCGCGAGACCTGATCGCGCAGCCAGCATGACCAGCCAGACATCGTAGAGGTGGAGCGATGGGAAACTACCTTCTCAGGCGCCTCATCGTCGCCGTGCCGAGCCTGCTCGGCATCAGCCTCATCCTGTTCGTGCTGCTCGCACTCGCGCCGGGCGATCCGTTCGGCGAGCTTGCGAGCAACCCGAACATTCCCCCGGAGGTCCGCGAGGCCCTGCGCATCAAGTTCGGCATGGATGATCCGATCATGGTGCGCTACTTCCGCTGGCTGGTCGCCATGATCCATGGCGACTGGGGTTTCTCCTTTGCCAGCCGCGTCAATGTCGACACTCTGATCCTGCAGCGGATTCCGGCCACGCTCTACGTGGTCGGCACCGCGCAGCTGCTGGCGCTGATCGTGGCGATCCCGGTCGGCGTGCTGGCGGCACGGCGGCCGTATTCGATCTTCGACCAGATCGCCAACACCTTCGCCTTCATCGGCTTCTCGCTGCCGACCTTCTTCACCGGGCTGCTGCTGATCCTGATCTTCAGCGTCAATCTCGGCTGGCTGCCGTTCGTCTATCGTGCCGACATTCAGGCCACGGGATGGATGTGGTGGTGGGAGAACTTCAAGCAGGCGGTCATGCCGGTGACCGTGCTCGGCCTCTACCAGGCCGCCTCCTATACCCGCTACGTGCGCTCGGCCGTGCTCGACGTCATCAAGCTCGATTATGTCACGACCGCGCGCTCCAAGGGGCTCGACGAGAGCAGGGTGATCATCAAGCACGTCGTGCGCAACGCGCTGATCCCGGTGGTCACGCTGGTTGCGCTGCAGATGCCCACGGTGTTCGGCGGCGCCATCGTCACCGAGCAGATCTTCCGCATTCCCGGCATCGGCTCGCTCCTCATCAGCGCGATCCTTGCCAACGATACGCCTGTCATCATGGCGGTGACCTTCGTGTTCGCCTGCCTCGTCGTCCTCTTCAACCTCATCGCAGACATTTTGTATGGCTGGCTTGACCCACGCATCTCCTTCCGTTGAGACGGCAGTCGCGCCGGTTTCGAAAAAGCGCCGCTTCTCGCCGGGACGCGACGCTATCAGGCGCTTCCTGCGCCACCGCATGGCGGCCGTCAGCATCGCGGTGCTGACGCTGCTGGCGCTGGCGATCCTCGTCGGACCGTGGATCTGGCGGGTGCCGATCAACGAGATCGATTTCACCGCGCGCCTCGCGTCGCCGTCAGTGGATCATCCGTTCGGCACCGACGACCTTGGCCAGGATCTGCTGGCGCGCATGATCTATGGCGGACGCATCTCGCTCGCGGTCGGCTTCGCGGCCATGGCGGTCGGGCTATTTGTCGGCACCGTCATCGGCTCCATCGCCGGTGCATCCAAGGGGCCGGTCGATGCCGCTCTGATGTGGCTGACCGATCTGTTCCTGTCGCTGCCGCAGCTGCCGCTGCTGCTGCTCGTCATCTATCTGTTCCGCGATCTCCTGAAGGGCCTGGTCGGCCCGGAAGGTGGCACCTTCATCCTGATCGTGCTGGTGATCGGCGGCTTCCGCTGGATGCCGGTCGCGCGTCTCGTGCGCGCCCAGTTCCTGTCGCTGCGCGAGAAGGAGTTCGTGGAGGCTGCGCGTGCGCTGGGCGCTTCGAACGTCCGTCTCGTCGTCCGTCACATCCTGCCCAATGCGCTCGGACCCGTGATCGTCGCCGGCACGATCGACGTCGCCGCTGCGATCATTGCGGAATCGACGCTGTCGTTTCTCGGCCTCGGCTTTCCGCCCGACATTCCGACCTGGGGCCGGCTGCTGTTCGACGCCAAGGATTATCTCGATATCGCGCCGCATTGGGCGCTGTTCGCCGGCGGCGCGATCTTCCTCACCGTCATCGCGATCAACTTCATCGGTGATGGCCTGCGCGATGCGCTCGATCCGCGGAAGGTGATGTGATGGATGCTCACGTGACCCCGCTTCTCGAGATCAAGGGGCTGAAGACCTATTTCGACAGCGATGACGGCCAGGTTCAGGCCGTCGACGGCGTGGACATTTCGATCGACCGGGGCGAGACCCTGTGCGTGGTCGGCGAGTCCGGGTCCGGCAAGACCGTCACGGCGATGTCGGTGCTGAAGCTGATCGCGATGCCGCCGGGGCGCATCGTCGGCGGCCAGATCCTGTGGCAGGGCCGTGACCTCGTGCCGCTCGGTTCGTCCGAGATGAACAAGATCCGCGCCTCCGAGATCGCGATCGTGTTCCAGGAGCCGATGACCTCGCTCAATCCGGTCTACACGGTCGGCGACCAGATCGCGGAAGTGATCCGGCTGCACCAGGGCCTGTCCAAGCGCGCGGCGATGGCGCGGGCGGCTGAAATGCTGGCGTTGGTGCAGATCCCCAACCCGCAGCGTCGCGTGCACGACTATCCGCATCACTTTTCGGGCGGCATGCGCCAGCGCGTGATGATCGCGATGGCGCTGTCGTGCAATCCCAAGCTCCTGATCGCCGACGAGCCGACCACCGCACTCGACGTGACCATCCAGGCGCAGATCCTGGACCTGCTGCTCGACATGAAGGAGCGGCTCGGCATGTCGATCATGCTGATCACGCACGCGATGGGCGTCGTCGCCGAGGTCGCCCAGCGCGTCGTCGTGATGTATGGAGGTCGTGTTGCCGAGGAGGCGCCGGTCGAGCGCCTGTTCGCCAATCCGCGTCATCCCTATACCCAGGGACTGATCCGCTCGATCCCGCGCATCGATCTCGCGGCGGTCAAGAAGATCCGGCTCGAAAGCATCCCGGGCAGCGTGCCGAAGCTGGTCAATCCGCCGGAGGGCTGTCGCTTCGCCTCCCGCTGCCGCTTTGCCATTCCCGATTGCAGGCGCGCACAGCCTCCGCTGCGCGAGATCGAGCCCGGCCACAAGGTGGCGTGCATCCGCGCCGAAGAGACGTTGCTCTGATGATTGAACTCGCCACCTCTCCGAACGTTACTGCGCCAACCACCGTGCCGGCGCCCTTGCTCAGCGTGCGCAACCTGACCAAGGCGTTTCCGATCCGCGGCGGATTGCTGAAGCGCCAGATCGGCAGCGTGCGCGCGGTCGACGGCGTCAACTTCGACATCGAGCCGAGCGAGACCTTCGGCCTCGTCGGCGAGTCCGGCTGTGGCAAGTCGACCACGGGCCGCTGCGTGCTGCGGCTGATCGAGCCGAGCTCGGGCGAGCTGAGCTTCGAGGGCAAGGACGTGATCGCGCTGTCCGGCGAAGGCTTGCGCGCACTCCGTCGCGACATCCAGATCATCTTCCAGGATCCTTACGCCTCGCTCAATCCGCGCATGACCATCGGCGCCATCATCGGCGAGGCACTGACGATCCATGGGCTTACGACGTCGCGACAGCAATACGAGGCGCGCATCGTCCACCTGCTCGAGACCGTCGGCCTGCAGGCCGACCACATGACGCGCTACCCGCATGAATTCTCCGGCGGCCAGCGCCAGCGTATCGGCATCGCCCGGGCGATCGCGGTCGAGCCCAAGCTGATCATCTGCGACGAGCCGGTGTCGGCGCTCGACGTCTCGATCCAGGCCCAGGTGATCAATCTGCTGGAGGACCTGCAGCAGAAATTCGGCATCGCCTATCTGTTCGTCGCGCACGATCTGTCGGTGGTCGAGCACATCAGCCGTCGCGTCGCGGTGATGTACCTCGGCCGCATCGTCGAGACCGCGGCGTCACGTGATCTCTATTCGGCGCCGAAGCACCCCTACACCGAGGCACTGCTGTCGGCGGTGCCGATCCCCGATCCCTCCATCAAGCGCAAGCGCGTCCGGCTCAAGGGTGAGGTGCCGAGCCCGATCAATCCTCCGACCGGCTGCCACTTCCACACCCGCTGCCCGATCGCGAAGGACGTCTGCAGCAAGGAGGTGCCGCCCTTGAAGGCCAGCGCCGAGGGACATCTAGTCGCCTGTCATTTCCGTTGAGATAAGGTCGCGCGCTTACGCCGCCTGACGGTCCGAAACCAGAACCGTCAAGCGCGCTGCCTGCTCGGCATTCAGCGTGAACTGCACCAATGCGGTCCGATCGCCGACACGCGTCACGGTCCCCGGCAGATCGGAGATCATGCCGGCGATCTCAAGCGTCACGGATGCGTTGACCGACAGACGGACGGGGACCGCCTCGATCAAGGCCCCGCCGAGCGAGAGGTTGCGCACGGTGACGGCGACCGGCTCGCGATTCACCTGCAGGGTGCCCGGGCGGTTGATGTTGAGCCGGGTCGCGAGCCGGCGGTCGACATCGGCGGTCGAGCTCCGGATCACCCGCACCAGTTCGGTGCGGAGTCGCTGGACCTTCTCGGCGACAGTGCTGGAGCCGTCGCGGATGTCGGTCGAGCGACGGCCGGCCTCGCTGGCCTCTCGCGAGACCTCTGCGATCTGGGTCGCGACCTCGCGGGCCGCGGCCGAGGTCTCCTCGACCGTGCGCGAGATCTCCATGGTTACGCTGTTCTGAGCCTGGATCGCATCGGCGATCCCGGAGGAGACCGCTTCGACGTTGCGGATGACCTCGCCGATCGCGCCGATCGAGGTCACCGATGCGCGCGTGGAATCTTGAATCTCCGCGATCTGCTGCGCGATCTCGCTGGTCGCCTTCGCGGTCTGCTCGGCGAGCGACTTGACCTCGGAGGCGACGACCGCAAAGCCGCGGCCGGCCTCGCCTGCACGCGCCGCTTCGATGGTCGCGTTGAGCGCGAGCAGGTTGGTCTGGCCGGCAATCTCGCTGATCAGGCTGGTCACGGCGCCGACCTTGTCGGCGGCTTCGGACAGTTTCGCAATCGTGGCCTGGGCCTCGGATGAGGCGGCCACCGCCTTGCGCGTGAGCTCGCGCGACGAGTTGACCTGGCTGGAGATCTGCGAGATCGAGGCCGCGAGCTGCGAGGAGGCCTTGGCGACGGTCTGCGTCGTCGCAAGCGCCTGCTCGGCGGCTGCAGCGACGCTGCTCGAATTCCGTTCAAGCGTCAGCGCACTCTCGGTCATCGACTCGGCATTGGTGGCCATATGGCCGGTGCCTTCGGCAACTTCGTTGACGGCGGTGCTCGCGGCAAGTTCGACCGCCTCGGCCATCTCCTTCAGCGCCTTGCTCTTGATGCGCTCGGCCACCTGACGCTGTTCGTCTTCGAGCATCGCCGTCTGCTGCGCCTTCTCCTCGATCTTCTGCCTGAACTGCTCGATCGAGCGCGCCATGTCGCCGAGTTCGTCGCTGCGGGTCAGGCCCGGCAGCTTGATCTCGAAATTGCCGAGGCTGAGCTGGGTCAATGCGCCGCTCATCGACGCCAGCGCCGACGACATCCGTCGCGCGATGACCAGCGTGACGGCGCCGAGCACGAGAATCACCAGCATGGCAGCAATGAACACGCCGCGCTTGCTCTCCCACATCTGGGCTTCGAGATCGTCGACATAGACGCCGGTGCCGATGATCCAGCCCCAGGGCTCGAAGCCCGCGACATAGGACATCTTCGGCTGCGGCGCGTCCTTGCCCGGCTTGGGCCACATGTAGTCGACGACGCCGGCACCCTGGCGCTTCACGACATCAACCATCTCCACGAACAGGCGCTTGCCGGTCGGATCCTTGTTGTCGGCGAGAGCCTGACCGTTCAATTCGGGCTTGACCGGATGCATGACCATCTTCGGAACCATGTCGTTGATCCAGAAGTAGTCGCCGCTGCCGTAGCGCAGCTTTCCAATTCGCTCGGCCGCCATCTTCTGTGCCGCTTCGGGCGCCACCTTGTCGCGCGCGATCGTGTCGTATTCCTCGCGTGCGATACTCAGCGCCGTCTGGGCCAGATGGCTGAGTTCGCTCTGCCGCTGTTCTTTGAGCGCGGTTGCGAGATTCTGGCTCTGGGTCGCGGCAAGACCGGCAAGGCCGCAGAACGACAGGCCGATGATCGCGTAGATGCGGAGAGCGAGCGAGAAACGCGGCTGAGCCATGGGGAATCCGGCACGAGAGGCTGAAGATGCGAGCAACTCTAAAGATTTGCAGTTGATGTCGGGTTAAATGCAATTGGTAGTATATTGCCGCGGGCGAAATGGCCGCACGTAGTTGTACGGATGATCTTTTGAAAGTGAGTTAGAGCGTGATGCGCTTCGATTGAAGCGGGTCGCCAGCCACGATCTCGGTTCGCCGCTCCGCATCGGAGGCGAGACGAGCTTGGCTCCGGACGATGCCGCGCGACATCGCTGTCCTGCCTCGTGTTCAGTTCACCGCACCCGGTCTGATCAGGTCGGGCGCGGCGTCATCCTGCAGCCTGGCCACGAGGTCGGCGCGGCGGGAGAGAGCGGCGCGCTGGTTGATATAGCCCTTGTCGGTGATCTCGCCGGCATCGAGTGATGGCGGCTCCGCCATCAAAAGTGCGCGCGTCGCGTAGCGCGACGAGCCGACTGCCTCGGCGCGCAGTGTTGCCAGCCCCTGCGCGATGCCGTTGCGCACGGCCGGATGCGCAAGCACGCCGCTGACCGAGGCCGTGTCGGCAAGGCCGGCCTTGGCGCGGCACGCCGCGAGGTTGGGTACGACCAGGAAATGCACCTCGTCGGTGCCGTGGCCGGCGATCACGATGTCCTGGGCCAGCGGCGCCAGCGCGGCGATGCCGGCGACGCGCAGTGCGCCGACATTCACCCACGTGCCGGAGCTGAGCTTGAAATCCTCGGTGATGCGGCCGTCGAAGAACAGGCCGCGCTCCGGATGATCCGGATCGGCGAGCTTCACGGCGTCGCCGATCTTGTAGAAGCCCTCCTCGTCGAACGCTGCTGAAGTGAGCTCCGGCGCCTTCCAATAGCCCGGCGTCACGTTCGGTCCGCGCACGCGAATCTCGAGCTTCTCGCCTGATGGCACTAGCTTGAGCTCGGTGCCGGGAATCGGCACGCCGATATTGCCGGCGCGCTCGGCAAAGAAATGGCAGTCGGTCGCGAGCGGCGAGGTCTCGGTGGCGCCCCAGGCCGAGATCAGCGGCGCCGACCGGCCGATCGTCGCCTGGCTCATCTCGTTGAGCGCATCCCACAGATTCTGCGGCAGCGCCGCGGCTGCGTAGAAGATGCATCTGACGCCGGAGAAGAAGGCTTTGCTCAGCTCCTCGTCCGTCTTCAGCGCCGCGACCAGCATGTCGAAGCCGCGCGGCACGTTGAAATAGATGGTCGGCATCACGCTGCGCAGATTGGACAGCGAGGTCTCGAACAGGCCCGGCGCCGGCTTGCCGCCGTCGATGTAGAGCGAGCCGCCCTGGGCCAGCACCAGGTTGAAATTGTGATTGGCGCCGAAGGTGTGACTCCAGGGCAGCCAGTCGACGATGACGGGGCCGCCCTCGACATCGCGCAGAAACGTCCACAACTGCGCCTTGGCCTGCTGGCTCGTCGTCAGCATCCGCTGCGTGTTGATGACGGCCTTGGGGAGCCCGGTCGAGCCCGAGGTGAACAGCAGTTTTGCAATCGTGTCAGGCGTCACCGCGGCGAAGGCGCTGTTGACCTCGGAGCCGGGCTTTGTCGCGATCACCGCCTGCAGCGGGACCGCGCTGCTTCCGTCGCTATCACCGGCAATGATAGGCGCCCGGTGCAGTCCCTCGATCGCCGCCAGCGCGCGCGCGAACGCGCCGCGCTGTGCGACGAAGATGGCGCCGGGATCGAGCAGCCGGATCATCGCCCGCAGCTTCTCGTGGTCGGTCGACATCAGCGAATAGGCCGGCGAGATCGCGCAGACGGGCACGCCGACATGCTGCGCGGCGAGCGCCAGCACGGCATGTGCGATGCTGTTGTCGGAGAGGATCGCGAGCGGACGGTCGGGACTGAGGCCTTGCGCGAGCATCCAGGCCGCGGCGGCGCGGACCTGCGCCAAGGTCTCTCCATAGCTGAGCCGGGTCCAGCCGTCACCGTCGCGTTCGGCCAGGAAGGTGCGATCCGGCACGGTCCGCGCCCAGTGCTCGAGCCATTCGCCGCTGCAGCGTGCGGCCGGCAGCAGCGGCATGCGCGAGCGCAGGATGATGGCGCCATCGTCGCGCGTCGTGGCCTCGACCGACGGTGCGGCGAACATGGCAGGCTTGGCATCGAGGTGACGCCCGGTGCTAACCATGGCGCGCCTCCGTGCCGCTGGAGGCCGTATAGGACACCGCAAGGCGCGCGGATGAGATGTCGCCGGACACGACGCGGAAAGACACGCGAAACGCTCCATTGCACCGCCGCATTGCCGTCGCAATGCGGTCAACCGCAGCCGTCGAGGACGACATGGCTCCTCCATCTTCTCTGGTATTCGTTGTCGGCGACACTAACAGAATAGTTGCACTTTGCAATTATTGCAGATGTAACCAATTGCGGCGGCTTGTTCTCGCGATGCTGCCGGTCTAGGCATGGGCGTTCACAGCGGCGAGACAGCATGGCCAAGAGCGCAGGCGCCAGGGCGCAACGAGACGCGAGGCAGGATGCCGGGATCGGCCTCGGCGAGCTCGAGAACCATCTCGGCTACTTCGTCCGCCGCCTCCAGCATTGGATCTTCCGCGACGTCAATGCGGCGCTCGCTGCCGTCGACCTCGACGTCATCAGCTATTCGCTCCTGGAGACGATCGCGGCCAATCCGGGCACGACGCAGATCGCCGTCGCCGGCGCGCTCGGCATCGAGCGCGCGCGCATGGTCGGCCTGCTCGACGATCTGCAGCAGGCCGGACTGATCGTGCGCGAACGCTCCGAGCAGGACCGCAGGGCGCATGCGCTCGGCCTCACACCCCGTGGTCGCCTGATCCTGAAGAAGGCCAACGCGCAGATCTCCGCCCACGAGAAGCGCGTGGCGCGTCGGCTTGGCGCCGACAACTATCGCCGGGCGCTCGCGGCGCTGTCGCAGTTCGAGACGGATTAGGCTGCAACGAGTGGCCGGCAGGTGTGGCATGCGCTGTCCGTCGGACAATCCATGAAGCGGCGCTCTTGTCGACGGGTCCTTAGAAGGTGGTGCCGAAAGTATCGCCCACGAAAAGCGGTGGGCGATCACGTTTACCAGCGCCAAATTCGAGCCGGGCGCGAGCCCATAGCACGCTGCTTTCGTAGAGGTCCTTGTCCAGCTCCTGCTGACGCATGTGCGTCCAATTCACAGGCGAGTAGTAGCTGCTGCATGAAGAGGGATCTTGTAGCGTTCCGTCAGCGGCCAACTTGCACCATTGACGCCGTTCGTCCATGGCAGCCCAGACAGTGCCGCCTCTGAAGCAGTCGAGTGCGCGATAGCGCGGCGCGATGATGTCGTGGCCGTCGGCGTCGCGGATTCCCCACATCCCGTCTCGGTCGAACAGCGTCCTGCCATCGCCGCAGTTGAGAACCTCGCGGCGGTCGAATCGTGTCGACCTAGGGAAATAAAAGAACAACTGCTGTTCGTCGGCCGTGCTCGCCGAGGTCTGCGGCTCAGCAGCGAAGACGATGTCACCAACGGACGATGTCACGACTATGATCGGGAAGGCGATGCCCAATGCCGCGTTCGTCCAGGCGCCCATCAGCATCACTCCCATATCAGGTCGAACCGCAATGGCGTAATATTCTACCTCAAGCTATCTAAAATAAAAGATGCATCTTTGAGCTGAGTATCGTTCGCCGCACCCGCTTGGCGCGGCTGGGCGCGCTCGTTTCCTGCAGATCGGATCACGGGAGCGGCCGTCTCAGCTCGCGGCTTCCAGCCGCTCTTCCGTCAGCAGCCGCATCGCGGCGTCGGCGTCCATCGGCTCGCCGAAAGCATAACCTTGCGCGTATTCGCAGCCGAGCTGATAAAGCTCGACGGCATCGGAGTCCGACTCCGCGCCTTCCGCCACCACGTCCATGCCGAGATCGTGCGCCAGCGCGATGATCGATTTGAGGATCACCGGGCGGGTGCCGCGCGCGGTGGTGCGCACGAACGACTGGTCGATCTTGAGCGTGTCGAACGGGAAGCGCTGCAGATAAGCGAGCGAGGAGTGGCCGGTGCCGAAATCGTCGATCGACAGGCCGACGCCGAGCTCGCGGATGCGGGTCAGCATCTGCGCGGCATGCTCGGGGTTTTCCATCACCAGCGATTCCGTGAGCTCGATCTTGAGCGAGCCGCGCGCGACCGAGGAGCGCGCCAGCACCGAGCGGATGTCGTGGATGAGATCGTGGCGCAAGAGCTGGCGCGAGGAGACGTTGACGCTGGCGAAGATCGGCTCGCGCGAGCGCATCGCGCGCTGCCATACCGCGAGCTGCCGCGCGGTCTGGTCGAGCACGAAGGTGCCGAGATCGACGATCAGGCCGATCTCCTCGGCGATGGTGATGAACTCGATCGGCGACATCCGTCCGAGTTTTGGATGATCCCAGCGCGCCAAGGCCTCGAAGCCCGCGATCGAGCGATCCTCCAGCCGCACGATCGGCTGGTACAGGATCGTGATCTCCTGGCGCTCGATCGAGCGGCGCAGCTCGCTCTCCAAGGTGAGGCGGTCGTTCTTGCGCGCGCGCATCGCCGGCTTGTAGACGTCGATACGGTCGCCGCCGATGCGCTTGGAGTGATACATCGCAAGCTCGGCGTCCTTGATGATGTCCTCCGACAGCTGGACCTGCGGATCGGACAGCGCGAGCCCGATCGAGGCGGTCAGGAAGATCTCGCGCTCGTTGAAGGCGATCGGCGCGCGGACGGTCTTGCGGATGGTCTCGGCGAAGGCGGTGATGCGCGCCGGGTCCTGCTCGGACAGCAGGATCAGGCCGAACTGATCGCCGGCCAGCCGCGCCAAGGTGTCCTGGGGTTTCAGGATGCGCGACAGCCGGCGCGCCAACGTGAGAAGGATGGAATCGCCGACCGCGATGCCGACGGAATCGTTGACCTGCTTGAAGCGGTCGAGATCGATCACCATCAAGGTCGGCCGCATGGTCGGCATCGACTTGGCGAAATTGGCGACGGCGGCGAGGCGATCGATGAACAGCTTGCGGTTGGGCAGGCCGGTCAGGTTGTCGTGCACGGAATCGTGGAGCAGGCGCTCCTCGGCGTTCTTGAATTCGGTCACGTCGGTGAGCGTGCCGACGACGCGCGAGACCTCGCCGTCGGAGCCGACCACGGGCCGCGCCTTCAGCGCGAACCACATGAAATGGCCGTCGGGCGTGCGCAGCCGGAAGTCCTGCACCAGGCGGCCGCGGCGCTGATCGAGCACGCTGTCGAGCGCGGCGCGGAAGCGGTCCTGGTCGAGCGGATGCAGCACTTCGAGCCATTTCGCAGCGGGACCTTCGAGCGTACCGCGCTTGAGGCCCAGCAGGGTCTCGGTCTCCGGGCTGGTGAACACCTTGTCGGCGGAGACGTCCCAGTCCCAGATCAGATCGCCGGAGCCGGTCAGCGCCAGCGCCCGACGCTCGACGTCGGAGACGATGCCGGTGGTGGCGCCGCCGCCGGCGAAGGCGTGCTGCATCACCGTGAAGCCGATCAGCATCACGATCAGCACCAGGCCGCCGAGCAGAGCCGGCCCGACGATGTCGTTGGTGACCTGGCCCGCCACCGTCATGCCGGCGGCGCCGACCCACACCGTGAGCAGGAACCAGGTCGGGATCAACAGCACCGCACGATCGAAGCCGTGGCTGGAGAGATAGACGATCAGCGCGAAGCCGACGACCGCGATCAGGAGCAGCGATATGCGGGCGATGCCGGAGGCGACCGCGGGATCGAACAGCGCGACCGCGACCAGTGATCCCAAGAAGAACAGCCAGCCCAGCGTGATGTGCGAATAGCGGACGTGCCAGCGCGACAGATTGAGATAGGCAAACAGGAACACCAGCAGCGTGGCCGCGAGGATCGCCTCGCCGGAGGCGCGCCACACCCGCTCGGCATTGTTCGACATGTCCAGGACCTTGCCCCAGAAGCCGAAATCGACGCCGATATAGACCAGCACCGCCCAGGCCAGCGCCGCGGCGGCCGGGAACATGATGCTGCCCTTGACCACGAACAGGATGGTGAGCACGAGGGCGAGGAGCCCGGAAATGCCGATCACGATGCCCTGGTACAGCGTGAACGAGTTGACCTTGTCCTTGTAGGATTCCGGCTCCCACAGATAGAGCTGCGGCAGCTTGTCGGTGCGCAGCTCCGCCACGAAGGTGACGACCGCGCCGGGATCGAGGGTGACGCGGAACACGTCGGCGGTCGGGCTCTCCTGGCGCTCGGGCAGATCGCCGATCGAGGGCGTGATCGTGGCGATTCGCGACAGGCCGAGATCCGGCCACAAGACGCCGGAGCCGACCACGCGGTAATGCGGCGCGACGATCAGGCGGTCGAGCTGGTCGTCGGTGTTGTTGGCCAGCGCGAACACGATCCAGTTCTGGCCGCCTTCGCGGGCACGGACCTCGATGCGGCGGACGATGCCGTCGGTGCCGGGCGCGGTGGAGACCTGGATGCGGTCGTTCTCGCTGCGCTGATGGTCGAGGATGCCGGTCAGGTCGATGGCAGGCGCGTCGCTGCGGACGCTGACGGCGTCAACGGCCTGAGCGGGGGCAGCGGCACCACACATCACGAGGCCCAGCGCCAAGGACGCCAGGCACCTGATCAGACGCAATGTCAAATCTCCGCGTTCGACGCCAAATCAAAGCGAAACAGATCAAACTGAAAGCCGTGTTCGCAGAGTGAATTGGAGCCGTTACAGGCACGGTTCAGATGTGCGCGATCATTGGCACGAAAGCGAGGAAAATCAAAGAGTTTCCAAACACTCTCTGTTTAGGGGTTGTCTAGATTTCCAACACAATTTTGCCAATATGTTGGCTGGTCTCCATGCGTGCATGGGCGTGCGCCGCACCGCTGAGTGGAAAGGTCGAATCCATCAGCGGCTTGATGCGACCCTCACGCAGGAACGGCATCACCTTGGCCTCGATCGCCGCCACCATCGCCGCCTTGTCGGCGTTGCTGCGGGGACGCAGGGTCGAGCCGGTATGAGTGAGGCGCTTGATCATCAGCTTGACGAAATTGACGGTCGCCTTGGGACTGCTAAGGAATGCGATCTGGACGATGCGGCCGTCGGTAGCCGCCGCGTCATAATTACGCTCGATATAGTCGCCGCCGACCATGTCGAGAATGACGTTGGCGCCCTTGCCGCCGGTCGCCTCCTTGACCACGGCGACGAAATCCTCGGTCTTGTAATTGATGGCGCGGTCGGCGCCGAGCTTCAGGCAGGCGTCCGCCTTGTCCTGCGAGCCGACGGTAACCAGCACCTTGGCGCCGAACGCCTTGGCGAGCTGGATCGCCATGGTGCCGATGCCGGAGGAGCCGCCATGGACCAGCAGGGTCTCGCCTTCCTTGAGGCCGCCGCGCTCGAACACGTTGTGCCAGACCGTCATCAGGGTTTCCGGCAGGGCGCCGGCTTCGAGAATGGAGAGGGCAGGCGGCACGGCCATGGCCTGGGCATCCTGCGCGATGCAATATTGCGCGTAGCCGCCGCCGGCCACCAGCGACATCACGGTGTCGCCGAGCTTGTGCCTGACGGCGCCCTCGCCGAGTGCCACGACCTCGCCGGCGACCTCGAGCCCTGGCAGGTCGCTGGCGCCGGGCGGCGGCGGGTAGCTGCCGGAGCGCTGGGCGACGTCGGGACGGTTAACGCCGGCGGCCTTCACCCGGATCAGGATCTCGCCGGGGCCGGGCTGCGGCACCGGGCGGGTCTCGGGCTTGAGCACCTCGGGTCCGCCGGGCTTGCTGATGGCGACCACCGTCATTTGCGCGGGCAGCTGTTCCATGAGAAATCCTCCAGCGGGAGATGAAGCGGGTGCTGGGGCGTGCTTAAGCCAGCCGGGGCATGGCTGGCAACCGGGAGAGGGTGCGATGGCAAATATGGACGAAGACCGGCCGCGCAGGGCCGTTTCGCATGAGATTGGGCAGGATCTCTCGATGCTGTCGGTCGAGGAGCTGACCGGCCGGGTGGCGCTGCTGCGCGCCGAGATCGAGCGGATCGAGCAGGCGGTGGCGAAGAAGCGCGCCTCGCGCGACGCCGCGGCCAGCATTTTCAAGTCCTGACCAAATGCTGCACGTAACCCAGTGCGGCACGTAGAAACACGGTCGGCCAGTGGCCGACATGGCTAACGAAGTTTGAAAAATTTTCGCCATTTACGGTTGATTAAGCTTTCGCGTTTACAACCGGACCCGTCCTCGTTTGGACACCGAGTGGCTCCTGTCCACTCTGTTTGACGCCTCCCTGTTATCAACTTCAAAGCCGCCGGAAACGGCGGCTCTTTTTTGCGTTGTCCAACGACCGCTCCCGCAGTGCGAGCGGTACGACCGGCGCCCGCGCGCCCCACGCCGTGGAAACCATAAAAGGCGTTGCCGCTGGACTCTCGAAAGCTCCCGCGCAATGATTTGTTCATCATACCGGCGAGGTTGCCGGGTTGGCGTAAACAGTCGCGTATAAGAGGCGTTAACCATGTCGGACCGTTTGCTGGGCGATGGGGCTCTTGTTCAATTCAATGAGCGGCTCACCAATTCCGCCGCGTTCGGCGCGCTGTTCCGGGAAGGCATGGACCTGGTCGAGGAGACCGCCGCCTATCTCGACGGCGACGGCCGCAACGAGGCCAAGGCGCTCGATCGCGCCGTCAGCCTGACCTACGCGACGGAGAGCATGCGGCTGACGACGCGCCTGATGCAGCTCGCCTCCTGGCTGCTGCTGCACCGGGCCGTGAAGGAAGGCGAGATGACCCTGAGCCAGGCCAATCGCGAGAAGACCAAGGTCAAGCTCACCGCCGCCGACCCGGGAGCGGACGACCTCCTGGAGCAGCTGCCGCAGCAGCTGCAGGACCTGATCACGCGCTCGATGAGCCTGCAGGCACGGGTCCGCCGGCTTGACTCCACCATCCATTCCCCGCCGCCGGACCAGAGCGCCATCGGCAATCCCCTGGTTCCGCACCTCAACCGGCTGAAGGCCGCCTTCGAGCGGTAAAGCCTTCGCGTCCCGGCGGCTCGGCTGTCGGCCGGGCTGCGCCGGCCGGGCCGCTACGCCCGGCTCTGCCGCCCAGCGGATAGACACCAGCGGATAGACAGACGAGCCGATAGACAAAAACGCCCCCGTTTCCGGGGGCGTTTTGCTGTGAGCAACCACGGCGGCGGGCGCCAAGGCCCGCGCCGAAGGTCCAAAGGGCATCAATCCTTCTTGAGGAAGCCCTGGAATTTCTTCTGGAAGCGCGACACGCGGCCGCCGCGATCGAGCAGCTGCTGGCTGCCGCCGGTCCAGGCCGGGTGCGACTTGGGATCGATGTCGAGGTTGAGCTTGTCGCCCTCTTTGCCCCAGGTCGAGCGGGTCTGGTACTCGGTGCCGTCGGTCATCACGACCGTAATCGTATGATAATTCGGGTGAATGTCGGCTTTCATGGCGGATCCTAAGGCACGATGCGAAGACATGACGCGGCGCCGTCGCGCCTGATCCTGTCGTCATTGAAGGGGGACAATTGGCGGGCTCTATATCCCAAGGTCCCGCCCAAAACAAGCCAAGGTCGCGCGCGAGCACCTTGGTATGTTTCCGGATTTGCCAAGTCCCGTCGGGCAGGCCTATCAGGGCGGTACATTAAAAGAATTCTCAGGTGGCCCATGAGTGCAGTGGAACGGCTTGACGAGCGGCAGAGCGCTCCCCCTCTCGGGCAGGATCCGGTCGAGGATGCCGCTGCTGCGGTCGAAGCCCTGACCGAACCGGCGGCCCCGGTCCGGCGCGCGCGGCTGCGTCCGCTGCTCGCACTTGCGCCCTACGTCGCCCGCTATCGCGGTCGCGCCTTCCTGGCCCTCATCTCGCTCACGGTTGCCGCCCTGACGACGCTGCTGGTGCCGATCGCGGTCCGGCGCATGATCGATTTCGGCTTCACGCCGAAGGGCATCGAGCTGATCAACAGCTATTTCAGTGTCATGATCGCGGTGGTGGCCGTGCTCGCGCTGGCGAGCGCCGCCCGCTACTACCTGGTCATGACGATCGGCGAGCGCATCGTCGCCGACCTACGCCACGACGTGTTCGCGCATCTGATGTCGCTGTCGCCGTCCTTCTTCGATTCCGCGCGCTCGGGCGAGCTGGTGTCGCGGCTGACCGCCGACACCACCCAGATCAAGGCTGCGGCGGGCGCCTCGGTGTCGATCGCACTGCGCAACCTGCTGCTGTTTCTCGGCGCCACCGCCATGATGGTGTTCACGAGCCCGAAGCTGTCCGGCTTCGTGCTGCTGGCGATCCCGCTGATCGTGCTGCCGCTGGTCGCGTTCGGGCGCTGGGTCCGCCGTCTGTCGCGCAACGCCCAGGATACGTTGGCCGACGCTTCCGCCTATGCATCCGAGCTGGTCGGCGCGATCAGGACCGTGCAGGCCTATACCAGCGAGCAGCTCGCGGCCGCGCGTTTCGGCGGCGAGGTCGAGCAGGCCTATCAGGCGGCGCGGGTGTCGACCCAGGCCCGCGGCGTGCTCACGGCGATCATCATCTTCATCGTGTTCTCGAGCGTGGTCGCGATCCTCTGGGTCGGTTCGCATGACGTGCTGACCGGCAGCATCAGCGCCGGCCGGCTCGGCCAGTTCGTGCTCTATGCGGCTTTCGCGGCCGCGGGTCTCGGCCAGCTGTCGGAGGTGTGGGGCGAGGTGTCGGCGGCGTCGGGCGCGGCGGAACGGCTGTTCGAACTGCTGCATGTGGAGCCGCAGATCACGGCGCCTGCCCTGCCGCGGGCGCTGCCGGAGCCGGCATGCGGCGACATCGGCTTCGACCATGTCAGCTTTGCCTATCCGGGCCGTCCTGATGTCCGCGTCCTCAACGACGTGTCGTTCACGATCCGGGCGGGCGAGAAGGTCGCAATCGTCGGTCCCTCCGGCGCCGGCAAGAGCACGCTGTTCCACCTGCTGCTCCGGTTCTACGATCCGGCATCGGGCACGATCACGCTGGATGGCGTCGCCGTGCGTGCCGCCGACCCGCGCAAGGTACGGGAGCGCATGGCGCTGGTGCCGCAGGAATCGGTCGTGTTCGCGGCGAGTGCGCGCGAGAACATCCGATTCGGACGGCCCGCGGCAACCGACGCCGAGGTCGAGCGCGCGGCTGATCTCGCCCATGCCAGCGAATTCATCCGTCGTCTGCCGGAAGGCTTCGATGCGCCGCTCGGCGAACGCGGCGTCACGCTGTCGGGCGGCCAACGTCAGCGCATCGCGATCGCGCGCGCCATCCTGCGTGACGCGCCGTTGCTGCTGCTCGACGAGGCAACCTCTGCCCTTGATGCCGAGAGCGAGACGCTGGTGCAGACCGCGCTCGAAGGTTTGATGAAGAACCGCACGACGCTGGTGATCGCACACCGACTGGCGACCGTGCTGTCGTGCGACCGCATCCTGGTCATGGACCGCGGCAGCATCGTCGAGCAGGGCACCCACTCGTCTCTGGTTGCAGCCAACGGGCTCTATGCGCGCCTGGCGCGGCTGCAGTTCGAGGGCGTGTAGTTCCTGCAACAGAGTGGGCGATCGGCAACACCTCGATTTCTTGTTCCCGACGCTGCAACCTTTCTCGGGCCTTGTACGTTTCCCTGCCGGAACAGATGGCGCGCCGCCTGCGGGCGCGCGCCTGATCCTCACAGGAGCAACGGACATGCCCTATCGTCGCGGCAGTTTTGCCCTCACGCCTCCCTCGTTTGTCATCTTCGCCATTGCGCTTGTGCTCGCCCTGGTCGCGATGCTCGCGCATTACGCGCATGCTTCGATACCGCTCCTGTCGACCGCGCACGCGTTCGACGCGCTTGCGATTGCTTTCGTGGTGCTGACGATCGGCGTGCTGTTTCGCGGCGTGTAGACAATGATGATAGAAGGTACGGCTGGCTCGGTCTTCACCTCTCCCCGCTTGCGGGGAGAGGTCGGATTGCATCGCCAGATGCAATCCGGGTGAGGGGGTACAGGTCTCTCGACTGACACTTCCCGTGTGTCTGCCCCTCACCCCAACCCTGTCAGCGCGAGCGAAGCTCGTCGCGACCCCGTAAGAACGGGGCGAGGGAGCAAGCCGCCGTAGCGGTAGCAGCTCGCATCTAACAAACAAATGCTTCAATCAGTACGGCCGTTCGGACGCAAGCCGGAGCAACTGTCGTTTCAGTCTGGCTCACGGTGTGCAGCCGGCGTCCATACCATGCGCAGCACCGGCCGGCCGGAGGTCGGGTTGACGTCCTCGCCGGCGTCGACGAAGCCGCTGCGACGGTAGAAACTTATCGCGCGGGCATTGTCCTTATTCACCAGCAGCGTGATGCCGCGGGGCGATCGCTGCTTGGCGGCGTCGACCAGCAGCGTCGCGAGCGGCGAGCCCCAACGCGCGGGCGCGACCACGAGCTGATCGAGATAGCCCGTGGCATCGATGGTGACGAAGCCCGCGAGCGCACCGTCCGCCTCGGCCACGATCACCTCCGCGTGCGGCACCAGTTCGCTCCGCCAGCGCTCGCGCCACCACGGCACGCGGGCGGCGAAATCGATGGTCGGATAGGCCAGCTGCCACGTCTGCTGCCACTGCGCGATCGCGGCGTCCTCGTCCGCTTCCCGATAGGGACGCAGGGTGAACGTTGAGGTCACCGCTCGGTCAGCTTGAGCTCGATGCGGCGGTTGCGGCGGAAGGCCTCGTCGGTGTTGGCGGCATCGAGCGGCTGGAATTCGGCGAAGCCGGCTGCGACCAGGCGTTGCGCCGGCACGCCGAGCGAGATCAGATATTGCACCACCGAGATCGCGCGCGCCGACGACAATTCCCAGTTCGACTTGAACACCGGGCTGTTGATCGGACGGACATCGGTGTGGCCGTCGACCCGGAGCACCCAGGAGATCTCGGCTGGAATCTGCTTGTCGAGATCGACCAGGGCCGTCGCCACCGAGTTCAGCTCCTGCTGGCCTTCGGGGAGCAGGGTCGCCTGTCCGGTGTCGAAGAACACCTCCGACTGGAACACGAAGCGGTCGCCGACGACGCGGATGTCGGGACGATTGCCGAGGATCGCACGCAGCCGGCCGAAGAATTCGGAGCGGTAGCGCGTCAGCTCCTGCACCCGCTGCGCCAGCGCGACGTTGAGGCGCGAGCCGAGATCGGCGATCCGGCTCTGTGATTCCTTGTCGCGCTTCTCCGAGGCGTCGAGCGCGTCCTCGAGCGCGGCGAGCTGGCGGCGCAGCGCGCTGATCTGCTGGTTCAGCACCTCGATCTGGGCCAGCGCCCGCGACGTGACCTGCTTCTCCGAGTCGAGCGCCCGGTTGAGCTCGTTGGCGCGGCCCGCCGCGTTGCTGCCGGCATTGGCCAGCCCGTCATAGAGGCCCTTGACGCGGTCGCGCTCGGACTCGGCCGAGGCCAGTCCCGCGCGCAATTGTCCGATCTGGTCATCCAGCGTGAGCTTGCTGAGCTTCTCCAGCGACAGCATCTCGTTGAGCTGCGCGATCTTGGCGTTCAATTGCTCCAGCGCCTTGTCCTTGCCGGTGACCTCCTGCGACAGGAAGAACTGCACCACCAGGAATACGGTCAGCAGGAACACGATCGACAGCACCAGCGTCGACAGCGCGTCGACAAAGCCGGGCCAGTAGTTGAGGCCTGAATCTCCGCGGCGGGTACGGGCAAGCGCCATTCAGCTTCTCCTCAAGTAGCTATCGGCCTGAGACATCGTCTAACGATTCCCGATAGAACCGATGGCGGATCTGCGAACTCGGTGCACCCTCTCCCCCAGCGCGATCGCGAAGCGATCGTCGCGATGTGGGAGAGGGTGGCATGGTCGAGCGAAGCTCGATCATGCCGGGTGAGGGGTCTGTCTCCGCGGATGCAGACCCCTCACCCGGCGTGCATATCGCTGCGCTCATGCCCGCCACCCTCTCCCCTTGTGGGAGAGGGTGCACCGCCACTGTGGCGAGAGCATTCAGCACGGTAGCCGTCAACGGCGACGACCTCCGGTGCCCAAGCCAATCCATCTGGTCAAGCCGCGATCACGCTGCTCAACTCTTCTCCGTCTGCCGCGCGAGCCGCTCCAGGAGACGTTTGATCTCGCGGTTCTGCTCGCCCTGGCCGTCGGCCCATTCGCGGATCATCTGCTGCTCGGTGCGCATGTGTGCAACCAGCCCCTGGATGGCCTCGGCAAGGTTCGCCATCGCCGCGGTCGCGCCCCGGCCCGACCCTTCCTCCATGGCCGTCCGCAGCCGTTCGACGGCGATCGCGATGTCTCCGCCCGCGCCGTCGCCGCTGCCGCCAAATTCACGCACCGTGCCAGCGAGCCAATCCTCGAGATCGGTGTAGAATCGATTCTGGGCCTGGCTCGACTGCAGGTCGAGGAAACCCAGGATCAGCGAGCCCGCAAGGCCGAACAGCGACGACGAGAACGAGATGCCCATGCCGCTGAGCGGGGCGGCGAGGCCTCCCTTCAGCGTGTCGAACAGCGCACCGGCATCGCCGCCGACCTTCAGCCCATCGATGACCTTGCCGACCGAGCCGACGGTCTCGATCAGGCCCCAGAAGGTGCCGAGCAGGCCGAGGAACACGAGCAGGCCCGTCATGTAGCGGGAAATGTCGCGGGCCTCGTCGAGCCGGGTGGCGATCGAATCGAGCAAATGACGCATGGTCTGCTGCGAGATCGACATCCGCCCGGTGCGCTCGCGGCCGAGGATCGCGGCCATGGGGGCGAGCAGGATCGGATGGCGGGGCACCGCCAGGCCGGGATCGGCGATACGGAAATTGTTGACCCACGAGACTTCCGGATAGAGCCGAATGACCTGGCGGAACGCCAGAACGACACCGATCAGCAGCACCGCCCCGATCAGGGCGTTGAGGCCGGGGTTGGCGAAGAAGGCCAGGATGATCTGTTTGTAGAGCACGACGCCGACCAGGGCGCACAGCACCAGGAAGACCAGCATCCGCACCAGGAATATCCGGGGCGAGGACAGCTTGGTCATCTCGACGTCCATCGCGGAGCGGGTAGGGGAGCCTTGAGCCATTGTCGATGACATCCGTTGCGGGGACCGGTCTCGAAAATCCACTATGGCACAGCAGCGGCAGGAGAAAAGCCGCGATCGGCGCAATCCCCGTCCTCTGCGCGGAACATGGCTGAAACCGGCGGATATCCGCGGCGTAGTTAGTTCCGTGGCTCATATCTAGCGGGAACGCCCGGGCTTTGTCATGACCATCGTTGAATATCTGCAAGCCCTGCTCGCAATGGCGCTGGCGCTCTCCCTGCTCATGGCGGCCGCCTGGGTCGTGCAGCAGCGCACCGGAAATTCCGGCTGGGTCGACACGATCTGGACATTTTCCATCGGCCTGGTCGGCACCCTCGGCGCGATCTGGCCGGCAGGCGGCGCGGCGCCCAACGCGCGGCAATGGCTGGTTGCGGTGCTGGTGGCGACCTGGTCGCTGCGGTTGGGCAGCCATGTGGCAGTGCGGAGCCGCGGCGTCGCCGACGATCCCCGCTACGCCGAATACGCACGGCAATGGGGCGCCGCCGCGCCACGGCGCATGTTCTTGTTTCTACAGCAGCAGGCCTGGGGCTCGAGCCCGCTGTTGTTTGCGATGTTCGTCGCGGCCCATGCGCCGGCCATCGGCTTGCGTCTGCAGGACTATCTCGGCATCCTGGTTCTGCTCGCCGGCATCGCGGGCGAGGCGCTCGCCGACGCCCAGCTGAAGGCCTTCCGCGCTGATCCCGCCAACAAGGGCAAGGTCTGTGACGTCGGCCTGTGGCGCTGGTCGCGCCATCCCAACTACTTCTTCGAGTGGGTGTGCTGGCTGTCCTACCCTGTCATCGCGCTGTCGTTCGACAACCCATGGGGCCTCGCGAGCCTGCTTGCGCCGGTGCTGATGTACTGGTTCCTGGTGCACGTCACCGGCATCCCTCCACTGGAGCAGCAGATGCTGCGCTCGCGCGGCGAGCGCTATCGGGCCTATCAGGCGCGCACCAGCGCGTTCTTTCCACTGCCGCCTCACAACGGAACGGCTGCGTGAACGCCGCCGTGTTGGTTTCGTCATGATGAAGGCCGCGAATAGGGGCGTCCGTCGCGGCCGCCCGCGCCCGGTTAACTCATGGCCGGACGCGGCAGGATGCCGCGGGAGCCGTTGCGGGATTCGGACTTCGCTGCCTGGAACCGCTCGGAACCTGCTTGCCACAAAGCGCTCACAATTGAGTGAGTCGTCAAAAGGCGCGTTCGATCAAGCAAGTAGTTGATGTGACATCAAGCCGCCCGGCCTCCGCGTTGCGTCGCAGCACCACCTTTCTATGTTGCAGGCAACGTTCGGCGCCAGAATGGCGCCATGACCAGGACATCTGGTCGGCCGTTTTTCATCGCAATTGAGGGGGCTCCACCACCCATGACTCGTTTTCGCGCGTCGCTGGTCGGCAGTGCATTGATGCTCGCAGCCGCCGCGCCGCTGCTGGCCGGCTGCAATGAGGCGACCCAGGCTCAGGCCTCCGCCAATGAGCAGGTCGTCATTCCCGACGTCGGGATCGTCACTGTCGAGCAGAAGGCGCGGGCCATCATTCGCGAGCTTCCGGGCCGCATCGCGCCGACCCGCGTCTCCGACGTGCGGCCACGCGTCTCGGGCATCGTGGTCGAGCGCACATTCCGCCAGGGCAGCGAGGTGAAGGCGGGCGATCCGCTCTACCGCATCGATCCGAAGCCGTTCGAGGTGGAGATCCTGTCGAGCAGGGCGGCGCTGGCCAAGGCCGAGGCGGTGCATGAGCGCGCCGTGCAGCAGGCCCGCCGCATCGCCACGCTGTTCAAGGAGCGCGCCGCGCCCGAGGTCGAGCACGAGAAGGCGATCGCGACCGAGCGCGAGGCCGCAGCCGATATCGAGGCCCGCAAGGCCGAGATCGCGCGCGCCCAGCTCAACCTCGACTACGCCACCGTGCGGGCGCCGATCGACGGCATCGTCGGCGCCGCCCAGGTCAGCGAGGGCGCCATCGCGGTCCAGAACGAGACCAGCCTGGTGACGATCCAGCAGCTCGATCCGATCTATGCGGATTTCACCCAGTCGGTCAGCGAGCTCAACCGATTGCGCCGGGCGTTCGAATCCGGCGACCTCGACCAGATCGCGTCCGACGCGATCAAGGTCCGGCTCGTGCTCGACGACGGCACGCCTTATTCCCTGCCCGGCAAGCTGCTGTTCTCCGACGCCAAGGTGGATGCCGCCACCGGCCAGGTTACCTTGCGCGGCGAGTTCGCCAACCCGAAGCGCGAGCTGTTGCCGGGCATGTATGTGCGGGTCCGCATCGAGCAGGGCATCGACAGCGATTCGGTCGCGGTGCCGCAGCAGGCCGTGCAGCGCAACGCCGCCGGCGGCGCCGAGGTCTTCATCATCCGCGATGACAATCGCGCGATTGCGCAGCCGATCCGCACCGGCCCGATCCAGGACGGCGTCGTGCTGATCACCGACGGCCTGCGGGCCGGCGACAAGGTCGTCGTCGATGGCTTCCAGAAATTCGCCGCCGGCGACAAGGTCGTGCCGCAGGCCTGGACCGAGGTCAGCGCGGCGAGCCAGCTTCCAGTGCCTTCGAAATAACGGTCAGCCCGATGCCGAGCTTCTTCATCGACAGGCCGATCTTCGCCTGGGTCGTCGCGCTGTTCATTTGTCTCCTGGGCGCGATCTCGATTCCGCTGCTGGCGGTGGCGCAATATCCGATCATCGCGCCGCCCTCGATCTCGATCTCGACCAGCTATCCCGGCGCGTCTCCGGAAAATCTCTACAACAGCGTCACGCGGCTGATCGAGGAGGAGCTCAACGGCGCCTCCGGCATTCTCAATTTCGAATCGACCAGCGACTCGCTGGGACAGGTCGAGATCACGGCGAACTTCGTGCCGGGCACGTCGACCAACGACGCCTCGGTCGAGGTGCAGAACCGCCTCAAGCGCGTCGAGGCGCGGCTGCCGCGCGCGGTGATGCAGCAGGGCATCCTGGTCGAGGAAGCCTCCGCCGCGGTGCTGCAGATCATCACGCTGCAATCCACCGACGGCCGGCTCGACGAGATCGGCCTCGGCGATTTCATGATCCGCAACATCCTGGGCGAGATCCGGCGCATTCCCGGCGTCGGCCGGGCCACGCTGTATTCGACCGAGCGCTCGCTGCGCGTCTGGCTCGATCCCGCCAAGCTGATCGGCTACGGGCTGACCGCCGACGACGTCACCAAGGCGATCGGTGCGCAGAACGCGCAGGTCGCCTCGGGCAGCATCGGCGCCGAGCCCGCGACGACTGCGCAGCGCACCTCGGCGCTGGTGCTCGTCAAGGGCCAGCTCGATTCGCCCGACGAGTTCGGCTCGATCATCCTGCGCGCCAATGCCGACGGCTCGACGGTGCGGCTGCACGACGTCGCCCGCATCGAGATCGGCGGCCTGAGCTATCAGTTCAATACCCGTCTCAACGGCAAGCCGACCGCCGGCCTGTCGGTGCTGCTGTCGCCGACCGGCAACGCGCTGGCGACGGCTGGCGCGGTCGACGCCAAGATGAAGGAGCTGTCACGGTTCTTCCCTGCCAACATCACCTATGACATTCCCTACGACATCACGCCGGTGGTGAAGGCGTCGATCAAGCGGGTGCTGATGACCCTGGTCGAGGCCGTCGTGCTGGTGTTCGTGGTGATGTTCCTGTTCCTGCAGAACATCCGCTACACGATCATTCCCACCATTGTCGTTCCGGTGGCGCTGCTCGGCACCTGCGCGACCCTGATGCTGGTCGGCTACTCCATCAACATGCTGACGATGTTCGGCATGGTGCTCGCGGTCGGCATCCTCGTCGACGACGCCATCGTCGTGGTCGAGAACGTCGAGCGCATCATGGCGGAGGAGGGACTGTCGCCCAAGCAGGCGACGCGCAAGGCGATGAGCCAGATCACCGGCGCCATCATCGGCATCACCCTGGTGCTGATGGCGGTGTTCGTGCCGATGGCGTTCTTCCCCGGCTCGGTCGGCATCATCTACCGCCAGTTCTCGGTGACGATGGTGGCGGCCATCGGCTTCTCGGCGCTGCTGGCGCTGTCGCTGACTCCGGCCTTGTGCGCGACCTTGCTGAAGCCGGTCGAGGCCGGTCACGGCCATGCGAAGACAGGCGTGTTCGGCTGGTTCAACCGCTTCATGGATGGCAGTCGCAACCGCTACACCGGCGTGGTCGGCGGCGCGCTGAAGCGCACCGGGCGTCTGATGCTGATCTACGCGATCTTCCTGGTCGGGCTCAGCTTCGCCTTCATCCGTCTGCCCGGCGGCTTCCTGCCGGTCGACGACCAGGGCTTCATCACCACCGACGTACAGACGCCGGCCGATTCGTCCTATGCGCGGACGCAGGCGGCCGTCGAGGCGGTCGAAAAGTATCTCGCCAGGCGCGAGGGCATCGACAACGTCACCTTCCTCACCGGCTTCAGCTATGCCGGGCAGGGCGTGAACACGGCGCAGGCGTTCATCTCGCTCAAGGACTGGTCGGAGCGCGGCAAGAAGGACAGCGCGGCGGCGCTCGTCGCCGATGTCAACCGCGATCTCGCCGGCTTGCGCGATGCCAAGATCACCGCGCTGCAGCCGCCGCCGATCGACAATCTCGGCAATTCCTCCGGCTTCAGCTTCCGGCTGCAGGACCGCGGCCAGAAGGGCTATGCCGCGCTCACCGCGGCCGCCGACCAGCTGATCGCGGAGGCCAATGCGAGCCCGGTGCTGCAGAAGGTCTATGTCGAAGGCCTGCCGCCCGGACCGCAGGTCAACCTGATGATCGATCGCGAAAAGGCGGGCGCCTTCGGCGTCACCTTCGAGGACATCAACAACACCATCTCGACCAATCTCGGCTCCACCTACGTCAACGACTTCCCGAACCGCGGCCGCATGCAGCGCGTCGTCGTGCAGGCCGACCGCCTCAGCCGCATGAACGCGGACGATATCCTGAACTACAGCGTCAAGAACACCAGGGGCCAGCTGGTGCCGTTCTCGTCGTTCGCGACGATCCAGTGGGCCAAGGGGCCGAGCCAGATCGCCGGCTTCAACTACTATCCGGCGATCCGCATCTCCGGCGAGGCCAGGCCGGGCTTTACGTCGGGCGACGCGCTCAAGGAGATGGAGCGCCTTGCCGGCAAGCTGCCGCGCGGCTTCGGCTATGAGTGGACCGGCCAGTCGCTGCAGGAGAAGCTGTCGGGCTCGCAGGCGCCGCTGCTGCTCGGGCTGTCGGCGCTGGTCGTGTTCCTGTGCCTGGCCGCGCTCTATGAGAGCTGGACCATTCCGCTCGCGGTGCTGCTGACGGTGCCGCTCGGCATCCTCGGTGCGGTGGTCGCGGCCAACCTGCGCGGGCTCTCGAACGACGTCTACTTCACGGTCGCGCTGATCACCATCATCGGCCTCGCCGCCAAGGACGCTATCCTGATCATCGAGTTCGCCAAGGACCTGCGCGCCCACGGCAAGCCGCTGGTCGAGGCGACGATCGAGGCCTGCTCGCTGCGCTTCCGGCCGATCATCATGACCGGCCTCGCCTTCGTCTGCGGCGTGCTGCCGATGTCGATCGCCACCGGCGCCGGCGGCGCCAGCCAGCAAGCGCTCGGCACCAACGTGATGGGCGGCATGATCGCGGTGGTGATCCTGGCGCTGCTGATGGTGCCGGTGTTCTTCGTCTCGGTGCAGCGCGTGCTGGCTGGCGATCGGGAGAAAACGGTGCCGACATCGCAGAGCGATGCTTACGGGCCTCCTGCGCCGGTGAAATCGTGATTGTCTGGCGTTGTTCGCGATCGTGTAGTCGCGGACACGGTGCTCACCTCTCCCCGCTCTTGTCCGCCGTAGCTCGAAGAGCGAAGGCGGATGCGGGGGCGCGACGAGCTTCGCTCGCGCTGAGAGGTCGGATTGCATCGTCAGATGCAATCCGGGTGAGGGGGTACAGGTCTCTCCACTCACGTTTCCCGAGCGTCTGCCCCTCACCCCAACCCTCTCATTGCGAGCGAAGCTCGTCGCGGCGCCGTAAGAACGGGGAGAGGGAGCCTACTGTCCGTGCCGCCACACCGCGTGTCTCATCAAAATCTACGCTGCCACTTTCGTTCGCTCTGCGGCCCGCCGGCACGGCCTCTGGAGTTCCCGGCTGTCTGAGTGTATGATCTGTCGACATGTAACGGTAACGGCATGTCGATGGTCTTTCGCAACACTGCTCTCGCGTTCGTGCTCGCCGGACTTTGCTTTGGCGCTCACGCAGCTCACGCCCAGACGGCTCCCTTGAAGTATTGGCTGCCGGGCTGGCCGATCGGCTTCAGCGATTCCGGCGGCAGCCAGGGCCTGGACTCCTACGGCAACTTCCCGAGCTTCACCGGCAACGCCAGCGACAGCGGCTTCTTTTCGCGGCGCTACAGTGTCGCGAACAACTGGTCGGCGCTGTCAGGCGTTGGCCTCAGCTCCAACATCGTCAATCGCTACGGTTCGCTCGGCTCGTACACGACCGAAGGCGCGCAGTACGGCTATACGTTCAAGAGCGGCGTCAGCTTCTATGGCGGTTTCGATACGCTGAAATACAATCCCGGCCTCGGCGGACCGTTCGCCACCTTCGATTCGCGATCGACCTCGACACCCGCTTACGCGATCAACGGCGGCGTCGAGTTCAAGCCGACACCCAATGTCAGCCTGTCGCTCGGCTTCAGCTACGCCGGCCAGTCGTCGGACCGCATCGACAGCGACATCACCTCGCCGGCGCTGCCGGGCGCGACGCCACAGGCGTTCACCAGCGGCCGGCGGTAGCGTCCGCTCGGTCGAAGAACAGGCGAGGCCAACCCAATCCTCGGTGTCGTCCCGGACAAGCGGGCGGCACGCGCGCGCAGATCCGGGATCCATAACCCCAGGGAGATCTTTGAGGCACGCTGTTCGATCGTTCTCGTCAGGCCATGACCGACGGTGGCTATGGGTCCCGGCTCAAGGCCGGGACGACCTCGAGTGTGAGGCGAGTGGCGACGTCACCATACGAAGGCGAATTGCGGCGTCGCGCTGAATCAAACTACCCAGCCGCCTTCAGCACCTTCAACAGCTCGCGATGGATGACCTCGTTGCCGCAGATGACATGGCCCGTGGTCAGCGCGTCGTCCTTGCCGTCGATACCGGAGATCGTGCCGCCGGCCTCGCGCACCATGATCAGCCCGGCTGCGATGTCCCAGGCCTGCAGGTCGCGCTCCCAATAGGCGTCGAAGCGGCCGGCGGCGACGAAGGCGAGGTCGAGCGAGGCCGCGCCGAAGCGGCGCAGCCCTGCGACCTTGGTCTGCAGTGCGGCGATCTCGCGCAGGAACAGCTGATGGTCGCCGCGGCCGATATGCGGCAGGCCGCAGGCGATCACGGATTCATTGAGCTGGCGGCGCGCGGCGACGCGCAGCCGCTGGTCGTTGAGGAACGCGCCCTTGCCGCGCTCGGCGATATAGAGCTCGTCATTGGCCGGATTGTAGATGACGCCGGCGATCACGGTGTCGTCGCGCTGGAGCGCGATCGAGATCGCGAATTGCGGAATGCCGTGCAGGAAATTGGTGGTGCCGTCGAGCGGATCGACGATCCAGGTGTGCGACTTGTCGCTGCCTTCCCGCTTGCCGCCTTCCTCGCCGATGAAGCCGTAGCCGGGGCGGGCCTTGGAGAGATCCTCGTAGAGCATCTCCTCGGCCTTCTTGTCGGCACGCGAGACGAAATTCGCGGGCCCCTTCAGCGACACCTGCAGGTGCTCGATTTCGCCGAGGTCGCGCTTGAGGTTGCGGCCGGCACGGCGCGCGGCCTTGACCATGACATTGATGAGGGCGGAATGGATCATGAGCTCGATGCGCTGGGCTGACCGCACCTTGCGGTGCGCGCCTCGCCCATGCACGGGCGGAGGCGGTTGAAAATGGCTGGCTGTGGGTGCCCTGCCGGCGCCGCCGCGTCAAGGGCGGATCAGCTGCCGATCATTTGATGGTGCCGAGCCAGCGCTTGGCGGCCTGCTCGCCCTTGGCGCGGTCCTCCGGCGGCATGTCGGCGAACTTCTCGTCCAGCTTGGGGTCGCCCTTGCCCGCGGTCTTGGCGACCAGGTGCCATTTGTAGCCCTCGATCTTGTCCATCGGGGTGCCGGCGCCGTAATAGAGCACCCACGCCAGCCGGTTCTGTGCGATCGGGCTGTTCTGCCGGGCCGCCCGGCGCAACAGCGACACCGCGGCTGGCTTGTTCTCGGGTGTGCCGATGCCGTTGTAGAGCGCGATCGCGTATTCCACTTCGGCATCGACGTTGTCGGCGACGGCCGCCGCCTGCAGCAGCCGGGCGGCCTTTTCCGGGTCCTTTGGGACGCCGGTTCCTTCCTTGTAGAAGGTCGCCAGCGCATATTGCGCTTCCGGGTTGCCGGCATCCGCGGCGATGCGCAGCAGCTCGGCCGAGCGCTTGAGGTCCTGCGGCAGGGTCTGGCCGTCGAGATAGAGCAGCGCGAGATTGTAGGCGGCCTTGGGCTCGCCGAGCTTGGCGGAGGAGGCGAGCAGCCTCACGGCCTCCGGCTTGTCGACCGTGCCGCCGCGTCCGGCGAGCCGCATCATCGCCAGCGCGAACATCGCCTCGCGGTCGCCGGCCTCGGAGGCGCGCTTGTACCAGATCGCGGCCTTGTCGTAGTCGCGGCGGATGCCCATGGCATTTTCATAGAGCTGCCCCAGCATCGCCATCGCCTTGGGATCGCCGGCCTGCGCACGCGGCGAGGCCAGGTCGAAGGCGGTCTTGTACTGGCCGCGCTGATAGGCGCCGTAGACCAGGTCCGCATTGGGATCCGGGGGAGCGGGCGGCGGCGGCGCTGGCGCCGGGGCGGCCGGCTTGGCCGCTGCGGCGGGCGCCGGCTTCTTCGCGGCCGCGGGTGGCTTCGGCTTCTCCGCCTGCTTTTCGGCAGGCTTGGGCTTGTCGGCCGGCGGCGGCTGCAGGGCGGGGGGTGTCAGCGAGATCTGCGCGCGCGCCCCCGCCCCCAGGACCAGGAGCGCTGCAAACAGGCATGTCAGGCGCAGGATCGTCATCGGTCGCCGTTCAGCTCTGTCCAGCGGCGTCGACCGGCGCTGCCGCATGGACGTTGCGGATCGCCGTGGCGATCTCGCCCAGCGCCGCTGCCGGACCGCGGGCGTCGCTCCAGACGAGGTCGTCGACCAGCACGAAATCGGCTCCGGCGGCGACGAAGTCGGTCGCCTCCTTGAGCGAGACGGCGTAGCCGACGCAAGGCGGCTCGAACAGTTCGGCCCACCAGGCCAGGCGCTCGTTGACGGCGTCGGGCGACGGCCGCCGGCCCTGCGCGTCGCGCTCGCCGAACAGCACGTAGTCGGCGCCGAGCTCGCCCGCGCGCATCGAATCATGGCGGGTCGAGAGGCCGCCGCTGCCGGCAATGCGGTCCGGCTTCAGGCTGGGCAGGGCGTCCTCGAGCGCGGCAATGCCGGTCAGATGCGCGCCGTCGGCGCCGGCGCGGGCCACGATGTCGGGATGCCCGTCGATCAGCAGCGCCGCGCCCGTGCTCTGGATGGCCGGCGCCAGCGCCTTGACGATCGTGATCATGCTGCGCGGATCGCTCTCCGTCAGCCGCACCAGCACCGCAGCGACGTCGGCGCCGGCGAGGAGCGCAGGCAGGCTGGCGGCAAGCGGCGCCGGATCGGTCACGACCGGCGTCGCCAGATAGAGCCGCGGTGTGGGCCGCGCGGAGGTGGTCTTACCGGACAATTTATGCCGCCTTCTCGAGTTCATGCGTCCACTGGCCGCGGCTCGCAAGCGCGTTCATGCGGGCGCGGTGGGTGAAGGCGCGCTGGCCGGCGGGGACGTTCGCGGCCTTGCCGGACCAGGCCCGCTGCGGCGCCGCCTGCAGCGCGCGACCGTAGGAGAAGGTGAGCTTCCATGGCAAGGGACCGAGCCTGTTGATGGCATCGAGATGTGCCGTCGCATCCTCATCCGACTGGCCGCCGGACAGGAAGGCGATGCCCGGCACCGCCGCCGGCACGCACTCCTTCAAGAGCTGCACGGTCCTTTCGGCGACCTCGGCGACGCCGGCCTGGACAGGGCATGTCTTGCCCGAGACCACCATGTTGGGTTTCAGGATCATGCCCTCGAGCGCCACTCGCTGGAGGCGCAATTCGCGGAACACCTCGTTGAGCACGGGCCGCGTGACGTCGAAACAGCGTCCGATGTCGTGATCGCCATCCATCAGCACCTCTGGTTCGACAATCGGCACAATGTTCGCGGCTTGGCACAGCGCCGCGTAGCGGCCGAGCGCATGCGCATTGACATGAACAGCGGTCATCGAAGGGATCTTGTCCTTGTCGATATCGATCACCGCCCGCCATTTGGCGAAGCGCGCGCCCTGCGCGTAGTACGCCGCCAGCCGATCCGCAAGCCTGTCGAGGCCGACCGTGACGGTCTCGCCGGCGCAGCCGGGCAGGGGCTGCGTGCCCTCGTCGACCTTGATGCCGGGGATGCTGCCGGCCCGTTCGATCAGCTTCACCAGCGGCGTGCCGTCCGCAGCGTTCTGCCGGATGGTCTCGTCGTAGAGGATGACGCCGGAGATGCAATTCATGCCGTCGCTGCGGAACAGCATCTCGCGGTAGTCGCGGCGAGTCTGGTCGGTCGATTCGACCTTGATCGCATCGAAGCGCTTCTTGATCGTCCCTGTCGATTCGTCGGCGGCGAGAATGCCTTTGCCGGGCGTCACCATCGCAACGGCAACTGCGTTGAGTGCGGAGATGTCCATCATCTGCTCCAGACTGCACCTGCCCTGCGCGTCAAAATAGACGGTTCTCGGGCGGTTGCCGAGCAAACATTGGCCGCAGCTGAGGCAGGCTCTCAGAGAGGTGAACGACGAGTTGCTCGGAGTTGAGCGTTCATGCGGTGCACCGGCACCCTCGCTACCACTTCACAGCGCTCGTCAGGATTGAGCGGGAGCTGCGTGCTGCGAGCTCGGTGCTCACCTCGCCCCGCTTGCGGGGAGAGGTCGGATTGCATCGAAGATGCAATCCGGGTGAGGCGGACTCTCCACGAGCTCGCTCTGCGGAGAGTCCCCCTCACCCCAACCCTCTCCCCGCAAGCGGGCGAGGGAGCGCTCCTCGGTGTGGGAGGAGAGTTGCAAACCTCCGCACGGATGAACCGCTCACGCCACCTTGGGGGCGAGCTCACCCTTGGCGTAGCGCTTGGCCATTTCGGCTGTCGTTAGCACGCGCTTGATCTTGGAGGCCTGGCCCGCGGTGTTGAACTCCTGCAGGCGCTGCTTGCACAGCTTGGCCATCGCCTCCATCGCCGGCTTCAGGTACTTGCGCGGATCGAACTCCTCCGGATGTTCCGACAGAACCTTGCGGATCTGGCCGGTCATCGCCATGCGGTTGTCGGTGTCGATGTTGATCTTGCGCACGCCGTTCTTGATGCCGCGCTGGATCTCGCTGACCGGCACGCCCCAGGTCGGCTTCATCTTGCCGCCGTGGGCGTTGATGATCTCCTGCAGGTCCTGCGGCACCGACGACGAGCCGTGCATCACGAGATGCGTGCTCGGTAGCTTGCGGTGGATCTCCTCGATCACCTTCATGGCGAGGATGTCGCCGTCCGGCTTGCGGGTAAATTTATAGGCGCCGTGAGAAGTCCCCATCGCGATCGCGAGCGCGTCGACCTGGGTCTCCTTGACGAACTTCACGGCCTCGTCGGGATTGGTCAGCAACTGGTCGTGTGACAGCTTGCCTTCGGCGCCGTGGCCGTCCTCCTTGTCGCCCATGCCGGTCTCGAGCGAGCCGAGCACGCCGAGTTCGCCCTCGACCGAGATGCCGCCGAGATGTGCCATGGTGGTGACGGTCTTGGTGACGCCGACATTGTAGTCCCAGTCAGCCGGCGTCTTGCCGTCGGCCTTGAGCGAGCCGTCCATCATCACCGAGGTGAAGCCGGACTGGATCGCGGTCATGCAGGTGTCGGGTCCGTTGCCGTGGTCGAGATGCACGCAGACCGGGATGTGCGGATAGATCTCGGTGACCGCGTCCATCATGTGCTTGAGCATGATGTCATTGGCGTAGGAGCGCGCGCCGCGCGAGGCTTGGATGATCACCGGAGCGTCGACGGTATTGGCCGCCTCCATGATCGCCAGCGCCTGCTCCATGTTGTTGATGTTGAAGGCCGGAACGCCGTAGTCATGCTCCGCCGCGTGATCGAGCAATTGCCGCAACGTGATACGAGCCATGGCTGGAACTCCTTAAAGGGCTGAGGACCGTGCGGCTGATGACGCACGCGTCGAAACTGCTGCACCGTGCATAACGCGCCGGTCGGCAGATTCCAAGGCTGGCGGCGACGCAGGCGGCCGGAGCGGCGGTTCGGGCGACGTTTAGGCTATCCGGCCTGGCCGACCAGCTGGCCCTCAGCGAGCTGGTAGCTCGTTAACTCGTCTTTCCTTCGAGAGCCGCGACACGTTCTTCGACCTCCCGGACGCGCTCGTCGAAGTCGCCGGCAGTTGCACGCATCATGACGAGCATGCCAGCGCTGTCGCGGCGCTGCTTGCGGATGAGCGTCTCGACCCGCTCAAAGCGTGTCTCGACCGAGTCCCTGAACTGCCCCATCTCGGATCGGAGCACAGCGATGCTCTCCTGAATCTTCATCAGGATGAGAGGAACGGCGTCTGTTGTCGATGTATCGGCCACAAATGGAACATAACAGAAACATCCATGGCCGACAAGGTCCGAGAAATCAGATCTTCAGCACCTCGACGCCCGGCAGCGGCTTGCCTTCCATCCACTCCAGGAAGGCGCCGCCGGCGGTGGAGACGTAGGTGAAGTCTGAGGCGACGCCGGCCTGGTTGAGTGCCGCGACGGTGTCGCCGCCGCCGGCGACCGAGACCAGCTTCTTGGCCTTGGTGCGCTCGGCTGCATGCTTGGCCGCCACCATCGTGCCGCGGTCGAACGGGTTAAGCTCGAAGGCGCCGAGCGGGCCGTTCCAGACCAGGGTCGCGGCATCGTCGATCGCCGAATGGATGCGCGCGGTCGATTGCGGGCCGACGTCAAGGATCATGCTGTCCGGCGGGATCGCGTCGAGGCCATAGGCGAAGGACGGCGAGTTGGCCGCGAAGTGGAAGGAGACGGTGGCGTCCACGGGCAGGATGATCGCGCAGTTCGAGGCTTCCGCCTTGTCCATGATCCGGAGAGCGGTGGCTGCCAGATCCTTTTCAGCCAGGGACTTGCCGATCTGCACGCCCTGCGCATGCAGGAAGGTGTTGGCCATGCCGCCGCCGATCACCAGCGCATCGACCTTGGTGACGAGGTTTTCCAACAGGTCGATCTTGGTCGAGACCTTGGCGCCACCGACGATCGCGATCACGGGCTTGGCCGGCGACCCCAGCGCCTTCTCCAACGCGACGAGCTCGGCCTGCATGGTGCGGCCGGCATAGGCCGGCAGCTTGTGGCCGAGGCCCTCGGTCGAGGCATGGGCGCGATGCGCAGCCGAGAACGCGTCGTTGACCCAGATGTCGCCAAGCTTGGCGAGCTCGGCCACGAACGCCGGATCGTTCTTCTCTTCCTCTTTGTGGAAGCGCGTGTTCTCCAGGCACAGCACGTCGCCGTCCTTCATGGCGGCGATCGCGGTCGCGGCTGGCGCGCCGATGCAGTCATCGGCAAAGGCGACCGGGCGCTTGATCACCGCGGACAGCGCGGCGGCGACCGGCTTCAGCGACTCCTTCAGATCACGGCCCTTGGGCCGGCCGAAATGGGCGAGCAGGATGACCTTGCCGCCCTTGGTCGCGATTTCATTGATGGTCGGCGCGACGCGCTCCAGGCGGGTGGCGTCCGTCACGTGACCATTTTCCATGGGGACGTTGAGGTCGACGCGCAGCAGCACGCGTTTGCCTTTGACGTCGACGTCGTCGAGGGTGCGGAATTTTGTCATGTCATGCTCGCTTGTTGGCCGACATCATGAGGGGCCCGGCGGCTGATGCTCTGGCGGGTTGCCCTCTTGCTGAGACGAAACCTTGCCGCCCTGACGGACCCCATACACGATCAAGCCGATCAGCAGGATCACGCCGGGAATTCCGAGCCAGTGCGGAAGGGCCATGATGCTTCCTCAGTCGTCATTCCGGGGCGGTCCGCAGGACCGAACCCGGAATCTCGAGATCCCGGGTTCGATGCTTTGCATCGCCCCGGAATGACTGGGAGATAGTTACAGCAGCTTGCCGATCGCGACGGCCGTGTCGGCCATGCGGTTCGAGAAGCCCCACTCATTGTCGTACCAGGACATCACGCGCACGAGGTTGCCGTTCATGACCTTGGTCTGGTCCTGGTGGAACGTCGACGAATGCGGATCGTGGTTGAAGTCGATCGAGACGTTCGGCGCGGTGGTGTAGCCGAGGATACCCTTGAGCTCCTGCTCGCTGGCGCGCTTCATCGCCTCGTTGATCTCCTTCGGATCGGTGTTGCGCTTGGCGACGATCTTGAGGTCGATCACCGAGACGTTCGGCGTCGGCACGCGGATCGCGACGCCGTCGAGCTTGCCCTTCAGCTCCGGCAGCACCAGGCCGATCGCCTTGGCCGCGCCGGTCGAGGTCGGGATCATCGACATCGCCGCCGCACGGCCGCGATAGAGATCCTTGTGCATGGTGTCGAGCGTCGGCTGGTCGCCGGTGTAGGCGTGGATCGTGGTCATGAAGCCGGTCTCGATGCCGACCGTGTCGTTCAGCACCTTGGCGATCGGCGCCAGGCAGTTGGTGGTGCAGGAGCCGTTGGAGATGACGAGGTGCTCCCTGGTCAGCGTCGCGTGGTTGACGCCGTAGACGATGGTGGCATCGGCGCCGTCGGCCGGAGCCGAGACCAGCACGCGTTTGGCTCCGGCGGTCAGATGCGCGGAGGCCTTGTCCTTGGAGGTGAAGATGCCGGTGCATTCCAGCGCGATGTCGACGCCGAGATCCTTCCAGGGCAGCTTCGACGGGTCGCGCTCGGCCGTCACCTTGATCTTGCCGTTGCCGATGTCGATGCTGTCACCGTCGACGGTCACCGTGTGGGGGAAGCGGCCATGCACGCTGTCGAAGCGCAGCAAATGCGCATTGGTCTCGACCGGACCGAGATCGTTGATGCCGACCACCTCGATGTCCTTGCGGCCCGATTCCGCGATGGCGCGCAGAACGTTGCGGCCGATGCGGCCAAACCCGTTGATCCCGACCCGGATTGCCATTTTCGTCTCCTTCAATGACGTTTCTCGTCCCCGTCGGCGGCCTTCCTGAAGGGCGCCACGAGGGTTTTGGAACTATGCCACCCGGTTCTGCCGGGCGGGAGCGGACGATATGGACCTTTGGTAGCCCTTTTTCGTGCCAATCTCAACCGTCTGGTGGCGATCCTGATCCTGACGGCCTTGCCGCCGCGATCAGCGCCAACAGCTCGTCGCCGTAATGCTCGAGCTTCTTGTCGCCGATGCCGGGGATGTCGCGGAGCTGGCCTGATGTCGTTGGACGCGCGGCTGCGATGCCGTCGATCGTGGCATCGTGCAGCACCACATAGGCCGGCACGCCGCGCTTGCGGGCGATGTCCGAGCGCCACGCCCGCAGACTCGCGAGCAGGGGTGCATCGGCTGCCTGGCCCGGCCGCGGCACCAGATCGCCGCGCCGCGATTTGCTGCGGATCGCGCGCGCTGTGCTCGCCGTCTCCTCGCGCAGCATCACCGCGGTCTCGCCCTTGAGGACGCCGCGCGACGTCTCCGTCAGCTTCAGCGCGCCATAGGCTTCGCTGTCCGGCGCAAGATGGCCCATCGCCACCACCTGGCGCAGCGCGGCGCGCCATTGCTTCTCGTTGAGCTCGCGGCCGATGCCGAACACCGACAATTGATCGTGTCCGAACTGCTTGACGCGCTCGGTCGCGCGTCCGACCAGCACGTCGATCAGGTGCATGGCGCCGAACCGCTGCCCGGTGCGATAGGCGCAGGACAACAGCTTCTGCGCGATCACCTTGCCGTCGCGGACCTTCGGCGGCGACAGGCAGTTGTCGCAATTGCCGCATGTCTCTGCCGCTGGGCTCTCGCCGAAATAGCTCAAGAGCAGCCTGCGCCGGCAGCCGGCGGTCTCGGCGAGCGCCACCAGCGCGTCGAGCTTGCGGATCGATACCCGCTTGAACGCCTCGGCGCCATTGGACTCGTCGATCATCCGGCGCTGCTGCACGATGTCGGACAGGCCGTAGGCCATCCAGGCGGTCGAGGGCTTGCCGTCGCGCCCCGCACGCCCCGTCTCCTGGTAGTAGGCCTCGATGCTCTTCGGCAGATCGAGATGCGCAACGAAGCGTACGTCCGGCTTGTCGATGCCCATGCCGAACGCGACGGTGGCGACGACCACGATGCCGTCCTCGTTGATAAAGCGGTCCTGGTTGCGCGCACGAACGCCAGCGTCGAGTCCGGCGTGATAGGGCAGCGCCGTGATGCCGGCCTCGGTCAGTGCGGCCGCGGTGTCCTCGACCTTGGCGCGCGACAGGCAGTAGACGACGCCGGCATCTCCGGCGTGACGGTCCTTGATGAAGGCCTTGAGCTGGGCCGGTCCGTTATTCTTGTCGACGATCTCGTAGCGGATGTTGGGACGATCGAAGCTCGCCACGAACTGCGGCGCGTCAGTGAGGCTAAGCCGCTCGGCGATCTCCTTGCGGGTCAGCTCGTCGGCGGTCGCGGTCAGCGCGATGCGCGGCACGTCGGGAAAGCGCTCGGCGATGACCGAGAGGCCGATATATTCGGGGCGGAAATCATGCCCCCATTGCGACACGCAATGCGCCTCGTCGATGGCGAACAGCGCAATCTCCGCGCGCTCCAGCAGCGACAGGCAGCGCGGCGTCACCAGCCGCTCGGGCGCGACGTAGAGCAGATCGAGATCGCCTGATATGAGCCGTCGCTCGACCTCGTGGGCTTCCTCGCGTGACAGCGTGGAGTTCAGCACCGCGGCGTTGACGCCGGCCTCGAGCAGGCCGGCGACCTGGTCGCGCATCAGCGCGATCAGCGGCGACACCACGATGCCGCAGCCTTTGCGCAGCAAAGCCGGCAGTTGATAGCACAGCGACTTGCCGCCGCCGGTCGGCATCAGCACCAGGCAGTTGCCGCCGTCCGCGACATGCCGGACCACCTTCTCCTGCGCGCCCCGGAAGCCGGGGAGCCCGAACACCGAATGCAGCACGGACAGCGCGCGATCGGCCGTGTCGGTGGTGGCGTTGGGGGCTGGGGGCATGGTGGGAGAAAGCGTCCGCAGGTCAAACGAACAGGCGCGTCAAGCCGCGCCCGTTCTCGTATTGTCCCCGTCTTTGCGCGTCATAGTCAATGCCGCTCCTCATCCTGAGGAGCTTGGCGAAGCCAAGCGTCTCGAAGGACGAGGCCGGCACTCTGGCCTCATGGTTCGGGCCTCATGGTTCGAGACGGCGCTTTGCGCCTCCTCACCATGAGGGTTGGGCTCCGAGACTGACCATGTAGCTGCTTGCGCCAGGGCGATCAGCCCAGCCGCTTGACGGCCGCTTCCACCGCCGCCTCGGCGGTGATGCCGAAATGCTTGTACAGCTCCTTGGCCGGGCCGCTCTCGCCGAATGAATGCATGCCGACGAAGAGGCCGTCCTGGCCGATGACCGCATCCCAGCCCCAGCGCACCGCGGCCTCGATCGCGATCTTGACCGGCGCCTTGCCGATGATCGCCGCCTTGGTCTCGGCGGGCTGCTCCAGCAGCAGCTCCAGCGACGGCACCGAGACGACGCGCGCAGGGATGCCGCGCTCGGCGAGCTGCTTCTGTGCGGCGACCGCGATCTCGACCTCGGAGCCGGTCGCGAACAGCGACACCTTGGCCTCGCCCTGGGCTGCGACCAGCTCATAGCCGCCGCGGCTGCATGGATTGTCCGCCGGCGCCGAGGTGCGCAGCTGCGGTAGGTTCTGCCGCGTCAGCGCCAGCACGGTCGGGCCGTTGGTGCGGTTCAGCGCGATCTCCCAGCACTCCGCGGTCTCGACCGCATCGCACGGGCGGAACACGCGCATGTTGGGGATCGCGCGCAGCGCCGCCAGATGCTCGACCGGCTGATGCGTCGGACCGTCCTCGCCGAGGCCGATGGAGTCGTGGGTCAGCACGTAGACGACGCCCGCGCCCATCAGCGCCGCCAGGCGCATCGCGCCGCGGGCATAGTCGGAGAACACCAGGAAGGTGGCGCCGTTCGGCGCGAAGCCGCCATGCAGGAAGATGCCGTTCATGGCCGCGGCCATGCCGTGCTCGCGGATGCCGTAATGGATGAAGCGGCCCTTCGGCGTCTTGGCCGAGAACGCGGTCACCGACTTGGCCTTGTTGTTGTTGGAGCCGGTCAGGTCGGCGGAGCCCGCCAGGAATTCGGTCGGCATCGCAGCCGCGATGACCTCGATCGCGGCCTCGGAGGATTTGCGGGTGGCGGCGTTGAGCGGCGTTTCGAGCAGCGCCTTCTTGTGGTCCTTCAGCGCCTTGGCCAGTGAGGCCGGGCGCTCGTGGCGCAGCCGCCGCTCGAATTCGGCGCGCTTGCGCGGGCCCATCTCGGCGAGCCGCGTCTCCCACTCGGTCCTGACAGCTGCGCCGCGCCGGCCGGCCTCGCGCCAGGCGGCGAGCACGTCGTCGGGCACCGAGAACGGCTCGAGCGAGATGCCGAGCTTCTCCTTGGCGCCCTTCAGCTCCTCAGCGCCGAGCGCCTCGCCGTGCACCTTCGAGGTGCCGGCCTTGGTCGGCGCGCCATAGCCGATCGTCGTCTTGCAGGCGATCAGCGATGGCCTGGAGGACTTCTGCGCCCGGGTGATGGCGGCCTCGATGGCCTGGGGATCATGGCCGTCGATCAGCTCGGCGGCCCAGCCGCAGGCCTTGAAGCGCTTCACCTGGTCGACCGAGTCGGCGATCGAGAGCGGTCCGTCGATCGAGATGCCGTTGTCGTCCCATAGCACGATCAGCTTGTTGAGCTTCCAGTGCCCGGCCATCGCGATCGCTTCCTGGGAGATGCCCTCCATCAGGTCGCCGTCCGACGCCAGCACATAGGTGTGGTGATCGACGGTCTTCTTGCCGTATTCGGCCTGCAGCATCTTCTCCGCCAGCGCCATGCCGACCGCGGTCGAGATGCCCTGGCCGAGCGGGCCGGTGGTGGTCTCGATGCCCTTGGTGCGGAAATTCTCCGGATGCCCAGGGGTCAGCGAATCGACCTGGCGGAAACGCTTGATCTGGTCGAGCGTCATGTCCTCGTTGCCGGTCAGATACAGCAGCGCGTAGAGCAGCATCGAGCCGTGGCCGGCCGACAGCACGAAGCGGTCGCGGTCCGGCCAGGCGGGCGCTGCGGCATCATATTTCAGGAAGCGGGTGAACAGCACGGTGGCGACGTCGGCCGCGCCCATCGGCAGGCCGGGATGGCCCGATTTCGCCTTCTCGACGGCGTCCATTGCGAGCCCGCGGATGGCGTTGGCCATGCGGGAATGTTCGACCTGCGTCATGCTGGAATCCGTCCAAACGTGAAATGCTGATGACAGGAGCGTCGCCGGTATTGCTGGCGGGCCGGGATTTTGCGGGCTGATTAGCACCTCGGTTCCGGGAATCAAAGGTTATGCAACGTCGGGAACCTCCCAAAAGTTGCTTAGTAGTGCATAGTTTCGGCCGAGCGTTGCGCTTGGCTCGCCCAGCACGTAAGATTTTGCCTGTAAGCGCTTGCCGGACAGCGGCTTTTGTCGCAATCCCCAGCGCGCTGTAAGGGCCTCGCATCCGTGCCATGAACGATCACCCTGCCAATCTAGCCGGCCAGGTGGAACCCGGCGCCGCCGATCTCGAGGCGGCGACGCGGCGACTCATGACGGCCCTCGACGCGCTGGAGAGCGCGGTCGAGCGGCGGCGCGAGGCCGATCGCGACGAGGACGAGCTCGCCACGCGCATCCAGGCGCTCGGCGCCGACCGCTCGCGGCTCGCCGATGAGCTCGATGGCTCCCTGATGAAATCGCGCCGGCTGGAGCGCACCAATCGCGAGATCGCCGAACGCCTGGACACAGCGATCGGCACCATCCGCGCGGTGCTCAATGGCGGCGAGGCGCAAGACAACGCGCACGATGATGAGCAAGACGACGAGGATGACGAATGAGCCACATCAACGTCACCATCAACGGTCGCCAATATCGCATGGCCTGCGAGGAAGGCCAGGAGCTCCGGCTGCTGAAGCTCGCCGAGAGCCTCGAGACGCGCATCACCAACCTGCGCGGCAAGTTCGGCGAGATCGGTGACGCCAGGCTCACCGTGATGGCCGCGCTCACCGTGTGCGACGAGCTGATCGATGCCAACCAGCGCGTCCAGGTGCTGGAGCAGGAGCTCGAAGGCCTGCGCAACGTGCGCAACCAGGCGAGCGACCGCGCCCGCGCTACCCAGGTCGCCGTCGCCAAGGCCCTGAACGCCGCCGCCGAGCGCATCGAGAAAACGACGCAGGTGCTCAACCGCACCATCGGTGGTGGGGTGGCGATCGGGTGAGGCTGTTACGTACTAATAGGTTCTCGGCGCACTGGTTCTGCCAACTTCTCCGTCATTGCGAGCGCAGCGAAGCAATCCAGGCGGCGCAAAAATTCTGGATGGCTTCGCTGCACTCGCAATGACGCCACGAGATCGAACTAATAGCCGCAGGGTGGGCAAAGGCGCGCCCGCGATGCTGCTGCGTCATACGCAGATGTCTCGCGCGACGTGCCCACCGCTCTCACGCGTGGAGGCAATGGTGGGCACGGCGCGCCGGGCAATGGTGCAAGCCGCGAGAGCCCCGGCGCGCCTTTGCCCACCCTACGCGTTCGTACTCACAGCTGCGACTCGATCGCGGCCTTGTCGATGACCGACCACACCTCGGCGATCCTTCCCTCGCGGAATTCGTAGAACACGTTCTCGGTGAAGGCGACGCGCCTGCCGTTGACGGCGAGGCCGAGAAATGCGCCTCGAGGCCGGCAGTCGAAAATCAGAATGCTCGCGACATAAGGCGGGTCGGACAGCAGCAGGCGGATGTCGAAGCGAAGGTCGGGAATGTCGGCGAAGTTGCCCACCAGCATGTCGCGATAGCCGGAGAGCCCAAACCGTCGGCCATTGTGCACGACGTGATCGTGCACGAAGTTACCGAGCTGCGGCCAGGCCTGTGCGTTCAGGCAGGCGATGTAGGCGCGATAGAGATCGGCGAGTTCGGGTCCGGTCATGGCGCGGCGATCCGTTCGAAGCTGAGCGACACTAAGCCGCTCCCGACGCCGACTGTTCCCACGATGTGCCGTCGGCTCAGAGCCCGTCCACGATCAGCGCGATGGTTTCCAGCGGGAAAGCTGCTGCCAAGGCACCGACGCCGAGGCCGATGAGGCCGAAAACGACGGCGCCGATCCAACCAATCCAGTGAAAGCCGAGCGCTGCACCCAGCGATGTACCAATCGCAAGCGTGCAGATGGCCCAGAGCGTTTGAAGGATGTGTCCGATCGTCCTCAGCATGCGTGACCTCGCCGCAGCGGTCTCACCCGTTCCCTCTGATTCGTCGCGCCGGCGTCCCATTGTGCGGCCGCGAAGCCGATCAAATCATCGCGATGCGATTGTGTTGCAACCGCTTGTCGTTCTCCGCCGCCTGACCTAGCCTTGAGGCAGCGGACCTGTCGAATCTCGCAAGCCATAAGCGGGATCGTCCGCGCATCAGGGAGGTGCACTTGAATAAGCTGATCCTCGCGGCCGCGGCCGTCGCGTTCACCACGATCGTCACGCCGCTCGCTGCCGCGCCCTTGCCGGAGGCGAAGCCCGACGATGTCGGCTTCTCGCAAGGTGGCCTCGCGCGCATGGACGACTTCTTCGCCCGCGAGATCGCGGCCAAGCGCGTGCCTGGCGCGGTCGTTGCGATCGCGCGCGACGGCAAGCTCGTGCACTACAAGGCCTATGGCGAGCTCGATCCGGTCAAGGGCACGCCGATGCCGCTCGACGCGATCTTCGCTTTGGCCTCGATGACCAAGCCGATGGCCGCGGTCGGCGCGCTCACCTTGATGGAGCAGGGACGGCTGCCGCTGCAGGCGAAGCTGTCAGACTATTATCCCGCCTTCGCCGACATGAAGGTCGGCGTGGCGCAGGAGGACGGATCGCTGCTGCTGGTGCCGCAGGCGCGGCCGATCCTGATCCACGATCTCTATCGCCACACCTCCGGCCTGATGTATGGCGGCCGGCCCGACAGTTCGAGCCCGGTGGCAAGGCTCTATCCGGACGGCACGGCGCCGGCAGTCGAGGGCGACACGCAGGCCTTCATCGAGCGCATCACCAAGCTGCCGCTGGCGCACCAGCCGGGCACGCAGTTCGAATACGGCTTCTCGATCGACGTGCTCGGCGCTGTCGTCGAGAAGGTCAGCGAGCAGCGCCTCGGCGAGTATCTCTCGAACAATCTGTGGAAGCCGCTCGGCATGGCCGACGCGACATTCGCGCCCACGGACGCGCAGCGGCCGCGGCTGGCGCGGCCGTTCCCGAATGATCCGCTCACCGGCAAGCCGCAGGCGATCAGGCTACTGGACACCCCGACCAAGTCGGACTGCGGCGGCGCCTGCTCGTTCGCGACCGTGGGCGATTATATCCGCTTCGGCCAGATGCTGCTCAACGGCGGCGAGCTCGACGGGCAGCGCATCCTGAGCCCGAAGACCGTTCATCACATGACCTCGAACCATCTCGGGCCGGAGATCAAGAACACCGTCGCCACGATCGAGCCGCATCGCGCTGGCTTCGGCTTCGGGCTCAGCGTCGCCGTGCGCACCGGCGAGGGCCTGTCGGCCGTGCCTGGCAATCCCGGGGAATTCAGCTGGAACGGCGCCTTCGGCACCCAGTTCTTCTGCGACCCGAAGGAGCGCCTCGTGGTGGTGGTCGGCACGGCTGCGCCCGGGGACCTGCGCAAATATTATCGCGAGCAGGTGCAGAACATCGTCTATGGCGCGATGGTGCGGTGAGTGCAGCCATCGTTGGACGTCAGCGCGCGGCGCGGCCGCTTTCGGTCCAATCAGGCATTGGTGTGGAACGGGCGGCTCGAGCGCCACTGCTCGACCAGGAAGTCGACGAACAGCTGCGTCTTCGGCGAGGCGATGCGAGATGGTTGAAAGAGAGCATGGAGCGGGACGGGGGCCCGCTCCCGCTCGCGCAAGATGCGGTGCAGCCGTCCCACGGCAAGCTCCCGCTCCACCTGCCATAGGGGCACCCGTGCGATACCCGCACCGTCGACGGCCGCCGCGACCAGCGCGTCCAGGCTGTTGACCCAGAGCCGACCGGTGACCCGGACGGTGCACTCCGTTTCCGGATGCCGAGCGAAGCGCCAGACGGCGGCGCCTGGACTATCCGAGAACACCAGGCAGTCATGATGCGCCAGGTCATCGGGCGATTCCGGCACACCGCGCGCGTGGAGATAGGCTGGCGACGCGCAGACGATCATCTGCAGGTCGGCGAGCTTGCGTGCGACCAGCTGAGAATCGGCGAGGGCGCCGATCCGCAATGACAGGTGGACGTCCTCTTCGACCATGTCGACGGGGCGGTCGACCAGCAGCAGATCGACCGACATTGCCGGGTGGCTGCGCAGGAATGCCCCGAGCAAAGGTGCGATCAGCTGCCGTCCGATCAGGCTTGGCGAACTGATGCGGACACGACCGGATGGTTCGCCGCGACCTCGCGACAGCGCCGCTTCAATGTCCTTGACGTCGCTGAGAATGGACTTGGCGCGCACATAGAGGATGCGACCATCGTCCGTGAGCGCAAGCTGTCGGGTGGTTCGCAGCAGCAGGCGGGTGCCGAATTGCTGCTCCAGGGCGGCAATCTGCCGGCTCACCGCCGTCAGCGAACTCGGCAGCGACCTTGCTGCAGCGGACAGGCTGCCCGTCTCCACGACTTTGACAAAGGCTTCCATCGCAGCCAGCTGGTTCATCGGCATTCTTCCGAATTTCGCAAGATAGCTCCCCTCAATCTACCGATACCGCCGGAATGCGAAAGGCACTACGTTGGCCTCGGTGCTCGTTGCGGGCGCAGCCAGCGCCAGCTGCGATGGCCGCCGGCGTCGGCCGTGTTCGGCGATGGCGTTGATGCAGACAGGGATTGTGATGTTCCTCCTCGACGTCTCCGAGTTGGTTGAACTGGCGCTGCTCCTGGTCGCGGTCGGCGCGGTCGCCGGCTTCCTTGCCGGCGTCTTCGGCATCGGTGGCGGGGCCATCCTGGTTCCGGTGCTCTACGAGTGTTTCCGGATTGCCGACGTTCCGCTGCAAGTCCGCATGCCGTTGTGTGTCGGCACGTCGCTGGCGATCATCATCCCGACCTCGATCCGCTCCTACCGGGCGCACTTCCAGCGCGGTGCGGTGGATATGGCGATCATCAGAGCCTGGTGGATCCCCATCGTGATCGGGGTCGCCGCCGGCAGCGTGGTTGCGCGCTTCGCGCCGGAGCGGTTGTTCAAGATCGTGTTCGTCGGCGTCGCCTATGCTGCCGCCGCGCGGCTGCTGCTGGTGCGCGCGACCTGGAAATTCGGAGACGATCTGCCGACCGGTCTGTGGATGCGGGTCTATGGTTTCGGCGTCGGCATCCTCTCGACGTTGATGGGCATCGGCGGCGGCCTGTTTTCCAATTTGCTGATGACCTTCTACGGGCGGCCGATTCACCAGGCCGTCGCGACATCATCGGCGCTCGCTGTGCTGATCTCGATCCTTGGCGCGGCCGGCTACGTCTATGCCGGGTGGCCGGTGGCCGCGCACTATCCCGGCGTTGCGGCACTACAGCCGCCCTTTGCGTTGGGTTATGTGTCCCTGATCGGCGCCATGCTGGTGATGCCGACAAGCCTGATGACGGCACCGCTCGGGGTCAGGGCCGCGCATGCCATGTCTCCGCGCAGGCTCGAAGTGGCCTTCGGCTGCTATCTCTTTCTCGTCGGCAGTCGTTTCGCGCTCAGCCTGGCGAGTGGTGGCTGATGCCGGTCGTTCCGCGCCCCGCGGGCGTCGGGCTTGAGGTCTTGGTCCGAACGTCCGGCCACGCGCGGCCGCCACGTTGACGGTGCAGGTCAGGGCGCCGCGTCGTACCGGCTTGACCACATGGCGGGCGCTGCCTAGGAGGTCACCCCGGAAGGCAGTTCCTCGATATATCCTCCTCACGGCAGCGGACATCTCCATGCTCACCGTCCATCACCTCGGCAAGTCCCAATCCGAACGCATCGTCTGGCTCTGCGAGGAGCTGGAGATTCCCTATGAGTTGAAGTGCTACGCGCGTGACGCCCGCACTATGCTGGCGCCGGCGGAGTACAAGGCGCTGCATCCGATCGGCTCGGCGCCGGTCATCACCGACGGCGATCTGGTGCTGGCGGAATCCGGCGCGATCGTCGACTACATCATCGCGAAGTACGGCCAGGGCCGGCTGCGGCACGGCCCCGATGATCCGGCCTTCGCGCCGTTCCTGTATTGGTTTTACTTCGCCAACGGCACCTTGCAGCCCGGCATGGGCCGGGTGATGATGCTGAACCGGCTGCATCTCCCGGACGACAATGCGGTGCTCGGCATGATGCGGGCGCGGCTCGACCGCGCGTTCGCATCCGTCGAGGCGCGCTGCGGCGAGGCCGACTACCTGGCCGGAAGCACGCTCACCACGGCCGACATCATGACGGTGTTCTCGCTGACCACGATGCGCTATTTCCTGCCCTATGATCTAGCGCCGTTCCCCAACATCCGCGCCTATCTGGCGCGCGTCGGTGCGCGGCCGGCCTACCGGCGCGCCATGGCCAAGGGCGACCCGGGCATGGCGCTGCTGTTGGACTGAGGCGCGCCGGCGGATTGCAGGAAACGCCTGGCTCCGGCGGCGTTGGTCGATGGCGGGCGCTTGAAGGCGTCCAAGAATGGCGGCAAGCTGCCGCCTTGTCGCGACCGTCCGCTCCGCGGAGGAAGTTCGCCATGCCGGATATCAAGACCGCCGATGATGGCTGCAGCAACGGCGACTGCTGCGCACCACCGCCGCTGACATTGCCGCCGAAGGCCACGGCCGGCGGCGACGGCTGCTGTGCCGGCGCGCTCGATCAATCCGTCTCCACCTATCGGCGCGCGCTATGGATCGTCTTCGCCATCAATGCGCTGATGTTCGCGATCGAGATCGGCGCCGGACTGAAGGCCGGCTCGGCCGCGCTGCAGGCCGACGCGCTGGACTTCCTCGGCGACGCCGCGAACTATGCCATCAGCCTGCTGGTGATCGGCATGTCGCTGCGTGCGCGGGCCGGTGCAGCGCTCGTGAAGGGAGTTTCGATGGGGATGCTTGGGACCTGGGTGCTGGCCGTCACGGCCTGGCACGCCTGGCACCAGACATTGCCGGAGGCGGTCACGATGGGCTCGGTCGGGATCGCCGCGCTGCTCGCGAATGCGGCATCGTTCGCGGTGCTGTGGCGGCACCGCGGCGGCGATGCCAACATGCATTCGGCCTGGATCTGCACCCGTAACGATGTGCTTGGCAATTGCGCCGTGCTGCTGGCGGCGGCCGGCGTGTTCGGCACCAGCACCGGTTGGCCCGATTTGATCGTGTCGACCATCATGGCGGGCCTCGGTCTGCAGGGCGCCCTGGTCGTGATCCGGCGCGCATCCGCGGAGTGGGGGCGGGCCGCATGGCCCGCGCCAGTGCAGGGCGTGCGCTGAGCGCGGATGCGGTGATCATTTTCCCTGTCGCTTCCGGCTCCATTCCAGGAACGAGCGGTACAGCTCCTCCTTCTCGGCCTTCGAGGTCGGTGCCTTCGCCTGCGATGCCAGGAACGCCTCGAAGCGCTCCTGCGGCGAGAGGCTGCCGGTGGTGGCCGGCGGCAGGCCGACATCGGCCTCCTTCTTCATCCGCTCCAGCACGGCGTCGACGTAAGGGTAGCGCTGCCAGCCCGGGACCTGGGCCTCCAAGTTGAGATCCTTCCAGCCCGGATGAAACGGCGGCTGCTGCAGCCGCGCGAGGTTGGTGAACAGCGTGTCGACGAAGCGGTTGACGCGGTCGGCGCGGTCGCTGCCCGGCTTCCAATTGTACACGGCCAGCACGGAGGGGACCGCGATCGTCTCGACCGCCGTGTCCGGCGCCAGCAGCGCCGGGTAGTTCTCGGCCTTGATGCTGGTGGGATAGTAGAAATCCGAGAACTGCTGCGTGTACGGCACGGGCACGAAGTGAAAGCCGGGGTCGGCCTTCATGCCGCTGAATACTTCGCCGGGCTTTGATGCGACGTAGACCATCGCGGCGATCTCGCGCTTGTGCAGTTTTTCCAGTGCGACCGGGCCGCCGATGGGGACGGGCTCGATGTCGATGCCGAGCCGGCGGAAGATCAGCGGGCCCGTATGGGCCGCCGCGACGCCTGCAGTGCCGACCGCGATCTTCTGTCCCTTCAGATCCTGTAGCGTCTTGAACTCGTCGCGGGCATAGATGTGCACGTCGGAGATGAAGAAGCGCAGCACGTAGCGGATGCGGTCGTTGATGTTGGAGAGCCCGGCCTGCTTGGCGTAGAAGTCGAAGGCGTCCGCATAGGTGATCGCGACGTCGACGCCGCGCAGATACAAGAGGTCGGCGATGTTCGACGTCGTGCCGCGCGTGACCATCGGAATCAGGCGCATGTTGTCGCCGTCATCCATCGTCCGCGCCATCTCGCTGGCAAAGCGCACGAAGCCGCCGTCGGGCAGGCCCGCGGCAAGGCCGACGGTCCATTGGTTCATGCGGGTCTTGATGGCCGCTTCGTCCGAAGCGCCGCGGGGCTCGGGCGTGCGTGGTTCGGGCGTCCGTCGTTCGGAAACACGCGGCTCGGGCACACGCGGTTCGGGCGCGCGCGCCGGCTTGAGGGAGAGAGGGGCCGCGGTCCGCTCCTGCGCGAGCGCAGCGCTGCCGGGAGTGAACAAGGCAGCCGAAAGCATCGCCAGCGCCAGCGGCGCTGGAACAGCAAGAATTCTGCGCATGAGATTTGATCCCCGATCGTCTCTGTTCGGCGGACTCGTCGACTTCGCCGATGATCACGCTTCAATCAAAGGTCGTGATTTTCTGAGCGCAAAACCGGGCGGATTTGGGGCGATGCCTACCTAGGGTTTCAGGTAGCTCCAACCGCTCTCCTGCAGTTCCATCAATCGCACCGCGCCTGATGGCACCAGGCTCGCCTCGGCGACGATGGGGATCGGATGTCCCTCGCGCTTCTCCATGCCGCGCTTGGTGACGTTGCAGGCGGAGAATCTGATCTTCGAGGGAAAGCTGAGATCGGCGATCTGCTTGAGCCGGTCCTTCACCGGCGAGGTGTCGTCGCGCAGCATGTTCAGGCCCGGCCCGTAGGTGACGACCTCGATCTCGACCTCCTCGCCCTTTTCCTTGTAGGTCTCCATGATGTTGCTGGCATTGTTCAGCGCCAGATTCATGATCGCAGGATCGTTCTGATCGACCTGGATCGACACGCGGTGGATCTTGACGTCGGTGGCGAGGCTCGCACCAGCCGTCGCCAACAGCAGCGCGCAGGCGGCCATCAATCGTCTGAGGTCGAAACGCATACCAGGACTCCAATGTACGAAAGTGGGCATTGGGATGTGATCATGGCCTGCCACAACCTCAGCCTCGAAATCGATGAGCCCGAATCGTGGCAACACTATGCGCGCGCGGACGCCGCCTCGCCTCGCGGACGCCGTGATGATCCATCCCCTGAGCATCCTCCGTCATTGCGAGCGGAGCGAAGCAATCCCGTCTGCCTCTCCCGAGATATCCTGGATTGCTTCGGTGCAAGGGCGCCTCGCAATGACGACGTGGAAAGAGCCGAGATTGAAATTCACCTCTGTCGTCCCGCCTCAAGGCCGGGACGACAGCGTCGCGCTGATCTGGCGGTTGCCTCCGCCGCCGCATTCCGCTTCATTGCCGTCATGCTAGGCGAATTGATCATACGTGATGCGGTCACCGCCGATTTGCAGGCGTTGCAATCGCTGTATCAGCATCTGTCCACGGGCGACGCCGTCTGCTCGCCGGACGAAGCGGAGAGGATCTTCGCGCGCCTGCTGCTCTATCCGGGCAGCACCATCGTGGTCGGAGAGGTCGACAGCCGGATCGTCACGACCTGCACGCTGGTTGTGATTCCCAATCTGACCCGCGGCGGCAAGTCCTATGGTCTGATCGAGAACGTGGTCACGAATGCCGACTGGCGCGGCTTCGGTTTTGGGCGGCAAGTCCTGAGCGCCGCAACCGAGCGGGCCTGGGCGGCCGGCTGCTACAAGGTGATGCTGATGACCGGATCGACGAAGCCGCAGACGCTGGCGTTCTATGAGCGCGCGGGATTCGCGCAGAGCAAGACCGGCTTCCAGATCAGGAGGCATCCCGTTCGACCGGATTGAGGGGCTGGCGACTTATGCCTACGTTGGCCACCGCATGAGACGCCTGCTCAGTGCCGCCTCTTTCTGAAGGCACTGGTCCGTCGCAAGAAGGAATGACGAAGTGACCAAGCGATACGGAGAGATATATCCACCGTTCCAGGACATGGAGGCCGTATTGCAGGCGCGTCCGTCGCTGGCGCTGCACGTCCCCGATCTGGCGCGAACCATTGCCAACGAGCTGGCGCTTCGCTTCGTGGCCGGGACGCGCCGTCTGTTCTGGTGGGAGGGGCTGAAGGTCCCTTACGTGTGGGGGCGGACTGCGTCGTTCGGCGACCTGTGCGACAAGATGCGGCTGCTGTTTCCCGACCCGGACGAGGTGCTGCTCCTGTTTCCGACCAATTCGAACTACCCGCCCTGGCTGCTCTTCGAGGGCGTACGTGAAGAGGTTGTGTTCGTCATGGGCGAGAGCTTTTCGTCCGAGTTCATGATTGCACGCCGTCCATTGGACGTGATCGTCTTCGTCAACCATCACGACATCATGGTTGTTGCTGGTGCGGATGCGCGTGCCGTCGAGCGTCTCGGTTCGGCATTCCGGCGCGAAGATCCTGCCGTGGATCAGGATACGACTGCCCTGGTCAATCGATTGGATCACGATCGGCGCGCCGCAAGACGCAGCTTCGGCTCCTCCCTGATGTCGGACGCCAAGTGGTGCAGCCTATTGGTTGCCGTGCGTAGCGCAGGGCTGGATGTCAGGCAGGTCGTCGTCAAGTTCGTGGACGTGGCCGATGCGAGGCGTATCTGGCTGCCAATGCCGCATGGGCAAGCCTATGCCGACAGCCTGGAGTTGGGTCCGTTTCCCTTCGTCGGTATCGAATGGTTGGAATTTCCACACATGGCGTTGTTGGAGATTGGCAAGGACCTTCCGCCGCAGCCGCACCGGCAAGACGTGGTAGCAATCCGCGCCACGCTCGACGCGACCGGCAAGCGTTTTCCATTGGAGGAGACGCCGACAGGACTCTGTGTCATCGGTCACGCGGCCAGCGACGCCGCTCTGTCGTCCCGACCTTGACCATGACGAAGGCGGTTGTTGCAGCGAGGATCGTCTGACATCGTGAGCCATCACAACTCCCTGGAGTATGGGTCCCAGGTCGGCGCCGCGACGGCGCTTCCGCGCCGTTGCGGCTTGCCCGGGACGACAGCGGAGGGCGGAGCGAGGCATGAGACCCAACCGACGAATGGTGCGTCGTGCTGCGAACTGAGAGTTGAGGCGAGCGCACCCTGTCTCCTCCGTCATTGCGAGCGCCGCGAAGCGATCCAGAGTCTCTCCTGAGCAAAATTCTGGATTGCTTCGCGGCGCTCGCAATGACGGCGTGGTGATAGTTGCGGACCCAACGCCGGTGACGTTGCGGAGGCGGACCGACGACCTGCAGTGCGCGTTCTGGCGCGCACGATGTTCGCTGACGAAGGCGGTGCCACGGCGCAAACTTCGGCCGGCCTAGACGCGGATGATGGCGTCCCGCATCACGTCCGCTGTACGACCTCCCACTGCACGACGGGCAATCCGCGCATGTCCATCATGCGCAAACTGCCCGTCGCGTTGAGATGTCGCAGGCTGCAGGGCTTGCCGCGTCGGGCAAATCAGGCCGATCTTTCCGCTCGTCCTGCTGCCGCATGAGGGGCGTTTCGCGACCGTCACGGACCGTTGGCAGTGGGATGCGATGGGCGCGTGTCGACGCAGCGTGAGAAATCTTGCGCGGACGAACGGCGATGCACGCACGGTCAAGTCGCGTGGTCCTGACACCCCGATGCTGGTGTCCCGCGCAACGCGCGTAAGCGCGTTGTCGCGCATGGTGGCCAACAAGCCCGGCGCACCAGGGAGATCGCGAAGTACGCCGTAAAGCCGTCGCGCAGGGAAGGCCGGGCGATCCGGCTGCACCTGTGGTACCTGCCGCCTGCATTTTTTTCGCAGGCGGGCCACGGGCGTCAGCCGACGCCCGGCCTTCCCTGTGCCCTCTGCTCGCGGAGGGTGATCCAGATGAACAGCTCGGACGCGATCGGCGCCGCGAGGAGGCGATGGCATGTGTTGTCGCCGCATCCGGCCCAATGGGCGTCCGTCATGGGGATGTGAGAGATGATTGCGACAACCCTCGATATCGTCCCGGAGACGGGCGTCGTGCCGGCCGGGCCTCATGGTTCTCAACGCGATGCGAGCGCATCGCCTGAACGCGCCGGGGGCGGCGCTCCTCACCATGTGGGTTTGGGTGCTCGCCCAGAACTCAGGCCTCGTCCTCGCCCTTTCCTCCACACGACGCGGCGCGAGACAATGGACCGGCAGCCGTGGCTCGAACGCGTCCTTGACGGGCCGCATTGGCGCCCGATGCCTCACGGATCGCACGGGACAGCTGCAATTCGTCTCGATCTCGTCGCGCCCGCTGGCAAAATCACCCCGTCGTGGTTACATTGCGGTTGCGAGGCTGCGACGCGCGTCCGGAACCAACATATCCCCGGGGCCTTATCGATCCTTAAGGGAACTGTCCCTGGCCGGGTCCGTGGATCCGGACATATGGTGCCCACCTACTTTCGTAGGGAACTCCGGGATCGAGCGTTTCAACGGCGATTGCGGCTTCGCGCTTTTCTCTCGGGTCTCCCCTGGTCGGGTCTCCCCGGTCCGGTCTCGTCAAGTCTCCTCCGGTTGCCGATCTGCTGCGTTTCTGAGAACGTGCGATCGCCCGCCATCCGCGGGCTTCCAGCGGAGACACGTCGCATGCCGATGAAGGCCGCTCAGCACACCAAGCAGCAACTGCGCACCGCAGCGCTCGCCGCGCGTGACCTCCTGAGCGAGGACGAGCGCAAGGCGGCTGCTGAGACGATCGCGGCGCGCGGCCTGCCGTTAACTCTGCAGCCCGGTGCGGTGGTCTCGGGCTATGCGCCGATCCGCAGCGAGCTCGATCCGACGCCATTGATGCGCGAGCTGGCAGGGCGGGGCGCGCGGCTGGCGCTGCCGGTCGTCCTGGCGCGCGGCCATTCGCTGTCGTTCCGGGCCTGGTCGCCGGGCGATCGGCTGACGCTCGGCTCGCTCGGCATCCCCGAGCCGTCGCCGGCCGCCGCCGAGCTGGTGCCCGACATCATGCTGGTCCCGCTCGCTGCCTTCGATCGCGCCGGGCATCGCATCGGCTATGGCGGCGGCTACTACGACTACACCTTTTCGCACCTGCGGAAGGTGCATCACGTCATCGGGGTCGGCCTCGGCTTTGCCATCCAGGAGATCAAGGCTGTTCCGGCCTTGTCGCACGACGCGGTGCTCGATTATGTGCTAACCGAACGCGAGACCTTGGATTTCCGGAGCAGTTAAGTTGCGAATTCTCTTCGTCGGCGACGTGGTTGGCCGCGCCGGCCGCAGCGCCGTCTCAGACCACCTTCCAGGCCTGATCCGCGACTGGGCGCTCGATCTCGTCGTCGTCAACGGCGAGAACGCGGCCGGCGGCTTCGGCATCACCGAGGCGATCTATCAGGAGCTGATCGACGCCGGCGCCGACGCGATCACGCTCGGCAACCATTCCTGGGACCAGCGCGAAGCCTTGGTGTTCATCGAGCGCGCGCCGCGGCTGGTGCGGCCGGCCAATTATCCCCTGGGCACGCCCGGTCGGGGCGCAGCACTGGTCGAAGCCAAGAATGGCGCCCACGTGCTGGTCGTCAACGTGCTGGGACGCGTGTTCATGACCCCGTTCGACGATCCGTTTGCGGCGGTGGGGCGCGAGCTCAGCGCCTGTCCCTTGCGCGAGGCGGCGGATGCGATCGTGGTCGACGTGCATTGCGAGGCCTCCAGCGAGAAGCAGGGGCTCGGCTTTTTCTGCGACGGTCGCGCCAGCCTCGTCGTCGGCACCCACACCCACGTGCCGACCGCCGACCATCAGATCCTGCCCGGCGGCACCGCCTACATGACCGACGCCGGCATGACCGGCGACTACGACTCGATCATCGGCATGCAGAAGGACGAGCCGCTGCGCCGCTTCCAGTCGGGGATCCCGTCGGCGCGGTTCGAGCCGGCGTCGGGCGAGGCCACGCTGAGCGGGGTGGCGGTCGAGACGGATGATGGGACGGGACTGGCGGCCAAGGTCGCGCCGGTGCGCATCGGCGGCCGGCTGTCGCAGACCCGGCCGTCGTTCTGGGGCGTGTGAGAACCGGCGTCAGGTGTTGAGCCGAAAACCCATCCGGAACGCGCCCCAATGGCGGCCCTTGACGAAGATCGGCGCGGAGAGGTCCTTCATCAACACGAACTGGCCGCCGCCCATGTCGCGGCGGTAGGTCTGCAGCAGGAACGGCCGGTCGCTTGCGGCGGCGACCTTCTTCACCGCGCGATCCTCGAACAGGCGGCGGTTGCGGCAATTGGCGTTGTTCCAGACGGGGTCGGGACCCTGCGGCTTGCGGTAGTTCGGGTTGTGCGTCGGCAAATAGCCTCCGCGCGCCCAGGCGACGCAGAACGCGATGCGCGGATCGCTGCCCTGGATCGGGTCCTGGATGTCAGGCAGGACGCGGTCGGTGAACGCGACGTAGCGCGTCATGTACTGCTTGGGATTGGTGCCGGGGATCTCGCGATAGCTCTCGTCCATCAGGTCGGCGAGCGTGATCTCGCCGCGATCGACGGCGGCCTCGAAGGTCGAGGAGATCTGCCGGGCTGTTTCGATGACGGCGCGGATCAGCGGCGCATCTGTCGTCTGCACGCCGCTCTCGGCGATCAGCCCGATCAGCGCCTCGGAATGGTCGAGCAGCTTGGCGATGCGGCTGTCGGCCTGTTTCAGCTCGATCGAGGACTGGTCGACGCCCTTGGCGAGCTCAGCCAGCTCGGTGATCACGGTGTCGCAATGGGCGAGGTTGGAGGTGGCGGCCCGCGCCACGCCGTCGATCTCCTGGCCGACGCTGGTGAAGCCGTCCTGGACGCGGACGATGATGCCACCGATCTGCTGGGCACCTTCGCCCGCGGTCTTGGCGCGGGACGACGCCTGGCCGCTCTCGCCGAGCAGGCTCTTCACCTGCGAATCCAGCCCGCGCAGCGTGTCGCCGATCTGCTGCGTCGCCTGCCGTGTCGCCTCGGCGAGCGACTTCACCTCGCTCGCCACCACAGCGAAGCCGCGCCCGGCGCTGCCGGCGCGCGCGGCCTCGATCGTGGCATTCAGCGCGAGCAGATTGGTCTGCTTGGCGATGGCTTCGATCGCGACCGAGACCTTGGCGACCTGCGACAGCGCATCGCCGACCGAGCCGAGCCGCTGCTCGATGCGCTCGACCGAGTCGACCAGCTCGGTGATGTGCTGCATCGCCGCTTCCACCACGCTGCGCGACTGGGCGATGTCGCCCACGGCCGCCGATGTGGCCGATTGAACCGCTTGCGACGCGGTGGCGATGTCGCGGTTGGCCGCCACCATCGTCTTGGCCGTCGTCTGCAGATGGCCGAACCGCTGCGACTGGTAGCTGACGCGGTTGGCAACCTCCTGGACGTTGCCGGCGACGTCGGCGAGCTCGACGCCGAGCCCGCCGATGCGGTCCGCGATCTCGTCGATCAGGCGTTCGGCACCGGTGCGCGCATCGTGACTTTCCAGGATGGCGCGTTGCGCGACGGACATTTCCAGGCTCCCCGACTTGATAAGTTCGACAGGATTATTGGCAGGTCTCTGCTCGGCTCACAGCTTGTAGGCGGTGCGGAAGCCGCCCCAATGTCGCCCGCGCACGCGGATCGGCACGTCGATTTCGCGCATCATGACGGTGTTGCCGTTGCCCATGTCGCGCGCGTAGCTCTGGATCAGATAGGGGCGCTGGTTGCGGCCGGCGGCAAGCCCGGCCGGATCGTTGAAGATCCGGCGGTTGCGGCTATTGGCGGTATTGAAGGTTGTGTCGCCGGGCCGCTGCGGATGCGAATAGATCTTGTTGTGCACCGGCAGGTAGCCGTTGCGATCGATCGCGACACAGAACGCCATCCGCGCGTCCTTGACCAGGAAGGCCTCCTGGAACGGCGGCAGGGTGCGCTCGGCCCAGTCGAGAATCCGGCTGCGGTGCTGCTGCGGGTTGGTGCCGGGGATCTCGACGTAGTCGGTGTCGAACATGTCCTCCAGCGCAATTTGGCCGCGGGCGACCGCGCTCTCGAAGATCCCGTTCAACTCGGTCCCCGCCTCCATCGCGCGGGTGACGAACTCGTTGTTCTCCTCGTGGAGCGCCCAGAGCTTGTCCTCGATCTTCTCGCGCAGCTCGGCGCTGGGAGCGTCGAATCGCGCCAGGGCACCGGCCTTCACTTGTTCTGTGACGCGCAGCCGGCACGGCCCGACATCCTCCAGCACGGCCTCGAAGCGCTCGTTCACCGGCAGGCGGCTCGCGTCCGCACCGGTGATCAGCACGCCGTCGGCGGAAATCTCGTAGACCGGCGCCGTGGTGGTGCGTCCGCCGGCCTTGATCTCCAGCTTGAGATGGCAGGGCAGGCGCTCGTTGCCGCTGCGCGCGGCCCGATCGCCCTGGCGCAGCAGCACCGCGCAGCGCGCCTTCAGCTTCTGGGCGTGCATCGTCACGGCGCGGCCGGCGTTGGTGACCCGCTCGCCATAGCTTTCGGCCTGCTGGGTGGCGCTGCTGATGTCGGCTGCGCTGTCGACCACCGAGGCGATGAAGTGCGACGCCTGGGCCGCATTGCCGGACATCTCGCCGGTGGTCTGGTCCTGTTCGGCAACCGCCCCGTTGACGTTGGTGAACACCGGGCGGATCGCCTCGATCGCCTGGGCGATCCGGTGCACGGCGTCGGCCGAACCTGCGGCATCCTTCTGCAACGCCTCGATCTTGCGGGTGATCTCCTCGGTCGCGTTCTGGGTCTGCACGGCCAGCGCCTTGACCTCGGTCGCGACCACGGCAAAGCCGCGTCCTGCCTCACCGGCCCGCGCCGCCTCGATGGTCGAATTGAGCGCGAGCAAGGTGGTCTGGCGGGCGATCTGGGAGATCAGGTTGACGACGTTGCCAATCGCCGCCGACGATTCGCGCAAGCGGTCGACATTGGCACGGGCCTCCCGGGCGGCGGTGCTGGCCGCATCGGCGAGCTGCCCGGCGTCCTGAACCTGGGTGCGAATGCCGTGCGCCGACTGGGTCACCTTCTCCGCCGCGTGCGCAAAGGTCGCGGCTGCGCTCTGGGCAGCGCTGCTGCGGCCGCTCAGCGCCTCGGCGCGCTGGCGGATGTCCGTCAACGTTCCGGCGGTTGCCTCGGCGCCGCTGGACACTGCGTTCGCTGCGCGTTCGAGCTGGCGGATCATGCCGCCGAGCTCCAGCTCCAGCAGGTCGAGAATGGCCTTCGCCGAATCGGCGTCCGAGGCCGCCGGCGGCTCGGGCGCAGCGACCGGCTTGGCCTCGACCGCGGGGGCGGGCGCAGCTGCATGTCGTCTTGCAAAGAAGCCAAGCGCCATGGGGGCGACCCAGGTCCGAGTGAGTTGAAAAGGTGCAAATCGCCCGGCATCCTTGCACCTGACAGTGAAGCCATGGTTAACTTTTGCCTTATGGTGCAGGGCAGCCCGAGGGAACTCCAAGGATGCGCGCTCCCCTTGAAACCACCCCAAATCTTTGATTTTGACGCTCCCGCAGCCTATAAGGCCGCGCTTCCCCCACTGACCTCAGACGATTGCAAGAGACTTCGCATGGCCGGCCATTCCCAATTCAAGAACATCATGCATCGCAAGGGCCGGCAGGACGCGATGAAGTCCAAGCTGTTCGGCAAGCTGGCCCGCGAAATTACGGTGTCGGCCAAGCTGGGCACGCCCGATCCGGCGATGAATCCGCGCCTGCGTGCCGCCGTGGTCGCGGCCCGCGCCGAGAACATGCCGAAGGACAATATCGAGCGCGCCATCAAGAAGGCGTTGGGCGGCGAGGGCGACAACTATGACGAGATCCGCTACGAGGGCTACGGCCCGGGCGGCGTCGCCGTCATCGTCGAGGCGCTGACCGACAACCGCAACCGCGCCGCCTCCGACATCCGCTCCTACTTCACCAAGTCCGGCGGCAATCTCGGCGAGACCGGCTCGGTATCGTTCATGTTCGACCGCCTCGGCATCATCGAATACGACCACGCCGTCGCCTCCGATGACGGCATGCTCGACGCGGCCATCGAGGCCGGTGCCGACGATGTGCTCTCGAGCGAGAGCGGCCACGAGGTCTACGCCTCGCAGGAGAATTTTCGCGAGGTCGCCAAGAACCTGGAGGCCAAGTTCGGCGAGCCGCGCAAGGCGGCGCTGACCTGGAAGCCGCAGAACACGGTCGCGGTCGACGACGAGACCGGCGAGAAGCTGTTGAAGCTGATGGACCTGCTCAACGAGCACGACGACGTCCAGAACGTCTACGCCAATTTCGAGATTTCCGACGCGTTGATGGCGAAGATGGGCGGTTGACGGACGCTTAACCACGTCGCCGCGCCGGGGGACGGCTGTTCCGTTTATGTTTCCCCGAGGGCGGCGCGAGGCTATCTCTATCCCATGAAAGCCCAGCCGATTCGCGCAGCCGTCCGCATCATAGGGATCGATCCCGGCCTCCGCCGCACCGGCTGGGGCGTGATCGAGAGCGAGGGCAACCGGCTGATCTATGTCGGCTGCGGCTCGGTCGAGCCGCCCGATGATCTTCCGCTGGCGAGCCGCCTGCTGGCGATCCATGAGGGGCTTTCGGCCGTGCTCGGCCGCTTTTCGCCGATGGAGGCGGCCGTCGAGCAGACCTTCGTCAACAAGGATGGCGTCGCCACGCTGAAGCTCGGCCAGGCCCGCGGCATCGCGATGCTGGCGCCGGCGATGTTCGGGATTTCGGTGGCCGAGTACGCCCCCAACCAGGTCAAGAAGACCGTGGTCGGCGCCGGCCACGCCGACAAGGGCCAGATCGCGGTGATGCTGAAGATCCTGCTGCCCAAGGCCGATCCGCCGTCGGCCGATGCGGCCGATGCGCTCGCCATCGCCATCACCCATGCGCATCACCGCCAGGGCACCGCGCTGCGCATGAAGGTGGCCGGGCTATGATCGGCAAGCTCAAGGGGCTGATCGACTCCACCAGCGAGGATTTCGTGATCCTCGACGTCGGTGGCGTCGGCTACCAGGTGCATTGCTCGGCGCGCACGCTGCAGGCCTTGCCGTCGCCGGGTGAAGCCGCCACATTGTCGATCGAGACTTATGTGCGCGAGGACCAGATCAAGCTGTTCGGTTTTCGCTCGGATGTCGAACGGGAATGGTTTCGCCTTTTGCAGACCGTGCAGGGCGTCGGCGCCAAGGTCGCCCTCGCCGTGCTCGGCACCTTGCCGCCGGCAGATCTCGCCAATGCGATCGCGTTGCGCGACAAGGCCGCGGTGGCACGCACGCCGGGCGTTGGTCCCAAGGTCGCCGAGCGCATCGTGACCGAGCTGAAGGACAAGGCGCCGGCCTTCGCCAACGTCGATCCCGGCGCGGTGCGGCTGTCTGGAGCCATCGAGGAGTCCCGCGCGCCGCAGCCGGTGGCGGACGCGATCTCCGCTCTCATCAATCTCGGCTATGGCCAGCCGCAGGCGGCGGCGGCGATCGCCGCCGCGTCGCGCGCCGCCGGCGACAAGGCCGAAACTGCGCAACTCATCCGCCTCGGCCTCAAAGAGCTGGCCAAATAGGTTATCGTCGTCCGGCCGGGCGAGCAGAAGGACATCCGTTTCCCCCATGGTGAGCAAGAAGGACAAGGAGCTGATCGCGGCGGCGGCATCAGCGGTGAAGAGCCGCTATCGCAACGATTGGCAGGAGGTCGGCGCGGCCATGCGCACCCGCGACGGGCGCATCATCACCGGTGTCAACATCGACGCCTATCTCGGCCGCAACGCCGTCTGCGCCGAGGCGATCGCGATCGGCCGGGCCATCACTGAGCATGGTGATCACGGCATCGAGACCATCGTGGCGGTGCGCCATCCCAAGCCCGGCGAGCCGGGCGAGGTTGCGGTGGTCTCGCCCTGCGGCACCTGCCGCGAGTTGATCCACGACTACGATGCGAAGGCGCGCGTCATCGTGCCGTCGAACGGCAAGGGGCCTGCGGCGGTGACCATCGGCGAGCTGCTGCCGAACAAATACCGGCGCGGCAACGAATGAAGCCGCCCGCGCGCATGGTCAGCCCGGAGCGCCGCTCCGACGATGTCGGCGACACCGCGCTGCGTCCGCAGCAGCTCTCGGAGTTCGTCGGCCAGCAGCAGGCGCGCGCCAATCTCTCGATCTTCATCGAGGCGGCGCGCAAGCGCGGCGAGGCGCTCGACCATGTGCTGTTCGTGGGTCCTCCCGGCCTTGGTAAGACCACCTTGGCCCAGATCGTAGCGCGCGAGCTCGGCGTCGGCTTTCGCGCCACGTCGGGTCCGGTCATCGCCAAGGCCGGCGATCTCGCGGCTCTCCTGACCAACCTCGAAGAGCGCGACGTGCTGTTCATCGACGAGATCCATCGTCTGAGCCCAGCCGTCGAGGAGGTGCTCTATCCGGCGATGGAGGATTTCCAGCTCGATCTCATCATCGGCGAGGGCCCGGCGGCGCGCTCGGTCAAGATCGATCTGTCGAAATTCACCCTGGTCGGCGCCACCACGCGCGCGGGCCTGCTGACCAATCCCTTGCGCGACCGTTTCGGCATTCCGATCCGGCTGAACTTCTACACGGTCGAGGAGCTGGAGGGCATCGTCACGCGCGGCGCCCGCGTGCTCGGGATCGGCATGACCGCTGACGGTGCCAACGAGATCGCGCGCCGCGCCCGCGGTACGCCACGCATCGCTGGCCGCCTGCTGCGCCGGGTGCGTGACTTCGCGTCCGCCGCCGATGCGGCCGCCATCGACCGCGCCATCGCCGATCATGCGCTAAGCGCGCTGGAGGTCGATGCCGCAGGCCTCGATGCGATGGATCGGCGTTATCTCACGACCATCGCGCTGAACTATGGCGGCGGACCGGTCGGCGTCGAGACTATGGCCGCGGCGCTGTCGGAGCCGCGCGACGCGATCGAGGACATCATCGAGCCGTATCTGATCCAGTGCGGCTATCTGCAGCGCACCCCGCGCGGCCGGCTGCTGACCTCGCACGCCTTTCGTCACCTCGGCATGGCCGAGCCGAACCGCGATGCCAGCCAGTTCGGCCTGTTCGGCAATGAGGACGACGCTTAACGAATCTGCTGACAATCTGCACGGACCCACCCGAAATCGGTTGCAATGATCGGCGAAACGGATTGCGTGCGAGGAGTTTGCCCATGCTGTCACGCCGTCGCTTTCTCTCATTCTCCGGCGGTCTTGCCGCGACCGGTTTTTCCACCGCGACCTATGGCGTCGGCGTTGAGCCGCTCCGGCTCAGCGTCACCGACTATCATGTTCGTCCGCGCAACTGGCCAGCCGGCCTGACACTGAAGATCGCCGCGATCGCGGACATCCACGCCTGCGATCCCTGGATGTCGCTCGCGCATATCGAAACGATCGTCGGGCGAACCAACGCGCTGCAGCCGGATCTGATCGTCCTGCTCGGCGACTACGTCGTCGGTCATCGCCATCACATCGGGCGCATTGACGCTGCAGCGTGGGCGCCGGTGCTGGCTGGATTGAAAGCGCCGCTGGGTGTTCACGCCATTCTCGGCAATCACGACTACTGGGATGATCGAACCGTGCAGCGCGATGGCCACGGAGCGCCGGTGGCTCAGAAGGCGCTCGAAGCGGTTGGCATTCCCGTCTACGAGAACGACGTCGTGCGTCTCACCAGGGATGGCCATGCATTCTGGCTCGCAGGCCTTGGCGATCAGCTGGCCTACATGCCTGCCCGCCGGTTCCGACCGGTGCCACGAATCGGCGTCGACGATCTCGCTGGTGTGCTGCGGAAAGTGACGGACCATGCGCCGGTCATCCTGCTCGCGCATGAGCCGGACGTCGCGCTGCGCGTGCCGGCGCGGGTGTCGCTGCAGCTGTCCGGCCATACCCATGGCGGCCAAGTCCGGCTGCTGGGTTGGTCGCCGGCTGTTCCGACCCGCAACGGCGTCAATCTTGCCTATGGTCACATCCGCACGCAATGTGACGTCATCGTCTCCGGCGGGCTCGGATGCAGCATCATGCCGGTGCGGATCGGCATGCCGCCGGAGATCGTGCTGGTGAGCGTCGGCGGGGAACCGATGGAGGCCACTTCGTAGTTTACCCTGGCGCTTGCGCGAGCCGCGGAATTGGGCGAAACGACCGCCATTCCCGGCAACCGAGGGCCATCCGGTGACCCATCAACATCTCGACGGCGAGATCCGCGACGGCCACCACCACATGCAGGTCCGCGTCTATTACGAGGACACGGATTTTTCCGGCATCGTCTATCACGCCAACTATCTCCGCTTCATGGAGCGCGGCCGCACCAACCATCTGCGGCTGATGGGCGCCGAGCAGCATGCGCTGTTCGCCCAGGCCGAAAGCGAAGCGCCGGGCTTCGCCTTCGTGGTGCGCTCGATGACGCTCGATTTTCTCCGTCCGGCGCGCATGGACGATGTGCTGGACGTGGTCACGTGGCCGATCGCGGTCAAGGGCGCATCGATCACGCTGGCCCAGGAAGTCCGCCGTGGCGAGGACGTGCTGGTGAAGGCCGATGTGCGCGTCGCCTTCGTCAGCAGCGGCCGGGCGCATCCGATTCCGAAAGCGCTGCGCGATCTGTTCAAGGCCGACCTGGCTTAGTGACGGACGATCGGCGCGCGCCGGGCAGCAGTGCCTGCCCTCACAGGCCGTCGGCGAGCGGCGCTTCCTGAGGCTTGGTGACCAGTTCTCCCTCCCGGCGCAGCAGGCCATCGTCGAGGAGCTCGGTGAGGCAGCCCCGAACGGCTTCGCGCAACTGCGCGCTCGTCGCTCCGAAGCCGAACAGGCGGGCGACCGCCTGGATCAACTGGTCCTCCTCGGCGCCGTAGTTCTGCTCCACCACCCGAATCATCGCGATCTTGATTTCTTCCGGCGGCAGCATCTCGGGCTTCCGCAGCGTCTGCGATTGCACGTTCTCACGGCTTCGCACGGCCAGAGTCTGGCCGGGGACGGCGTAGAACGGGCCTCCCGAGATTTGTCCCTTCGCAGCGGCGGATGTCAGCGCCGCCCGCACCGCGTCGCGAATGCGGTTGCCGGCGCGGGCGAGGCCCCACGACGATCTGATCCGGACGATGATCTCCGATTCATGGATGGGGCCTTCGACCGTGACGATCTCGACGATGTGCCGCGTCATGTCGGCAAGCGAGGTCTCGTGCGGCTCGATCTCCCGGCGCACGCGCAGTTTGGCTTCCTCGTAAGCGACCACCGTCGGCGCCTGCGGGGCTACCGCTGCGGTGCTGCCTATGGTCTCCTCCTGTGCGGGCGCATCGCTCCGTTCTGGAGGTTCAGGAGGCGCTGCGACCGCGCCTTCGTCGACCTCCCGCCAGTGCATCTTCGCCTCCTCGATCGCACGGACGACCTTATCGGTTTCCTCCTTGGGCCGCAGAAACCAGTCCGTCGACCAGATGCGATGCAGCACCCAGCCATGCGCCTCAAGGACGTTCTGTCTGAGGCGATCGCGGTCTCGCGCGGAGCGTGACGCGTGATATGGGGCGCCATCGCATTCGATGCCGAGCAGAAAGCGGCCGGGCTTGTCGGGATCGACGACGGCGAGGTCGACGAAGAAACCGGCTGTGCCGATCTGGGTCTTGACGTCGTGGCCGAGCGCTCGCAGCCGTGCTGCGACCTGCTCCTCGAAGATGGAATCCGGATCCCGCCCGGTTTCCTGCGCGATGCCGAGCTGTCCGGTCTGCGCGAAGGTCAGGAACGTCTTGAGCGCCGCGATGCCTCGGCCCTTGGCGCGCGACAGATCGATGTCGTCGCCGGTGATCGAGGAAAACACCTCGCATCGGAGCTTCGCGCGCGAGATCAGGACGTTCAGGCGGCGTTCTCCCCCGTCGGAGTTGAGAGGGCCGAAGCTCATCGACACGAAGCCGTCCTTGGTTCGTCCATATCCCATGGAGATGAAGATGACGTCGCGCTCGTCGCCCTGGATGTTCTCGAGGTTCTTGACGAAGAACGGCTCGCTCGTGCCGCGCACGAAGAAGTCCTCGGTCTCCGGCCGCTCCTTGCGCAGCAGTTCGAGCTCGTCCTGGATCGCCTGACGCTGTGCCACCGAAAAGGTTGCGACCCCGAGGCTCCGCTCCGGCGTCTCGCGCGCATGGCGCATGACCGCCTCGGCCACGAGTCGTGCTTCCCGGGGATTGGTGCGGCTGTTGCCGCGATCATAATGCGCATCGGGGTTGTAGTTGAATTTCAGTCCCATGCCGGCGACCGCGTCATACGGGCTCGGCACGATGAACAGCCGGTTGTCGTAGAACTGCTTGTTGGAGACGGCGATCAGCGACTGGTGCTTGCTGCGGTAGTGCCAGTTGAGCATCCGATGCGGGACGCCCTTGGCCAGACAGAGGTCGAGAATGCTTTCGGCATCCTTGACCTGAAAGGTCGGCTGGTCTTCGTCATCGCCGTCGTCGTCGTTGCCCGTCAACTTCGCAAAGAAGCGCGTCGGCGGCAATTGGCGCTCGTCGCCGACCACCACCATCTGCCTGCAGCGCGCGACGGCGCCGAGCGCATCGACCGGCTCGATCTGCGAGGCCTCATCGACGACGAGCAGATCGAAGGCGATGGCGCCGGGCTTGAGGAACTGGGCCACCGACAACGGGCTCATCAGGAAGATCGGCTTGATCTGCTGGATGACGGGGCCGGCGCGCTCCAGAAGCTGGCGGATCGGCAGATGATTGCGCTTCTTGGCGAGCTCGCCGTTCAGGACGCCGAGCGGGCCGATGCCGCCGCCGTTGCGTGGCAGCGCCGAGGCATGCTCATGGGCGATCTGGTCGCGGGCCAGCCGCATGCGCTCGATATCGAGTTTACAGAATCCTTCGACGAGCCGGCTATGCGACTCTCCATCGAAGCGCTTCAGCTCCGGATGGTCAGCGAAGATCACGCTGCGCATGGCTTCGTAATAGGACCTGTCGAACGTCTCTTCCAGCGCGCTGTCCGGCAGCGAGCCGTCGAGTGCGACATCGACCAGTGCCGCGAGACCATCCGCGCGTGCGAGGCGGACCCGTTCCATGAACGCGATCCAGCGGGTGAGGCGCTCGGTCGAATTCCGCCACTCCGACAGGGTCTGCAACAGTTCGCCGAACCGAATCCGATTGCCGGTGTCGAGCGGAATGCGGCTAGGTTCGAGATGCAGAAAGTCGATGAGCCGCTGCAGACCGGATTTCGTGCTCGCGAGATCGCTTTTCAATCGTTCGATCGATTGTCGATCGTCTGCCGACAGCGTCAAACGCGTCAGACGCTCCCGCGTCGCATCGTCCGCAAACTGTTTCGGAAAGGCTCCCCACCAGCCCGTGAACCTCGAAAGTAACTCCCAATCCGACTGGTCCTTTTGCCATGAGGTTCCGAAGGCTGTGCTGCCTGCGGCCTGGACGTCATCGAAGGATCGGCGCGCGGCTTGCGCGGCCATGAGCCCGTCGATCAGCAAAAGCCGCTGCTCGAGCGATTTCGGCATCGGCACTTTCAGGTAGGAGTTCAGCAGCGCCATCTGCTCGCGATAGCGCGAGCTCAGCATGCGCAACCAGGAGCGGCCTTTCTCCGCGATCACTTTGCGGCATTCGGCGACCGATGCATCCCAGGCGGAATCCACGAACGCGGATTCGAAAGCCGCTTTCAGTTTCGAGTAGCGGAGTCCCTTGTCGATGATGTCGGCGACCTCGGCACCGCGGCTCCAGATCGGATCGCGAAATGCAGCCCGGTCGCAGTCCGGCATCGCGGCAGCCGCTTCCGCGAAGGCCAGGATGTCGGTTGCGCCGCCAAGGGTTGCGGGCGCCGGCAGGTCGAACAGGCCGCTCACTTTGGCTGCGCCTGTTGAGACACGGGTGAGGGCCTGCGAGACGCTGTCCATGGATTTCTGCAGCTCGGCCATTTCGGCAGGATCGAGCGCCTCCCGGCCGACACCGCGCCACGGATGGAGGTGAGGCGGTCCGTCTGATGCAATCCGCGCGGCCAGCTCTGCAACCAGCTCTCGGCGCCGTTCCAGGTCCAAAGGAGACCATGATGGCGCGCCCAGCAATGGGAGAGCTGGTCGCGTCGACGCCTCCCAGCAACGCACGAGATGGCCGAGCAGCCTGAACGGCGTCAGTTGGCTCGGTTGATGCGGCTGATGCATCATTTCAGCGTGCCGATTGAGGCTGTCGCGGCTCTCGGTCAGGCGCTGCACCAGCGTCGCATCGCCGCGAGGTGCAGGGATCGCAGCCGATTTGCAGCGCCTCAGCTCCTCGAGCAGAACGCGCTTGTTCGCCTTGTTCGAATGCAGCTCGAGTGCGAGCGAACCGAGACCGACGTCTTTCAGCCGACGATGCACGACGTCCAGCGCCGCCATCTTCTCAGCGACGAAGAGCACGGTTTTCCCCTCGGCTGCAGCTGACGCGATGATGTTGGTGATGGTCTGCGACTTGCCGGTGCCCGGTGGTCCCTTGACGACGAGGTCGCGTCCCCGGACCACTTCCTCGATCACCACGGCCTGTGACGAATCGGCATCGACGACGTGGTTCATCGCGATCGGCTGAATCACAGCGTCGATCTTGCCGTCGTCGGCCACAATCGGCTCGGATCCCTCGAAACCGTCCTGTAGCAGCGCTGCGATCAGCGGATGCTGGTCGAGGCCGCCATCCGCGGGCCAGTTCTCGGGATCCAGATCGCGATACATCAGGAACTTGGAGAACGAGAAGAACCCGAGCACCATCGCGTCCGGGTTCACCGTCCAGCGCGTCTTGCCGGCGACGGTGTCGGCAATTCCGCTCATATAGGCGGCAAGATCGACATCGTCCTCGTCGCCGAAGTCCTCGACCTTCAATCCGAATTCGGCGTCGAGCTTCGCCTGGAGGGAGAGATTGGGAGAAGGCGGCTCGGCGCGCGAGACGAGATGGAAGCGGTCGGCGGCGCTGTTGCGTTCGAGACGAACGGGCAGGAGGATCAGCGGCGCAATGCGCTCGACGTCCGATTTATCGTCCTCGAACCATTTGAGCAGTCCGAAGGCGAGATAGAGAATATTGACGCCCTGTTCTTCTTCCAGGGTTCTGGCATCGTACCAGATATCCAGGAGCCGCTTTTGCAGCGCCTCATTGACCAGCTTCGTCTGCAGCCGCGTGTCTGGCTGCCGCGCCGGCGCTGCGGCATCGTCGTCATGCTCGGAAGGACGCGCTCGTCGCGGGCGGCCCTCCTTCGGTTCCAGCGGGAGCGATGGCTCGTCCTCGATCGCCGCCGCTAGAAACGTGAAGCGCTTGCCTTCGCCCAGCAACTCGAAGACTCGGGCAGAGCGGTCGCCGACGATCTCGACGGTGCGGACGTTCTTGGTCTTGAGCGGAAGGTGCACGAGCCGGTTCCGCGTGCCCAGGTCGAGCAGCGTGCGTCGGTCCGCCAGCAATCGGTCTCGTACGGATGTCCCTTGCAAAGCAGCCCCCTGGTTGGACCGAGGATTGCAACCTGCAATCGCTTCGGTCAAGCAGGGGGCGGCTCTTTGTCTGGCCGGCCGCGGCTACGCTGCTGCCTTGTGTCGCGCGAGCTCGGCCTTGTAGAGCTGGAACTCCTCGGCAATGGCTTTGGCAATGGATGCACGCGCGCGCAGCCGCTCGTAATAGGCCTTCAGCGCCGGCCATTTCGCGAGTTCGATCGGCGGCGTTGCCATCGTCCAGTTGATCACCGTAACGAGATAGGCGTCGGCAACGCTGAAATGGTCGAGCAGATACTCACGGCCGCGGAGATGGTTGTCGAGATAGTCGAGGCGCGACAGGTTCTTCTTCAAGACATGCGTCTTCATGTCGTCCGGCGCGGTCTTGTCGAGGATCGGAATGAAGAGTCCCTTGTGCAGCTCAGTGCCGATGAAGCAGAGCCATTGCTGCAGCCGGCTGCGGTCCATGCCGGGGCCAGTGCCGAGCTTCGCCTCCGCGAACCGCTCGGCGACATATTGGAGGATCGCGGCATTCTCGGTCAGCAGGTCACCGTTGTCGGTGCGTAGCGTCGGAACAAGACCGAGCGGATTGACGGCGCGGAAGTCTGATCCATCGTTGAGGACGATCTTGGTCTTGGGATCGACCTCGAGATAATTCGCCTCCGCGCCGGCTTCATAGAGCGCGATGCGGGTGGCGAGCGAGCAGGCGAGCGGTGAGAAATAGAGGTCCATGAACGTCTCCTCCTGTTGCTCCGGTCCGGAGCTTTGATTGATTTTTATACTGTCTTGCATAATATGGGGCTGGTCAAGGAATTGATTGCGAAATGGTACAAAAAAAGAAGGGCCCGCCCGGCGTGCCATCCGAGACGCCTGCCGAGGCCGCAGAACCGAAGCGGCGCGGCCGGCCGCGCGCCTACGAGCCCGAGGTGGCGCTCGGCAAGGCGCTCGATCTTTTCAGAGCGACCGGTTTTGCCGCGACCTCGCTCGACGATCTCAGTGCAGCCACCGGCATGAACCGGCCGAGCCTCTATGGCGCGTTCGGCGACAAGCGCGAGCTCTACATCAAGAGCTATCAGCGCTATCGCGACAACGCCCGTGCCGCGCTCGGCGAGATCTTCCGTCAGGACTGGCCGGTCCGCAAACGGCTCGAGCGGATCTATGCCGCTGCCCTCGACATCTATCTCTCCGGCGAGGACGGACCGCGCGGCTGCTTCACGGTCACGACTGCCGGCTCGGAGGCGATCGCGGATCCCGACATCCGCGCCATGGTGCAGAACGCGCTGACCGAGCTCGACAAGGCGTTCGCGCATGGCTTCCGCCTCGCCAAGGAGAAGGGCGAGCTGCCCGGCGACGCCAATCCCGTCATGCTGGCGCAGCTGGCATCGGCGACGATCCACTCCATCGCGATCCGCGCCCGCGCGCGGGCGTCGCGCAAGGAGCTGGAGGCGATCGTCGCAGGGGCGATCGATCTGATGGTGGGCGGCAAATAACGCTTCAGTACCCCCTGACGCGATCGACCAGGTTGCGCAACGTGCCGCCTGCTTCGAATTGCGCGATCTGCTCGGCGACATAGCGCGAGATCGCGTCGGCATCGGTGTCGGCCGCATTGTGCGGGGTCAGGACGACCTTCGGATGGGTCCAGAAGGCGCTGTCGGCCGGCAGCGGCTCCTGGCCGAACACGTCGAGCGACACCGAGCCGAGGGTACCGTCGTCGAGGCAGGCGAGGATGTCGGCCTCGTTCTGCAGGCCGCCGCGTCCGGCGTTGATCATGACCGGCGCGCCGAGCGGCGAGCTGCGCCGGAGCTTCGCGAACATCTTGCGGTCGAGAACGCCTCGGGTATCCGGCGTCAGCGGCAGCAGCGACACCAGGATGTCGGTCCGCGCCAGGAATGCGTCGAGCTGCGCCGCGCCATGGAAGCATTCGATGCCCTCGGCCTGCTTGGCGCTGCGGCTCCAGCCGGCAACCTGGAAGCCCAGGCGCTTGAGCACCTCGGCGGCGTCGAGACCCAAGGTGCCCAGCCCGAGAATGCCGACGCCGATCGCGGCCGCTGGCCATTGGTACTTCGGCGCCCAGCGCTTCAGGCGCTGCGACTCGCGCAGATACAGCTCCTGACGATGATGCATCAGCACGTGCAGCACGACATATTCGGTCATCCGCGCCGTGAGATCGTCGACTGCGACCCGGACCAGCGGCACGCCGGGCAGGGTCTTGTCGGCCATCAGCGCGTCGACGCCGGCGCCGAGATTGAAGATCACGCGCAGGTTCGGAAAGCCAGCGAGTTCGCCGGGGACCGGCTTCCACACCGCGGCATAGCGGACATCGGCCGGGTCGAGCCCGGCATCGGGCAGCAGCACCACGGAGCGGTCGCCGCAGACGTCGTCGAAGCGCGCCTTCCAGCGCTGCGGCGACCAGTTGTCGGTGCCGCCATGGATCAGGAGCGCCAGCGCGCCTTTGGTCATCGGATGGTCCTCGGAGCTTAAGTGACCTGCCCCACATACCAGATCGTACGGGCAGGCCAATCTCCGGTCATCAACACAGGAGACATCGTCATGCGCAAACTGCTTCTCGCCACAGCTTTCGTCATCGCATCCGCCGCGATCCAGGCCCAGGCCCAGGCCCAGACCGTCGACGTCGGCTCGATCCTGTCGGCCAACGGCATTTCCATCGGCAAGGGCGGCGGGCAGCCGCAGGCCGGCGGCCAGCAGCAGGGCGGTAACGCGCCGTCCGTCATGGCGCAGGGCGCGGGCAACCAGGGTGACCAGAGCGCCGCAGGGCAAGGGCAGGGCCAGTCGCAGCGGCAGGCGGGGCGTGCCAAGCAGCCGCGCGAGAGCGCCCAGGAGACGCGGGCGCGGAAAATCGCCGCCAAATACGGCATCTCCTGGTAGGCAGGATTATTCCTGCCGGCGGAACTCGCGAAAAATTCTTCGTGGGCCTGTCGGCCGAAGGCATACTCCGCCGTCTTGATGATGGATGGAGATGTGTTCCGATGCTGTACGCGCTGCTTTGCTATCACGACGAGGATTTCGTCTGCTCCTGGAGCAAGGACCAGGATGAAGCGGTCATGGCCAAGCTTGCCGTCGTGCAGGAGAAGCTTGCCAAGCAGGGACGGCTCGGACCGGTGGCCCGGCTGCTGCCGACCACGGCCGCCACGACCCTGCGCAAGGACGATCCGCCGTTGGTGGTCGATGGTCCCTATGCCGAGACCAAGGAGCAGTTGCTCGGCTTCTATCTCGTCGATTGCAACAATCTCGACGAGGCGGTCGAGGTCGCGCGCGAACTCGGCGAGGCCAATCCGGGCGGCTCCTACGAGATCCGTCCCGTCGGTACGTTCAGGCCCGGCGGAGCGCTGGCATGACAGATGCGGCCTGGATCGATGCGGCCCTGACATCAGCGCGTCCCCAGGCCGTCGGCGCGCTGCTGCGCTATTTCCGCGATCTCGACACGGCCGAGGAGGCGTTCCAGAACGCCTGCCTGCGTGCGCTGAAGAGCTGGCCGCAGAACGGGCCGCCGCGGGATCCCGCGGCGTGGCTGATCATGGTCGGCCGCAACGCCGCGATCGACGATGTCCGGCGCGGCCGCCGCGAGCAGCCGCTCCCGGACGACGAAGCCATCTCCGATCTCGATGATGCCGAGAGCGCACTCGCCGACCGGCTCGACGGCTCGCATTATCGCGACGACATCCTCAGGCTGTTGTTCATCTGCTGCCACAAGGAACTGCCGGCGACGCAGCAGATCGCACTGGCGCTGCGCGTGGTCTCCGGGCTGACGGTGAAGCAGATCTCGCGCGCCTTCCTGGTCAGCGAGGCCGCGATGGAGCAGCGCATCACGCGCGCCAAGGCACGCGTCGCGCAGGCCGACGTGCCGTTCGAGACCCCGGGCGCGGTCGAGCGCTCCGAGCGCCTGGTGGCGGTCGCCGCCATGATCTATCTGATCTTCAACGAGGGCTATTCGGCCAGCGGCGAGACCGCCGAGCTGCGCAAGCCGCTGTCGGAGGAGGCGATCCGGCTGGCGCGGCTGCTGCTGCGGCTGTTCCCGGGCGAACCGGAGATCATGGGGCTGACGGCGCTGCTCCTGCTGCAGCATGCACGGATCGCGGCGCGCTTCGATGCCGAGGGATCGCTAATCCTCCTGGAAGATCAGGATCGCTCGCTCTGGAACGAGCCGATGATCGCGGAGGGGCTTGCGCTGATCGACAAGGCGATGCGCCATCGCCGCAGCGGGCCCTACCAGATCCAGGCGGCGATCGCGGCGCTGCATGCGCGTGCCGCTCGGCCTGAGGACACCGATTGGACGCAGATCGACCTGCTCTATGGCGCGCTCGAAGTCGTGCAGCCCTCGCCGGTCGTGACGCTCAACCGCGCCGTGGCGACCTCCAAGGTCAGAGGTGCGCAGGCGGCGCTCGACATGATCGCGCCGCTGGAGACGCGGCTCGCCAACTACTTCTATTTCTTCGGCGTGCGTGGCGCGCTGCTGATGCAGCTCGGGCGCAATGACGAGGCGCGCACAGCCTTTGACCGTGCCATCGCGCTGGCGCACAGCTCGGCGGAGGCCGCGCACATCCGTATGCAGCTCGACCGTCTGATGCGGGACGGTGCGACGGCGACGGCCCAGGCGGGACGATGAACCGTGGCCCGATGCGCTCGGGCCACGGCCGACGATCGGCCCGGAATTTTTAGCACTGCTGTCGGCTGCGTGATCCTTCGTTCGTCCTTGGAGCAGCATCACGAAGAGGAGTTGGAGATGTCGATGGTCACGTTGGATGCGCCGGTCTCGCGCGCCGAATTGTGGAGCGGTCGCGCCCTGAGCGGGCTGGTGACCCTGTTCCTGGTGTTCGATGGCGCGATCAAGCTCGTTCCACTCGGCGTCGTCACTCAGACCCTGGACCAGATAGGCTACGGCGCGAGTGATTCCACGGCGCGCGCGCTCGGCCTCATCACGCTTCTCTGCACCGTGCTCTATGCGTTTCCGCCGACGTCCTTCGTCGGTGCGATCCTGCTCACCGGCTATCTCGGCGGCGCCATCGCGTCGCATGTCCGCATCGGCAGTCCGTTGTTCAGCCACGTGCTGTTCGGCCTCTATCTCGGGCTGATGGTGTGGGGCGGCTTGTGGCTGCGCGACCGCCGCCTGCGCGCGCTGCTGCCGCAGCTCCGCTGACGCATGACCTTTTCAACCAAGGAGGAAGCGATGATCTGTCCCTATCTCACCTTCAACGGCGACTGCGAGCAGGCTCTCAAGCACTACGGCGACGCGCTCGGCGCCAAGATCGACATGATGATGCGCTACGGCGAGGCTCCGCCGGAGATGCCTTCTGCACCGGAGCACAAGGACAGGATCATGCACGTCCGTTTCTCGATCGGAGGTGATGTCGTCATGGCCTCCGATTCGCCGCCCGCATATTATCAAGGGAAGCCACACGGAATCTCGGTCTCGCTTCAGATCACGGACGTCGTCGAGGCCGAGCGCAAGTTCCACGCGCTGCTCGAATGCGGCAGCGTCACCATGCCGTTCGGCAAGACGTTCTGGTCCAAGGGCTTCGGCATGGGCGTCGATCGCTTCGGGATTCCCTGGATGATCAATTGCCCGGCCGACGGCTACTGATCGGCTATCGGCACGACGCGTACATCGCCTTCAGGTCGCGTCCACGCAGCACGAGAAGCCGCGACGTCAGTCCGCCGCGGTGCTCGATCCAGCTGCGCACCGGCGCCGGGTAGGTGCGCAGCACGATCTGCGAAGCCTCCGGCTCCGCATACGTGCGGCCGCGCCGATCGACCGAGCGTGCGGCGTGGAAGCCGAGGGTGGCTCGCCGCGTCACGCAGATGCGATCCTCCGGCACGACGCTCAGCACCAGCGTGCAGGCCGACAGGCATGGGCCGTCGATGATCACGCGCTCGCCGGAGGCGCGCACCTTCTCGAACAGTTCGAGGAACGGCCCGACCTCGCCGCCGGGCGAGGAGATGATGCGGACGTCGGCGCGCGCCAGCATCGTCGCGATCACCCACAGCGCGACCGCGAGCAGCAAGGTCAGGATGATGCGCATCCGGCTCGGCATCGTCTCATGCGTTCCCGCGTTGACCACGCAAGGTCGGCAGTCCGATTCCGGCGGCATCGAAGCCGCCGTCCACGGCCAGGACCTGGCCTGTAATGTAGCTCGATCGCTCGGAGCTGAGGAAGAAGATGGCTTCCGCCAGCTCCTCTTCAAGGCCGTAGCGGTTGAGCGGAATGGCGTCGTGATAGTCGGCGCGGATCTCCGGCGTGTGCACCGCCTTGGCCATCGCCGTCTCGACCGGCCCGGGCGCCACGGCGTTGACGCGGATGCCGGCGGACGCGAGCTCGACCGCAAGCTGCTTGGTCAGATGCGCGAGCGCCGCCTTGCTGGTGCCGTAGGCCGAGCGCAGCGTGGAGGCGCGCACGGCCGAAATCGATGTGATGTTGACGATGGCGCCGCCATGCTCGCGCATCAGGGGCACCGCGGCCCGCGTGCATAGAAACGGCCCCGTCAGATTGACGTCGAGGATGCGCTGCCAGTCGGTTTCGCTGGTTTCCATGATCGGCGCGAAGCGTGCAACGCCGGCATTGTTGACCAGCGCATCGAGGCGGCCGAACCGGTTTGTGAGACTTTCCAGCGCGTCTGCCACCATCGCCGCATCGGAGACGTCGCAATGCAGCGCCAGCGTCCGCTCGGAACAGTTGAGAGCGGACGTCGCGTCGTCCAGCAGATTCTTTTCGATGTCGAGCAGGGCCACGCGCCAGCCCTCGTCGAGGAATCTCTTGGCGGTCGCAAGCCCGATGCCGCGCGCCGCCCCAGTGATCAGCGCGACCTTTTCGTTCAACACCGTCGTCGATGATTCCGTCACGGCAGTCGACTCCTCCGGCCGGCGGCCCGGCTCTTTAGTATATCGTCAATATATCGTCGTCCTAACACGCACGGCGTGGAACAGCTGTGAAGGCCGTCACAATTGTCAGTGTGCGTTCAATCGGCAGATCCGCGAACAGGGGGAGGGCAACGAAGTTCAGGGCCCTTGTCAAACAACCAAAAGTAGTAAGTGACGCATCGGTTCGCGTTCTCGCGGCGCAGCAGCGCCCGAGTTTTGCTTGATTTCGTGTCCCTCGCTGGCCGGAGGGCGCAGGGAAGACCGGGAGCTCGCCGCCCCCATGGCCCCCGTGCGAAAAAATGCACGGGGCAGGAACCACAGGTTCGGCTGGGACATCCCGGCCTTCCCTGCACGATGGTCTGACGGCTTATACGCGCTCTCCCCGGGGACCGGCTGTCTTGCCCCCGTTTCCGTCACAATGCGCGCATGCATCGGACACGGCATCAGCATCGGGATGCCAGGACCACACGATTTCGCCGTACGCGCCGCGTTGTTCGTCTGCGTGTCCACATATGAGCATGATCTTGTCGGAAAGCTGTGGCGCAATGCGCGTCAACGGCCTCCGGTTCCGAATCATGCTCCACGCTGCAACATCGACGCGTCCACCGCACCCCGCTCCCCACGTTCGTGACGACCGCGAAACGTCCCTCTCGGTCGGGAACAGGATGTGGTTAAGAAAGCATAAATTCGGTAAAAACGAAAGAAGAATATTTTTACGGGAAGGACTGGACAAGGGTGATCGACTTGAAAGTCTTCACGAAAAAGCCTCTTTGCCGCAGCGAATTCGTGGCTGCGCCGACGCCTCCAGGAGCGCATTCCGTGTGTCATGCGATCGTCGCGCCGCCAGCTGATTTGCCCGTCGTGCCGTGCGGTCTGGTCCTGCTCTTGGACGAATCCTGAACTGGTAACATAAAGTCAGAGTCTCGGTAGAATCGACATGGGCGGTCAATTCATCAGCCAGCGAATCACATCCGTCTCCCGAAGCATGGAGCGGCAGGCGCTGTCGCGCGGGCCGGCCGGCCTGGCGCGCGCACGTCAGGCACTGCTTCTGTCCTGCGTCGTCCTCGGTCTGGCGGCGAACGGGAGCGCGTGGGCGGACGGCACGGTTGCTGCGAAGCCCGCAGAGGCCGAGCAGGCTGCGCGCGATGTCGCCCCGCCGCCCCAGCCACCGAAAACAGAGCCTGAGACGGTCGGACGCCCGGCAGAGGTGCAGACGCCCGGTCTGAAGGTGGTGGTGCCGTCAACCGAGCCGTCGAAGCCGGTTGCGACCGAGCGCAAGGGCGACGCGCGCAATCCAGGGCGCGATGCCAAGGACACGAAGAATCTGTCGGTGCCGCAACGGATGCTGCCGGCCGATGTGGCGCAGATGATCGGCCGCAAGATCTGGCTCAACGAAGCTGGCGGCCGGCGCGACGCGATCACCTCGTGGAATGCGGGTGAAGAATTCGCCTCGCTCGGCATCGGCCATTTCATCTGGTACCCGACCACCGCAAAGCCGCCGTTCGAGGAAGGCTTTCCTGGGCTGATCACATTCTTGCGCAAGGGCAAGACGCCGCTTCCGTCGTGGCTCGACAAGACGCCGATCCCGGCATGCCCATGGACCAGCCGTGCCGACTTCAAGCGGAATTTCAATTCGCCGCAGATGCGGCAGTTGCGGCAATTCCTGCTAGACACGATGGCGGAGCAGACGCAGTTCCTGGTGGCGCGTGCGCAAGGTGCGATGGACAAGATCCTCGCCAACACGCCCGACAGCGCTGAGCGCGAGCACATCGTCGCGCAATATTCGCGCGTCGTGCGCGCGTCGGAGGATCTCTATCCGCTGATCGACTACATCAACTTCAAGGGTGAGGGCACCAATCCCTCCGAGACTGCCGTCGACAAGGAGACGGGGCAGCGCCAGGGCTGGGGTCTCAAGCAAGTGCTGCTCAAGATGAACGGCACCATCACCGAGCCCAAGGCCGTGCTTGCGGAATATTCCGAAGCGGTGCAGGTCGTGCTGCAGCAGCGGGTTCGCAATCTGCCCTCCAACCGCGTCTGGGAGGCAGGTTGGCTGCGTCGCGCCGAGACCTACCGCCGGCCGATCGCGCAACTGGAGCAGGTCCCTGAACGGGCTCCGCGCAGATCATCGCGCTACAGAGCCGACAACACGCGGTTCTGATGCGGAGCGGCGCGGGCCGTACGATCCCCGTCGTGTGTCCGGCGTAGGATCACGTTTTGCCCGCCGCGGCTTTCTTGCTGGCGACCACCTTCTCATAAGCCGCCCGCAGTCGCTCGCCGACGCTCGGTCCGGCCTTCCTGCGCTTTTGCACGCCGAGGTGGATCTCGCGCAACTCATCCATGAATTCGGCCCACATCTTCGGACCGCCTTCCGTCAGCAGTCTTGCGCGGATGCCGAGCTCCTCCGAAACGGGCAGATATTTGTAACCCCAGCCGGCCATCTGCGCGAGAATCGGCAACAGCTCGATGCCCTGCTCGGTCAGGGAGTAGATACCCTTCTGCTTGTGGCTCGGATCATCCTCGCGGCTGATGATGCGGGCCTCGAGCAGCGTCTTCAGCCGGTCGGCCAGAATGTTCGAGGAGATGCCTTCCTCGGACTTGCCGAGCAGCTCGCGATAGTGCCGGCGGTTTCCGAACATCATGTCGCGGATGATCAGAAGGCTCCATTTGTCGCCGACCACCTCGAGCGTGAGGTTGATCGGGCAGCCGGAGCGCTGGACGTCGGACATCGGGATTCCATGGTCGGTCGTGGCGAATAAACCGCTTGCAATATTGCACCGGTCTCTGCATCTTCCAACTGGTTGCAAAACACAAGCAGTCAAGGAGGTGGCGCGATGGCGCGGCTGGTGATGTGGAACCTGATGACGCTCGACGGGATGGTCACGGGCCCGGGCGGGGACATTTCATGGCATGAGGATGTGTGGGGCCCGGAGCTGGAGCAGCTGTCCGAGGCCCAGCTGGAGGAGGCAGGTGGCCTGCTGTTCGGCCGGCTGACCTACGACCTGATGGCGGGGTACTGGCCGACAGCGAACGGCGTCATTGCCGACTTCATGAACGGCGCGCCGAAATATGTCGCCTCGCGCACGCTCTCCCACCTCGAATGGTCGAACGCGCATCTGCTGGGCCCGGAGCTCGCGACCGAGGTCAACAGGCTCAAGCGCGACAGCGCCAAGGATCTGTTCCTGTTCGGCAGCGCCGACCTCGCCGGGACTCTCATCGCGCACGATCTGATCGACGAGTTCCGGATCGGTATCAACCCGCGCGTGCTCGGGGGTGGAATGCCGCTGTTCAAGCCGGGGCGAGCGGTGAGGCTCAAGCTGATCGACAGCCGGGCGCTCTCGAACGCGTCGTGATCGTGCGTTATGTCCCCGTGCGAAACGCGTGAGCGCATATCTCGCGGCTCGCTCGGTGCACCTCGCCCCGCTTGCGGGGAGAGGTCGGATTGCATCGCAAGATGCAATCCAGGTGAGGGGGTACACGTCTCACCACGAAGACCATCCGGGCGACTGCCCCTCACCCCAACCCTCTCCCCGTGAAGAACGGGGAGAGGGAGCGCAGCCTTCGCGACGCGCGAATTCGGGCTCTATTGAACGTGTTGTTACTCAAGCCAATCCGGAGCGAGCATGTCCCTCACCCTCTACTATCACCCGCTGTCGTCGTTCTGCTGGAAGGTGCTCATCGCGCTGTACGAGAACGACATTCCGTTCACGCCGAAGCTCGTCAATCTCGGCGATGCGGACGAGCGCGCCGTGTTCCTGAAACTGTGGCCGGTCGGCAAGTTTCCGGTGCTGCGTGACGACGCCCGACAGCGCACGATTCCGGAGTCGAGCATCATCATCGAATATCTCGATCAGCATCATCGCGGCGCGACGCGCTTCATTCCGGATGATGCCGATCTGGCGCTGCAGACGCGCTTGCGCGACCGCTTGCTCGATCTCTACGTCCACTTGCCGACGCAGACCATCGTCGGCGACCGGCTGCGTCCGGCGGATGCGCGCGATCCGTTCGGGGTCGCGGACGCACGGAGGCGGCTGCGCACGTCTTATGCCATGCTCGAGGCCGAGCTGGCGCAGGGCGGCTGGGCGATGGGCGACCGGTTCACCCTGGCCGATTGTGCTGCCCTGCCGGCGCTGTTCTATGCCGCGAAGGTCGAGCCGTTCGGCGACGATCTCGATGCCGTGCCGGCCTATCTCGACCGGCTCAAGGCGCGGCCATCCGTCGCGCGCGTCCTCGCTGAGGCCGAGCCATATTTCCACATGTTCCCGCAGGCGCAGGGCTGAGCCGGCAGCCCTGCAAAATAATTGCAGGGCTGTGTCGGCGGTACCGCAATCGGATCGTCTTACTGTCGAGGGCGGGCCAGTTCCGCCTGAGAGCATCAGGGAGAGCGACCATGCGGTTCATGGTGATCGTAAAGGCGACCAAGGATACGGAAGCCGGCATCTTGCCGAGCACCGAGGAATTTGCGGCCATGGGCCGGTTCAACGAAGAGCTGGTCAAGGCCGGCATGATGGAGGCCGGGGAGGGCCTGCATCCAACGGCCAAGGGCGCGCGGATCGATTTCTCGGACGGACAGGCCCACGTCGCGCGCGGCCCGTTCGACTTTTCTGGCGATCTCGCCGCCGGTTTCTGGATGATCAAGGCCGGCTCGCTCGACGAGGTGATCGAGCACATGCAACGTGCGCCGTTCCCGAGCGGCCAGATCGAGATCCGGCAGGTCTATGCGCCTGAGGATTTCGGCGAGACGGTCGCGCCGGAGCTGCGTGAGCGGGTCGAGCGGCTGCGCGCGCGGGCCGCGAAGAGCTGATCGAAAAAGAATCTGGAGAGGAGCACGCACGATGCGATTCATGATGCTGATGATCCCGCTTGGCTACGAGAGCGCGCCGCCGGACGTCGAGCTCGATCCGGAACGGGTCGCGGCGATGATGCGCTACAACGAGGCGCTCAAGGATGCCGGCGTGCTGATCACACTGGACGGACTGCATCCGCCGTCGATGGGCGCGCGGGTCTCGTTCGCCGGCGGCAAGCCCGTCGTGACCGACGGCCCGTTCGCGGAGGCCAAGGAGGTGCTCGGCGGCTATTGGATGATCGAGGTCGCCTCGCGCGAGGAGGCGGTTGCCTGGGCGAAGCAATGCCCGGCCTCCGACAACGAGATCATCGAGATCCGCCAGGTCCAGGAGATGGCCGACTTTTCGGACGAGGTGCAGAAGGCCGCGGCCGGCTTCGCCGAGCTTCCGCGTGCCGGCCGCGCCTGATCAATCCAACTTCAGCAAGAGGGAACTGCAATGAGCGACAACAGCAACGCCTATCTCGCCGTCTTTCTCGGCAGCAAGACCGGTTCGGCCTGGCAGGCCTGGGAAGCGCTGTCGGAGGCCGAGCGCAATGCCCGGGGACAGCAGGGCATGGCCGCCTGGCACGCCTGGGTCGACAAATACAAGGATGCGATCGTCAGCATGGGCGGGCCGCTCGGCAAGACCAAGCGGGTCGACAAGGGTGGCGTCAATGACATCGCCAACGAGATGGGCGCATTCACGGTGGTCCTCGCAGCCTCGCACGAGGATGCCGCCAAGATGTTCGTGAACCATCCGCACTTTGCGATCTTTCCCGGCGAGCGGGTCGAGATCATGCCGGTGCTGCCGGTTCCAGGCGGTTAGTTTCGGTGCGCGAGGACGCGCGGCTTCTGCCGCGCGATCCCGCGTTTCAGGCCGGGCTCTGGCGAGCCGGCATCTGGCGTCGGTGTCAGCTATCCGCCGCTCGTGGGCCGTCACGACGTCAAGCGGGAAAGTGCTCGACATGCGTCTCGGCGGTGCGGCCGAAATACACCACGCGGCGGCCCAGGAAAGACACGAGGTAACCCGCGCAGCCGGCAGCTTTCGCTTTCTCGCAGAAGGCGACGTAGGTGTAGTCGGCGGGACTTGCCTGCGCCCATCGCACCAGGCGCTCGAGTTCATGGGCATCAAAGGCAGATGCAACGCGTCCGGCTGATGGCGGCATCGGGAGTGTCAGATGGTCGCCGTCGGGCAGGTAGCAGGTCTGGGTGTTGCAGCGATAGTCGACGGTGTAGCTCTCGAAGCCGGCAGCGATCAGCCTGCCGACGATCTCCGGAAAGCTCAGGCTTCCGTCGTGGGCAGCATCGAGGCAGGTCTTGGCAATGGCAATCCGGTCCGCGTCCATGTCGGCATCCTTCTCTGTCGATGAGTTGAGGGGTGTTCAGTCCACCGGGGTCGTCTTGAGGCCGCGTCGTTCGGCGAGGGCCCTCAGGATGCGGTTGAGCGTGTCGTGCTCGCTCTTGCTCAGCACCCCGAAATAAGTGGCGTCATTCTCGTCGGCCAGCGCGGCCAGCGCGGGCACCTTGACCCTTCCGTCGCCCGTCAAGGAGAGGCGATGGGCGCGCTTGTCTCGTGGGTTCTCCGTCCGCTCGATCAGACCTTTGGTCAGAAGCCGATCCGCAAGCTTGCTGACGGCGCCCTTGGTCAGGCCCATCCTGTCGGCGAGAACGGAGGGGGGCATCGGGTCTTGATCGTAGAGCGCCCGCATAAACGACCATTCCGCAACCGTGACCCCTTCGGCGGCTACTTTTCGCGCGAATTCCTGCGACACGGCGTTCGACACCATCCGCATCCAGAAGCCGGTGTGATCGGTCAGGTCTGAGACAAGGGTCATGCGATCGCCAGATTATTGACTAGGAAACTAAATGGGTTTGATTTCCTAGTCAACTATATTTGCGGCGGGGCTGGTCGACCTCTGGAAATGCGAGTGAGCCGGCTGCGCGACTGCGGATCCGATCGACGCAGGCGCGTCAGAGGGAGTCCTGAGCGCCGCGGCGCTACGTGAAGGGAACTCTTCGCGCCTGTTGGGGACTTTCGAAAAGTCTCTGGCCTCTTTTCACTTGGCTCATGTAAAAGCCCTTCACATGAGCTGGCGCAAGGAAGAGCGCCGCGCCGAGCGCGGCTATCATCACGGCAACCTCAAGGAAGCGCTGCTGCAGGCGGCGCTTGACCTGATCGCGCAGAAGGGGGCCGCCGGCTTTACCTTCGCCGACGCCGCGCGCATGGCCGGGGTCAGCCCAGCCGCGCCGTACCGCCACTTCCGCGACCGCGACGAGCTGCTGTCCAGCATCGCCCAGCGTGGCTTCGAGCAGTTCGAGGCGCGATTGTCGGCGGCCTGGGACGACGGCCGTCCGGACACGGTCACCGCCTTCGAACGCGTCGGCAAGGCCTATCTCGCCTTCGCCCGCGAGGAGCCGGCGTTCTATTCGGCAATGTTCGAATCCGGCATAGCGGCCGACTCTACGGCCGGCCTGCTCGCCGCCGGTGAGCGGGCCTTCGGCGTGATCCGCGCCGCAGCCGAGCGGCTGGCAGCGCTGGCGCCGCCGGGCGTGCCGCGGCCGCCGGCGCTGATGATGGCGCTGCACATCTGGTCGATGGCCCACGGCATCGCCTCGCTGTTCGCGCGCGGCGACGCCGCCCGGCGCAAGCTGCCGATGTCGCCCGAGGAGCTGCTGGAAGCCGAGGTGCTGATCTATCTGCGCGGGCTCGGCTTCCCGACCGACCGCCGGCCCGCGCCGGCCGCGGCCGCCGAGCCGCCGCCGCTGCCGGACGACGAGAAGCCGGCGGGGCCCTGGGGCCGGCCGAAATAAGGTTCAAACGACAGCCAAAAATAATTCGAGCGACGCGTCAGGCGGTCGCCTTGACAAAATCCCGGGTTGAGCTAGCTATGTGAATGTTATTTACATTCACACGGCATGGCGCCGCGAATGGAGAGGGAGATGGCCTACACCGCAGATGTCAATCGATGGCGCGGTCCGGAGGAGGAGGGGAGATCCCGGCCACAGATGCTGGAGTCGCCCTGGCACCCCGGCTGGATCGCCGTGACCGTGCTCGGCTTCATCATTTGGTGGCCGATCGGACTTGCCCTTCTCTTTTTCACACTCGGGAGCAGAAAGATGGCGTGCTGGAACGGCGGGGACCGCTGGCAGAACAAGATGGAACGGATGCAGTGGAAGATGGACCGCATGCGTGACCGGATGGAGCGCAGGGGCTTCGGCTTCGGGTTCTCCGCGCCGTCGTCGACGAGCGGCAATCGCGCCTTCGACGAGTACCGCATGGAGACCCTGCGGCGGCTCGAGGAGGAGCAGCAGGAGTTCCGTGACTTCCTGACACGCCTGCGCCACGCCAAGGACAAGGAAGAGTTCGACGCGTTCATGGCCCAGCACAAGCCGCGCCCGGCGACGCCGCCGAGCGATCAGCCGCAGAGCTGACCGGCCACGACCTGACGCCGCAGGGCTTTCAGCCCCAGCCCTGACGGCACGAGACGCCCGCCTGCGGTTCCCGCTGGCGGGCGTCTTGCGTTCTGGTGGGCGCCCCTGCGGCAGCTCGCCGCTGGCTCTCCGGCGACCAATTGGCCAAGGGCCTGATCACAAAGGCTCTATCTGGCTGTCCCGCCGACACCTTTGACCTCCGCAAAACTCCGCGGTAACCCCGCCTTAACTGCGAAGGGGGTTTGGTTAAGGGGCGCTTACGCGCGCCAAGAGCCCTTGTTTTGACACGTTGGCAGAGGATGCAGGCCGCTTATGGCTTCGGCGGGCCTCTTAAAGCGATCAAGACAGGTTTTTCTCGCGCAGGCGCTTTCCGCCGCGACGGCGTCTGCCGTGGAACGGCGGCTGCATGGTCCCGGGAGTACCGGGATGGTTGGTTGAGAGGATACTGCGGATGACGCCTGGCGATAGCACCGGCCTATCCCTGATCGATCTGTTCGGCAACGCCGGTTGGGTAGTTCGGATCATCATGCTTGGCCTGATCTCGTGTTCGATCTGGGTCTGGGCGATCGCGATCGACAAGATGTTCCTGTATTCGCGGACGCGCCGCGCGATGGACCGGTTCGAACAGGCGTTCTGGTCCGGGGAATCGATCGAGGAACTGTATCGGGTGCTGTCGGCGAAGCCGACGCAATCCATGGCGGCCTGCTTCGTGGCGGCGATGCGGGAGTGGAAGCGCTCCTTCGAGGGCCATGCGCGGTCCTTCGCCGGCCTCCAGATGCGGATCGAAAAGGTGATGAACGTCTCCATCGCGCGCGAGGTCGAGCGGCTGGAACGCCGTCTGCTGGTGCTCGCGACGGTCGGCTCGGCCGGCCCCTTCGTCGGCCTGTTCGGCACGGTCTGGGGCATCATGACGAGCTTCCAGGCGATCGCGGCGTCGAAGAACACCTCGCTGGCGGTGGTCGCGCCGGGCATCGCGGAGGCGCTGTTCGCCACGGCAATCGGCCTGATCGCGGCCATTCCGGCGACGATTTTCTACAACAAGTTCACTTCCGAGGTGAACCGACAGGCGCAGCGGCTGGAAGGCTTCGCAGATGAATTTTCGGCCATCCTGTCCCGTCAGATCGACGAGCGGGGATGAGGACAGGTATAGTGGCGTCCGGATCGTGAGTACCAGACCATGGGCATGAGCACGGGAAGCGCCTCCGGCGGCGGTGGCCGCCGCGGTCGGCGCAAGGCGGCGGTGATGGCGGAGATCAACGTCACGCCGATGGTCGACGTCATGCTGGTGCTGCTGATCATCTTCATGGTCGCCGCACCGCTGCTCACCGTGAACATCCAGGTCGATTTACCGCAGGCCCAAGGTGGCTCGGCCTCGACGGCCGATGCCAAGCCGCCGCTCGAGGTGACCGTGAAGAAGACCGGCGGCGGCTGCGCCTCCAAGGTCGACGTCTATCTCGGCGAGACGCAGATCGCGATCAACGAGCTCGGCCCCAAGATCAAGGCGATCAAGGAGGCCAACACCGCCAGCGGCGACAACGTCGTCAAGATCCGCGGCGATCGGGACGCCTGCTATTCCGACATGATGAAGGTGCTGGGGCTCGCACGTGACGCCGGCTACCGCGCCAGCATCGTCGTGCTGCCGGAACAGGGCTCATGACGTTCTCGGACCTCACCCGGTTCGTCCGCTCGCGCAAGGGCACGGTCCTGTCCGTCGCTCTGCACGTGCTTGTGCTGTGCTGGGGTCTGTTCAGTTTCTCCGCACGTTCGATGGTGGTGCCGCCGGAGGATCTGGTGCCGGTCGACGTCATCTCGGAGGACAACACGTCGAAGGCCAAGGCAGGTGCTCTGACCGGCAAGAAGGAAGCCACGAAGCTGCTGGCCGACAAGATCGGCGAGAAGAAGCCGACCGAGGACATCGTCGGCAAGGTCGATCCCAAGCCGGTCACCGAGACCGATGCCGCGCCGACGCCGCAGCCCAAGCCGGAGAAGCCGGTCGAGAAGAGGCCCGACCCGCCGAAGCCCGTCGAGAAGCAGCCGGATCCGCCGAAGCCGGTGGCTGAGACCAAGCCGGAGCCGCCCAAGCCTGCGCCCGCGGAAAAGCCGAAGCCGGAGGAGAAGAAGCCTGACGCGTTCAATCCGGACCAGATCGCGAATGTGCTGAACAAGGAGAAGGCGAAGCAGCCGGCGAAGCCGCAGCAGGCCGCCGCGCCTCCAGAGCCGCCGAAGCACAAGAGCGAACGGAAGTTCGACGTGGAGAAGATGGCGAACCTGATCAATCAGAAGGACCCGACCCGGCAGTCGGTGACCGGGACGGAGCTGAATGCCAACGCACAGGCGGGAAACATGCGGGGGATGGCCGAGGACAATTCGGCGAGTTGGGGAGCCATGTTCCGCTCTCAGGTCGACCGATGCTGGAAGCCGCCGTACTCGAGTGTCGATGCCAAGCCGGTCGTCCTCTTCAACATCAGGCTGCGCCGCGACGGTAGTCTCGAAGGTGCGCCGGTTCCTGTTGGAGCAACTGATACGCCGTTTCTGCGCGCTTATCAGGAAAGCGCATTGCGAGCGATCGTTGCCTGTCAGCCCTACAATCTTCCACCGGCGTTTTTCGACGAATGGAAGTATTTTCAACCCGCGTTCAACGCCGATGACCGACGCGGCTAGCTAGGGTTAGTTGTCCTCATGAAGCGAATTCTCTCGATGACCGATCAAGCTGAGCCGCATAGCCCGATCCTCCGACCCACCCGGCGTCAGTTGATTGCCGGAGCGGTTGCGCTGGGCGCAGCAGGACTTGGCTCCATGCGTTCAGCAATGGCGCAGACGCGGGTGCCGATCCCGGCTGGCGAATTCGCGCCGATCCCGATCGCGATCCCGCCTTTCGTGCCGGGTGGCGCGGGTGATGCCGACGTCGCTAACGGCATCGCCCAAGTCATCAACAACAACCTCAAGCGCAGCGGCCTGTTCGCGCCGGTCGACCCGGCCGCGTTTCCCGAGCGCATCAGCAATTTCGACGCTCCGCCGCAATTTGCCAGCTGGAAGCCGCTCAACATCCAGGGGCTGGTCACCGGTCGCGCCACGCGGCAACCGGACGGACGGCTGAAGGCCGAGTTCCGGCTCTGGGATGCGGTGTCCGGGCAGCAGCGCACAGGGCAGCAATATGTCACGGCGCCGGAATACTGGCGGCGCATCGCCCACATCATCTCCGACCAGATCTACACCGCGATGACCAGCGAGAAGGGCTATTTCGACAGCCGGGTCGTGTTCGTCGACGAGACCGGTCCGTCGGATCGCCGCGTCAAGCGTCTCGCGCTGATGGACCAGGACGGCGCCAACGTCCGCTATCTCACCCGCGGTGCCGACCTCGTGCTGACGCCGCGGTTCTCGCCGTCGAGCCAGGAAATCACCTACATGGAGTTCGGGCAGGGCGACCCGAAGGTCTATCTGTTCAACATCGAGACCGGCCAGCGCGAGATCGTCGGCAACTTCCCGGGCATGTCGTTCTCGCCGCGGTTCTCGCCGGATGGCCAGCGCATCATCCTGAGCCTGCAGCAGGGCGGCAACTCCAATCTGTTCGTGATGGACCTGCGCTCGCGCTCGACCACGCGACTGACCGATACGCCGGCGATCGACACCTCGCCCTGCTATTCGCCCGACGGCAGCCAGCTCTGCTTCGAGTCGGATCGCGGCGGCAAGCCGCAGATCTACGTGATGTCCGCCAATGGCGGCAGCGCGCAGCGCATTTCGTTCGGCGAGGGCAGCTACTCGACGCCGGTGTGGTCGCCGCGCGGCGACTACATTGCCTTCACCAAGCAGGGCGGCGGCCAGTTCTCGATCGGCATCATGAAGACGGACGGCTCGGGCGAGCGCATTCTCACCTCCGGCTTCCATAATGAAGGGCCGACCTTCGCGCCAAACGGCCGCGTGCTGATGTTCTTCAAGGACCCCGGCGGCACCGCCGGACCATCCCTCTATACGATCGACGTGTCCGGCCGCTTCGAGCAGAAGGTTCCGACGCCCGGCTACGCTTCGGACCCGGCCTGGTCGCCGCTGTTGTCCTGAGTGAGAGCGGCGCCCGCTGCGGTCCGCTCACGCAGTGATGCATACGGTTTTCGAGGTCGCGCAATGCGTGTTGTCGGAAAAAATGGAACCATTCGTTGCAGGAACTGGGTAGTGTTTGCCTAGTTCTCTGAATTTTCGAGGATATTTCCGCCCTTCGCGGTTGCCGCAACGATGCGCTAACGATGTTCCCTCAGAAAGGCTTCACCTGCAAACGGTAATAGTACGCACCGAACAGGACGCGTGCGCACGAATGCAGCTTGCCAGTCAGAACGGAGAAGACGATCGAAAGTTGTCGCCTGCAATCCAGGCGGCGCTCGTCGACTCTCTCTTCCAGGATCCCGGCCCGATGTTTGCTGGCGCACTGTGCGCGGCGATCGCGGCTGTCATGACCGCTATCAAGAGCGGCGACGTCAATCTCTGGCCATGTGCCGCGATGCTGATCGTCGCCGGCGCGTTTCGCTCGATCGACATGCGCTACTACCGGCGCCTGTGCGACAGCGGCCGGCTGACGCAGGAGGCGGTCGCGCGCTGGGAGATTCGCTACCAGGTCGGCGCGATGATCTATGCGCTCGTGCTCGGAGTCTGGTGTGTCGTCGCCGTGGTCGACAACAGCGACCCCGTGGTGCACCTGATCGTGATCGCGGTGACACTCTGCTATATGTCGGCTGGCGCCGGCCGCACCTATGGTCGGCCCTGGATCTTCCACGTTCAGATCCTGCTCGCCTGCGGACCGCTCGCGCTGGTTCTCGCGATGAACGGCAGTCCCTATTACATGGGAATGGCGGCGTTCTGCGTGCTCTTCTTCCTGTCGCTGAAGCACATCTCGACGAACCTGCAGCGGATCTTCGTTCAGGCCTTCGTGGCACGTGAGGGCGAGGCCGCCCTGGCGAGGCAGTTCGACACGGCGCTGAACAACATGCCGCACGGCCTGTGCATGTTCCGCCCCGACGGGCGCCTCGCCGTCATGAACCATCGCTTCGGCGAGATGATGAGCCTGCCGGACGACATTCTGCAGCGTGGCGGCAGGGCGGCCGACATCATCAACGGCTGCGTGATCTCGGGATCGATCTCGGCCTCCAGCGGCCGAATGATCCTCTCGGAGATCGAGAATACCAAGACCCACAACATCATCACCAGCGACCCGGACGTGGTGCGCGACCGGTCGCTGTCCTGGACCTTCCAGCCGATGGCGGACGGCGGCGCGGTGGTGCTGCTCGAGGACATCACCGAGCGCCGGCACGCCGAGGCGCGAATCTCGCATCTTGCGCGCTACGACGAGCTCACGACATTGCCGAACCGCGTCAGCTTCCGCGACGAGATCGAGCGCCTGCTCAAGATCCCGCAGCGGAACGGCGAGCTGTCGGCGCTGCTGTTCGTTGATCTCGACCGGTTCAAGCAGGTCAATGACACGCTCGGCCATCCCTGCGGCGACCAGCTGCTCTGCGCGGTCTCCGAACGGCTGCGCGACATGCTGCGGCCGGAGGACTACGTTGCGCGGTTCGGCGGCGATGAGTTCGTCGTGTTCCAGCGCAATATCCGTTCCAACGACGACGCCGCCGTGCTCGCACGCCGCATCGTCGACCAGCTGAGCGAACGCTACAAGATCGACAATCACCTGGTCGAGATCGGCGCCAGCGTCGGCATCGCGATGACCGCGCCCGGAATCAGCGCCGACACGCTGCTGAAGAACGCCGACATGGCGCTCTACCGGGCCAAGGCCGAGGGACGCGGCACCTTCTGCTTCTTCCGCGACGAGCTTGCCCAGACCGTCGAGGCGCGCCGGATCCTCGAGCTCGACCTGCGCAAGGCGCTCGCGAACGAGGAGTTCGAGCTGTTCTACCAGCCGCTGGTCAACCTGAAGTCCGGCAAGATCTCCACCTGCGAGGCATTGCTGCGCTGGAATCATCCGGTCCGTGGCACCGTCTCGCCCGTCGACATCATCCCGGTCGCCGAGGACATGGGCCTGATCGTCGATCTCGGCCGCTGGATCCTGCGCAAGGCCTGCCTCGAATGCATGAAGTGGCCGGAGGCGGTGAGTGTCGCGGTCAATTTCTCCCCGCAGCAATTCCATCAGCGCGACGTCCTGAGCGAGGTCCGTTACGCGCTCGAAGTCTCCGGACTTCCGCCGCACCGTCTCGAGATCGAGATCACGGAATCGTCGCTCCTGCGCAACACGCAATTGACGCATGACGTGCTGTCGCAGCTGCACATGCTCGGCGTCCGCATCTCGCTTGACGATTTCGGCACCGGCTATTCCAGCCTCAGCTATCTGCACAACTTCCCGCTGGAAAAGGTCAAGATCGATCGCTCCTTCCTGGAGGGCATCGATAGTGATCGGCCGCTGACCCTGCTGCGCGGTGTCGCGCGGCTGTCCGCCGATCTCGGCATGTCGGTCGTTGTCGAGGGCATCGAGACCAACGAGCAGCTGGAGCTCGTCAGCGTCGACGGCACCGTCACCGAGGCACAGGGCTATCTGTTCAGCCGGCCGGTGCCCGCGGTGCGGATCCGCCAGCTCCTGAACGCCTCACACGGCCGGCGTTCGACCGAAGAGCCCGGCACTGCAATCGGGCAGGTGCGCTCGATCGCCTGAGCGCGACCGCCGCGACGCCCTGGCATGGCTGCGCCCCGCACCCGTGCAGGACAACCGCACGTCGTATCATCGACGGGCAGGGCCGCGCGTATACCACGCGATTTCGTTTCGAATTGGCACGCAAGTGATCCGAGGCGATCCATGCGATGCGATGGCGTACCCGGTAAGCTACGGTTGTAGCACCGGGATTCTACGTGCCGTTAACTTTGTACCGGCGAAAGCTTTGCATCGGAATTAACGAACTGTTAAGCTCGCGCTGCTCGTAGGAGTTGTGTGAGAAGGGGTTGCGAATGAAGTCGGCGGCTAGAGTGACTGCCGTTCCTGAACAGAAGTCGGATGCGCTCGAAAACGTGGATTATCGTCTGGCTCTGACCGCTGAAGACAAGGATGAGATCTATCGTCTGCGCTACCGCGCCTATTTGCGCGAAGGGGCCATCCTCCCGTCGGCTAGTGAACGGGTCACCGACGAATATGACGATCTTCCCAACAGCTTCATCTTCGGCGTCTATCTCGATGGCGAGCTCTACAGCTCGATCCGCATCAGCGTGCTGAACTCGCAATGGCGCAAGTCGTTGTCGTCGGACATGTTCGTTGATCTGCTGCATCCGGAACTCGACCGCGGCAAGGTCATCGTCGATCCCACCCGCTTCGTCGCCGACCACGACAAGGCACGGCTGTTTCCGGCGCTGCCCTATGTGACGGTACGGCTCGGCTATGTCGCGTGTGCCCATTTCAACGCCGACATAGGTCTCGCGAATGTCCGGCCGGAACATCGCGCCTTCTACAAGAAGGTGTTTCTCCAGGAACCGTGGGGCGAGCCGCGGCTCTACTCCGGTCTGACCAAGCCGGTGGGCCTGGTGGCGGCGCATTATCCCTCGATCCGCGACCGGGTGTTCCAGCGTTTTCCCTTCATGCGCTCCAGCGCCTTCGAACGGCGTATGCTGTTCGACCGGCCGTCGCCCGATGCCTTCACTGATTCGTTCAGGATTCACCCGGTCTCGCGCGCGGGCTGACCGCGCCGCCGGCGTTGCGCCCGGTCCGGCCCGTGCGGCCGTTCGATCCGTGGCTTTGGTGCCAAAATCAGCGAAAAAGCGCCCCCATGCGGGCGCTGCACCGCTTGCCTTCACCCTGGTGCCACATTTACAACCCATTAACCATCGCGGTCGCTTTTTCGGGTTTCGTTAGCATTTGAGCGGGTTCGGCAAGTCCGCATCAAGGTTGACGGAACGTTCGCTTAACCATCGCCCTGTAGACCGGATGGCAGTCTAAGAACGTGAGCGTGGAGGCTCCGGGAATGAAATATCAGATGCGTATCCTCCAGGGATTGAAGCTGGCCGCTGTGTTTGCGGTCGCGCTGTCGATGGGTGCTTGCGCCAACAAGAACCTCACCGGAGCTGATGGTGCGATGGCCAGCGCTGCGACTCCAGGCAGCCAGCAGGACTTCGTGGTGAATGTCGGCGATCGCGTCTTCTTCGAAAGCGATCAGACCGATCTCACGCCGCAGGCGATCGCGACGCTGGAGAAGCAGGCGCAGTGGCTGCAGAGCTATCCGCGCTATACATTCACCGTCGAGGGGCACGCCGACGAGCGCGGCACCCGCGAATACAACATCGCGCTCGGCGCGCGCCGCGCCCAGTCGGTGCGCAACTTCCTGGCCTCTCGTGGCATCGACCAGGGCCGGATGCGCACGATCTCCTACGGCAAGGAACGGCCGGTCGCGGTCTGTAACGATATCTCGTGCTGGTCGCAGAACCGACGTGCGGTGACGGTGCTGAACGCCAGTTCATAAACCTGAACAAACTCGTCTTTGAAGAAGCCGGCGTCGTTGATCGACGTCGGCTTCTTTGTTTGTTGTTCGCTTGAACGTCATTTGTCTCTGTTCCAAATCTGACGTACAGCCTCACTCACGAGGCAGATTTTCCAACCTCTCGCCGATCCGGTCGTCAGGGCAGCATGTCATTCAAGTTTCTTCCAAGCAGCGCCGCCGCAGTTCTTGCCGCGCTCGTCATGATCTCTTCGCTGGCAATGTCGTCGCTGGCTTTCGCCCAGGCTGACGACGACGACCCGGAAATCCGGATCCAGCGGTTGGAAAATCAGCTCCGGCAGCTCACCGGTCAGAACGAGGAGCTGCAGTATCGCAATCGCCAGCTGGAAGAGCGGTTGCGGCAGTTGCAGAACGGCGCGCCGGCCGCGGCGCAGCCGACCGCGGCAGCGCCGCCGCCTGCACAGACCAGCCCGTCATATGGCCAGCCGGCTCAGCCGGCCTATGGCCAGCCCCAATACGGTCAGTCGCAGCAGCCCTATCCGCAGCAGCAGCCGGCCTATGCGCAGCCGCAGGGCGCTGCCCCGGCCCCGATCGTGTCGGACCAGCCGGCTGCGGGCACCGGCGGTCGGCGCCGCGGCGATGCGTTCGACCCCAATCAGAACCCGACTGCGCCGGGCGCGCCGCAGGCGCTGGGCGGCGGCCAGCTGCCGGTTCAGGGCGGTGGGGGGCAGCCGCCCGGCCGGGCCGCCGGCGATCCGGTGAATCTCTCCGCCGGCCGCGGCGGGCGTTCCGAGCAAAGCCCGCCTGCGGCTGCCGCACCGGGCGGACTTGCGACCGCGCCGCCGACGCAGACGCCGCGTGACGAATACGACCTCGGCATCGGCTACATGCAGCGCCGCGACTACGCGCTGGCAGAGCAGACGATGCGCAGCTTCACGCAGAAATATCCGAACGACCCGATGATCGGCGACGCCCAATACTGGCTCGGCGAAAGCTTCTACCAGCGTCAGCAATATCGCGACGCCGCCGAAGTCTTCCTGGCGGTGACGACGAAACACGAGAAGTCGTCGAAGGCGCCTGACGCGCTGCTGCGGCTTGGCCAGTCGCTGGCGGCGCTGAAGGAGAAGGAGGCTGCCTGCGCGGCCTTCGGCGAGATTGCGCGCAAATATCCGCGCGCCGCTGCAGGCGTGAAGGCCACGGTCGACCGCGAGCAGAAGCGGGTGAAGTGCTGAGCGCGCGGGGAGCCTAGGGCTCTCGCGTGAGATCGGCGGGGCGGGTAGTCTCTGCCACGCCATGTCGAACAGACGCTCCGAGGACGATCTGCCTGTCTCCGCCGCCGAAGCGGAGCGCCTGTTCGCGCCGTTCGCGGATGAAGCCGCGCTCGTGCTCGCCGTCTCGGGCGGGCCGGACTCGATGGCGCTGATGTGGCTGGCGGCGCGCTGGCGGGGGGCACGTCCGATGGGTCCCCGTCTCGTCGCCATCACCGTCGATCACGGCTTGCGGCGCGACTCCGCGCGTGAGGCGCGGCTGGTGAAAGAGACCGCGCGCCGGCTCGACGTTCTGCACCGGACCTTGCGATGGCGGGATGAGAAGCCGGAAGCCGGAATTCCCGAGGCGGCACGTGTGGCAAGATACGGCCTGCTGGCACGCGCGGCCCGCCAAGCCAGCGCCAGCCACGTGGTCACGGCTCACACCCGCGACGACCAGGCCGAGACGGTCTTGATGCGGCTCCTGCGCGGCAGCGGCATCGTCGGGCTCGCGGCGATGGCGCCGGTCAGCCGGCGCGAGGGGCTGCTGCTGGCCCGTCCGTTGCTGGAGATTCCCAAGGCCCGGCTGGTTGCGACGCTCCAGTCCGCCGGCGTCCCATTTGCTGACGATCCGACCAATCGCGATCCGACCTTTACCCGGCCCCGCCTGCGCGTCCTGATGCCGGCTCTCGCCGCCGAAGGCGGCGATGCACGGACGCTGGCGACGCTGGCCGCGCGGCTCGCACGGGCCAATACCGCCATCGAGCTGATGACGGACGGCGCCGAACGATATCTCGCGCTGCTTGCAGCCAGCCGCGGACCGGCCAATCCGGCTGACGATGGAGACAGCTTCGAGCCGCGCGCCTTTGTCGCACTCCCAGCGGAAATCAGGCTGAGGCTGCTGATGCGCGCCATCAACCGCGTTGGGACGGAAGGGCCGGTGGAACTCGGCAAGGCGGAGGCGCTGCTCGATCGCCTGGACCGGACTCTTGCGGGGATCGCAGATGGTGGTATGGCCGGCCCGGGACGGCTAAAACAGACGCTTGCTGGTGCGCTGGTAAGCCTGACGAGAGAGGCGATCCGCATCGCGCCCGCACCGCCTCGGCGGCGACGCGGGACTTGATGCGGCGCAACGCTGTCGAGGACCCTTAACCACCTGCGTCGGCGGCGCTTTCCTCGGCCATTTTTTGAGCGGGAATCGGGCTAGGATGCGATAAATAGTCCTGTCTGGTTCCCTTGGCATTGGTGCGGGTGGTACCTAGATTACGTGGCGGTTGACCGGGGGATTCCTCGTGGCTACCCAGGGATGAGTCCGAGGATAGACGGCCGCGATCCGCGCGACCACGAAGGAAAATCGATGAACGCCAATCTGCGCAATTTCGCCCTTTGGGTCATTATTGTCCTATTGCTGTTGGCGCTGTTCACACTCTTCCAGAATCCGGGTCAACGTGCGTCCTCGACCGACATCTCGTTCTCGCAGCTCCTGACCGAAGTCGATCAGGGCAATGTGCGCGACGTCGTGATCCAGGGCCCGGAGATCCACGGCACCTTCAAGAACGGCTCGTCGTTCCAGACCTACGCCCCGAACGATCCTTCGCTCGTGACGCGCCTGTACAACGGCAAGGTCTCGATCACGGCGAAGCCGCCGGGTGACAACGTGCCGTGGTTCGTGTCGCTGCTGGTGTCCTGGCTGCCATTCATTGCGCTGATCGGCGTCTGGATCTTCCTGTCGCGGCAGATGCAGGGCGGCGCCGGCAAGGCGATGGGCTTCGGCAAGTCGCGCGCCAAGATGCTGACGGAGGCGCATGGCCGCGTCACCTTCGAGGACGTCGCCGGTGTCGACGAGGCCAAGCAGGACCTGCAGGAAATCGTCGAGTTTCTCCGCGATCCCGGCAAATTCCAGCGCCTCGGCGGCCGCATTCCGCGCGGCGTGCTGCTCGTCGGCCCCCCCGGCACCGGCAAGACCCTGATCGCGCGTGCGGTCGCGGGCGAAGCCAACGTGCCGTTCTTCACCATCTCCGGCTCTGACTTCGTCGAGATGTTCGTCGGCGTCGGCGCGAGCCGCGTCCGCGACATGTTCGAGCAGGCCAAGAAGAACGCGCCCTGCATCATCTTCATCGACGAAATCGACGCGGTCGGCCGCCATCGCGGCGCCGGCCTCGGCGGCGGCAATGACGAGCGCGAGCAGACCCTCAACCAGCTGCTGGTCGAGATGGACGGCTTCGAGGCCAATGAGGGCGTGATCCTGATCGCCGCCACCAACCGTCCCGACGTGCTCGATCCGGCCTTGATGCGCCCGGGCCGCTTCGACCGCCAGGTCGTGGTCTCCAACCCGGACATCATGGGCCGCGAGCAGATCCTCAAGGTTCACGTCCGCAAGGTGCCGCTGGCGCCGGACGTCAACCTCAAGACCATCGCCCGCGGCACGCCTGGCTTCTCGGGCGCCGACCTGATGAACCTCGTCAACGAGGCCGCGCTGACCGCCGCCCGCCGCAACAAGCGGATGGTGACGCAGTCCGAGTTCGAGGAAGCCAAGGACAAGGTGCTGATGGGCGCCGAGCGCCGCTCGATGGTCATGACCGAGGAAGAGAAGATGCTGACCGCCTATCACGAGGCGGGCCATGCGATCGTCGGCCTCAACGTCCCGAGCCACGACCCGATCCACAAGGCCACCATCATTCCGCGTGGCCGTGCGCTCGGCATGGTGCAGTCGCTGCCTGAGGCCGACCGTCACTCCCATACGCGGGAATGGTGCGTCTCCAAGCTGGCCATGATGTTCGGCGGCCGCGAGGCCGAGGTGCAGAAGTTCGGTGCAGAGAAGGTGACCAACGGCGCGACCGGCGACATTCAGCAGGCCACCAACCTCGCGCGCGCGATGGTCATGGAATGGGGCATGTCCGACAAGCTCGGCCGTGTGCGCTACCAGAGCAATGAGCAGGAGGTCTTCCTGGGTCATTCGGTGGCGCGCTCGACCAACATCTCGGACGATACCGCCCGCCTGATCGACTCCGAAATCCGCGGCCTGATCGAGGCCGGCGAACTCGAGGCGCGCCGCATCATCACCGAGAAGCGTGAGCACTGGGAGGCGATTGCCCAGGCGCTGCTCGAATACGAGACGCTGACCGGCGAGGAGATCAACGACCTGTTGAAGGGCAAGAAGCCGAACCGCGAGTCGGCGGTCGAGCCGTCGACGCCGCGCGCCTCGGCCGTGCCGCCCGCAGGCAAGCCACGGCCGCGTCCCGATCCGGATCCCGGCCTGGAGCCGCAACCGCAGGCGTGACCTGATTGCAGGGGCGGCCGCGATGAGGTCGACCTGACATAGAAGATCAAGAGATTGAGACGACAGGCCCGGTTCGCAGCCGGGCTTTTCGTTGCCTGCAACCCGTTGTCGTTGTTAACGAATATCCAAAGGCTGGGTATTCAGATGATGACGATTTCACGGGCGGTGCGCCGTCCGGCTCGCGTATTTCCCGTCGTGTTGTTGGCAGCTCTGGCTTCGCTCGATGGCGGCGATGCTGCCGCGCAGGGCATTTTCGAGACGGCGTCGGCTCCTTTCACGTCGAGCTATTTCGGCGAGGCAACCTACGCCATGGGCGGCGGCGGCTGCTTCGGCCGCTATGTCCACGGCAGCGCAATGAGCGCGTCGGGGCTCGCGGTCGGCAGCGCCGGCAAGCTCTGCGAGACGCCCTACATGGCTGTGAATGCGATCGAGGTGCCGATCGTCTGGGCGCCCAACACGGCCGTCGGCGGATTAGGCTCCGGGACTGTGACCGAGCTCAGCTTGCCGAAGGACCGCCTGACCAGTTTCGTCAGTGGTGCTGCGACCGGGGTCGATGCCGCCGGCAAGACCGTGGTGGGCGTCGTGCTGGGCGCCGACGGCACCCAGAACGATTACGACATCTATCCCTACATCTGGCGGGCCACCACCGCGGGCGCCTTCGCGGGCGTAGCGCCGACGCAGCTGTCGCTGCATGGCGCCGACAAGGATGGCGCGGCCTATGGCATCAGTCCGAACGCGGCCTATGCGACCGGATGGAGCGGCGCGCTGCAGTTCGATGCCAGCTGGCCGAATGCGCTCCTGACCGGCACGAGCACGATGCAGGCGGCCGTGTGGAACCTCTCGACCAACGCGGTGCAACTGCTCGGCGCCACGCCGGACCCGGTCATTTCGCCCGCAAGCTCCGGCAAGGCCGTGGCCGACAACGGCACGGTCGTCGGCTGGTACGGGCTGTTTCCCCGCGGCGCCTTCAGCAACGACGTCAATCTGGCGCGCGGCTCGGGCCTGCTGCTGTCGGATACGAGCGGGTTCGGCGACTACGCGACGATCTGGCAGCCCAAGCCGTTCGTCTGGACGCTGGCCTCAGGCACGATGAGCCAGCTCGGCATGACGCCGCTGAACAACGTGTCGACCACCTATGCCTATGGCGAGGCGCGTGCGCTGAATGCCGGCAACGGTAGCGTCGCTAGCGCGAGCGTCGCCGTCGGCTGGCTCGGCAATACGGCCACGAACTTCGAGGCGGTTCGCTGGACCACGACCGACAATTGGGCCACGCATTCCACCTTGCAGCTTGCCGCGGTCGCCCCGACCGACGCCGACAATCTCGGCCGTTTGGGCGCTGTCGCCAACGCCGTCGATGCCTCGGGAAGCAACATCGTTGGCCGCGTGGAGTACAGCTGCACGGCGGGTAGCAGCGGCTCCTGCTCGCAGGCGGTCTACTGGTCCGTCTCGTCCGACGGCCAGTCGTCGTCGGGGGCGACACTGGCGTCGATTCTCGCGAGTCTCGGCGTCGGCACCAGCAACGTGACGCTGACGGACGCGACCGGCATCGCGGCGTCTGCGACCAGCTCGTCGTTGAACATCCTGATCCTGGGCAATGGCACCCGCAACGATGCCGGCAGCACGCAGGACCTGTTCCTGATCCAGCTGAAGCGGACCTCGTCATCGACGCCGCCGACATCGGGCAGCATCACCAGCGTACTAGAGCAGCAGGCGTCGCTGGCGAGCATCGGCGTCATTGCCAATCAAGGCGTGGCGGCAACGGATGCGGCGATGGGAGCGCTTGCCACCGCTGCGGACTACTATCGCTGCACCAGGTCCGCAGGCGGCGAGGCGTCGCGATGGTGCGGCTTTGCCTATGGACTCGTGGCGGGCAATACGAGCTACGGCACCAGCGGCAATGAGCTCGCCGGCACCTTCGGCCTGGCGCGCTCGCTCACGCCGTCGACCTCCATCGGCGTCAGCATCGGTGTGGCGGGCTTGCGCAATGGTCTCGGCTATGGCGGCCGCTTCGACGCGCCGGGCGCCACCTTCGGCGCCTATTTCGCGCATCGTCCCGAGACCGGCTTTCAGTTCCTGGCGATGGCCGTCGCCTCGCTCCATCCCGACCTGACCCTGACCCGCGGCTATCTGAACGGCACGACACTGGCCGGCTCGCAGGGGCAGACCCATGCCAGCTCCGCGGGCGCGATGGCGCGGCTCGGCTGGGCCCTCCCGGTGCCCGGCGCGAAGGCGACGGTGACGCCGTTCGCGCAGCTGTCCTATGTCAATGCGCGCGTCGGCGGCTTCGTCGAGAGCGGCGGGCCGTTTCCGGCGGTCATCTCGGCGTTCAGCGCGGCGGCAACGACGTTGCGGGTCGGCACCCAATTGCGCGGCTCGCTGACGCAGAGGATCACCGTGTTCGGCGGGCTGGCGTGGGCGAGCAATCTCCACACCGACGCCCCGCTGGTGCGCGGCTCGCTGCTGGCCGCCGATTGCAACGGCGCTGCGCCGCTCACGGCGTTCTGCGGCCTGTCCGGGCTCGGGCCGCGCATGAGCCGAAACTGGATCGAGGGCAACGCCGGTCTGCGCTTCGAACTCGCGCCGGGGTCGGCGGCCATGATCAGCGCCAACGCCGCCAGCCAGAACGCGCTGACCTATGGGCTTCAGATCGGCTACAGCCGCGCCTTCTGATCGCGGCTGCCCGCAGGCGAGGGCACCGCGTTACGGCTTGTCGAACCAGGCTTTCCATTGCGGGACGGCGGTCGCGAACGTGCCGCGATGCGTCGTGGGGCCGGTCGAGACCGCCTCGACCTTAGTGTTGCCGGCGCCGATCGCCTGTTGATAGGTCATCGCCAGCCGGCCGAGACCCGTCGAGATCGCCTCGTCGGTTTCGCCGTAATAGTTGCGCACCGGCGTCTTGATGATCCAGCGATAGGCCTGCGTCTGTGCGACAAGGCGTCCGTAGCTCGACGTCGCGAAATACTGCGCATCGAAATAGTCCGGCTTCAGCAGCTTGTGCAGATCGCTCGGAACGTCGGCGACGTTGAACGGCTCGCGCTCATAGGCCTTGCGGGCGACATCGTAGTAGGCGTCGCTGATCACTGAGCGCGCCAGTCCCGGTACGCCGTAATAGTTCTCGAACGAGAATGCCGACAGGATGAACAGCGAGTTGACCCAGGAGGCATCGTTGCTGCGCGGAAAGTTCAGGAACCCGTTCAGCGCGACGAACACGTCGACCGGCGCGCTCGCCGTCGCCGCCGCCGCGACCGGCACGCCCGCGCTTTCGAGCTTCTCGAGATAGGCCATGGTGACGAAGCCGCCCTGCGACCAGCCGGCGATCGCCAGTCTGGAGCTCGCGAGCTTCAACTGATCGAGCACGGCGCGGCTCGCGCGCAGCATGTCGTAGGTGGCCTGCTGATGGCTGGCTTTGACCATGTAGCCTTCGGGCGCGGTCGAGAGGCCCATGCCGAAATAGTCGGCGCCGATCACGAGATAGCCTTGGCCTGCGAACTGCGCGATCATCAGCTGCGTCTCCGGCGATTGCTCCGGAAACGACGGCACCTCCTGTTTTCCGTACACCGTGCCGTGCTGATAGGAGATCATCGGCAGCGTGGTGTCGCTGATCTCGGGGACCGCGAGCAGCCCCGTTGCGGTGATCGGCTTGTTGCCGCGCTCGGGGACGACGGAGGAATAGGTGATGCGATAGAGCCGGACGGCGTTGCGGGCTGCCGTGTAGGTGACCGTGATGCCGGCGAATTTCGGCGTGTCGACGGTCAGGATCTTGTTCAGCCGGTCGACGTCCCAGCGCGCGAGATACTCGTAGGAGACGTCCGAGGTGACGCGCACCGGCCCCTTGTCCTGGGCCAGGCTCGCGGCCGGCCAGATCAGGCAGAGCGCCAGCGCTAGGATGAGACGGGGAAGGGGCATGACAAACTCTCGCGTTGGCGTTCGGCCGGTTAGGGCTCGGCGCCAGCGATAGCAGTCGGTGCGTAAACAATCGGTGCGAGCATCAGCCCGCCGGCGGCGCGCCGCACGCTTAAGCCTTCCTCAAGCGGTTGACCCTTAAGGCTTTACTAGCAAGGCGCCGCAACGAGGCGCGGGGCGCGAGGTCCATATGGCTGACACTTCTTCTGTCGCCGCAATTCCACCGCAGCACGATCCCGTTCCGCGCAGCCTGTTCGCGATCTGCTTTGTGCTCGCCTGTGTCAACGCCGCTTTCTTTCCCGCCGGCCTGTGGTCGGGTGCCTGGATCTGGGACGGACAGGGGCTCGGCATTCCCACCGACTTCGTCAATGTCTGGGCCGCCGGCAAGCTCGCGCTGCAGGGCCAGCCGGCGCTGGCCTGGGACTGGGACGTCCAGCGCCAGGTCGAGCTCGAGCTGTTGCGACAGGATTTCCCCGGCTACTTCGCCTGGCACTATCCGCCGCCGTTCCTGCTGGTGGCGGCGTTCCTGGCGCAGTTTCCCTATGCGGTCGCCTTCATCGGCTGGGTCTATGCGAGCTTCATTCCCTACGCGCTGGTGATGCGCGCGATCGTCGGCCGCGGCTTCGGCCTGTTGCTCGCGGCCGGCTTTCCGGCCCTGTTCTCGAACGCCCTGGTCGGACAGAACGGATGTCTCACTGCGGCTCTCGTCGGCGGCACGCTGTATTTGTTGCCGGTCCGGCCTGTCCTGGCGGGCATCTGTCTCGGCTTCCTGACCTACAAGCCGCAATACGGCCTGTTGTTTCCGGTTCTGCTGATCGCCACCCAGCGCTGGACGGCGTTCGTCTCCGCAAGCCTCACCGCGATCGTGCTGGCGCTGATGTCCTGGCTCGCCTTCGGCTTCGAGAGCTGGCACGCCTTCTTTCATTGGCTGCCGAGGTTCTCGCAGGCGTTCCTGACCGAGGGCAAGGCCACGTGGTGGAAGCTGCAGAGTCTGTTCTCCCTGGTGCGCTATTTCGGCGGCTCCGAAGCGCTCGGCTGGACCTTCCAATGGGTGCTGACCGCTGCGGTCGCGGTGGTGCTGGTGACGCTGTGGCGCAGCCCGGTACGCTATTCGCTGAAGGCCGCGGCGCTGGCGGTCGGGCTGCTGCTGACCACGCCCTATCTGTTCATGTACGACATGATGGTGCAGGCGATTGCCGTGGCGTGGCTGGTCCGGATCGGCCTTAACGAGGGCTTTCGTCGTTACGAACTGCCCGCGCTCGGCTGCATCGCGGCGCTCCAGGTCACGTTCATGCTGTCCGGCATTCCCCTAGGGCTTGCCGCCAATGTGATTGTGGCCGCACTCGTGCTGGCGCGGGCTGGATCCTGGTGGCGGCGGCAGCCGGCGCCCTCCGAAGCGGCGCTCGCGGCGGCCTGAGGATCGACGCTCGCCGCGGCGACAAGCCACGATTCCCACTTGTGTTATTGCGTGAACAAGTGTTCAGTTCTTCCTAGAACTTTGCGAGGTCGATCCTCCAAAAACACTGAACCAGCGTTCGCCGGGTGCCGTCCTGGACGAGCGCGCCCGGGACGAGAAACGCCATGGTCTATCGGCGAACCCACCAGGTCGTGAAGCGGCTGGCCGCGCGGCGTAGCGCGATCCTGGCCGCCGCGCGCGAAACCGCCGCCGAGGGCGGCATGTCCGCCGTTCAGATTGCACCGGTTGCGATCCGGGCCAATGTCGCGGCCGGGACGGTCTATCGTTATTTCCCTTCCAAGGCCGATCTGATTTCGGAGCTGATCGCCGAAGTCTCGCGCGACGAGCTCACCGCGGTCAGGCGCGCTGCCGACGCGGCGCCGGGGCCGTCCTCGGCCCTCGCTGCGGCGGTTTCCACCGTGGCCGTTCATGTCCTGTCTCAGCGCAAGCTCGCCTGGGGCATCCTGGCCGAGCCGGTCGATGTCGACGTGACCGCGTCGCGGATCGCGAGCCGCCGCGAAATCGTCGGCGAGATCGCCTCGCGAATCGATGCGGCCGTGCGCGCGGGCCATCTGCCTGCGCAGGACACCCAGCTCGCGGCAACCGCGCTGCTCGGCGCACTGCACGAGGCGCTCGTCGGACCGCTGGCGACCGACACGCTCGAGGATCCCGCCAGGCTCCGCGACACAGTCCAGGCGGTCACCTTGCTGGCGCTGCGCGCGGTCGGCGTGATGGATGCACGCGCCCGCGGACTCGTCGTGCAGGCGGTGTTGCTGCCGGTCAAGAGCCTCGTCGGCGCATAGGCCCACGCGCACTGGCGCAGCGGCGGACACCGGCGCTTAAGCAAGGATTCATCCGTCGACGCCATGGTCGGGTGCGGCGCCGGGACGGCTGCCGCGGTTCGTGATCCCAGGCGTTTCCCTCACCGATGTCCGTCGCACGCAAACATCTGGCGATGCTGCTCGTGATCGCCGGATCAGCGGCCGCCGGCGCCCTCTATGCCTATCTGGCCGGCGAGGACATCAACTGGGACTGGCAGAACTATCACGAATATGCCGGCTTCGCGCTCGTGCATGGCCGGTTCGATATTGATGTCGCGCCCGGCGGCTTCCAGAGCTTCCTCAATCCGCTGATCTATCTTCTGCCCTACGTGGCCCGCCACGGGCTGGATGCACCCTGGTGGGGCATCGCTCTCGGTGCGCTGCACGGTCTGAATCTCGCGCTGGTCTGGTGGGTCGCGCGCGTGCTGCTGGCGCGTGCGGCCGACGCTTTCGCGCTCAGCGCTGTGATCGTCATCGCAGCCCTCAGTCCGATGGCATTGTCGGAGGTCGGCACCAGCTTCGCCGACATCCTGACTGCGATGCCGATCCTCGTCGGCATCGCGCTGATGTTCGGCGGCGAAGGCAACCGCGGCCGCCGCCTCCTCGTCGCGGGGCTGCTGATCGGCGCCGCCACCGGATTGAAGCTCACCAACGCGACTTTCCTGATCGGGGCCGGCGTCTCGCTCCTGCTCGTTGCGCAGCCTCTGCGCGCGAGCGTCGCGTTCGGTTCGGGCAGTGCGATCGGCGTGATCGCGACCGCCGCGCCGTGGGCGCTGAAGATGGCGCGCGACTACGGCAGTCCGCTGTTTCCGTTCTACAACACGATCTTCCGTTCGCCCGAGGCGCCGCTGGTCTCGATCGTCGACACGCGCTTCATGCCGCAGGGGCTGCTCGATGCACTCGCCTATCCGTTCTACTGGGCGATCGGCAGACATCCCTCGTCGGAATGGCCGTTCCGCGATCCGCGTTTCGCGGTCGTCATCGTGCTGCTGGTCGCGCTGGCCGTCACCGGCCTGTGGCAGAGGCGCGAGGTGCTGCCACTGCGCGACCGGCGTCTCGTGATCTTCTTCTGGGTCAGCTATGTCCTGTGGCTGCTGGCCTTCTCGATCCAGCGTTACCTGATTCCGCTGGAATTGCTGTCGGCGCCGCTGATCGTGCTGCTGCTCATCCGCCTGATCGACGCCTGGCGCACGCGCGAGGTGCCGGCCGGATCGCCGCCGCGGATCGTGCAGGCCGTCACCGTCATTGCCGCGCTCATCGTCGCGCTGTGGTCGCAGCCGACCGACTGGATGCGCCGGCCGTGGTCCGATCCGTACCGGCCGCAGCTGGCGCAAGCTCTGCAGCAACAAGCTTTGCAGCAACCGGCAACCTTCCTGCTGCTGCAGAAACCGCTTGGCTACATCACCTCGTCGCTGCCGGCAGGCTCGCGCGTCTATCAGTTGTCGGAGCTCGTCGTTCCGCTCGTCCCGGGCGGTGTGCTGGACGGTCGCGTCCGCAACGGCCTCGCCGATCCGCTTCCCGGCGGCGTCTGGGCGCTGTATTTCGCCAAGAGCCCGGCCGACAATCCGCCGCGGCTCGACGTGCTCGCCGACTACGGCCTCAAAATCGATGACTCACGGGGCTGCGCGCGGATTCCAGGCGCGGATGGCATCGGCATCATGGCCTGTCCGGTCGCCTCTGCTGCGGCCGCAGCCTCGACCGCAGGTTTGAAGCCGCGCAGCAACGCTGACTGACCGGTTCAGAGGCTGGCCTCGCTGGACGGCCCGACATAGGCGATGCGCACCATGTTGGTGGTGCCGTTGCGTGAGCCAATGGAGTTTGGTGTTCTTCAAGGCGTCCCGCTAATGTTCGGCTTCTTAGAAAGATCAGATATGAGCCTGCGCAATGCAATTTGATAAGAATCGTGATCTTTCCACTTTCGGAAGTCCCCGATATTTCTTTGATCCCTCAACTTGAGAGCCCATGGCTCGGAGGTCTGCATCACAGCGTTGTCAATCTTGATTGGGACCAGGACTATATCGCTACGGGTTCGTTCTTCAGCGAAGGCCTTGTTTACTTCGTCTTCGACCCAGTCGCTTGAAATTGCATTTTTTGATAGGATCAACAGGAGCTTGTCTCGCAACCTGATGGCCTCGTCTATTGAATCCCACGTCTTTGCCCCGATGGGGAGGTCGTGAGGAGCAAACCAGCATCTAACTCCGTGAGCTTGTAAGTCGGCGTAAAGGCGGGCCGCAAATGCTTGGTCTTTGCTTGAGTGACTTATGAAGCAGCTATAATGTTGAAGGGCTTGATTTTGGATGGCCGGCAAGTAGTCGATGTAGGCGTCAGACAATCCGATTCCTCGAAGGAATGCCAGGGGTAGTTGACCTGATGTTTCCAGAGTTCGGTTATCTGCGACGCTGGGGCCCTCATGCTCGATCATTTCCAAGCCAATACTCTTGGAAAGGTCTACCTCTATAAAGAGAGTGTTATTAGTTCTGGCGCCGCTAAAGATGGTCTCGACCAAAATTGAATTGCGGAAGTTTGTATTGTCAATCTGAGCGTTAATGAGATTTGCCTTCAATAGATCGCATCCTCCAAAATAAGCGCCAGAGAGACGGGCGTTCTCGAAATTAGCTTCCACTAAGTCAGTGTCGCCGAAGATTGCCATCCCTAGATCGGATGCACTTAGATTGGTGGAGTGAAGATCGCATTCGAAGAATTTTGCCCAACTGAGGTCTGCGCGGCTCAAATTTGAGTTGCTCAGATCGACGCTACTAAATGAAACATCCCCTAGATTTGCCCCGCTGAGATCAATTCCTCTGAGACTTATTCCCTCTACGACAATCGAAAATGAGAACCTTGTGAAGATCCTCCACGAATTCCAAACCTGAGATCCGCTCTTTAATAGATCAACGATCTTCTTCTTGCTTATGCCTCGTCCAGATGAGCGCCTTCTCATGGCTCCAGCCATCATCTTCTCAATTACGGGCCGGTATTATAAGTACCCTTTTTACAACCTTAAGAGGAATGTGTCGCTAACCAATGTTCAGAGGCTGGCCTCGCTGGACGGCCCGACATAGGCGATGCGGACCATGTTGGTGGTGCCGGGGGTGCCGAGCGGAACGCCGGCGACCACCAGGACACGCTGGCCGGCGCGCACGAAGCCGTCCCGGAACGCGATCGAGCCGGCACGTTCGACCATGTCGTCTTGGTCGCGGGCGTCCTCGGCCACGACGCAATGCACGCCCCACACGACCGACAATTTGCGCCCCGTGGCGACGTTCGGCGTGATCGCCACGATCGGGGGCCGTGGGCGTTCCCGTGCGACCCGGACCGCGGTCGAGCCCGACGAGGTCCAGCAGATGATGGTGGGCAGGTCGAGGTTCTCGGCAATCCGCCGCGCGGCTTCCGCGATCGCATCGCCCGCGGTCGATTCCGGTTCGGGGCGCTGCGCCGCGATCACGGAGCGGTAGACCGCGTCGCGTTCGACCTCCTCGCCGATCCGGTTCATGGTCGAGACCGCCTCGACCGGGAATTTGCCGGCCGCCGACTCCGCCGACAGCATGATGGCGTCGGCGCCCTCGTAGACGGCGGTGGCGACGTCGGAGACCTCGGCGCGCGTCGGCACCGGCGACTGGATCATCGACTCAAGCATCTGCGTCGCAACCACCACCGGCTTGCCGGCGCGGCGCGCCATCCGGGTCATCTGCTTCTGCAGGCCGGGGACGCGCTCCAGCGGCAGCTCGACGCCGAGATCGCCGCGCGCCACCATCAGGGCATCGGAGACATCGAGGATGTCGTTGAGCCGGTCGATCGCCTGCGGCTTCTCGATCTTGGACATGACGGCCGCGCGGCCGCGGATGATCTTCTTGGCTTCGAGCACGTCGTCGGCGCGCTGCACGAAGGACAGCGCGATCCAGTCGACGCCGATGTTCAGCGCAGCCTCGAGATCGGCACGGTCCTTCGGCGTCATCGCCGAGACCGGCAGGTCCGTGTCGGGCAGACTGACGCCCTTGCGGTCGGACATCTTGCCGCCGATCACGACTCGGGTGACGGCGCGGGTGGGGGAGGTCTCCTCCGCGATCAGGCGCACCTTGCCGTCGTCGAGCAGCAGCGCGTGGCCCGGCTGCAGCGCCGCCAGGATCTCCGGATGCGGCAGGTGAACCCGGGTCGCGTCGCCCGGCGTCTTGTCGGAATCGAGCACGAAGCTCTGGCCGTTGTTCAGCTGGACCGGGCCGTCGGCGAAGGTCCCGACCCGAAGCTTCGGGCCCTGCAGGTCGACCAGAATGCCGATCGGACGGCCATAGCTCGATTCGACGCTGCGGATCGTGGTCACCAGTTCCCGCAGCTTGTCATGCGGGGTGTGGCTCATGTTGATCCTGAAAATGTCGGCTCCGGCCTCGAACAGCTTGCGAATCATCGTGCTGTCGGAGGAGGCGGGGCCGAGCGTGGCGAGGATCTTGATGCGGCGCAGTCGCCTCATGGCTTGGGCGCTTGCCCCGAGGGCAGCCCCGGCGCGCCCGGAGGCGGCGTGCCCTGCGATCCATTGGGCAGCCCCGGCACGTTGCCGCCGGGACCGAACGTGCCGGGAATGCCCGGCACCCGCTGTTGCGCCGGCTGCTCGTTGGCTTCGGTCAGCTGCACCGTCCAGGCCCGCTGGTCGGCGGTGTCGACCTCGAAGAACCCCGTGCGGTCGAAGCCGCGGGCGAGGCAATTGTCCGTGCCCTTGATCGTGAACTCCTTGTCGCGCGAGCACATGAAGGCCTGTCCCGACCATTCACCGCCGCGGTCATAGTCCAGCGCGTAGATGTAGTAGTAGCGCGCGACCAGCGTGCCCTTGAGCAGGGTTTCGCAACTGCGCGACGACACGTTCCACCAGCCTTCGGTGGTCCAGCCCTCCGCGTCCTTGTAGCCGAGGGCGATCCCGACCCGGCTGGACGTGTTGTTGCAGAGCCGGAAATCGGCCGCCGCCGGGCTCGACGACAGACAGAGCATGGCCAACCCAAGCAGCGAAAGCAGTCCGAAACCGGGGAGACGGGGAATGCGATGCGGGAGAGAGGAGGTTTTCGAGATCATGGCGCGACGCTATATCAAACATTTGGCGATGTCGCGGGGGCTGGCTGCGGCTGTCAACGGCAAGGCGATCTGACGCGAAGGCGGGTGCGATCGAGCTCCTGGAGCCACCTGACGGCGCGGCGATATGGCCAAACCTGCGACGAAGCCACATTATATAGCAGACATCCGTTACGGCGCGGAACTGGGAACGAAAGGGATGACGATGGACAGCACCACCCGAACCGAGCTCGAAGCCGCTGCCTTCCGCCGGCTGCTCGACCACCTGCAGACGAGAACCGACGTTCAGAACATCGACCTGATGAATCTGGCCGGCTTCTGCCGCAACTGCCTGTCCAACTGGCTCAAGGATGCTGCCGACGCCAAGGGCGCGCCGATGACCAAGGACGAGAGCCGCGAGGCGGTCTATGGCATGCCTTATGACGAATGGAAGGCAAAATACCAGCGCGAGGCGAGCGCCGAGCAGCTCGATGCCATGAAGAAGGTGCATCCGGGCCATTGACCTCTACGGACCTGAGGCGCTCGGGAAGGACCTCATGGGCGCAGTTGCGGTGCCTGCTGCTGACGCGAACGGTCAGGGCCAGCGAATCGGGCCCTGCGCAGGACCTGCGGCGAAACGCAAGCGGTGCGGCTGGCCAGAGCGCGCTTCAGGTCGTATCCCGCAACAAGATGTGGGCGCTCTGTGGATGAGGGCGATGTTGCCTTGACGCAGGGCACGCCAGATTTGAGGGTCGCCCCGAACACGCGCGCCGCGTTGACGGGCGCCTTCATCGGACACACGAGTTCAATTCAGGAGTATCAGATGGCCACCTCCGCCGCCGCGAAGGACGACGAGTCGCCCGCGACCCGCTTTGCCGTAGACCAGCTCAAGTCGATCATCGAGCGGATCGAGCGGCTGGAGGAGGAGAAGAAGGCGATCTCCGAAGACATCAAGGATGTCTATGCCGAAAGCAAGGGCAACGGGTTCGACGTCAAGGCGCTGCGCACGATCATCCGGCTGCGCAAGCAGGACCCGAACGAGCGCCAGGAAGAAGAAAGCATCCTCGAGACCTACATGCAGGCGCTTGGCATGATGTGAGCTGCCGGCGGTCGGTTACAGCACCAGGCTGTTCGAATGCCCCTCGGGACGCATGATCCGGGGGCACTCGGACTTCGAGCCCTGATCTGGAGACCTGATTTGGAGACGGGCCTTGCCAGACGCGGCCTCACGGCCCGGCGGGACGGAGAGGCCCATGCTTGTCGGGGAGCGCGGGTGAAGACGGCCGCAGTCGTCAGCGCAAGGCTGCCGCGCGCATCGTGAAGGTCTTGGTTTCCAGCTTGATGATCGCCGGCCCGGTGAACTGGTCGTAGCTCAGGCCGGGTGTCGGATCGGCGGCGAAGCTCATGGCCAGCGCTGTTTGCGGCTTCACGAAATAGCTGCGCATCACGGTGAGATCGGCATCGCCGAGCATCGTGACCGACATCGATGTCGACGCGCTCGGCGTCAGCAGGATGGCGCGCATCCAGGTGGAATCGGTGCCCTTGGCGGCTGAGATACGGGTCGCCATCGTGATCAGGCCGTCCTGGCCTTGCCCGCTCTTGGAAGCTACCGCATTGGCCTCGGGCGCGGGTGCAGCGCTGCGCGTGGTCGGGCGGGAATTGCGCACTGGGATCGGCGCCGTCGCCCCGACCACATTGGCGCGATCGACCGGTGAAGATGCCGGCGGAGCGAAGGCCATCGCCTGCATCAGGCTCGAGCTCTGCGGCTGGTCGATCGCCGACAGCGCGCGGCGCGCCGTGATCGCAGCGACCTGCTCCGGCGTCGCCTGCTTCGGGGTGCCGGGATTGTCACCCCAGAAGCCGCGCGAATTGATGATGTCGGCGACGCTCTGGGGCGCGCCGGTCTGACGCTGGCCGGTGATCGAGCTCGTGGCCTCGGACTTCGTTTCCGACTTGGCTGTCGCCGGCTGCGCGATCTGCGAATCGGCAGACGCCAGCTGTAGGGCGTTGGCGAACTTGCCGCGGGGCGTCGACGGCCTGTTGTCTGCCGTCCGGTCCGCGCTGCGACTGTCCTTCTCGGACGTCTTGTCGGCCGACTTCGCGACGAGGGCGGCGGCGGTCTGAACAGGCTTGGCGTCGCTCTCCGCCGCTTCCTCGTCATCCTCGCTCGGACGTCCGCGGAACAGTCGCGCAAACAGACTGGACCGGCCCGGCGATGCATCGTCACCCGTGCCCCGTTTTTCGATCTCGGCTCGGGCCAGCTCGTAGCCCTTCAGCGGGACGCCGTTGCTTGGGACGTGGACGGTCTTGCCGTCCGGGAACACCCGGGCCAGCTGGTCAGCCGTCATCCGTGGCCAGTGGCGGATGTTGCCGGTGTCGAGGTGAACGAAGGGCGACCCGGAGGTCGGATAGAAGCCGACACCCCCGCGCTGCAGACGAAGACCCGCAAAGCGGATCTGCTCCAGCGGTACGTTGGGAATGTAGAAGTCCATCGCATGCCCCAGCATGTGCTGGCTGTGGCGGGCCACTCCGGTATGCGCCGAGCGGCGGCGCAGCATCGAATTGGTCGCGGGTGAGCGATAGGAGGAGATGATCTGGATCGGCTGCTTGCCGTCGACGTCGCGGTAGACTTCCCAGAGAATGTCGAACAGGTGACGGTCCATCACCGTCTCATCCTGGGTGCGCCAGTCGCGCAGGAAATGGTTGAGCCTCTTCAGCGCGTCGTCGTCATAGCGGCCGTCGCGCTTGAAGGTGATCGTCAGGTCTTCGCCGGAATGGGTGTGGTGAAAGGCGAGGCTACGGGTCTCGTTCAACGCCGTCGCATCATGCACCGATCCTGCCCCGAGCAGCAGGAGCAGCGATGCCAAACCGTACCGGCCCACAGCGTTCCAACCCGCTTTGGGCAGCGAATCAGATCGGCGCGCGAAAACAGACAGCAAGATGCAGCCCACCCGTCGACGAGCGTTTACTCGAATACCCTCTTGCGGCCCGTCCGGCGGAAGAGAGAGGAAACGCTTACCTAAGGCGGGATGGTTAAGGGATACTGACCGACCCGCCCCCCAATTAGCCTTAACATATACTCTTGAGTGTGGCGAAAAAGTGCCATCGAATCGCGGTTGTTCATTGTGGTTAACCAAAAACAAAAAAGACCTCGCCGACGGTGTCCCGATCGGCGAGGTCTTTGATTTCAAATCCAAATTTCAGGTCGGGGCCAGGCCCTGATCAGCGCGTGAACACCCGCCGCGACGGCCGGCCGACCGGAGCCGGCGGCGTCGGCTGCCCTCCGCCGCCGAACAGACGTTCGAAGAAGTTCGGGCTGGATGACCCCGACGAGAAGCTGTTGTCGCTGACGTTGACGGCGCTCGGCAGCGGTCCTTTCGGACGCGAATAGTTCGGCTGGGCGTGGGCGACGACGTTCTCGAGATCCTTGCCGCGGTTGTTCTTGAGGATCGAGATCATGGTCCCGTCCCGACCATAGACGTCCTTGCGGAATTGCAGCTTCCCGGCATCGTCGACGAAGGCGGTCTGGTACGTGATGTTGACCGGGATCGGCGTCGGGAACTTCAGGTCGATCTCGCTCGAGCCATACATGCTGCGGATGCGCTCAGGCGTATAGCGCTCGTTCGGCATCGTGATGTTCAACAGCACCGCCGCATACTGATCCGGATACTGCACGCGCATGCAGCCGTGGCTGAAGGCGCGCTCGTCCCGCGCGAACAGGTTCTTGTCCGGCGTGTCGTGCTGATAGACCAGGAACTTGTTGGGGAAGTTGAAGCGAACGCGGCCGAGCGCGTTGGCCTCGCCGGGTGGCTGCGAGATGTGGATCGAGCCGTCCCGCGCGCGCTCCAGACGCAGGCCCATGCGATCGAGCACGGTCGGATCCTGCTGCAGCGCCGGCAGATACTCATTGTAGATGATCGACGGCGGCACGTTCCAGGTCGGGTTGACCGTGATGAACTTCATGGTCTCGCTGAGCAGCGGCGTGGCATGTTGGCCGGGCTTGCCGGTCACGACGCGCGTCGTCCACACCTGGGCGCCCCGCTGCATCACCTTCAGCGTGTAGTCGGGGATGTTGAGGATGACATAGGCATCGCCGATGGCAGGCGCGCCGAGGTCGCGCGGCAGCCAGCGCCAGCGCTCCATGTTGACGATGACCGTATCGATCTGCTTGTCGCGCTTGGGCGTATTCAGCGCCTTGACGGTGCGGTCGTCGAGCACGCCGGTCGGCTTGAGATCGACGCTCTCCTGGAACTTGCGGACTGCGGCCGCAACCTTGGCGTCGTAGCGGATGTCGTCGGCGTTTTCAGTGATGCCGAGCTTGGCGCGCAGCTTCGGCACGCGCGGGTCGGACATCTGTGCGTCGGCCTCGGGCGCATTCTTGCCGCGCGCGGCGGTGTATTTCAGGGCCTCGCCATCCTCGATGATGATCGGCGCGCCGTCGCCGACGCCACGGAGCTCGGCGAGCTTGGCCTTCAGGAGCTTGTAGAGCTTGTGCGGCGGGTTGTAGCCGTCCAGCGCAGCGGAGGCGTCTTTCGCGCCCGTGACATTGGCGAGAACCTCGCTGGGATCGATCGGATGCTCGGGGTACTGGATATCGGCTGATACCTGCGACCAGTGCATGCGCCCGCTCTGCGCCTGCCGTGCGTAATCCAGCATGCTCTCGGTGAGCTTGAGATCGGCTTCCGCCAGCGCGTCTGGCGCTGACGCAGCGGCGGCGAAGTCCGGTACCGGATAGTCGGCAGGATTGAGGCCGTCCGCTGCAGCCTCCTTGAGGCGAGAGATCACGCCCTTTGCTGCTGCGGTCAGGTTGCCGCCTTGGGTCCAGATCGGCGCGTAGTCGCGGCCAGTGTAGAATTTCTCGACGGCGGCGCGTTCCGTCTTACGGTCGAAGTAACGCGTGGCCTTGGTTGCCATCATGTCGCGCAATCGCTCGGCGACCGGCTGGTCGGCGGCGGGAACATTGCTGGCGGCCTTGACCGGGTCTTTCCCAGGTTCGGGGGCCGTTGCGGTGGCGGGAGAGGCGGTCGGCGGGGCGGCGATGGTCTTGCCAGGGTCGTTCGTGGTCGGCTCGATTGAGGGAGCGGCTGCGGTGTCGGCCGGCTTCGTTGCGCCCTCGGGAGCCTTGCCCGGATTGGGCGACACGGTGGCTGTCGTGTCGGGCTTGAAATCGCTGGCGGTCGGAGGCGGCACGTTGGCCGGCTCGGGCAACGGGATGGCCGCGTCGATGGCGAGTTCGGCGGCGCTGGGGCGGGGCGGGTCGCTCTGGGCCAGAGCCGAGGTCGTCGACACCGCGAGGAAGGTCGCCGCGATAGCCATGAGCACGCGGTCATATCCGCCACGGGTGGTCAAACAATCTCGCATCGTCTGTTCCTCGGATGATCTGTCCCCTTCGGAACAGGGTCGGTAACAAGGTCGATTCTGCCCGCCAGCTTCAGCTCGAGCTCCCGCCCGTGAGAATGGGTCACGCCTGTACGCAATGATTCACGCCCAAACGATACTCAAGCCCGATTTCTGCGGCCAGCGCCACACGGGACAACTCACGACAAACTGACTCTTGGGAAACCCCGGCCAAACCGATCGTGCGTTTGTGCCACGCGTTTTTTCCTTTGTCTGTCACCGCAAGGCAACGGTTCAGATGTTCCATTGTTGCGCCGGGTTGCGGCGTTTTTCAGACGGCAGCGGAGCGCAACGATGGTCGCCGCGCCTTGCGCCTCATCGTCACAGCGGCGGCGACTCCGTCGATGGCGTCTCGCCACTGGCCTCGTCGAGCTTGCGGTAGAGCGTCGAGCGTCCGATTTTGAGACGGCGCGCCACCTCCGACATCTGGCCGCGGTAATGGGCGATGGCGAAGCGGATGATCTCATGCTCCATCTCCTCCAGCGGGCGAACGTCGCCGCCCGGGGTCAGCATCGCAAGGTTCCCATGCGAGGGCAGGGGAGACGGAGCGATGGGGACTTCACTCCCCGGCACCATGGCGGGCAACGCCGGGTGGATGGGGCGCTCCACAATGAGCGCGGGCGCGGGCTCCACCGGCGGTGCATGGGTGGGGATCAGCGGGAAATCAGCCACGCCGAGCTGGTCAGTCTCGCTCATGACGACGGCGCGATAGATCACGTTTTCGAGCTGGCGGATGTTGCCGGGCCAATCGAGCTTGGTCAGATAGGCCACGGCTTCGCCGCCGATACCCGACACGGCGCGATTCTCTTCGGCTGCGAACCGCGCGAGGAAATGCCGCAGCAAAGGCGGGATGTCCTCGCGGCGCGCGCGCAGCGGCGGGATCGTCAGCGGCAGGACGTGGAGCCGGTAGAACAGGTCTTCACGAAAGTGGCCTTCCTTGACGCGGTCGAGCAGCCGGCGATTGGTCGCCGAGATGATGCGGACATCGACCTTGACCGGCTTGCGGCCGCCGACCGCCTCGACGGCGCCTTCCTGCAGCGCGCGCAACAGCTTGACCTGGGCGGTGAGCGGCAGCTCGGACACCTCGTCGAGGAACAGCGTGCCGCCATGGGCTTCGACGAACTTGCCCATGTGCCGCTCGGTCGCGCCGGTGAACGCGCCTTTCTCGTGGCCGAACAGAATCGATTCGACCAGATTGTCAGGGATGGCGCCGCAATTGACGGCGACGAACGGCTTCGTCTTGCGTTCGCTCGTGCCATGGATGGCGCGGGCGAACAGCTCCTTGCCGACCCCGGATTCGCCTTCGATCAGCACGGGAATCGACGAGGCCGCAGCCTTCTCCGCGATGCGCAGGATCGGCGCCATGGCTTCGGCTCGCGTGATGATATCGGCGAATGTCAGCCGTCCTTCGCGGCTGTGCCGGATGCGCTGCAACTCGCCCTTCAGCGCCGACGTGTTGAGGGCGTTGCGGAGCGAGACCTGCAGCCGCTCGATGCCCACGGGCTTGACGACGAAGTCCTGGGCGCCGGCGCGCATCGCCGAGACCACGTTGTCGATACCGCCATGCGCGGTCTGCACGATCACGGGGATCGAGAGGCCGATCTCGCGCATCTTGGAGAGCACGCCCATGCCGTCGAGGCCGGGCATGACGAGATCCAGCAGGATGGCATCGATGGGACCGGCGTCGGCGCTGGTCAGCTTTTCGATGACGGCGTCGCCGGTCTCGACGACGATCGCCTCATAGCCGCATTTCTGCACCATGTTCTCCACCAGCCGGCGCTGGACCGGATCATCATCGGCGATCAAAATGCTGGCGGCCATGGCTTTCCCTGCACGCTACGACTATCTGTCTCGAATCGGGGCACTCTCGCCGACGCCGATTAACGCAACCTTAAACCTCGCTGGTCGGGACTCAGGTTTGAACAACAGGTTACCCATCCGATGACCTCGCGCGCTTCTTCCGCCCTTCGCAAGCCGACCAGACCCTCCCTCCAGACGAAATCCGCCAAGACCAAGGCTGCCGAGACCAAGGCCGCCAAGGTCAAGCCGGCCAAGAAACCGGCCGCCAAGGCTCCGTCGAAGAAGCCCCGCGCGGCTAAATCGGCTCCCGCATCTTCTTCCAAGTCGTCGGTTTCCAAGTCGTCGGCCAGGCTCTCTGTCAAAGCTAAGACGACATCGGCCGCGGCCTCTGTCGGCACGCTGCCCGAGTGGAACCTCGGCGACCTTTATTCGGGCATCGATGCGCCGGAGATCGCCCATGATCTCGCGAAGATGGATGCCGAATGCGTCGCGTTTGAGACCGACTACAAGGGCAAGCTCGCCGAGCATGTGGCGCGCGAGGACGGTGGCGAATGGCTCGCAGAAGCAGTGCGGCGCTACGAGACGATCGACGATCTCGCCGGGCGGCTCGGCTCGTTTGCGGGCCTCGCGCATGCCGGCGACAGCGTCGATCCTGCAATCTCTAAATTCTATGGCGACATCTCCGAGCGGCTCACCGCTGCGTTCACGCACCTCCTGTTTTTTCCGCTCGAACTCAACCGCATCGACGATGCGGTGATCGCGCGCGCGATGGAAACGCCGGCCCTCGGCCACTACCGGCCGTGGATCGAGGATCTGCGCAAGGACAAGCCCTATCAGCTCGAGGACCGCGTCGAGCAGCTGTTCCACGAGAAGTCGCAGACCGGCTATTCCGCCTGGAACCGGTTGTTCGACCAGACCATCGCCGGCCTGCGCTTCGAGGTCGGGGCCAAGGAGCTCGCGATCGAGCCGACGCTGAACTTCCTGCAGGACCGTGACGGTGCCAAGCGCAAGGCAGCAGCCGAGGCGCTGGCCAAGACCTTCAAGGCCAATGAGCGCACCTTCGCACTGATCACCAATACGCTGGCCAAGGACAAGGACATCTCCGATCGCTGGCGCGGCTTTCAGGATGTCGCGGACTCCCGCCACCTCAACAACCGCGTCGAGCGCGAGGTGGTGGACGCGCTGGTGGCCTCGGTGCGTGCAGCCTATCCGAAGCTGTCGCACCGCTACTATCGGCTCAAGGCGCGCTGGTTCAAGAAGAAGACGCTCGCGCATTGGGATCGCAATGCGCCGCTGCCCTTCGCGGCCAATGCCACCATTGCCTGGCCCGAGGCGAAGAGCATGGTGCTGACGGCCTATCGCGGCTTTTCGCCTGATATGGCCGACATCGCCCAGCGCTTCTTCGACGATCGCTGGATCGATGCGCCGGTGCGGCCGGGCAAGGCGCCGGGGGCGTTCTCGCATCCGACCACGCCGTCGGCGCATCCTTATGTGCTGATGAACTATCAGGGCAAGCCGCGCGACGTCATGACGCTCGCCCACGAGCTCGGCCACGGCGTGCACCAGGTGCTTGCAGCCAGGAACGGTGCGCTGATGGCGCCGACGCCGTTGACGCTGGCGGAGACCGCGAGCGTATTCGGCGAGATGCTGACGTTCAGGCGTCTGCTCTCGCAGACCAAGGACGCCAAGCAGCGCCAGGCGCTGCTCGCCGGCAAGGTCGAGGACATGATCAACACGGTGGTGCGGCAGATCGCGTTCTATTCGTTCGAGCGCGCGGTCCATACCGAGCGCAAGAATGGCGAGCTCACGGCCGAGCGGATCGGGCAGATCTGGCTGTCGGTGCAGACCGAGAGCCTCGGTGAGGCGATCGATATCAAGCCGGGCTACGAGAACTTCTGGATGTACATCCCGCACTTCATCCATTCGCCGTTTTATGTCTACGCCTATGCGTTCGGCGACTGCCTGGTAAACTCGCTCTATGCGGTCTACGAGCATGCCACCGAAGGCTTTGCCGAGCGCTATCTCGCGATGCTCGCGGCCGGCGGCACCAAGCATTACTCCGAGCTGCTCGCGCCGTTCGGCCTGGATGCCAAGGATCCCAAGTTCTGGGACGGCGGCCTGTCGGTCATCGCCGGCATGATCGATGAGCTGGAGGCGATGGGGTAGGGCGTATAACATTTGTTGAACCGGACGAAAAGGCGCGTTATACATATGTATAACGCGCCTTTTGCGTGCCGAGGAGGAGCCCGCCATGAAGATCGAGATCAAGAAGATCGGCAATTCCGATGGCCTGCTGCTGCCGCGCGAACTGATGCAGCGGTTGGATCTGAAGCGCGGCCAGCAGTTGCACATTGTGGAACTGCCCGGCGGTGGCTTCCAGGCTCTCCCGTATGATCCGGACTTCGAGCGGACCATGGAGATCGCTGACAAACTCATGGACGAGTATCGCGATACGCTCTCGGCTCTCGCCAAATGAGCGAGACTGAGGAGCCGCTCTGGATCAGCTACGAGCAGGCGATTGCGATCCATGCGCGGCAGCTGCGCCGGTTCGGTGGAGCGCCAGGACTGCGCGACGAAGGGATGCTGCGCTCTGCGCTGGAGCGTCCGGTCAACAAATGGACCTATGAGCAGGCGCCGCTGCCCGAGCTTGCTGCAGCCTATGCGTTCGGACTGGCCAAAAACCACGCCTTCGTCGACGGCAACAAGCGCATCGCCTTCATGGCCATGATGACCTTCCTGCGCCGCAACGGCATTGCGTTTGCGCCCGACCCCGCTCAGGCCACAACCGTCATCCTTGCCCTCGCCGCCGGCGAGGTCAGCGAGGCCAGCCTGACGCGCTGGATCCGCGATAATTGGCCTGGCCAATAGGTCGATCGGAAAAACCGATAAAACTGCCTCGCACGGCCGCCGTTGCCCTTGCATCTGCTTTGGGGTATGCGACCTTAACAAAGCATAGTTTCTCTGGGGGACCCCGATGGCAGACCATGGCCAGATCGCTTATTCGACGGCTGACGGCAACGACTATGTGGCGCATGAGGCCACCTATGAGGGCTTCATCAAGCTGGTGAAGTACGGCTCGATCGGCGTTGCCCTGATCGTCATCATGATGGCTATTTTCCTCACTTAAAGCCTTTATGGCCCGCAGGCATCCCCGCCGGCGGGCCATCAGCTGAGCGCGCAAGACGCTGCCTGCTGAAGACCATGGACGTCCCGCCCTTGTAAGCTCGCGCGCGCATTCGCGCCGGAGGCCTCATGAAGATTGCCGTCGCCAAGGAAATCGACCCTTTGGAGCCGCGGGTTGCCGCCTCTCCAGACACGGTGAAGAAGTTCAAGGCGTTGGGCGCCGAGATCACGGTTGAGCCCGGCGCCGGCATCAAGTCCGGTTTGCCGGACGGGGAGTTCACTGCGGCCGGGGCGACCGTGAGCGCGGATGCGCTCAAGGACGCCGACATCATCATCAAGGTGAAGCGGCCGGAAGCCTCCGAGCTCGCCAACTACCGGCGCGGCACGCTGGTCTTCGCAATCATGGACCCCTTCGGCAACGACGTCGCTCTCAAGGCAATGGCCGATGCCGGCATTGCCGCCTTTGCCATGGAGCTGATGCCGCGCATCACCCGCGCGCAGGTCATGGACGTGCTGTCCAGCCAGGCCAACCTCGCCGGCTACCGCGCCGTCATCGAAGGCGCCGAGGCATTCGGTCGCGCCTTTCCCATGATGATGACCGCGGCCGGCACCGTGCCGGCGACGAAGGTCTTCGTGATGGGCGTCGGCGTTGCCGGCCTGCAGGCGATTGCGACTGCGCGCCGGCTCGGCGCCATCGTCACGGCCACCGATGTGCGCCCGGCCACCAAGGAGCAAGTGGAAAGCCTCGGTGCCAAGTTCCTCGCGGTCGAGGATGAGGAGTTCAAGAACGCGCAGACGGCCGGCGGCTACGCCAAGGAGATGTCCAAGGAGTACCAGGCCAAGCAGGCGGCGCTGACGGCGGAACACATCAAGAAGCAGGACGTCATCATCACCACCGCGCTGATCCCAGGCCGTCCGGCACCGCGCCTCGTCACCCTGGAGATGGTGAAGTCGATGCGTCCGGGCTCGGTGCTGGTTGATCTCGCGGTCGAGCGTGGCGGCAATGTCGAGGGCGTCAAGCTCGGCGAAACCGTCGACATCGACGGCGTCAAGATCATCGGCTTCCCGAATCTGGCCGGCCGGGTCGCAGCCTCGGCCTCCAGCCTCTATGCACGCAACCTCTTTTCCTTCATCGAGACCATGGTCGACAAGAAGGACAAGGCGCTCGCGGTCAATTGGGACGACGAACTGGTCAAGGCCACGGCTTTGACAAAGGACGGCGCCATCATTCACCCGAACTTTCAGCCGAAGGCATAGTCGGAAGACATAAGGAGCAAAGCCATGGAGCATGTCGTCCAAGCCGTCGATCCCTTCATATTCCGGCTGTCGATTTTCGTGCTGGCGGTTTTCGTCGGCTATTTCGTGGTGTGGGCGGTGACGCCGGCCCTGCATACGCCGCTGATGTCGGTGACCAACGCGATCTCCTCGGTGATCGTGGTCGGCGCGCTGCTCGCGGTCGGCGTTCCCATGCTGTCGAGCGGCAGCGGTCTGGCGCGGGCGTTCGGCTTCATCGCGCTGATCTTCGCCTGCGTGAACATCTTCGGCGGCTTCCTCGTCACCCAGCGCATGCTGGCGATGTACAAGAAGAAGTCCAAGTAACAACGCCGCACCACGCGGGATGACGGGCACAACGGGGCATCTGCAATGAACGCCAATCTGTCGGCACTCCTTTATCTCGTGGCAGGTGTGCTGTTCATCCTGTCTCTTCGCGGACTGTCCAGCCCGGCGACCAGCCGGCAGGGCAACTTCTTCGGCATGGCCGGCATGGCGATCGCGGTTGCCACCACGCTGGCGGGCCATCCCCCGGCCGACGGCGTCGCGTGGGTCCTGGTGATCCTCGGCATCGCCATCGGCGGCGGCATCGGCGCGGTCATCGCCCGCCGCGTGCCGATGACCTCGATGCCGGAACTGGTCGCTGCCTTCCACTCGCTTGTCGGCATGGCGGCGGTCCTGGTCGCGGCCGGCGCGTTCTATGCACCCGAAGCGTTCGACATCGGCACGCCCGGCAACATCCATCCGCAGAGCCTGATCGAAATGTCGCTCGGCGTCGCGATCGGCGCCCTGACCTTCACCGGCTCGGTGATCGCGTTCCTGAAGCTCTCCGCCCGGATGAGCGGCGCGCCGATCATCCTGCCGTTCCGCCACATCATCAACATCGCGCTCGCCGTGGCGCTGGTGTTCTTCATCGTCGGGCTCGTGCTCTCCGGCAGCGCGTTCGACTTCTGGCTGATCACCATCCTCGCGCTGGCGCTCGGCGTGCTCATGATCATCCCGATCGGTGGCGCCGACATGCCGGTCGTGATCTCGATGCTGAACTCCTATTCGGGCTGGGCCGCGGCGGGTATCGGCTTCACGCTCGGCAATTCGGCGCTGATCATCACCGGTGCGCTGGTCGGCTCCTCGGGCGCCATCCTGTCCTACATCATGTGCCACGCGATGAACCGGTCCTTCATCTCGGTCATCCTCGGCGGCTTCGGCGGCGAGACTGCCGCGGCGGGCGGGGCGACCGGCGAGCAGAAGCCGGCCAAGCTCGGCTCGGCCGATGATGCCGCGTTCATCATGAAGAACGCGCAGAAGGTCATCATCGTGCCCGGCTACGGCATGGCGGTGGCGCAGGCCCAGCACGCGGTGCGCGAGCTGGCCGACACGCTGAAGAAGGAAGGCGTCGAGGTGAAATACGCCATCCATCCCGTCGCCGGCCGCATGCCGGGCCACATGAACGTGCTGCTCGCCGAGGCCAACGTGCCCTACGACGAGGTGTTCGAACTCGAGGACATCAACTCCGAATTCGCCCAGACTGACGTCGCCTTCGTGATCGGCGCCAATGACGTCACCAATCCGGCGGCCGAAGAGGATAAATCCTCGCCGATCTACGGCATGCCGGTGCTTCAGGTCTGGAAGGCCGGCACCGTGATGTTCATCAAGCGCTCGCTGGCGTCGGGCTATGCCGGCATCGACAATCCGCTGTTCTATCGCGACAACACGATGATGCTACTCGGCGACGCCAAGAAGATGACCGAGAACATCGTCAAGGCCATGTAGCCGCTCTCGGGGAGCCATGACCTTTCTCAAATGGCTCCTGATCGTCTTGGCGGGTCTCTATTGTGCCGGTCTTGCGATCCTGTTCGTCCGTCAGCGCGCGATGCTGTTTCCAATCCCTCCGGTCGGCCGCACTGCGCCGGCGGCCGCCGGATTTGCGCAGGCTGAAGAGCATGTGCTGACGTCGGCCGACGGTGAGAACGTCATCGTCTGGCACGTGCCGGCCAAGCCCGGCCGCAAGGTCGTGTTGTACTTTCCCGGCAACGGCGATTTCCTCGCCGGCGTGGTCTCGCGCTTCAAGGCGCTCACGGCCGACGGCACCGGCCTCGTCGCGTTGTCCTATCGCGGCTATGCGGGGTCGAGCGGCAGTCCCAGCGAGCAAGGCCTGCTTCAGGATGCCGCATCCGCCTATGCGTTCACCACGGAGCGCTATGATGCGGGACGGATCGTGGCCTGGGGCTTCTCGCTCGGGTCCGGCGTTGCGACCGCGATCGCGGCGGAGCACCCGATCGCCAAGCTGATCCTCGAAGCACCCTACACGTCCACCGTCGACGTTGCCTCCGCGATGCTGAGGGTTGTTCCGGTCAGCCTGCTGATGCGCGACCGCTTCCACTCCGATCGTCGCATCGGCAATGTGCATGTGCCGCTCCTGATCATGCATGGCGAAAAGGACCCGGCGATTTCGATCCGCTTCGGGGAGCGATTGTTCGCGCTTGCGCGTGACCCCAAGCGCTTCGTACGGTTTCCCGACGGCGGACATAATGATCTGGATCTGTTTGGTGCGACTGAGACAGCCAAAAGCTTCATCGACGGCCCGTAGCCTCCATCGGCCGCTGTGGCCGGCTCTGCTCGGTGCCCTCCTGATCTTTGTGCTTCTGCCGATGCCGGCGCGCGCGGCCGCCGGGCTGGACGGCGCCGCCATGACCTGGCCGTTCGCGTTGCCGTTCGCGGGATTGCTGCTGTCGATCGCGCTCGGGCCGCTGTTGTTTGCCGGCTTCTGGCACCATCATTATGGAAAGATCGCCGCGGCCTGGGCGCTGGTGACCCTGGCGGCGCTGACCTGGCAGGCCGGGATGGCTACGGCGCTCGCATCCTTCGTCCACGCGCTGCTCGGCGAATATCTCAGCTTCATCGTGCTGCTGTTTGCGCTCTATACGGTCGCTGGTGGCATCCTGGTGACCGGCACCATCAGAGGCACGCCAGTGACCAACACGGCGATTCTCGCGCTCGGGACGGTCATTGCGAGCGTCGTCGGCACGACGGGGGCCGCGATGATCCTGGTCCGCCCCCTGATCCGCGCCAATCTGGCGCGGCAGCACAATGTGCATGTGCTGATCTTCTTCATCATCCTGGCCGCCAATGTCGGAGGCGCACTGAGCCCGCTCGGCGATCCGCCACTGTTTGTCGGCTTCCTGCGCGGCGTCGACTTCTTCTGGACCACGCGGACCATCTGGCTGCAGACCGCGATCGTGGCCGGACTGCTGCTCGTGGTCTTTGCCGCGATCGATGCCTGGCGCTATCGTGCAGAACCCGCGCCAAAGGACGCCGGTCGTGGAGATCCCGTTCGCATTCGCGGTCTGGTCAACGTCGTCCTGATCGCGGCCATCGTTGCCAGCATGTTGATCTCGGCGACCTGGAAGCCAGGCATTGGTTTCGATGTCGTGGGGACGCATATCGAGCTTCAAAACCTCCTGCGTGACATTACTCTTGTCGTGATCGCCGGGCTGTCGCTCTGGCTCACGCCGGATGAGCACCGCGAAGCCAACGGCTTCAACTGGGAGCCGATCCGGGAGGTCGCGAAGCTGTTCGCGGCGATCTTCACCGCGATCGTCCCGGTCATCGCGATGCTGAATGCCGGCCACGACGGCACGTTCGGCTGGCTCCTGAATGCCGTGACGACGCCATCCGGTGCACCGAGAGAGGTCGCCTATTTCTGGTTCACCGGGCTGATGTCGGCCTTCCTCGACAATGCGCCGACTTATCTCTTGTTCTTCGAGCTTGCTGGCGGCGATCCCAAGGTGCTGATGAATGACCTCGCAGGCACGCTGGCCGCGATCTCGATGGGGGCGGTGTACATGGGCGCGCTGACCTACATCGGGAACGCGCCGAACTTCATGGTCGCTGCAATCGCCAATGAGCGCGGCATCAGGATGCCGAGCTTCTTCGGTTACACGCTGCGGGCGGCTGCTATCCTGATCCCGCTGTTCGTGCTGCTGACCGTGCTGCCGATTCACCCGCTGCTCAGCCCCCGTTGATCTGATCTGCGGCACTCTCAGCCACCGCCCGGGCTTCGGATAGTCACCGCCGGGCAGGGTGACGGTTGCCTCTCCGTCGCGCATACTCGGGCAGAACGGATCGAGGACGCGAATCATGAGCGTGCAGCACGCGACGCCGGCATCATCAGTGATTTTCCCGGGCCTGGCGGTCGCGCTGGTCGCGATCGTGACCGTCACGCACTACGATTTCACGCCCTCGGCTGCTGGCCTTGTCTTCGCTGCGGTGCTGCTGGTGATCCTGTTCGGCACTGTGTTCGCGGCCGTGCATCATGCCGAGGTGATCGCGCACGAGATCGGGGAGCCGTTCGGCACGCTGCTCCTGACCTTGGCGGTAACGGTCATCGAGGTGGCGCTGATCGTCACCATCATGCTCGGGGACAACGCCGCACCGGCACTGGCGCGCGACACGGTGTTTGCCGTCGTGATGATCGTCTGCAACGCTCTGGTCGGCATCTGCATCTTCATTGGCGGCGTGCGCTACCGCGAGCAGGACGTCCTGGTCTCCGGCGCCAACCTGTATCTGAGCGTGCTGTTCACGATGGCGACCATCACGCTGGTGCTGCCGAACTATACGCTGACCTCGCCGGGGCCGGTCTATTCGGCCGTGCAGCTCGCCTTCGTCAGCGTGGCTACGATCCTGCTCTACGCCGTGTTTCTGTACACCCAGACCACCCGCCACCGGGACTATTTCGTCGGCAACGCTGCCGGCTTCAGCGATGATGACGTCCGGCTGCCGCGGGGGAAGCTGGCGGTCAGCGTCGGACTCCTGTTGGTCGCGCTGCTCGCGGTGGTGCTGCTCGCAAAGAAATTCTCGCTGGTGGTCGACGCGGGTGTAGCCGCCACGGGCGCGCCGCCGGCCGTCGCCGGCGTATTGGTGGCGCTCCTGATCCTGCTGCCGGAGAGCGTGGCGGCGATCTCCGCGGCGCGCGCCAACGACCTGCAGAAGAGCATCAACCTTGCGCTCGGGTCCTCGCTCGCCACCATCGGACTGACGATTCCGGCGGTGGCGACGGCCGCTTATGCGCTCGACAAGCGGCTCGTGCTCGGGCTGGACGCCCAGGGGATGGTGCTGCTGCTTCTGACCTTCGTCCTGAGCATGCTGACCTTCGGCACGGGACGGACGAACATCCTGTTCGGGCTGGTGCACATGGTCGTATTCGCGATATTCGTCTTCCTGCTTTTCGTGCCCTGATTCCCAAAGAGATCCCCATGCTCAGCGCTCAATCCGACGTCCAGGTCGACACCCCCGAGGTTCGCGTCACGGAGTGGCGGCTGGCGCCCGGCAGTGCGACAGGGCGCCACATCCACGGAATGGATTACGTGATTGTGCCGGTTACCGCAGGCGAGATGACGATCGTGGCGCCGTCCGGCGAGCGCACGAAAGCGCAGCTTGCTGTCGGCAAATCCTATTTCCGCAAAGCGGGGGTGGAACACGATGTGCTGAACGAGACCAACTCCGAGATCATTTTCCTCGAAGTTGAATTGAAGCCGTAACCATTTGTTTACCGGGATGCCGCTGATTGTGGTATGTTGAGCCGGCGATCCGGAAGCTGTGGCAGTGCCCGCGTGATCTCGGACTGCGGCACGGCCCCGGTCTCAAAGGCTTTCAGGAAAACGATTTTCCGACGTTCGTCCTTGCTGGAGTAGCAGGCGTGCGAGCTGCGGAAGGTGGGGAATGGTCCCTTAATTGTGCCTCAAAGTTCCCGCAAATACCGCGCGGGAGTGGTCAGCATGCTGAAATATCTCACCAAGTTTGCCCTGGAGATCATTCCGTCGGTGATCGCCACCATCATCGGGGCGTACATCGTCAATCACTACATCAACACCAAGCCCGACGCGCCGCCATCGACCATGGCGGCCATGGCGTCGGCTGCCTATGCCAAGATCACCGGCTCCAAGGGCGACGCTCCCAAGACCGCGGCTGCTGACGCCGCGAAGGCTGACGCCAAGCCGGCCGAAACCTCTGCCGAGATTTCCAACGTACCTGCTCCGGGAATCAAGGCGAAGGGCGTCTCCGAGAAGTCGCTCGCCGACAAGGCTGCGGAAAAGACGGTCGAGGTGAAGCCGACCGAGACCGCCAGCCTTCCGGCCGAGTCACCGCGCCATCCGGTGTCGCCGCGCGAAAAGCTGATCGCGCGCACGACTCCGGCGGAGGTTCCGGCGGGCCAGCAGGAGGATCGTCGCGACGCGGCCGATCTGGCGCGGGCTGCGATCGAGCGGCTGCGGGCAAGCGAGGGAGCCAATAAGGCCTCCGCAGAAAAATCGTCCGCCGAAAAGCCGTCCGGTGAGGTCAGCCGCGGTGCTGGTGAGACACCGCGGGTTGTGACAGCGGCGCCGCAGATTTCTCCGGTCCGTCCACTGCCGCCGCCGATCACAGTGTCCACGCCGCCGGCTGAACAGGGCGTCGCGGTGCCGCCGGCCGCGGGCTCGAATCCCTCATATACGGGGTCGCTGCAGCTCGATCGTCCGACGCCGCCAGCCGAAATCCCCGCCCGGCAGCTGCGTCCGCTGGACCTGCGCGCCGATAAGCCCGATCCGTCGATCAAGGATCAGATGTCCAGCGTCGCTCAGGACATGATGTCCGCCGCGAAGTCGGTGTTCCACTCGGTGCTGCCGAAGTAGCGCTCGGATCATCACGCACCGACGGGCGCGTGATCCCCACACAAGCGGTGGACCCGGACGGTCCGCCGCTTTTTTGTTGGGCGCCGCCAGGTCCAGCCGTGCGCGGCTGCCGATTTCAGGTACGGCCGCCGAACGAGGCCCGCCGGAGGGCGGGGGGATCGGAATGCGGGCCAAAAACAAAAACGCGAGCCGAAGGCCCGCGCTTTCAGACGTCATCAGATGATGGTTGCAGATCAGCGCGGCGCGCCGGGGCGGGCACCACCTGCACCTGGACCACGACCGGCACCACCACGGTCGCCACCTGCGCCGGCGCCGAACACCGGCTTCGGCTTCATCGGCAGCAGACCTTCGCGCTGCAGCTTCTTGCGAGCAAGCTTGCGTGCGCGACGCACGGCCTCAGCCTTCTCGCGCGCTTTCTTCTCAGAGGGCTTCTCGTAATGACCGCGGAGCTTCATCTCGCGGAAAATACCCTCGCGCTGCATCTTCTTCTTGAGCGCCTTGAGGGCTTGATCGACATTGTTATCGCGAACGAGAACCTGCACGCGGCATCCTCTTTCTCAGTCTATCGGTTTGAAATCGGCTGAAGCCAGGGCCGGCAAATGGCCTTGCCCTTGACCTTGAGGGCGCCCGTGTATCAGACAACACCGTTGCTGTCCACCCGGTGACGGGACCTTGATGCAAGTTTAACGCGACGGAAGCCGCTTTTTTCGGTCAGCCCTGCTTCGGGGGAAGTGGCCCGACCTGCGTCACGTGCCCCATCTTGCGGCCGGGCCGGGCTGCGCCCTTGCCGTAGAGGTGAACGGTCGCACCGGGAACAGTCAGCCATTGTTCGTAGCTGTCGATTTCGTCCCCGATCAGATTGGTCATCGTGACGTGCCCGTGCCGCAGGGCCTTGCCCAGCGGCCATCCCGCGATGGCCCTGATGTGCTGCTCGAACTGCGAGATCGATGCGCCATCGAGGGTCCAGTGGCCGGAATTATGGACCCGCGGCGCGATCTCGTTGACCAGCACGCCGGGATTGGAATCGTCGGACACAACGAACATTTCGACGGCGAGGACCCCGACATAGTCGAGCGCGGTGGCGATCCGGCTCGCGATGTCGCGGGCTTCGTCGGCCAGGGTATCCGGAATTCGCGCCGGCGCGCGCGACACCTTCAGAATATGATCGCGATGCTCGTTCTCGGTGACGTCGAAACACTCGACCTGCCCGTCGGCGGCGCGAGCGGCAATGACCGAGATCTCGCGCTCGAACGGGATGAAGGCTTCGAGGATCGCGGACTTGGTGCCGAGCTCCGTCCAGACGCGCTCGAGGTCGTCACCCTGGCGGATCTTCACCTGGCCCTTGCCGTCATAGCCGAAGCGCCGTGTCTTCAGAACGGCCGGCAGACCGATCCGTAAGATGGCTTCGCGCAAGGTGGCTGGCGAAGACACGTCGGCATAGTTGGCGGTGCGGATCCCGAGCGAAGTGACGAAATCCTTCTCGGTCAGCCGGTCCTGCGTCGTTTCCAGCGCCGAGCGGCTCGGCAGAACCGGACGCCTGGAAGCCAGCACCATGGCTGCCGCCGACGGAACGTTCTCGAACTCGTAGGTGACGACATCGACGTCGTTGGCGAACAGTTCCAGCGCCTCGACATCGGCGTATTCGGCGCAGGTCGCGTTGAGCACCACGTCGAACGCAGGAGAGTCCGGGTCCGGCGAGAACACCTGACAGCGCAGCCCGAGCCGCGCCGCGGCCAGAGCCAGCATCCGGCCGAGCTGGCCTCCGCCAAGAATGCCGATCGTGTCGCCGGGCTTGAGCTTCACCCGATTGGACCCGGTCACGCCGCGCCCTCCGGACGTTCGGCGATTGCGTCGGTCTGCTGTTGTCGCCATGCCGAAAGGCGGTCGGCCAGCGCCGTGTCCGTCAGCGCCAGCACGCTCGCCGCCAGCAGGGCGGCATTGATCGCACCGGATCTGCCGATGGCAAGCGTACCTACGGGGATACCGGCAGGCATCTGGACGATCGAGTAAAGCGAATCGAGCCCGGACAAAGCCTTGGATTCGACCGGGACGCCGAATACCGGCAGCTCTGTCAGGGAGGCCGTCATCCCCGGCAGGTGGGCCGCGCCGCCGGCGCCGGCGATCACGACCTTGTAGCCGGCCGCCTTGGCGCCCTTGGCGAACGCATACAGCCGATCCGGGGTCCGGTGCGCCGAGACGATACGGGCGTCATAGCGCACGCCCAGCGCGCCAAGGGTGTCGGCCGTGTGACGCATGGTATCCCAGTCCGACTGGCTACCCATAATGATGGCGATCGGGGCGGTCATGAATTCAATTCTTCTCGGGAATCCAGAAGCATGGGCCGGAGTATAGGATCGGTCCCGACAGCGGCAAGCCATGGCATGGAGATCTGGATGCACTATCCTGTCTTGGTTAAACCCGGCAAGTCCAAACCACGGCGCGGCAAGGCATCCGATGAAAAAGAAGCGCATGATGAGGGCGGGACCTGCCGGCAAGCGTGGAGCCCGTTACCGTCGGAAGGTTCCGCCGGGGGTGCGCTCCCCGGGGCCTGGCTCCGGACCGGCAGGGGCGCGTCAGACCATTCGCCGTCTCAAGACCGAACTGACTGCGGCGCAGGCGCGCATCGCTGAACTGACGGCCTGCGCCGAGCGTGATTTCCTGCTCGACATCTTCAACCGGCGGGGCTTCGCGCGCGAGCTCCACCGCTCCATTGCGTTCATCAAGCGCTATGAAGCCACCGGTGCCCTGGTCGTACTCGACGTCGATCGTCTCAAGCCGATCAATGACACGTTCGGCCACGCCGCAGGCGACGAGGTCCTGAAGGCCGTTGCACGTGTCCTGGGCGAGCAGGTCCGTTCCTCCGATGTCATCGGGCGGCTCGGCGGGGACGAATTCGGCGTGCTGTTGTGGCACCTCTGCGAAACAGATGCGCGTGCCAAGGCGGCCGCGCTGGAGGAGGCGATCGACGGCATGACCTTCACCTTCGGCGGTCAGACCGTTCACGCCGGCGCATCAGCCGGGATGGCCCTCCTGGACAAGCGCGTCAACCCGGTGCGCGCCTTGGAAGAGGCCGATCGGGCGATGTACATCCGCAAGGCGCAGCGAAGGCACGAGATCCGTGCCTAGATCGGCGCGCCGCATCGCGACGATCACAACTCGCCGAGATCGTCCGGCAACTCGCCGAACTTGTGCAGGAGCCGCGCGTCGCTGAATTCACCCATCAGCGGATCGCCGCTACGGCTGAAGGCGATGGCGCCGATATTGTCGGACATGTGCGACATGGCCTCCGCACGACGGAGAGCGCTTGCAGAACTCTGGCATTCCTCTGCTGTTCCAGCAATCAACGCTCCCGAATCGTCCCGCCTGAAAGGCATTGCGACGTAGTAGGTGATGTCGGGCATTGCACGGTTCTCCTTGGTTCATGTCGAGAGACGGGCAAGTGCGGTCGCGATCAGCTAGCTGGAGAGGTTCAACGGCCGTCGGCTCAGGCCGCGCTGCTCTGGCCTTCGTCCGACGCGGTGTTCGGCATGCAGCCGCACGAGATTGCGGCACGCAACTCCTGCAGCTCGAGTTCGAGATATTCATTGGCCATGATCAGCGCCTTGATCGTGGAGCGCAGATTGCCATCGCACATTGCGATGGCCTGATCGCAGGCCTGCTCGTAGAGCCGGTCGTATGGAGAGAAGGAGGCGGGCATCAGAACCGTCCTTGCCGTTTTCGAGGTGCGCGGAACTGGTGTAATTGTTCATGATTTGTTCTAAATTGTCAAGACGGCTTCAATCACGAGTTCTCACCAGCTCGAGCAAGGCCATGCCGAAACGGTCAAGCCCGCTGACGCTTCCGATCAGGCGATAATATCGGGCGTGATCTGATCTTCGATGAAGGCGATCCGATCGCGTAGCAGAAGCTTCCGCTTCTTCAGCCGTTGCAGCCGCAACAAATCCGGCGCGGGCGATTGATGTAAAGCGTCAATCGCCGCGTCGAGGTCGCGGTGCTCCTGCTGCAGGCGCGCGAGTTCGGCCTGCAGTTCGCGCTCGTCTTGGTCAGCCATGATCTATGATAGCAACAAAGCGGAAAGAAGTGGAAAGCCTTGGGGAGGCGGGGAGGAAATATTGCGCTTGCGAAGCTGATGCGCAAGCCGCGAGCAGCGAGATCTCTGTAGCTGTCCCGTGAATTTCAAGTTGGCGACCGCTGCCAATTCGCGTCCGTCTGCTCACGCTTCATTACACACGGTGCTCAAATTTGCATGTGCGGTCTTTTGGCCCCATCGACAGGTCATGCGACTTGTGTAAACTCCTTAGCCCTGGTCGAATCTCAGGTTCACCTACCAAGGAGGTTTCGAATGGCGATTCAGGCGCATCTCGTTGAACTGGAGCGTAAGCATAAAGTTCTTGAAAACGAATTGCATGAAGCTCTCGTACATCCATCAACGGACGACCTGCGAATAGCCGAACTCAAGCGCCGGAAATTGATGGTGAAGGATGAGATTGAGCGCTTGAGGCAGGTCACCTGCGAAACGCTTCACTAATCTCTCGTATCCGATCTCAGTCGACGTAACTGCCAATTGCAATGCGCGTTCGCGCTGGGATGGTAACAATCCATCCCAGACGCGACCTTGATACAAATTATGTCGGTACACAGCGTTCCAACGCGCGCTTCGCCAGCGTCCGCCGTCGCTGGTTTCAGGCGTTGTCAGCTTTCGATGTCAGCTTGCGACGAGTTCACCGACATGATCGGCGATCGCGAGTGATGAGGTCAATCCAGGCGATTCGATTCCGAATAGGTTGATCAACCCATCGACCCCGTGATCGCACGGGCCCTGGATCACGAAGTCTTGCGACGCCACGGCGGGCGGTACGATCTTCGGCCGGATGCCCGAATAGCTCGGCATCAGGGCGCCATCCGGCAGCGCCGGCCAGTATCTGCGGATCGCCGGATAGAAGCGTTCGGCGCGCGCAGGGTCGACCGTGTAATCGATGGTATCGATCCATTGGACGTCGGGGCCGAACCGCGCTTGGCCTGCCATGTCCAGCGTCAGGTGGACCCCGAGGCCGCCGGGCTCGGGCACCGGATAGATCAGCCGCGAGAACGGCGCCCTGGCGCTGCAGCTGAAGTAGTTGCCCTTGGCGAGATAGGCCGTGGGTACCAGCGACGGCGGCATGCCGTCGATTATCCGGGCCACCGCCGGTGCGGTCAGGCCGGCTGCGTTGACCAGCAGCCGGCAGGCCAGCGTCATCGGTTGCTCGCCGCCGACCTCCAATTCGAACAGGCCAGCCTGCGCCTTGGCGCGCACCAGCGGCGTATGAAACGCGAAGGCGCCGCCGGCGTCCTCGATTTCGCCCCGTAGCGACAGCATGTAGGCATGGCTGTCGAGGATACCGGTGGACGCGGAGAGCAGGGCGGCCTCGCAGGCGAGCTCCGGTTCCATCAGCCGCGCCTCAGGACCGGACAACAGCTGCATGCCCTCGACGCCGTTCGCCTCGGCGTGGGCGCGGATGCCCTGCAGCTTCTCGGTCTCCGCCGGGTTTGTCGCGACGATCAGCTTGCCGCAGTTGCGGTAGGGGACGCCATGCTCGTCGCAGTAGCGGTACAAAAGGCGCTTGCCGGCTACGCAAAGCCGGGCCATCAGGCTGCCGGCCTTGTAATAGATGCCGGCGTGGATCACTTCGCTATTGCGAGATGAGGTGACGGTGCCGATGTCCTCGGCCGCCTCGAGAACGATGACCTCGCGACCCGCTTTGGCCAGACGCCGGGCGACGGCAAGACCGACCACACCGGCGCCGACGACGACGCAATCGACCTTATCCATGGGGGGTCCTGAAACGATCCGGAGAAGTCATGGTTCGTTGCAATCCCTGATGGCGGAACTGACCCAAAGCACGGCGCCCGTTAGCAAATCGTTCATCATAGAAGGCCATTGACCGAATTTGCTTCGCTTTTTTCGAAGTTTGCGGAAACCGTTTACCCGATCCCAACACGTGAAGCCAGACAATGCCCTCCGAATACCGCGGGTGATTGATGGCTGGCAAGAATTGGCAGGCGAGCGGCAGAAACGCGTTTCCTGCGCGTGTCGTTGCGGCCTCGATGGCCGTGCTGGCGGCTGCCTTGTCGACGTCTGCCTGGTCGACGCCCGCCTGGGCCGTTCCGTCCGATTTCTCAACCTCGAGCTATGTCGGGAGCGTCGAGCCTGACGTGCTCTGGATGGTGGTGATCGGCGGAATCGTGGTCTGCGCCTTCCTCGCCTCGGTCGTCATCTGGATCCATTCGGCATTGCGGCGAACCAAGGGCGCGCAGCTCCGCCGCAACGCCTTCATCAGCTCCGCCCTGAACAACCTCAGCCAGGGTCTGATGCTGACCGACGCCGCCAACCGCGTCGTGTTTTATAACCGCCGCTTTCTCGAGATCTACGGCATGACGCGGGCCGACATTCCGCCCGGCTGTACCGGGCGCGATCTGCTCGAACTGAGGCGTCAGCGCGGCCTGCTCGACCTGACGGTCGAAGACTATGCGCGCCAGGCGCGCGAGCCGGAAGGCAGCCTGACCGAGCTGCCCGGCGGGCGCGCGGTGCGCGCCAAGATCTTTCGTCTCCCGAACGGGGGATCGATCGGCATCCATGAGGACTGCACGGTGCAGCGCCGGCTCGAGGACGAGCTCGCCTCGACCAAGCAGTTCCTGGAATCGGTGGTCGATCAGGTTCCGGTCTGCGTCGCCGCCAAGAACATCGACGACGGTCGCTATATCTTCGCCAATCGGGCGTTCGAGCAGTTCTCGCGGGTGCCACGCGATCAGATCATCGGAATGCGCCCAAGCGACCTGTTCGGCGAGGAGACCGCCGCCGACATCGCGATCGCCGACCGCGAAGCAATGCTGGCGCCCGGCACCACCTACCGCAGCGAACTGGTGGTCCAGCGCGGCGACGAGAAGCGCATCCTGGAAGCTCACCGCGTTGTCGCACGCAACGACAAGAACGAACCGCAGTTTCTCATCGCGCTGTTCGACGACGCTACAGAGCGGCGGTCGCTGAGCCGCGAGCTGGAGAACACCAAGAAGTTCCTGGAGCTCGTCGTCGACAACATCCCGGTCTCGCTGATCGTCGAGAGCGTCGGCGACGGCCGCTATCTGCTCGCGAACCGCAGCGCCGAGATCATCCTCAACCGCAAGCGTGAGGACGCGACCGGCCTGACCGCCGCCGACATTTTCAATCCGCGCGAGGCTCGGCTGATCATCGCGCGCGACGAAGCCGCGATCAAGAAACGCAGCCTGCTGACCGAGGAGCACCCGATCTCGACCAAGGACGGCCTGCGCCTGTTCCTGACCCGGCGGGTGACGGTGCTCGGCGAGCAAGGCGAGCCGCAATATCTGATCAAGACCTATGAGGACGTGACCGACAGACGCCAGACCGAATCGCGGATGGCGCATATGGCCTATCATGACGGCCTGACCGATCTGCCGAACCGCGCCGCCTTCCATCAGGCGTTGAGCCAGATGATCGAGGCTTGCCAGGACACCGACGAAGAGTTCGCTGTCCTGAACGTCGACCTCAAGGGCCTGAAGGACGTCAATGACGTCTTTGGCCACGCGATCGGCGACAAGCTGTTGATCGAGGTCGCGCGCCGCGTTCATGCCGTCGCACGGGGCGGGGTGGTCGCGCGTCTGTCGGGCGACGAGTTCGGGCTGATCATCGACGGCAAGCAGCCGGAAGCGGGCAGGGCACTGGCCGAACAGCTCGCGGCCGCGATTGCGGTGGACTTCCAGATCGACGGCAAGTCGATCCGCACCGCGCTGACGACGGGCATCTCGGTATTCCCGCAGAACGGCTCGGACCCGGCTTCGCTGCTCGCCAACGCTGGCGCCGCCCTGTTTCGCGCCAAGGCCAAGTCCCGCGGCAGCATCACCTTCTACGAGCCCGAGATGGACCAGCAGATCCGCGATCGCCGCGTGCTGCATCAGGAGCTCTCGGTCGCGATCAAGCATGGCGAGTTGTCGCTGTACTTCCAGCCGCAGGCGAACTCGGGCCGCACCGTCGATGCCAGCGAGATCACCGGCTTCGAGGCGCTGGCGCGCTGGCAGCACCCCGTCCGCGGTTTCGTGCCGCCGAGCGACTTCATTCCGCTGGCGGAGGAGAGCGGGCTGATCGTCGAGATGGGCGAGTGGATCCTGCGCGAGGCGTGCCGCGAGGCGGCATCGTGGCCGAAGCCGCTGCAGGTCGCAGTCAATCTGTCTCCGGCCCAGTTCGTCCATGGCGACCTGGTCGGCCTGGTCCATTCGATCCTGCTCGAGACCGGGCTCTCGCCCGGGCGGCTCGAGCTCGAGATCACGGAAGGCGTACTGATCGAGGATTTCGATCGCGGTGTTGCGCTGCTGCGCCGGCTCAAGGCGCTCGGCGTTCGTGTCTCGATGGACGATTTCGGCAGTGGCTATTCATCGCTGAGCTATCTCCAGGCGTTCCCGTTCGACAAGATCAAGATCGACCGCGCCTTCGTCATGAATCTCGGTCGCAACCCGCAATCGGCGGCGATCATTCGTGCGGTCATCGGTCTCGGTCATGGCATGAACATGTCGATCGTGGCGGAAGGCGTCGAAACCCAGGAGCAGCTCGGCTTCCTCGCCGAGCAGGGCTGCGATTCGGTCCAGGGCTACCTGCTCGGCAAGCCGCTGCCGATCGCCAAATATGACGGCGTTGTCGGCCGTGCCCACGATGACGTCGTGGATACCGTGCGCAAGACGGGCTGATCGGATCATCGCGAGGCTGTCGCGCAACAGCACGACTTTATCCGCTGATCTCCAAGCCAAGCCGCTACGAGAATCATCGATGCAGGTCTACGATCGAGCGTCCTGACACGCTCGAAGACCTTGCGCATGGCGGACTACGATCTTGCGATCATCGGTGGAGGTCTGAACGGCGTCAGTCTGGCGCGGGATGCGGCTGGCCGTGGCCTGCGTGTGATCCTGATCGAGCAGGGCGATCTCGGCGGTGCCGCTTCGTCGGCCACGTCCCGACTGGTGCACGGTGATCTCGCGGCGCTGGAGCGTCGGAGTTTTCTGCGGGTGCGCGCGGCCCTCGCCGAGCGCGATGTCTGGCTCGGCATCGCGCCGCATCTGGTGCGTCCGATTCGTTTTGCGATTCCGGCCCATGCCAATGAGCGTCCGCCCTGGCTGCTGCGCGCCGGGCTTTGGCTCTACGACCGGCTGGCCGCGCACAATCGGCTGCCCGCGGCGACGACGCTCGACGTCACGCATCATCCGCTGGGGGCCGCCTTGAAGCGTCCGATCGGGACGGCGGTCGAATATTCCGACTGCGTGGTCGACGATTCCCGCCTGGTCGTGCTGACGGCGCTGGATGCGGCCGAGCGCGGCGCTGCGATCCGCACCGGTGCTCGCTGCGTGCGTGCGGATCGCGACCGCATCTGGCGACTGGCCATGATCGATCGCGGCCATCGCCGCATCGTCACGTCCCGCGCGCTCGCCAACGCGACGGGAGCATGGACCCTGTCGACCGCCGAGACCGTGCTGCGGCAGCCGCCGCCGCGCGTGTCGGCCAGGCAGATCAGCCAGATCGTCGTGCCGCGGCTGTTCGATGTCGACGCGGTCTATGTGTTTCAGAATCCGGATGGACGGCTGATCTTCGCCCAGCCCTATGAACGTGACTTCACCCTGATCGGTACGGTTGCCCATGGCTTCAAGGGCGATCCAGCCGCGGTCGCGATGCCGGCGGCCGACGTGGCCTATCTCTGCAAGGCGGCCAACCGCTACTTCCGCGCTGACCTCCAGCCGGCCGACGTGGTCCGGACCGTCTCCGGCGCCAACATGATGGTGCTGCGGGGCGCCGAAGGTGCGCGGATGGAAGCGGTCGTCAGCTGTCATGCGAGCCGTACGAAGGCGCCGCTTCTGACGATGTGCGGCGGCGACGTCACGACCGCCCGGCGCCGCGCCGAGCAGGCTGTCTCCCGGCTCACGCCGTTCTATCCGATGTCGGCGCGCTGGACTGCAGGAGCGCCGCTGCCCGGCGGTGACTTCGCCTGGGACCGTTTCGAGGACGTGATCGATGAGGTGCTAGAACGCTGGCGCTTCCTGACCGAAGCCGAGGCGCGACGCCTGGTCGGCGCCTACGGCACGCGCCTGGCCGAGATTCTGGGCGATGCCAAGAGCCGGGCCGACCTCGGCGAGGCTTTCGGGCCGCAGCTCACCGAGGCGGAAGTCCGCTATCTCATGGCCAGGGAATGGGCCCGGTTTCCCGAGGACGTGCTGTGGCGCCGGACCAAACTCGGCCTGACCCTCACGCAAGGCGAGCGCGATGCGCTGGCCACTTTCATGGCCACGGCGGCCGGCGGTCGGAGCACGTCCCGAGCGGCTGAAGGGAGCGGGGATAGTCCCGCCCGTGCGGTTGAGCTGCAATCGATCGGCGGCTAGCTTGGCCTCCGCCGCGCATTTTGAGCCGGCAGGGTGATTTGATCGGATCATGGCTGACGACATCGCGAATACAGAGCCTGCTGCCGAGCCGGCGCCATCGCCACCGTCGGACCCGAGACCCGATCCTCAGCCGCCGCTTCTGCGGATCGAGAACGTCGTCAAGACCTTCGGCAGCTTCCGGGCCGTCGATGGCGTCTCGCTCGACATTCGCACCGGCGAATTCCTCGCGCTGCTCGGTCCCAGCGGCTGCGGCAAGACCACGCTCTTGCGTATGCTGGCCGGGTTCGAGGCGCCGGACGAAGGCCGCATCCTGCTGTCCGGCGAGGACATCGCGCAGATGCTGCCGCATGAGCGCCCCGTCAACATGATGTTCCAGAACTACGCGCTGTTCCCGCATCTGAACGTGCGCGACAACATCGCCTTCGGGCTGAGACGCGCCGGCATGCCGCGAGCGGAGATCGCGACCCGGGTGGCCGAGATGGTCGCGCTGGTCCGACTCGAGGGCTTGGAGAAGCGCAAGCCCGATCAGCTGTCCGGCGGCCAGAAGCAGCGGGTGGCGCTGGCACGCTCGCTGGCGCGCCGGCCACAGGTGCTGCTGCTCGACGAGCCCATGGCCGCGCTCGACAAGAAGCTGCGCGAGGGCACGCAGTTCGAGCTGATGGAGCTGCAGCGCAAGCTCGGCATGACCTTCATCATCGTGACCCATGATCAGGAAGAGGCCATGACGGTGGCGAGCCGGATCGGCGTGATGAACGCCGGACGGCTCGAACAGGTCGCGGGGCCGCGCCGTCTGTATGAAGAGCCGGCGTCGCGCTGGGTGGCGCAGTTCGTCGGCGACATCAATTTGTTCGAGGGCGAGGTCATCGCGAGGGAGCCGTACCGGCTCAGGGTGACGACCTCCAGCGCCGGCGAGCTGATTGCGGCGCAGCCCGTGGCTCCGACCAGCGAGACCAAGGTCGCCGTGGCGATCCGGCCCGAGAAGATCCGCCTGGCGCGCCGCGGGCCCGCAGCCGATGCGGCGGCTGCGGCCGCGATCAATCGCGTCGAGGGCACCATCACCGACACGAGCTATCTCGGCGGCAAGACCGTGTACAAGATCAAGCTCGATGGCGGCGCTCTCATTCATGCCTCGCAGGCCAACACCGCGCGGCTCGACGCCGACGGCTATGGGCTGAACCAGCGGGTCGTGGCCTGGTTCACGCCCGACGATTGCGTGGTGCTGGAGCGATGAGCGCACGTCGCATCTTCTCGCGCCCGGCCCGCTTCGCCGCGATCGCGCCCTATGTCTGGATGGCGCTGTTCTTCCTGGTGCCGTTCGCCTTCGTCGCCAAGATCAGCCTGTCGCAGACCGCGATCGCGCAGCCGCCCTACACGCCGCTATTCTCCCCATCGGAAGGCCTATCGTCGCTCCGCGATGCCTTTGCGGCGCTGTCGCTGGACAATTTCCGCCTGCTGCTGTCGGACGATTTGTATCTCGCGTCCTATCTGCGCAGCGTCGTCGTTGCGGCAACGTCGACCGCGATCCTGCTCTTGATCGGCTATCCCATTGCCTATGGCATGGCGCGGCTGCCCAGGCATTGGCAGGGCATCGCGATGATGCTGGTCATCGTGCCGTTCTGGACCTCGTTCCTGATCCGCATCTATGCCTGGGTCAACATCCTGCAGCATGACGGCCTCTTGAACCAGATCCTGCTGGCGCTGCATCTGGTGTCCACGCCGGTGGTGTGGCTGTCGACCGACAGCGCGATGTATGTCGGCATCGTTTATTCCTATCTGCCGTTCATGATCCTGCCGCTGTTTGCGACGCTGACGAAGTTGGAGCCCGCGCTGGAGGAGGCCGCCGCCGATCTCGGCGCCTCGCCGCGCGAGATCTTCTGGCTGGTGACCTTTCCGCTGTCGCTGCCGGGCGTCGGCGCCGGTTGCCTGTTGTGCTTCATCCCGATTGTCGGGGAGTTCGTCATTCCCGATCTGCTCGCCGGGTCGAGATCGCTGATGATCGGCCAGACGCTATGGCTCGAATTCTTCACCAACAAGGACTGGCCGGTGGCCTCGAGCCTCGCTGTGGTGCTGCTGGTGGTGCTGCTGCTTCCGCTCCTGCTCTATGACCGGCTGCAGCGCCGGCAGTTGGAGGAGGGCAGGTGATGGCTGTGAAACGCTCCCGCCTGTCGCGGTTCAACGTCGCCTCGCTGGCGCTCGGGTTCGCGTTCCTCTATCTGCCGATCCTGATCCTGGTGATCTACTCGTTCAACGCCTCGCGCCTGGTGACGGTGTGGGGCGGCTGGTCGCTGCGCTGGTATCACGAGTTCTTCAATGACCGTGCGATGATCGATGCGGCCTGGATGAGCCTGCGCGTCGGCGTTACCTCGGCGACGGTCGCGACCTTGCTCGGCACGCTTGCCGCCGTGGCGCTGTCGCGTGGGCAGGGCTTTCGCGGCCGTGCGCTGTTCTCCGGCATGCTGTACGCGCCGTTGGTGATGCCCGAAGTGATCACGGGCCTGTCGCTGCTGTTGCTGTTCGTGGCACTCGATGCCGAGCGCGGCTTCTGGACCGTGACGATCGCGCATACCACGCTGACCATGTGCTTCGTCGCCGTGGTCGTGCAGTCGCGGCTGGTCTCGCTCGACCGGAGCCTGGAGGAGGCCGCGATGGATCTCGGCTGCGATCCGTTGCGCGCGTTCGCGCTGGTCACCCTGCCGCTGATCGCGCCCGCGGTGATCGCAGGCTGGATGCTAGCTTTCATCCTGTCGCTGGACGATCTCGTGATCGCGAGCTTCACCACGGGACCCGGCTCGGCGACCTTGCCGATCCGGATCTATTCCGAGGTGCGGCTCGGGGTGAAGCCGGAGATCAATGCGATCTGCACGCTGGTCATCGGCGTGATCGCCATCGTGATCGTGGTCGCGTCGCTGGCCTCGAAACTGTCGAGCGATCGCGGCGAGAGCGCCGCTCCGCTATAGCGGGTCGTCATTGCGAGCGAAGCGAAGCAATCCAGAGTCCCGTCGTTGCCCTGGATTGCTTCGCTTCGCTCGCAATGACGGTGGAGCGCGGGGGTGACGATCAACGCGAGAACAACTCTGCAGCTACGGCGATGACCTTGCGATGGATCGCGCCGCGATCGACTGTCGGTGGATCGACACAGCAGGCCGGATCACTTCGCCGGCCGAGCTCGGTGCTCTCGGGCAAGAAGACGTAGTGACCGGCTTCGTCAGCGACGAGCTCGAGCGTGCTCTGTGGCAATTGTTCATGCAGCCAGCGCGCGGCGGGCAGCAGCGCATCCGCGCCGCCGACCATGATGCGCGTGGGGACGTTGATCGAGGCGACGCTATCCTCTGAAAACCCCTGCACGGAGCGTCCCGGCGCCAGCAGCAGCGCCGCCTTGATGCGCGGGTCGTGATACGACGCCGACATTCGCGCCCAGGAGTCGCGGAAGATCGGGCTCTCCGCCATGAGGCGCGGCAGGTGATCGACGAGGTCGGGAAACTCGCGCGGGCCGCGGCCGAGATTGGCGCCGGGCTCGAACGGCGAGCGCACCATGATGGCGCCGAGCAGCGCGGTGGCGGTGACGCCGCCCAGCGAATAGCCGACGGCAAAGATTCGTTCGCCATCGATCCGGCCGGCAAACATGTCGATCGTCTCGATCCTGTCGATCAGGAACGACAGGTCGCGTGCCCGCTCCCAGGAGCAGAGGAAGCCCTCGGCGCGGTACGGCTCGGCATTGGTGTTGCCGTGGTGGTTCACGGCGACGGCGATGAAGCCGCGGCTGGCCAGATCGCGCGCGAGCCATTCGAACTGTCGGCCGTGGCCTCCGGTGCCGTGCGAGAACACGACGAGAGGATAGAGGGGGCGGGCCATGTCGAGCGGCGCGTCCGGAGCGGCAGACCCCGCCTTGAACCAACCCTGCGGCCAGGGCGTGACCGCGAGTGCGTCTCCGACGGCACCATCAGCGGCGGGATACCAGGCGGCCCAGCTCAGTGGGCGCGGCCTATCGCCATCCCAGTTTGGGCGCGACGCATCCTCGAAGCGACCCTGCTGAAATCCGACGCTCATCGATCCATCACGACTTCACCGCGCCTGCGGTAAGTCCGCCCACCATGTAGCGCTTGAAGGCATAATACACCGCGGCCGGCGGCAGCGCATAGATGAAGCCGGTGGTCATCAGCAATTCCCATGGCGAATCGTCGGCGGCCAGGAAGTTGCCGAGCGCCACGGGCAGCGTGATCTCCTTGTCGTTCGACAGCAGCAGGAAGGCGTAGAGATATTCGTTCCAGGCCAGCAACACCGCGTAGGTGCCGATGGCGACCAGGGAGGGCATCATCAACGGTACGTAGACGAGCCGGAAGATCTGCAACGGGCTCGCGCCATCCATGACGGCGGCTTCATCCAGCTCGACCGGCAGCTTGTCGGACGCCTGCTTCAGCACCCAGATCGCGTAAGGCGAGGCGATCGTCACCATCGCCAGGATCAGCGCCCAGTGATTGTTGAGGAGGCCGTATTTGCCCATGGTGCGGTACATCGGCACGGCCAGGAACGCCGCCGGAATGAAATAGGTGAACAGCGCGAGGTTCATCACCACCCGGCTGCCGGGCACGCGCAGGCGCGAGATCGCATAGGCCGCGCAGGTCGCGATCACCAGGGTCAGCGCGCCGACCGCCACCGCGATCACGACGGAATTGCCGAACTGCAGCCAGAAGTCGCGCAGGAAGTAATGCTGCTGGTGAAACACGATCGAGAAATTGTGCAAGGTCGGATGGTCCGGCCACAGCTTACCCGAGAACGCGTCCTCCTTCGGCGAGATCGCGAACAGGAACATGTGATAGATCGGGATCATCGTCCAGATGAAGACGGGAATGCCGATCAGCAGCAGGCGGGCCTCGATGCCGACTTCGCGCAGGGTTGGGAGCTTCATCGCGACAACCGCTTCATCATGAAATAGACCAGGGGGAGCACGAGCGGCATCGCGCAGACGATCGAAGCCATTGCGAGACTGAGCTGATCGAGCCTGAGATAGCGGATGCCGAGCGTGGACAGCACATGGGTGAGATCGGCCGGCCCGCCGCCGGTCAACAGGTAGACGCTGTTGAAGTCGCCGAGCGTCCAGATCATCGAGAGCAGCGTGCAGGTGATGTAGAGCGTCTGCATCGACGGCCAGGTGATGTAGCGGAACTTCTGCCACCAGGTGGCGCCGTCGACCTCGGCCGCCTCGAACAAATCGTGCGAGATCGCAAGGCGTCCGGTCATCAGGATCAGGGTCCAGAACGGCAGCGACTTCCAGATGTGCATGCCGATCGCCATCGACAGCGCGATGGTCGGGTCGTTGAGCCAGTTCGGGCCGTCATCGCCGGTGAGGTTGAAGATCAGGTGGTTGACCATGCCCCATTCGGGATTGAGCATGAAGCGCACCGACAGGATGGTCGGGATCGACGGCACCGCCCAGGGCAGGATGAAGATGACCGACAGCCATTTGATCCAGCCGCGCTGCTGCACGAAGAAGCCGGACAGGAACAGCGCGATCAGCATCTTCAGATTGATGCCAACCAGGAGGAAGATCAGCGTGTTCACGGCAGCGCGCGCGAAGATCGGATCGTGATACAGCGCGACATAGCTGGCCGGCTCGCGCGCCAGCCAGAGGCCGTAACCGACGGGGTAGACGACGAAGGCGAGGAAGACGAGCAGATAGGGCGCGAGCATGACGATGCCCCACACCTGGGACGGTGTCAGCAGGACCGGCCGCGGCGCCTCTGCGAGCGCGGAATCGGAAGCTGAGAGCGTGATCGCCATGGTCGTCTCTTCCCGCCTATAGCCAAACCGGCCGCATCCCCTGCGGCCGGCACTCGATCATGATCGCAAGAACTGTAGACCAGTACGATGGCTTTGACATTCGCTTGTGTACCGCCGCGGCGAATACCCGCAGACGAATGTCAGCGCCGCAACACTAGCCGGCGACCTCCTTCAGCCGCGCGATCAGCTCGTCGACGGCCTTTTCGACCGGCACCTTTTCGCTGACCACGCGGTTCATCGCCTTGGCCCAGACGTTCTCATTGTTGAGAATCGTGAACTTGTAGTTCTTGGTGAAGTCGAACGGCGTGGTGCCGCCGGTGAACTGGGTGTAGACGGCCTTGCGATGACGGTCGGCCTGCCAGAATGGGCTCTTCTGGCCGGCTGATGTCACCGGGAACCAGCGGCCCAGCGCGCCCTCGACGTAGGGGCCGAGGTTCTCCTCCTGCATCAGGAACTTGATGAACTCCTTGGCCTGCGCCTTGTGCGGCGCATTGGCGAAGATCAGGCCGGTCTTGACGTCGGATCGATACTTGATCGGCGTGCCGTCGGGCTTGTTGGGGAAGGAGGCGGTGATGATGTCCTCCTCATAGGCCTTCTTGCCGGCTGCGCGCTGCTCGGGCGTCAGCGCGGGGTTGGTGGAGTCCTCGAACCACTTGGCGGCGATCGAGATCGTGAAGTTGTGGGTCATCACGATCGTCTTGTTGTGGAAGGCGACGTTGTTGTCCGGGTCCTTCCAGGTCGTGGAAGAGGGCGGCGTGCAGCCCTTGATGTAGGTGTCGGTATAGTCCTTCAGCGCGTGGATCAGGCCGTCACGCACCTTGGGGTCGTCAACCAGCAGCTTGCCGTCGTCATCGACCAGCTTGACGTTGTAGGCGTCCATGAAGGTGTAGAAGGACTGGAATGAGTCGGTCGACTCGACGCCCATCGGCTGGCCCACGCCGTACATGCGCTGGCCGGTGGCCTTGCGGATCCCCGGCTGCACCTTGTCGCACCAGAACGTCCAGTAGTCCTCCCACTTGGTGGGGATGTCGCTGGCCTTGAAGCCGGCCTTGTCCAGCAGGTCGCCCCAGATCTGGACGTGCATGCTCTGCTGCTTCAGCGGGAAGCCGTAATAGGCCTTTTTCTTGGTGACGTTGTTATAGAGATTGGCGGTCTCGATCGTGTTCGGAGCAAACGCCGATTTCATCGGCTCCAGGATGTCCGTCAGATCCTCGAGCTTGCCCTCGAACGCCCACTTTCCCTGGGCCTGGACGTCGTAGGTGTCGGCATAGGCGACGTCCGGCACCGTGCCGGAATCCAGCGCTGCGACCGTCTTCGGAATCATGTCCTGGATCGCATATTGCGACAGCTCGACCTTGATGCCGGTCTTGGCCTCGAATTTCTTGACGAC